>JNKK01000001.1 GCA_000702845.1 Lachnospiraceae bacterium FE2018
CTTAAACACATGCAAATTCTTTTGTATAAAGATTATGCATGCTTTTCAACATCAGATAAACATGCTGTTTTTTCTGTTTTCAAGAAAATGCATGCTTTATATCTCAGCGCAGGCATGCAGTTCTTCGCTGTTTTGAGAATATGCATGTCTCATATCTCAGCGCAGGCATGCAGTTCTTCTCTATTTTAAGAAAATGCATGTCTCACGCCCTTGCTTTTGCATGCTAATCTGCCATTTTCGAAATATTTGCATGCCTCACGCCATTATCTCGGCATGCAGATCTTCTTATATTTAAAATAATGCATGCTTTAAAGCAATCAGCAAGCATGCAAAAACACTTAAGAACAAACACATGCATGCTCATATCTCTTTAAAAAGAATAATTGAATCGGGCAAATCCCTGCATTCGATTTTGCACGGATATGCATTCCTCGTTACCTCGCTATATTTACAGGAAGCACAATATAATTATACTTTCCTTCATCATCTCTGATATAACATGGCGCCACCGGTCCGATGAAGTACATTGCAACATCTTCGTCATCGATCACACGAAGTGCATCCAGCAGGAATTTTGGATTAAATCCGATCCGGATATCCTTTCCCTCCATCTCAATATCCATTGCTTCATCCATGGAACCGATTGCTGTATTGATCGAAAGCTGCATTGTATTGTCACTGATATTCAGAATCACCGGCATTTTATCACTTTCCCGCACAAGCAATGATGCGCGGTTGATGCAGTTAATCAGTTCCTGTTTATGAATCGTAACTTTCGTCTCGTAGTCATTGGACAGCATCTGATCTACACTGAAATACTCTCCGTCGATCAGTCTGGAAAGTACCATGGTTCTGTCAAATTCAAAAATAACATGATTGTCAGAGAAATAAATCGTTACCGGATCTTCCAGTCCGCCGTCAATAATCCTTGAAAGTTCCTGGAGTGTCTTGCCGGGTATAATCACTCTTCTGTTTTCCACATCTGCGCCCAGTTCCTGCATGCGAATGGCAATTCTGTGACCGTCAAGCGCCACAATTCTGAGATTGCCGCCATTCATTTCAAATAACTCACCGGTCATGATTTTATTGGTCTCATTTGCAGCTGTTGAGAAAATCGTCTGATTGATCATCTGCCGGAGTGTAAACTGCGTAACCGATACAGAAGCATTGCGCTCGACAATCGGGAGATATGCAAAGGTGTCGCCGGCCTGTCCGGGAATATCAAACTTTGCTTTTTCACATGTGATGCGCGTCAGAAGGTTTTCGCCGGTTTCGATTGTAACAGTGCTGGCAGGAAGTCTTCTGATGATTTCAGAAAAAGTCTTTGCGTGCAGCGCAACCATACCCCGCTCAATAATTGTACCTTCTGCGATTGTCTCAATACCAAGTTCCATATCATTGGAAATGAAACGAATCTGATCTGCAGAGGCATCAATAAGAATACATTCCAGAATCGGCATGGTTGTTTTAGATGAAACAGCTTTCATAGCGATATTGACGCTTTTTAAAAGTTCCTGGTGCTCAAACGTCAGTTTCATGTGCACGGGCTCCTTTCAGAAATCAAAAGTGGATAACATATAAGTATTTAAGAGATTCTTATTCTCATTCTTAACAGATGTTGATATGTGGAAAACAGGAACAGATCCGCAAAATAACTGAAAAAGTTATCCAGATACCTCCGTGAATGAAACCGGTATGATTTGTGAATGAACTGTGGAAAAGAAAATCATCCACATTCATCCACATCCTGTTCACATTGATTCCACATGGTTTTGTGGAAAAACTTATTAAGCAGGGTTGATTTTTTTCTTCAGCAGATGGATCACTGCCTTCAGTTCCTCATCTGTCTTAAGATCTTCTTCAATTTTATCATGGCCGTGAATAATCGTTGTGTGATCACGGCCGCCCAGAAGCTTTCCGATGTCTGTAAAATTGGTTTCGGTATACTGACGGATCAGGTACATGGAAATCTGACGGGGATAAGCGATGTTCTTCGATCGCTTGCTGCCGCGCAGATCATCAATGGACAGACCGAAATGATCTGCGACAATGTCCAGAATATACTGCGGTGTAATAATCCGTTTTTCGCTCGGTGATATAATATCAATCAGTGCTTCCTCAGCCAGCTGGACATCTGCCTCTCTCTTATAGAAACGGGCTTTTGCCATTACTTTATTAAGTGACCCTTCCAGCTCACGAATGTTAGACTTGATATTTTCCGCGATATATTCCAGTACTTTATCGTCTACTTTATTTCCGTCAAGTTCAACTTTTTTCTGAAGAATTGCCATACGCGTCTCAAAATCAGGACTCTGGATATCCGCCATGAGACCCCATTCAAACCGCGATTTGATTCGCTCTTCAAGTACATCAAATTCTTTCGGCGGGCGGTCAGAGGAGAGGATAATCTGCTTGTTGGCCGCGTGCAGCGCATTAAATGTGTGGAAAAATTCTTCCTGTGTTGATTCTTTTCCGATGATGAACTGGATATCGTCGATCAGAAGGACATCAATATTTCTGTACTTTTCACGGAATTTTGTGAGAACAGCCGGGCTGCCGTTACGGATCGCGGCGATGACTTCATTGGTAAAGTCTTCGCTTGTGACATAAAGAACGCGCATATCAGGATTGTTTCTTATTACAAAATGCGCAATCGAATGCATCAGGTGGGTTTTGCCGAGACCGACGCCTCCGTATACAAACAGCGGATTATAATATTTTCCCGGAGACTCTGCCACGGCAAGTGCCGCTGCATGCGCAAATTTATTATTGCTGCCGACGACAAAGGTATCGAATGTGTAGCGTGGATTCAGTCCGGCATCCATCGTCCGCATCTTCAGATACTGTTCGTCTTCATTTTCTGAAAAAGTAAATACAACATCACAGTCAATTCCAGTTATTTCTGCGATGGCCACCTTCAGCGGAAGAAGGTATTTTCTTTTAATATAATCTGATGCGGTCTGCGGAATCTGACCGTCGACATATGCCGTATTATTTTCAAAACGGGAGAGGTACAGCGGCTTAAGCCAGGTTGTAAAGGAAATACTTCCCATCTCCTGGTCGTCGCGAATATACTCCAGTATATCGTTCCATTTACTGTTGATCAGTTCTAACATACTATAAATAAACGCTTTCTGTTCTGATAATCTGTGCCTCTTTTCTCTTTGTAAAAAAAGGACTTCAGACTATATTTTGTGTTTGATAACGAAAATATTCCTTTTATATAGTATCACAAAAAACATGAAAAAAAAACACTAAGAAATTCCTTGACGCAAAAGGGGTTTGTGAATATAATGAGGATGTTATTCTCTGTACATAATCCAGAGTAAAAAAGGAGGTGTTGGGACCGTGAAAATGACATTTCAGCCGAAGAAGCTTTCAAGAAAGAGAGTTCATGGCTTTCGTAAAAGAATGAGTACGAAGGGCGGAAGAAAGGTATTAGCTGCCAGAAGACTGAAAGGCAGAAAGAGTTTATCAGCTTAACCAGATTGCAAAGACCGCAGTGATGTGGTCTTTCTTGTTATTATAAGAAACCATGCGTAATTCAGAGAGCCTCAAAAAGAATAATGACTTCAGGCTGGTATACCGGACAGGCAGATCGTACGCAAACAAAAACCTGGTGATGTACGTGAGAAGAAATGATCTTGCCAGAAACCGGATCGGAATATCCGTCAGCAAAAAGGTAGGCAACAGTGTTGTGCGCCATCATCTGACAAGACTGGTCAGAGAAAGTTATCGTCTGCATGAGGAGAAATACCGCATTGGTTATGATGTGGTGATTGTAGCAAGAGTAAATGCAAGGGACTGTACGTATGCTGCGATTGAACGTGCAATGTTACAGCTTGCGGCAAAACACCATCTGCTGGAGGAATAGATAAAGATGAAACGTATTCTGATTCGTCTGATTCGTTTTTACCAAAAGCATTTATCACCGTTGAAGAGCACGAAGTGTCCCTACTATCCGACGTGTTCCAATTATGGTCTTGAGGCCATTGAAAAATACGGTGCCCTGAAGGGAGGCTTACTGGCAATCTGGAGAATTTTGAGATGTAACCCCTTTTCTAAAGGCGGATACGACCCGGTTCCGTAAGCTGCACACAAGGAATGTGCGCATCGCGCACGAAAAGGAGTCTTATTTTGGAACTTTTATTAACAAAATCGACGACACCAATCATCGGTTGGATTGCAAGACTGCTCGGTCTGATTATGAATGGAATTTATGAGGGTCTTGCTTATATCAACATCAATGCATTTGGAAAGTCTGTTATCATTTTTGGTGAAAAGGTCAGTTATGCAAATATCGGTCTTGCGATTATTTTGTATACGATCATTGTCTATATCGCAATGACGCCGCTGCAGATTAAGCAGCAGAAAAATTCCAAAATGATGAGTGTTGTCAACCCGGAACTGCAGAAGATTCAGCAGAAATACAAAGGCAGGAATGATCAGGCATCCCGCATGGCGATGCAGGAGGAAACGCAGGCTCTTTATAAAAAATACGGCGTTTCCATGTCCGGCAGCTGTGTGACACTGGCAATTCAGATGCCGCTTTTATTCGCGCTGTATCAGGTTATTTATAAAATTCCGGGCTATATCACCAGAGTCGGTGATATTTTCAGTCAGCTGGCAGCGCAGATCCAGAGTACTTCAGGATCTACTGCTCTGCTTCAGAAATTCATCGAAGAAAGCTCGGTCCGTGGAATCCGGTTCAGCGATGAACCGACATTGAATCAGATTACGGACTTTTTATACCTGCTGAAGCCGGCACAGTACAAACTGCTTGCTTCTGACGGATATTTTTCTTCTCTCAGTACACAGATTGCTGATGTCAGCAATTACAGCTCGAAGATCAACAATTTCCTGGGAATTAATATTTCGGAATCTCCGTGGGATGTTATCCGGAGCAGTTTTGCGAGTCACTCCTGGCTCCTGCTTCTGATCGCGGTTCTTGTTCCGGTACTTGCATGGTTTACCCAGTGGCTGAACTATAAGCTGATGCCGCAGGCTTCCACAGGCGGCGACAATGCCGCAATGGACAGTTCCATGCGTACCATGAATATGACCATGCCGATTTTCTCTGCATTTCTCTGCATGACATTTTCCATGGGTATCGGTATCTACTGGATTGCCGGCGCACTCATTCGAAGTGTACAGCAGGTTGTAATCAACCAGAGAATCGCAAAGATGGATGCCAATGAGCTCATCGAAAAAGCAAAAGAAAAACAGGCGAAAAAGGCAGAAAAACAGGGCGTGACCCGTCAGAACCGTCAGGCACCCGGTCAGAGTACAATTACCAATACTGCCCACAAAAACGCAAGAAAAATTGCGGATCCGAAATATAAAGATCTGGATAAGGCAGATTTAAATTATTCCGAAGCAGCAAAAAATGCGCCGGAAGACAGTATAACGGCCAAGGCAAATATGGTTGCCCGTTTTGACGAGAAAAACAGCCGCAAAGGAAATAAGAAAAAATAACAGGGGGTCTTCGTGATGGAATTTATTGAAATTCAGGCCAAAACAAAACAGGAAGCAATTACAAAAGCCTGCATCGATCTCGGAGTTTCCAGCGATCGTCTTGAGTATCAGGTGATCAGTGAAGGCAGCAGCGGTTTTCTTGGAATTGGTGCAAAACCGGCAGTCATTCGTGCACGTAAAAAAGAAGAACCGGCAGAAGTCGAAATGTCTGCAGCTGAGGAAGTCCTGAAGGAGTCTGTCAGAGAAGCAATTTTAGAAAATGAAAAGAAATCAGATGATGCAGCTGCAGCAGAACAGTCTGAAAAAACAGCAGATGTTCCGGCTTCCGTGAAAGAAGAAAAATCTGCAGAATCGGAAGATACATCCGAAGCACAGGCAGATGATTCTGATAATACTGCAGCGGATGAATCCGCTCCGGAGCGTTCCGAAGAAGATATTATTACAATGAAAGCTTCTGCTTCCAAATTCCTGGACAGCGTATTTAAGGCAATGGAACTTCCGGTTGATATTACAATGGAATATGATAAGGAAGCAGATGCGCTGAACATTGATTTTGCAGGAAAAGATATGGGTATTCTGATCGGCAAGCGCGGACAGACACTGGACTCTCTTCAGTATCTGACAAGCCTTGTTGTCAATCGTGACCAGAAACATTTCGTAAGAATCAAGCTGGATACCGAAGACTACAGACGCCGCAGAAAAGAGACGCTGGAGAATCTTGCATCCAACATCGCCCGCAAGGTGAAAAAGACAAGAAGACCTGTTTCACTCGAGCCGATGAATCCATATGAGAGACGGATTATTCATTCCAGCCTGCAGAGCAACCGGTTTGTAGAGACACACAGCGAAGGCAATGAGCCGTACCGCTACGTAGTTGTAACACCGGCCAGATATGAAAGATCCGAACGCTCAGGGAAATATGAGCGGTAAGTTGTTTTAAATGTTGTGTGAGAGACGGATATATGTTTCCCTGCTCAGATAGAATTCGCAGGAAACATATATCCGTCTCTTTATTGTAGTGCTGGAGTTCGCCTGAAAACATATGTCCTTCTCTTTTTTGTGGAGGTAAAGGTAGGACTTGAAAGAAGTCCCGGCTTTTTGTAAAATCGTAGGCGAATGTAAGAAACAAACAGTTTGTGTATTGCAAAAACAGCAGGGACCGGCCTGATATTTACCGGAATGAAATGCAGGGGGATTGGATATGAGCCGTTATGAGGATACGATTGCTGCAATTTCTACGGCAGCTTCGCCTGCCGGAATTGCTGTTATCAGAGTCAGCGGACCGGATGCAGTCAGTGCTGTAGATCAGATCTTTGTTTCTCCCGTCAGGAAAAAGCTGTCCGGACAGAAGGGAAATACCATTCACTACGGGTGGATCCGGAAGCCGCCGGAACATATTTCTGCTGATGCAGCTGATGAAGATCGGACTGATGACAAGGGAAGCATTGTCGATGAAGTACTGATTATGCTGATGAGAGCTCCGCATACTTTTACACGTGAAGATGTTGTGGAGATAGACTGTCACGGCGGTGTGTTTGCTGCTCAGAAAGTTCTGGATACAGTCCTGCAGACAGGTGTCAGACCTGCCGAACCCGGTGAATTTACAAAGCGCGCATTTCTGAACGGACGAATTGACCTTTCACAGGCTGAAGCAGTAATGGATATCATTTCTTCAAGAAACCAGTATGCGCTGCAGTCTTCCGTCCGCCAGCTCTCCGGTGCACTCTCCGGCCGGATTCATGAAATCAGGAAGAAGCTGCTTCATGAGACGGCTTTTATCGAGGCTGCGCTGGATGATCCGGAACATATAGATATCGGAGAACATTTAAGTGAGCTGAATTCAATTGTCAGTGAACAGAAGCTGCTGATCTCTGATCTGATCCGTTCCGCAGATTCCGGAAAGATGATCCGGGAAGGAATAAAGACAGTAATTGTCGGGCGTCCAAATGCAGGAAAATCATCGCTGCTGAATGCACTTACAGGTGAAGAAACAGCGATTGTAACAGATATTGCCGGTACGACACGGGATGTACTTGAGGATCAGGTTACATTTGGAGGAATTGCGCTGCGTCTGCTTGATACCGCCGGAATCCGGCAGTCTGATGATAAGATTGAACAGATCGGTATATCCCGGGCGCGCTCACACGCAGAAGACGCGGATCTGATTCTGTATGTGGTGGACAGTTCAGAATGCCTTGATGAAAATGATCAGGATATTTTTAAAATGATCCGCGGGAAAAAAGCAATTGTGCTGCTGAATAAAAGTGACTTAAAAATGATTGTCACAAAAGAGGAAATCAGCAGTTATACAGACTGCACAATTCTTGAAATATCTGCAAAGAACAGAGAAGGATTTACTGAACTGGAAAAGTGTATTCGTGAAATGTTCTTTTCCGGTCAGATTTCGCAGAATGATGAGATCTATATCACAAATGCACGCCATACCCGCGCATTGCAGGATGCATATGACAGTCTGACACTGGTACAGGAAAGCATTCAAAATGGAATGCCGGAAGATTTCTTTTCCATTGATCTGATGGCTGCATGCGATGCACTTGGAAGAATTATCGGCGCAGATGTCAGTGAAGACCTGATCAATGAGATTTTTTCAGGTTTTTGTCTTGGAAAATGAATCGGGATTTGTCGGGATGTTCATTCTTCTAAATAGTACGTGAGCATGACGGGGAAAGAGCATGAAGCGTGCTTTTTTCTAAAAAAGGGAAGAACTGCATGCCTGTCCAGAGACAGGAAGCATGCAAATTTTTCAAAAATGGCAGAATAGCATGTCGATACAAGGGTGTGAAGCATGCAATTTTTCAAAGAAGGGAAGAACTGCATGCCTGTCCTGAAACATGAGGCATGCAAATTTTTCAAAAATGGCAGAATAGCATGCTTATATAAGGGTGTGAAGCATGCAAATTATCCAAGAGGGGAAGAATTGCATGCCTGATCAGAAGAATGAGGCATGCGTTTTCTTGAAGTAATGAGAATATGCATGCCTGACAAGAAGCTTGAAGCATGCGTTTTCTTGAAGCACAGAAGAATTGCATGCCTGCTTAGAGACAGGAAGCATGCAAATTTCTTAAAAATGGCAGAATAACATGCCGATACAAGTGCGAGAAGCATGCAATTTCTTAAAGAAGGGAAGAACTGCATGCCTGCTCTGAGATATGAAGCATGCATATTTTTGAAAATAGAAAAATTGCATGCGTACACAGTTGTTTTTAGACAATCCGTTTTTGTTCTTTGCTGCTTTGCCAATTTGTATGTGACAGGAATAATATCCCTGCAGCCCCGGTTTATATAGGAGATATTGATTTGATAGAACATAATTTTGACGTAGTGGTCGTCGGAGCCGGACATGCCGGCTGTGAGGCTGCGCTCGCCTGTGCGCGGCTGGGACTTAAAACGATCATATTTACGGTCAGTGCAGACAGCATTGCCATGATGCCCTGCAATCCGAATATCGGAGGAAGTTCAAAAGGACATCTTGTGCGTGAAATTGATGCACTTGGCGGGGAAATGGGAAAGAATATTGATCGTACGTTTATTCAGTCCAAGATGTTGAACCGCTCAAAGGGTCCTGCAGTACACTCTTTGCGCGCGCAGGCTGATAAAAAAGATTACAGTCAGTCTATGAGGAACGTGCTGGAAAATACGGATCATCTTACGATACGCCAGGCAGAAGTCTCTGATCTGATGATTGAAAACAATATATGCTGTGGTGTGAAAACAGTATCCGGTGCTGTATATCACAGTAAGGCAGTTGTATTGTGTACCGGTGTTTATCTAAATGCACGGTGTCTTTGCGGAGAAGTGATCACTCATTCCGGTCCGAATGGCCTGCAGGCAGCGACACATCTGACACAGTCTTTAATTTTACATAATATAGAAGTAATGCGGTTTAAAACAGGAACGCCTGCGAGAATTGATAAACGGACAATTGATTTTTCAAAGATGGAGGAACAGAAAGGCGACGAACGGGTCGTTCCATTCTCCTTCTCAACTGATCCGGAAGATGTTCAGATTGAACAGGTTTCCTGCTGGCTGACTCATACCTGTGAAAAAACACATGACATAATACGTGCGAATTTAGACAGATCACCGATCTATGCAGGCATTATTGATGGAATTGGTCCGCGCTACTGCCCTTCCATTGAAGATAAAGTCGTTAAATTCGGTGAAAAAAACAGTCATCAGGTATTTATTGAGCCGGAAGGCCGTTATACGAATGAGATGTATATCGACGGCATGTCAAGTTCTATGCCGGAAGATGTACAGGAAAAGATGTATCGATCAGTCCCGGGACTGGAAAATGCCAAAATTGTAAGGAATGCCTATGCGATTGAGTATGATTTGATCAATCCGGTTCAATTACATCCGACGCTTGAATTTAAAAAGTATCGCGGCCTGTTTGCAGGGGGTCAGATTAATGGCAGCTCCGGGTATGAAGAGGCTGCTGCACAGGGCCTTCTGGCAGGAATCAATGCCGCGATGGAGATTCTTGGTAAAGAACAGATTATTCTTGATCGTTCAGAGGCATATCTGGGTGTTCTGATTGATGATCTTGTAACAAAAGAGACGCAGGAACCGTATCGGATGATGACAAGCCGTGCGGAATACCGGCTGATGCTGCGCCAGGATAATGCTGATCTGCGTCTCAGAAAATATGGCTACTATGCAGGATTAATTTCTGAATCGGAGTATGAGAAGCTTCTATTAAAAGAGCGTCAGATTACAGAGGAAATCGACCGTCTCAGACGTACCTTTGTCGGCATGACGGATGATGTTCAAAAGCTTTTGGAAAAAAACGGTTCAACACCGCTGAAAAGCGGCAGTTCCCTTGCTGACCTGATCCGCAGACCGGAACTGGATTATGATATTCTGGCTGAGATTGATCCGGAGCGTCCCGCTCTTTCGGATCCGGTAAAGGAACAGGTCAATATCAATATTAAATATGAAGGTTATATTGAGCGGCAAAAGCGTCAGATTCAGCAGTTCCGAAAGAAAGAAGTACGTTTAATCCCGGATTCTGTTAATTATGATGATGTAGAAAGTCTCCGGCTTGAGGCGCGGCAGAAACTGCAGCGTTTCCGTCCGAGGAGTATCGGACAGGCATCCAGAATTCAGGGAGTCTCTCCTGCTGATATTTCTGTTTTAATGGTATATTTACAGTCCATTTCCCGATCTTCAGCGCAGGAGTCTCCTGATTTTAGTAATGAGACAAATACTATACAGGAATAGAATATGAATCAGATTAATCAAAAAGAGATCCTGTGTGAAGGAATAAAGCAGACAGGTTTCCTATTAAATGAATATCAGGCAGAACAATTTCTGAAATATTATGAATTGCTGGTTGAATGGAATCAAAAGATTAACCTTACGGCGATCACAGAGTTTGAACAGGTGGTTGTAAAGCATTTTGCTGACAGTGTTTCTCTTCTGTCTGCAATTGAAATTCCGGTTCATGCGTCAATGATTGACGTGGGAACCGGAGCAGGTTTTCCCGGAATTCCATTGAAAATTGTACGTCCCGATCTGAATATCACATTACTCGACTCTCTGAATAAAAGGGTTGGGTTTTTAAACGAAATAATCTGTTCAATCCATTTAGAGGATACGGAAGGAGAAATTCAGGCAATTCACGGAAGAGCTGAGGAATTATCGCGAAGTTCCCTGTATCGTGGGCAGTATGACTTCGCGGTCTCCCGTGCCGTTTCAAACATATCAGTTATATCAGAATACTGTATTCCATTCCTGAAGGTAAATGGAATTTTCGCTGCATATAAAAGCGGCGGGTTTGCTGAAGAAAAGCTGTTATATGAGAATGGAATTAAAAAACTGAATGCTGAAATTGATTTTATAAAAGAGTTTCAGATTACAGGGGCAAATGAAACAGCAGATCGAACCTTTGTTATCATTCGAAAGACTGATTTGACACCAGATCAATATCCGAGAAGATCAGGAATTCCGGAGAAACGTCCCTTAAAATAAAATACCAGAATAATAATAGTTAAAAATGTTTCACGTGAAACATATGTACGCCGATCCATCGATCCGTATTAAATGTTTCACGTGAAACATTTTTTTTATACATAATAAGTGCTTTCATAAAACAAGACAGAGTGTTATACTATATAAACCATATTTTTTGAAATAGGGTTAATGGCAGATGTATTTGGGAGAATATAACATATTTCTGCAAAAAATAAGGAATAAGGGGTATAAAATTGAGTAAAATAATTGCTCTTGCAAATCAGAAAGGCGGCGTTGGAAAGTCAACAACAGCAATAAATCTTTCCGCAGCTCTCGCAGAAATGCGAAAAAAAGTACTTACGGTTGACATTGATCCTCAGGGAAATACGACCAGCGGACTTGGTCTGGAAAAAGACGGTGCTGAAAACTCTGTTTATGAACTGATCTCAGGCAGCTGCGAGGCAAAAGATTGTATTGTTGAACTTAAGAAATATCACCATATAATACCGTCCAACATCAATCTAGCCGGTGCAGAGATCGAACTGACAGAGTACGATGATACAGCATATCGTTTAAAAAATGCGATATTGGAAATCAAAGAAGATTATGACTATATTATTATTGACTGTCCTCCCTCACTGGGACAGCTGACAGTCAATGCCATGACAGCTGCTGACAGCATCTTAATTCCGATTCAATGTGAGTATTATGCGCTGGAAGGATTGGCTCAAATTCTGAATACAATTGAACTGGTGAAAAACGGGCTGAATCCTGATCTTAAAATAGAAGGCGTTGTATTTACAATGTTTGATGTCAGAAATAAGCTTTCAGGCCAGGTTGTAGAGAATGTCAGAGCAAATCTGGATGAATATATTTTTAACACGGTCATTCCAAGAAATGTTCGTCTCGCAGAGGCACCCAGCTATGGGATTCCGATCAATGAATATGACAGATTGTCAGTTGGTGCAAGAAGATATAAAAAACTGGCACGGGAACTGGTGAAGAAGGAAGGATGATGAAATGGCAGTAAAAAGAGGCCTGAATATGGCAAAAGGTCTGGAATCTCTGATACCGCAGGGCAAATCTTCTTCTTTAAAAAAGACAGATGAACAGGCGGATCTTAAGAATAACCAGACAATTCAACCGGCTGCAGAGGAAGACAGCGAAGAAAAGAAGGAAAAAAGGCAGGAAACAGCTGATAAAACATCCTCTTCTGCCACAGCAAAGAAAAAAGCGGCAGAAAAGAAAAAAGTGACGGCACAGAAGACGACACAGAAAAAAACTATTGAAAAGAAAAAGCCGGCAGTACAGAAAACAGACACCGCAGGCAGCAAATCCATTGATGACGAGCCGGAAAAAAATGTTCCTGTTGAGCTGAGAATATCACAGGTCGTTCCGAATCAGAATCAGCCTCGTACAGAATTTAACGAAGAAGCGCTGGAAGAACTCGCGGATTCGATCCGTCAGTTTGGTGTGATTCAGCCGCTGCTGGTGCAGAAATCAGGTAAATACTATGAAATTATAGCCGGTGAGCGTCGATGGCGTGCCGCAAAACTTGCCGGATTGAAGAAAATACCGGTAATTATCAGGGAGTATTCGAAGCAGGAAATCGTAGAGATTTCATTGATTGAAAATATTCAGCGTGAAGATCTGAATGCAATTGAAGAAGCACGTGCATATAAACGCCTTTTAGAAGAATTTGACCTGAAACAGGAAGATGTTGCAAAGCGGGTCTCAAAAAGCCGCTCTGCAGTGACTAATTCCATGCGTTTGCTGAATCTGGATGAACGTGTACAGGAAATGCTGATAAATGATCAGATATCAGCAGGACATGCGCGCGCATTGCTCGCAATTGAAAATCCGGAGATTCAGTTTGCTGCTGCTTCGGAAATAGCCGCCGGCCACCTGAGTGTCAGAGAGACGGAGCGGCTGGTAAAACGCCTTATGAAGCCTGTAAAGAAGAAACAGGAACCGGCCGCAGATACGCAGATTGAAGCTGCCTATCATGCGCTGGAAGAACAGCTGATGCAGCGGATCGGCACGAAGGTATCAATCAGCCGCGGACGCGGTTCACGCGGGAAAATAGAGATTGAATACTATTCACAGGAAGATCTGGATCGTATCTGTGATCTGATTCGATAAGATGACCACCGTCACAAAAGCACTGCACAGGTGCGTCGTGCAGCTCGCGCGCGATCGGAGATCGCGATTTATGCTGATTGTTTATAATCAAAGATTGTGTTATAAATTTAACGAGGGAGTTATATATAAACTATGAAAGAATTATTCAATGGGATCGGCACTGGATTCGGTACGATATTCATTATTCTGATCATAGCAGTCATTGTTTTACTGCTGCTGACCGGATGGCTGATCCTCAGACTGAACCGTCTGCAGTACCGTATGCAGGTGTTTATGCGTGGAAAGGACGGAAAATCACTGGAACAGAACATCGTTGACCGTCTGCAGGAAATCGATAAGATGAGCGGGCGTGTTAATATTCATCATTCCGATCTGGTGGCGCTGGGACATCAGATCAGCAGTACCCTGACCCATTACGGGATTGTGAAATATGATGCATTTGATGATGTCGGCGGTAAACTCAGTTTTGTACTTGCTATGCTGGATGACAGGAACACAGGGTTTGTACTGGACGCGATTCACAGCCGTGACAATTGTTTCGTTTATCTGAAGGAAATTGTAAATGGCGAATCATATATTATGTTAAGCGAAGAAGAAATGCAGGCGCTCAGAATGGCTGCAGGTTCCGATGAGGAGAACGAGCTGGAAATCTAAGGGCAGCAAATGTCCTGTTATTACCATGACAGAAGAGAAGACATTATAAAAAAAGACTGAAAATATTACTACAGAAAAGGAAGGCTGGATCATATGATTGATATTAAGTTTTTGAGAGAGAATCCGGAAATCGTTAAACAGAACATCAGAAATAAGTTTCAGGACAACAAGCTGAATCTGGTGGATGAGGTAATAGAGCTCGACTGTGCCCGCAGAGATAATCTGCAGGAGGTCGAATCACTGCGCGCAGCCAGCAACAAAGCTTCGAAGCAGATCGGTGCTTTAATGGGACAGGGAAAACGTGATGAGGCAGAGGCTGTCAAGAAGGAAGTTGCCGCTTCAAAGGACAAAATCAAAGAACTGACTGCAAAGGAAAAGGAAATTGATGAGGAAATCATGAAGCGGATGATGCTGATTCCGCAGATCATTGATCCGTCGGTTCCGATCGGAAAAGATGACAGCGAAAATGTGGAAATTGAGCGTTTTGGCGAGCCGGTTGTTCCGGATTTTGAAATTCCGTATCACACAGAGATCATGGAACGGTTCAGCGGCATTGATATGGATGCGGCAGGACGTGTCGCCGGAAACGGGTTCTATTATCTGATCGGAGATATCGCGCGTCTGCATTCGGCAGTACTTTCCTATGCGCGCGACTTCATGATTGACCGCGGTTTTACTTATGTAATCCCGCCCTTTATGATCCGCAGCAATGTGGTGAACGGCGTTATGAGTTTTGCGGAAATGGATTCCATGATGTATAAGATCGAAGGAGAGGATCTGTTCCTGATCGGAACCAGCGAGCATTCCATGATCGGCAGATTTATAGACCAGATCATCCCGGAAGAACAGCTGCCGATTAATCTGACCAGTTATTCCCCGTGCTTCCGGAAAGAAAAAGGCGCTCATGGCATAGAGGAGCGCGGTGTCTACCGCATTCATCAGTTCGAGAAACAGGAGATGATTGTTGTATGTAAGCCGGAAGACAGCATGGAGTGGTACAACAAAATGTGGCAGAATACGGTCGATTTCTTCCGTTCCCTGGATATTCCGGTCCGCACACTGGAGTGCTGCTCCGGTGATCTGGCTGACTTGAAGGTAAAATCCTGTGATGTTGAGGCATGGTCCCCGCGTCAGAAGAAATATTTTGAGGTGGGAAGCTGTTCCAACCTCGGCGACGCGCAGGCGAGACGTCTGAAGATCCGCGTGCAGGGCGAAGATAAAGAACGTTATCTTGCGCATACACTGAACAATACGGTTGTCGCTCCGCCGCGTATGCTGATTGCGTTCCTGGAGAACCATCTGCAGGAAGACGGAAGTGTCACAATACCGGAGGCACTGCGTCCGTATATGGGCGGCAAGGAAGTGCTGATTCCGAATAAGTAAGGAGTTTTATGCATAGTTTTCTGAAATCCATTGGATTTAGCCGGATTCATACGATCCGTGAGCAGGATGAACTGATCGGTGAAGTACTGCGCAGCTATGACCTGAAAAAGGTTGCGGCAGACAGAAACAATCAGCTGTTTGCGCAGATTTCGAAGGATTATGCGCAGGATATGGGTATCACTGTCTGCGGTTACTATGATGATGAAAATCTTTTTCACATGGAATACTATTATCCGTATTTCAACGGGACACAGATTACATCTTATCAGCAGATCGCCGTGGAAAAGCAGGCGGGCGCTGAGGCATATGCAGGCGCCTGTGATGATCTCAGAGTCGGGACGACATTGATCTTCTATCTGCTGAATACAAGTGAGTATCTGAGAGAAAAGGGGAAGAGAAGATATCCGCAGGAGATGCAGAATGCGTCCGTATCGCTTTCCGCACTGTCAGACGGCGGGGTCATTCTGCTGCCGCTTGAAAAGAGCAAACTCCAGCAGGAGCGGGATGCCCAGACGCGGAAAAAGCGGAATTCCCTGTATATGGCGGCCGCAAACGGCGACCAGGATGCGATCGAGAGTCTGACGATGGAAGATATTGATGCCTATACTATGATCTCCCGCCGGATCCGGCATGAAGATGTTTACACCATTGTCGATTCTTACTTCATGCCATATGGTCTGGAATGTGATTTTTACAATATCATGGGAGAGATTACGGAGTGCAGAGAGATCCGGAACAGCCGGACAGGAGAGAAACTATATCATCTTGGGGTTGTCACGAATGAAATTCCGCTGGATATCTGCATCAATCAGAATGATCTGACCGGTGTTCCGCTGCCGGGCAGACGGTTCAAAGGAACCATCTGGCTGCAGGGTACCATAAACTTCTGAAAAAAAAGTCCGGGGTTATACCCCGGGCTTTTACAATGAAATCATCTGACAAGGTCATCCAATAAAATCATCCATCAAAATCATCCGACAAAACGATATAACAAAATTATACGATAACTCTGCAGTATTCAATCCACATGTGGTCGACCTGACGAAGGTGATAGAGAATATTATCGCCTGCAAGAGCCAGATATTCTTCCAGATTCGTCTCTGCAGCCGGAACAGCCGCATCTTTTCCATCTCCGTTTTCTTCTTCGTACCAGGGCCGCAGATCTTCTGCAAGCTTTTCAAGTGCATCGGTCAGCGGCGTCAGACCGAGACTGGCAGCGGCGCCTTTCATAGTGTGGGCGACGCGGAATGCTGCTGCGTAGTCCTTCTGTTCCAGACGGAAATGCAGCAGGTCGACATCATTATTTTCACAAAAATCCCGGATCAGCTGTCTGTAAAGCGTATAATCTCCGAGTAAACGCGCAATCGCTTCTGACGGGTGTGCACCCCATTTTTTTAGTTCTTCCAGTTCGTTTCCCATGCTGTCATCACTCTCCCGGAGGTCACATTTTTTTGTTATACTTTATTGATTTTCTGATTTTTCGCGGCTGTTGACATCAAACACGCGTGCAAGGCTGTTAAACAGTCTGTCAGGATCAATCGGCTTGCAGATGCAGTCATTCATTCCATCTTCCAGACACCGCTCCTGCAGGTTTTCCGAGATATCCGCTGTCAGTGCAATAATCGGAATGGTTGCAGCATCTTCCTGATCCAGCTGCCGGATTTCCCTCGCTGCCTGCGATCCGTCCATGACCGGCATCATGAGATCCATCAGAATTGCCTGATAATAGTATGGACCGTGGGTCTGAAACAGCTGCACAACTTCCTGGCCATCGCGTGCCAGCTGCGCGTGCATGCCTTTCGTGCTGAGTATTTTTATGATAACTTCCGCTATGATATGATTATCTTCTGCCAGCAGAATATTCTTTCCGTACAGTACGCGGTCTTCATAGGTCAGTGACCGGTTGGATCCCAGAGCAATCTGTTCTTCGTTTGCCAGCGCGTACGACATCTTTACGGTAAATTCAGTCCCCATGCCGGTACTGCTCCTGCAGCTGATGGTTCCGCCCAGCAGATCGACCAGATTTTTGCAGATGTACAGACCGAGGCCGGTTCCGTCCTGATATTCGCCGCTGACAGCATCCTGTTCGAACGGGAGGAACATTTTCTTCTGAAAGCTCTCACGGATGCCGATGCCATTATCCCGGATGATATATGTATGATCCACGTGGTTTTTGTGATACTGTACGCAGACCTGAAGTGTTATCTTTCCGCCTGCCGGTGTGAATTTTACGCTGTTCGTCAGAAGATTGACCAGAATGCGCTCCACGTGTTTGATATCCATCATGACATAGCGGCCCTGACAGCCGTCTACAAGCATTTCAAAGTCAAGACCGGCGCTGCGCGCCTGTTCACCGATGATGGCAGATACGGAATTAAGTACGACGTCTTCTTTTTCCGCAGCACTGACGGTTACGATCTTTCCGGCATCGATCCTGCTCGTTTCCAGAATTTCCTCCACCAGATCCAGCAGATAATTGCTGGAAGTCTGGATTTTCTCCAGATTGTCGCGCACAGAATCCGGCAGATCTTTCTCCTGCAGTGAGAGTTGTGTCAGGCCGAAAATAGCTGTCATCGGCGTCCGCATGTCGTGTGACATATGGGACAGGAATGTTTCCTTTTCCTGGCCGGATTTGACAGCCTGCCGCAGCGCGCGTGCCATTTCCTCGATCTGTACCTGATCGTCCACCTGCTTTGTCGTATCAACGAAGGTCAGAATCAGGCCGCGCAGCTGTCTTCCGGAACTGTCGGTCGGGATGGAGTCGTCCAGATTCGTTTTGTCAATTGCGCGGTAAGGTGAGATACGAATCAGGTATGTTTTGCCCGTGACAGAAGCACAGAGCTGTTCGATCGGTTCCATGGCAATCAGTACCTGCCGGCACTGCTGGATCAGGTCAATGGTGGCAAAATTGTAAGAGATATAGCGCAGGGAACGTCCGACGTCCTGATCCACTACATTAAACTCTGTGGAAATATACTCTGTAAATTTCCGGATATTGAGATCCCGGTCTACCATCAGAATACCGACCAGCGTCGTTGACAGGAAATTGGTCATATCGTCATTCAGGCCCGCAAGCTCTGTGACCTTGGACTGGTATTCGGAGTTAACGGTATACAACTCTTCGTTGACAGACTGCAGTTCTTCATTGGAGGACTGCAGTTCTTCGTTTGCCGTCAGAAGTTCCTCATTTGCCGCCTGCAGTTCTGCGTTGACGGATTCCAGTTCTGTAACGGTCTGGCGCAGACTGTCCTTTGTCATGCGGAGTTCCTGTTCCAGATTTGCGATCCGCTGCGCAGCGGCTGTCTCAATTTTATACTGCTTCATGTCGCCGTCGAGCTTTCGTTTGCCGCGAACGAATGAGATTGCCGTGTGGTTGGCCGGCTGGCCGTGCCGGTCAAAGATCGGCTGCGCAACGATGGAGATGTATTCCGGGTGTTCATCCAGCTGTACCGGCACTTCATCATAAATGACACGTTCGTTGCGCGTCCGGGAATCCCGCAGCGCAGTGGATACGGCGATCTTCAGATCATTGCGGATCAGCATGAAGATATCAAATGTCGCCGCACCGACCGGAATGGACAGGAACTGGCTGCAGTCTCCGTAGGTGCGAGTCATTTCATTTTTTTCATTGACCAGAACGCTGGCAGGAAGCAGTGTCTCAAGAACTGAGGTTTCCAGGTCGTTGTCATTGTACTGCACATCAACATCCAGCTCAAAATGCGGCGATACCATCGGTTCAAGGTTGCTCTCGACATTCTGCATCGAATAGCTGACCCGGTCATGCTGCGGCGCCTTTCCGGAGAGGTTGTGAATGAATATTTTTTCATTTGCACTGTGTACCCGGAAGACATCATCATAGTCTATGACAGATTCCGAGCGTCCCAGGAACAGATAGCCGCGGTCATTCAGTGCGGAGTGGAAGATGGCGAACAGATTCCGCTGCAGGATGGTCTGGAAATAAATCAGCACGTTGCGGCAGCTGATCAGATCCAGCTTGCCGAACGGCGGATCCTGAAAGACATTGTGCTGTGCGAAAATGATCATCTTGCGGATGTCGTGCCGGATTACATATTTATTTCCCTTCCGCGTAAAGAAGCGGGAAAGTCTTGCTACGGAGACGTCATCAATAATGTTATCCCCGTAAACGCCGCGGACAGCGGTCGAGATGGATTCATTGTCCAGATCAGTTGCAAAAATCTTGACATCCCTGCGGATGCCAAGTTCTTCCATGGCTTCTTCGAACAGAATTGCAATGGAATATGCCTCTTCACCGGTGGAACAGCCTGCTACCCAGACGCGGATCTGCTTTTCTTTCGGCGCGTCCTTGATCAGCTGTTTGATGGCGGTTTCTTTGAGAACATCAAAGTATTCCGCATCGCGGAAAAAGCTGGTCACACCGATCAGGACTTCCTTGGCGAGCAGCTTGGCTTCTTCCGGATTGTTGGTCAGATATGCAACATATTCCTGCAGATTCCGGTTGTGCGTGACAACCAGACGGCGTTCCACGCGCCGCAGGATCGTCGTCTGCTTGTAGTACGCATAATTGATGTTTGTAATACTTTTCAGCAGAGAAAAAACCTGCGACATCAGATCCTGATCGGTCAGCATAAACCGCGCGCTTGCGTCGATCATGGACTTTGCGATATGTGCCATTTCTCTTGCAATCGAGTCGGGCTTTTGAATCAGATCAGCGAATCCTGTAGAAATTGCGTTGCGCGGCATACCGTCAAATTTGGCAGATTCCGGACTCTGTACGATGATCATTCCGTTGTGTTCTTTGATTGAGCGGATGCCGTTTGTTCCGTCTGAACCGGTGCCGGACAGAATAACAGCGACGGAGCGATTTTCGTAGGCCTCTGCCAGAGAGCGGAAGAAAACGTCGATCGGGTGGTTCATTCTGTCGGGCTCGTACTCACGAAGCCGCAGAATATCTGAGACGATTTCAACATTATAGCGCGGCGGAATCATGTAGATGTGATTGCGCTCAATACGCATTCCGTCTTTGATTTCGCAGATCGGCATGGCGCTGTATTTTCCGAGAATATCAACCAGCAGACTCTTGTGGTCCGGGGACAGATGCTGGACGATGACGAAAGCCATTCCTGTGCTTGAAGGCAAAAATGTCAGAAATTGCTGCAGCGCTTCCAGACCGCCGGCGGAAGCGCCGATGCCGACAACACAGACCGGATGAAGATTCAATGGTTTTTCGGGCGCAGGACTCATATGATACCCTTCTTTCTGTTAGGTAAATCAAATACAAAATGATTCTTAATTGTACTTTTATTTCGGATATAAAAAGCAATTGTTTGTTTTGTTGCGCTCGCAACGACTATCACACTTTCTATTTTATACAATACCGCAGTAAAGTAAAGAGAAATTCAATAATTATCAAGCAATTTGCGCAGGGCTGCACCGCAAGAGAACAAGAAGTTACTAAATAAATTTACTAAATATTTGTGGGTGCATTTTTGACGGCAGTATGATATATTTAATTTCGGGCGGATTGGCGATGCGCCGTCATCACATGATCCTGGCTGGAAACACCTGCAGTATGTAGTATACGGACGGCATCAGCCTTTAAATAAAAGAACAGGTGAAGAATGGAAAACATACTGACAAAATTAAATGAATCGCAGAAAGCACGTCTGTTTGACAAAATTTTTACGTCGGAATATGAGGGGCTGATTCGTATTGATGTCAAGTCAGGACAGGCAGAAACACTCTATACTGTAGATCCGGTGCTGAAAAAAACAGAAGGTACGCAGTACCCATATGAGGAAACGATTGAGCACTATCTGATGGAATATTCTGTTGATACGGATCCGGAGGGTATTCTGCGTGCCTGCAGGATCCCGGTCGTTCTGAAAGAACTGGAAGAAGCGCAGACATTTACAATGTATTATACCGTGCGCGATTCAGAAGGAACGCTGAAGAGTAAAAAGGTAGTCTTTTTCCAGATCAATGATGAGATCATTGTCATGGCAATACAGGACTTTTCCACTGCATACCGGAGCGTCAGCCATAAGATGGATATGCTCACAAATGAACTGTCCCGCGCCAGGGAGACCATTTCTGACAAGGATTCGTTTCTGTCAATGATGGATCAGCATTTGCGGACACCGTTGTACACAATCATGGGGCTTACGCGTATTGCGGAGGAACAGACGACAAAACAGCATTCTATAGATGACTATCTGCATAAGATTTCCATGTCAGGTTCATACATGCAGGAGACGATCGACGATATGCTGATTCTGCGCCAGATTGCACGCAACGAAATGATCCAGAATCCGACGGTTGTAGATCTGGATGATTTCTTTGCAAACATAGAGCGTCTGATTCGTCCGGCAATCTATTCCAAAGGCATGCTGTTCGAACGGGATACGTGGAATGTTTCCGGTTTGCGGATTGTGGCAGATGTGCATTATCTGCAGCAGATTGTTTTAAAAATGCTCCGCAGTACAGCTGAATATGCGGTTCGCGGCAGCAGAATCCGTCTGCAGTCACGTGTACTCCATCAAAATGAAGCTGATAAGACAGTGCGGCTGGAACTTTCGGTGGAATGCCGCGGCATCGTGATCGACAAAGAACGGCTGAGCATTCTGTTTAAGCCTTATGATTATCTGGAGCAGCGGGTAGACAGCAATATGGGAGATCTTGATATTGCACTGGTAATTCTGCGCAGCTGTCTGCTGGCGATGGGTTCAGACCAGATTATTACGGAGTCCGACGAGAGCAAGGGAACCCGGATCAGCGTATCGCTGAATGTTCCTGTGGGCGAAGGAATCCTGGAACCGATCGTATCGCTGCAGACACCGGATTTCACCGGAAAACAGATTCTTCTGGTGGATGACAACAAGATCAGCCGCGATGTCAGTGAAAAACTGCTGACCAACACGGGCGCGACCGTTGTGAAAGCCGAAAACGGGCAGCAGGCGCTGGACCAGTATATCGCAGCCGGCGGCGCCTTCGACCTGATTCTGATGGATGTCCTGATGCCGGTTATGGACGGGCTCACCACCGCCAGACGCATCCGCAGTCTTGAGCACATACCGGGCGCGGGAACGATACCGATCATTGCGCTGACGGTAAATGCATTCCAGAGACATTTTGAAGAAAGTCTGCAGGCCGGAATGAACGCGCATCTGGTTAAGCCGATTGATCCGGCTTCTCTGTATCAGGTGCTGAACAAATATTTGAAGTAACACAAGCGGCTTGCAATGCGTAAGTAAATATAGTAATATGAGTTTTGCCGAAATGGCGCTGTCTGACAGCGCCATTTGGTTATCACATATGTGTTTCTGTAGCTCAGCAGGATAGAGCGTCCGCCTCCTAAAAGCGATTCGAACTCTTATGGCAGGAGGACTTAAAAAACGAGGTGTTCTGTCGGTCTGAGACCGTCTGAGGCAGAATCGCGGAACGGAGCCGTGCCGACGTTCTAAAAAAGGCGAATGGTGCAATTTGCACGGAGATCTGAGACCGGGCCCGATTTCATTAGAGAAAAGGGCCGAAATATTAGATAGAATTACAGGAAAGGAACCCGGACCTGAAAGGCGAAAAACCTTGAAAATACGGGAAAAATCACATACATGTCCGCGTAGCTCAGCTGGATAGAGCGACCGCCTCCTAAGGCTGATCTCTAACGCAGAACTCGGAAATTTTGGCGGCAGGTCTTCGTGCTCTGCTGTCGCAAAAAAACTAAATACGTCTCCGTACCTCAGTTGGATAGAGGGTCCGCCTCCTAAACGCATGTTCAACATGGATCGGGGGTCTGGTTTAAAAGCGAAGGAAGCCATCCCAGAGGGTTTAACAGACAGGGACAAAAAGTTATCGTTCTAAAAAAGACGTACAGTGTTTTTTACACACGAATCTGAAATCAGACTCGATTTCGTTAGAGAAAAGGGTCGAAATTTTAGATGGATTTACAAGAAAGGTACCCGGACCTGAGAGGCGAAAAACCTTGAAAATACGGGAAAAAATCAATACATGTTTCTGTAGCTCAGCAGGATAGAGCGTCCGCCTCCTAAGCGGAAGGCCGTGGGTTCGAATCCCGCCAGAAACGGCCGTGCCGCCGGTGACCATGCCATCAAAAAGCAGGATCCGGCGGCATATTTTATTTCCGGAGATGTCTCTCTAATGACGTTAGACGACCTCTAATGATTTCAGCGAACCTCTAAAACAGAATACAATCAGTGAAAAAAAGAGCTCCGGAGGAGCCGTTTCTAAAAAAGTCGTAAGGTGCGAAAATCATGCTTTTTTACTTGCGTCTTTTTTAGATCGTTATAGTTTTTCCATTACATAGCGCAGTATGAATGATCTCATCTCAAAAGATGATTTCCCATACTGCGCTTTTTGTTTGTCTGAAATATCTTGTCAAAGTCAAAGGAGGATCATATGAGAACAGAACCGGTAACTATAAATGAGTTTGCGGAGGCGGTCCGGCAGGATCTGCAGGAACGTCTTTCGGGAATGTATCCGCAGCTTCAGGTCAATATTCAGCACGTAGAAAAGCTGCAGGGGGAATCGTATCTGGGGGTTCGGATCGACAGGGGTGACGGCCTGGCGTCTCCGGTCATCGATCTGGAAGGTGCGTTTCATGAGATGAAGGTGGTAAGACCTTATGAAAAGGTTCTTGCGGATCTGGCGGATACAGCCCGTTCGGTCCTGAATGCCATGCCGGAGATCAGCGCGGAAAATCTGCGCCACTATGACCAGGCGAAGAACAGCCTGATCATGCAGGCAATCCCGATCCGCGGAAATGAGGAAAGGCTGGCGGATATGCCGCACCGGGAGATGGAAGACATGGCCGTCGTGTACCGGGTTATGGTCAGTTCGGACGACCGCGGGGAGATGTCCTATCTCGTAACAAACCCGCTTCTGGAGGAATACGGGATCACGCCCGAACAGCTGTATGCAGATGCTGTGCAGAGCATGCGCGAGCAGAATTCGTATTCCATCACGCCGCTGTTCAACGTACTTGCGGAAATCGACCCGGTCCTGGCAGGCGAACCGATGATGGAGCCGGATAACAGCCTGCTGGTTGCAACCAACGAGCAGAAGATATACGGCGCCGGTGTGATTGCCATGCCGGAGTTCATGGAGGAAGCTGCGGAAAAGCTGCACGGCGACTATTTCATTCTCCCATCTTCGATCCACGAAGTACTCCTGTTAAAAGATGACGGCAATACGGATTACCGCGGTCTGGAATTAATGGTGAGAGAGATCAATGCAACGCAGGTTGCCCCGAATGAACGTCTGTCGGATAACGTATATCATTACGATGCCGGAGAACGGGTCTTCGAAACTGCAAAGCACTTCGCAGAACGGCAGATGGAAAAAGAGCAGGGCGGACGGGGATCGGTCCTGAAGGGCCTGGCGGAAAACAGGCAGAAGTCAAAGGAGCAGCAGCCAAGACAAAGATCTGCGCCGGAGAGAGGCGGTGCGGTCTTATGAAGAGAAGACGCAGACGGAAGAAACCTTCTGTCAGGGATGTCAGGGACTGCAAAAACTGTCTGTACTATAACAGGAAATTTAAAATCTGCATGATGGGCCTGAACCACTGCATCCTGAACCGGGACGCCGTAACGGAAATGAAGAAACAGGATCTGATCGACAGGCCGGTTTTCTGCTGGAACTGTCCCTACGGAAGAGACCGTCCGTGTGTCAGCTTCTGTATGCGGAACATTCTGGAGGAGTGGAGAAAGGAGCGTGCAGCGTTGAGAAAGGAGATTCAGGTGTATGCATGAATTTTGAACACTTTAATTACGGGGAAGAGCGGCGGTATTCATTTCTGCAGGTTCCAAAGCTCCTTCTGGAGGAGCCGGAATTCAAAAGCTTAAGCGGGGACGCGAAGCTTTTATACAGCCTGATGCTGGAGCGGGGATATCTCTCCCGGATAAACGGATGGTATGACGAACGGGGACACCCGTTCATTTTTTTCACCATCGAAGAGGTGATGAAAAGCCTGTCGATCGGACGGTCAAAGGCAATCGGGCTTCTTTCGGACCTGGAAAAGTCAGGGCTGATCCTGCGTGTCCGTCAGGGACTCGGAAAGCCGAACAGGATCTATGTCGGGCGGTTTTATTCCGGAGAGAACCCGGCAGACTTCAGGAAGTATGAAAATCAGACTTCAGGAAGTCCGGAAATCAACCTTCAGGAAGTCCGGATATCGGACACTAATAAAACTGATAAAAGTAAAACAGAGAAGAATAAAACCAATCTTATCAATCAGATGGATCCGGTTGATGAGATACGGACATTTTTTGATATCAGCTGCGGATTTGAGGCGCTGAAAGCTGATTACCCGTACCGCGCTGACCAGCTGGAGGAGATCCGGGAGCTGCTTGTGGAGGTATGTACAACAACGAAGCCGACGATCCGGATCTCGGGAGAAGACAAGCCGGCAGCGGTTGTGATCAGCCGCCTGAAACAACTGAACAGCAGCCATATCTGCTATGTCATGGACTGCCTTGGTGAGAACACGACGAAGATTACCAACATCCGTCAGTATCTCCTGGCAGTCCTTTATAATGCGCCGGTCACGATCAGCAGCTATTACCAGACACTGGTCAGCCACGACATGGCACAGGGGCTGGTGTAAAGAACCGGCAGAAACGGAGGTGAAAGACCATTTATGGCAAAGAAAAAGGCAACCATCATTGCCATCGCGAACCAGAAAGGGGGAACAGCCAAAACAACGACCTGTGAAAATCTGGGGATCGGGCTGGCAGATGAGGGGAAGGATGTCCTGCTGGTGGATGTGGACCCGCAGGGAAGCCTCACCATTGCACTCGGCAACCAGATGCCGGATGAGATGGAGCCGACGCTGGCTGACATGATGGAGCGGGTGATCAGGGACGAACCGATCCTTCCGTGTGAAGGAGTCCTGAAGCATCCGGAGGGCGTGGATCTCATGCCCGGAAACATCGCGCTTTCCGGTCTGGAGGCATCACTTATCAACGTGATGAGCCGGGAGACGATTTTGAAGCAGTATCTGAACACCCTGAAGGACCGCTACGACTATATCCTTCTGGATGGATCTCCGTCACTGGGTATGCTGACGATCAACATGCTGGCAGCGGCTGATTC
This sequence comes from Lachnospiraceae bacterium FE2018, assembly GCA_000702845.1. GTDB lineage: Bacteria > Bacillota > Clostridia > Lachnospirales > Lachnospiraceae > CADBRN01. Next base: position 26,719 of record JNKK01000001.1, read on the forward strand.
CGTCCTGGTGCCGGTGCAGGCCCAGTACCTGTCTGCCAAGGGATTGGAGCAGCTGCTCGGAACTGTGTCCAAGGTCCGGCGCCAGATCAATCCGAAGCTTCGGATCGAGGGCGTGCTGCTCACGATGGTCGATCAGAGGACCAATTACGCGAAGGAGATCGCGGAGCTGATCCGGGAGACATACGGGAAGCAGATCAAAATCTACAAGAGTGAGATTCCAAGATCCATCCGTGCAGCTGAAATAAGTGCGGCAGGCCGCAGTATTTTCAGACACGACCCGAAGGGAAAAGTGGCGGAGGCATACAGAAACCTGACAAAGGAGGTTCTGGCAGATGGAAACAGGAGCCTGAAACGAAGCAAAGAGGAATGTCTTTGAGAGGAGGAAGTTCATGAGGACAGGAAAACAGAGGGTGCTTTCACTGATTCTGGTGGTCGTTTTTCTGATCGGAGCGGTTGCCATACCGGCTACCGCGTCCGGAACGAGTGATAAATCAGAAGCAGCGGAACAGGCATTATCTTCCGTGTCCGCAGCGGATGCGGAAAAAACAGAAGAGCAGGTGAAAGCAGAACAGACAGAAACCAAAACGGCAGAAGCAGCAAACGCTTCTGTCAGCAGTGCGTCTGTTGCCGAGCCAGAGGAAGGGGCAAAAACGGACGCAGAAAAGCAGGCGGCAAATACAGGAACTGCAGCCGCTGAAAAGACGGAAACAGATAAAGGAACATCAGACAGCAAAAACTCAGGAACACCTGCAGGAAATAATTCAACTGCGGGATCTTCCACAGGGAAAACGGAAGCTGCTGATAACGTGAAGGAACAGCCGGCAGAGGTCTCCAAATCCGAAGCCGGAACAGAGCCGGATCCGGAAAAGAAATCCCTGGACGAGATGACAGATGAGGAGATCCTGATTGCCGGAGAATCGCTCCTGAAAACCGCAATCGCGGAAGCGGACAAGAGACGTGGAGATCTCGATATCATTTTCAGCGGTGATGACCTGGCACTGTATATCCGATACCAGGAGGTCAAGCGGAAAGCACAGACCACCAGGTCAGGCAGAAAGATGCTGAAAGCTGCATCTGCGCAGGCGGAGATTAAGCATATTTACGCAAAGGACTACGGCCCGCTGATCCAGATGGCGAGCGCAGTGACACAGGAGTTCCCGTATATGCGGCCGGTCGGCACACACGTTCATTATGATACGGAGACAAACAACGCCGTGTACTGTGCAAATATCAACCGACACTTTGTCAGTGACACAATCTACGAAGTGGCCGGACAGTGGAAAGACGATGAGATGTATTCCGCACTTTCCTATGTCTTTGAAAAAGGCGTGAGAAAGCTGAACGGGACTGCCAAAAAGAAGTATTCCACCGGAGATTCGACACGCGACTGGTACGCAACACAGATGGCGGTCTGGGGAATCCTGCACCACTTCGGCATCAAGGACGCGAAAGGCTGGGATGCCGGATTCGATATGAACCAGACACAGGCCATCGGCGGTTACGAAAACGTGTATAACATGATGCACAAGCTGTATGATGACGCGCTTTACTACGCATCCAAGAAAAACGACGGAAGCGCAAGCGATCCGTACTTTGTTATGGAGAATCCGGATTATAAGCTGATCCTTCAGGGAAAGACGGACGTGCCGTTTTATATCACATCCGCAGAGGAGCCGGTTTATACCCTGGATATCAAGGGTTCATCGAATGCCAGCGAAGCATCCGTTGTCCTGCATAAGAAGGACTACGATAACAGCCAGAGGTGGAAGCTGGAAAGTACCGGGGAAGCAGGGTACTACTTCATCAAAAATGAGCAGTCCGGAAAGTATCTGGAAACAGACGGAACCGGCAACAACGATGATATCCAGCAGAACACAAAGGACGGCTCCGACAAGCAGAAGTGGAACATGATTGCTGCAGCAGACGGAACCGTGCAGTTCGCACCGAAAGCAGCTCCGGGCAAACGCATCGATGTCAAAAACGGCGTGTTTGTAAACGGTACAAACGTACGGCTTTACAAAGCAACGAACGGGAAATCCCAGATGTTTCGCTGTGAGCCGGCAGATGTCCGTGTGAAGAACGTTTCATCCGACGGAAAATATCTGCAGACGGACTGGATCGATGTGGAAGCGGACGGGGATCTGGTTTCCAGAAAGTATTCGCTTGTGGATGCTCCCAAGGGTGCTTCCATCGTATATGAGAGTGAAACAAATCCGCTGAGCCGTGTAGCAGTACGTGTGCCGATTGCATCGATTCCTGCAGGCGGCCAGTGTGATTTCAAGATCAAAGTTGAGGCTACGTTCAGCAAGCCATCGGTGAGCTATCTGGCAATCAACGATGCTTCCACACAGGAGCTGCTGGTCGCGGGTAACTCCTCGCAGGTAACGGTTTCAGACAGACTCGCGGTCTACACGATTCCGATTTTCGGAGGTGTGAAGGTTAACAAACGCGATGCGGATACAAAGGATACCGTCCCGCAGGGTGACGCAAGCCTGAAGGGAGCAGCTTTTGAGATCATCAACAAGAGCGGCTATCCCGTTATCGTAAGCGGCAAGGAGTATGCGGACGGAGCGGTCACTAAAACGATCACGACAGATGACAAAGGCTATGCGGCAACCGGGAATAAGGATCTGCAGGTCGGAACCTACCTGATCCGTGAGTCCGGCGCCCCGACCGGTTATCTCGGGGAGGGTGTCACCGAGCGAACCTTCACGCTGACTGCACTGGAGGAAGGCGTCCTGTATGACATGACAGCCCCTGACAACGCGATTCATAACAAGGTCATCATGGGCGGCGTCAGAATTAAAAAGCAGGACAGCCATTATCAGGATGATGAAGCCCAGGGTGATGCCATACTGAAGGATGCGGAGTTTACCATCACCAACAAGAGTAAAAACGCGGTTGTGGTCGGAGGGAAATCCTTTGCAAGCGGAAAAGATGTGATGATCATCCGAACCGACGAGAAGGGAATTGCCCAGACAGCAGCGGATGCACTTCCGTACGGGTCCTATGAGATCCGTGAGACAAAAAATTCAAACGGATATCTGCTGAATTCCGTCTGGAAGAAGTCCTTCCAGATCCGTGAGAACGGAAAGATCGTGGATCTGACGCAGGAACCCTGTGATGAGGATGTCATCCGCGGCGGCGTTGAGATCGAAAAACGCGATAAGGAGCTGGACAAGAACGAGGCACTCGGCGGTGCATCCCTTGAAGGAATTGAATTTACGATCACGAACGCATCGAAGCTGCGCGTGTGGATCGATGAAAAAAGCTTTGAGCCTGGAGCAGAGATCACGAAGATCTATACGGATGAAGACGGTCATGCATCCCTTCCGGCTGATTATTTCCCATATGGAACCTATACCATTCAGGAGACGGCAACCAATGAGAGCTATCTTCTGACGGACGGTGAACCGAGAACATTTAAGATCGTTACGGACGGGGAGATCGTAAAAGCGAATACAGAAGGAGACGGACTGAACTTCCGGAACCAGGTCGTGCGAAACGAGATCAGCTTCAACAAGATCGCGGACGGCACCAATGCCCGTATGGACAGAATCGCTTTTGTCCTGACCATGATGAAGACAGGAGAGCAACATGTGATTGTTACGGATCGGAACGGAATGTTCCATTCCGGCGGAAAAACCAATCCGCATTCACAGAGAACGAATGCAAATGATGCCCTGCTGGAGAAATATCAGGATGAGGATGCCGTAATCCCCGCGGACGAGACAGATCCAAAAGCGGGCCTCTGGTTCAGCAAAGGCCAGAAGGGATCCGAAGCACCGGTCAGGGATGATCTCGGAGCTCTTCCATACGGAGAGTACCGGATGGAGGAACTCCACTGTGAGAACAACACCGGCTATACGCGTCTGGACGTGAAGTTCTATGTGGACGATGACAAGACCGTGCTGCCGGTGATCGACCTCGGTACCATGACGGATGATGAGGAGGAAAAGCCGGAGATCGGGACACAGGCCGCGGCAGAGGATACCGGAACCAATGAAACACAGGCTTCAAAGAAAACAACTATCATCGATACCGTAAAATACGAAAACCTGAAGGCTGATGGCAAGACCGAGTACACAATGTACGGGAAACTTATGATCGTGCCGGACGGGGCAGGCGAAGCAAAAGAACTTCTGGTGAACGGCAAACCGGTAACTGCCGAAAAGACCTTCAAGCCGGAGAAAAAGAACGGGACCGTAGAGATGACGTTCACGTTTGATTCCTCCGCCCTTGCAGGCATGAAGACCGTTGTGTTCGAAGAAGTGCGAAACGGAAAGCTGGTCGTGGCCGCGCATGCGGATCCAAAAGATGAGGGACAGCAGGTATCGATCGTAGACTTCGGAACCACGGCAACAGACGGGAAAACCGGAACCCATGAATCGGAGGCTTCCAAGGATACCGTCTTTATCGATGTCGTGAAATATCAGGGACTGACCCCGGGTAAACAGTACGTCCTGAAAGGAACGCTGATGGATGCGGATACCGGAAAGGAACTGCTGATAAACGGCAGGCCGGTAACCGCAGAGAAAGAGTTCACGCCGGAGAAGAAAGACGGCAGTGTGGAAGTGGAATTCCATCTTGATTCCTCCGCGCTCGCAGGCAGGGAAACAGTTGTATTTGAGAATCTCTACCGGGACGGGAAAAAGATCGCAGTTCATACGGATATCAAAGACGAAGGGCAGAAGATTAAAACCATTTCGATCGGAACGACCGCAACCGATCAGAAAACAGGAACGCATGAATCTGAGGCATCGAAAAAGGCAGTCTTTATCGATGTCGTGAAATATCAGGGACTGACCCCGGGCAAAAAATATGTTCTGAAAGGAACCCTGATGGATGCGGATACCGGAAAGCAGCTGCTCGTAAACGGAAAGGCGGTAACGGCAGAGAAGGAATTCACACCTGACAAGAAGGATGGAAGCGTAAAGATGGAATTCAAACTGGACACTTCTGCACTTGCAGGAAAGGAAACGGTTGTGTTCGAAGATCTCTATCGGGACGGCAAAAAGATTGCGGCCCATGCGGATATCAAAGATGAGGGTCAGAAGATCACGATTATTAAGATCAAAACCAAAGCCATTGATAAGGAAACAGAGACACAAAACGCCGTGCCGGGTAAGAAGACAGTGATTGTCGATACCGTGAGCTATGAGGGCCTTATTCCGGGAAAAGAATACACCCTGAAGGGAACCCTGATGGATGCGAAAACCGGAAAGCCGCTGAAGGTGAACGGCAAAGAGGTAACTGCTGAGAAAACCTTCAAGCCTGGCAAGGCAAAGGGCATGGTGGAGATGGAATTCAAACTGGATTCTTCTGCGCTGGCAGATAAGAAAACGGTTGTTTTTGAGGATCTGTTTCATGAAAAAGTCAAGGTGGCTTCTCATGCGGATCTGAAAGATAAAAATCAGACTGTAACATTTAAGAGTCCGACACCTACGCCAACACCGACGCCATCTTATACGCCGGCATCGGGAACTCCCAATGTGAGTACACCATCTACACCGGTAACGCCGTCGAAGTCCACTTCAATCAAGGCAAAGCCGGTAAAGACAGGCGACAACTCCAAAACGGCAGTCTGGGTTGTGCTGATGGCCCTTGCGGGAGCAGCAGGCACAGGGCTTGCACTCTATCAGAAAAGGAAAAAATGATTAAAACAACAGAGAGAAGACGTCAGGACGTGGAGAAAATGGTTCTGACGTTTTCTCTATCCGGAGGGAAATGAGATGAAGAACAGATTAAAAGCATACGCAGAGCGGATCAAAGAAATGCAGGCAAAGGCCATGGAGGAAACCACCGATGGCAGAAAAAAGAAGGAAGCTGGCGCTCGGAAGAGTAGATGATCTTTTCTCGACAGAGAAAGAGCGTACAGAGCAGAAACAGGAACGAGTTCAGGAAATCCCGCTTACGGAACTGCATCCATTTAAGAATCATCCGTTCAAAGTAGTGGATGATGAAGCAATGCTGCGTACGGTCGAGAGTGTTTCACAGTATGGAATACTCGCCCCGTTGATTGCAAGGGAAAGAGAGGAAGGCGGATATGAATTGATCTCAGGACACAGGCGGAAGCATGCGGCGGAATTAGCCGGTCTTGAAAAGCTGCCGGTGATCGTCAGGGATCTGGATGACGATGCAGCAACGATCCTGATGGTGGACTCGAACCTGCAGCGTGAAACCATCCTCCCAAGCGAGCGGGCCTGGGCGTACAGGCTGAAGCTTGAGGCGATGAAACATCAGGGAAAACGGACGGATTTAACTTCGTGCCAACTTGGCACGAAGTTGAGAACGGATGAAAGAGTTGCCAATGGAACAAACGACAGTGCGAGAACAGTCCAGCGTTTCATCCGCCTGACCTACCTGATCCCGGATCTTCTGGAACTGGTGGATCAGAAGAAGCTGGCGTTTAACCCTGCCGTGGAACTCTCCTATCTTTCCGAGGAGCAGCAGAATAATTTTCTTGAGGCAATGCATTACGCGCAGACGACTCCTTCCCTGTCCCAGTCACAGCGGATCAAAAAACTAGCGGCTGATGGACTGTGTACACTGGAGGCGATGTGCGCTGTCATGTCCGAAGAAAAGAAGGAGATGATGGACCGCGTCACATTCAAAGGAGACGAGCTGCGGAAGTATTTTCCGAAGTCATACACACCGAAACAGATGCAGGAAACGATTATTAAGCTGCTGGCACAGTGGCAGAAGAAGAAACAAAGAGATATGAGCTTATAAAGGAGAAAATCGATATGCAGAGAGCAGAAATGTTTTCAATCAATGTCACAAGAGAGGAACTGGAACAATTCGGAGATCTGATGATGAGTACAATCAATCAGCTGGAATCCACACAGGAGATATTGACGGATCTGTACAATGTGCTGTGGTCTGCAGCTCGTAACGCAGACCGCCTGGAGCGTGAGGAGGAAGAGAGTCCCTGCGACGACTGCGATGAATCCTGTCCGTATAACGAGAAGGAAAAAACAGAGGGGAGTCTGCAGGAGGAGAATCCGCACAGGGTTCCGTCAGTCAAGGAGTTAAAGACAATGACACTAAGGGAACTTCTCCAGATGGCTGCAGAGGCATGAAAATGAGACCTGCCATACCAGCCAGCCTAAAAAGGGGGTGATCCAGCATGCAGGAAGAAGTTGAGAACAGGACCGTAAATCTTGTCGTGTCAACATCCAGACTGACCGTGCGTGCCCTGATGAGCGGAATCGCAAAGTTTCTGAACCGGGCGAATCACCGGGTACAGATCAGAAAGGATGCCAGGTACCAGCAGAAGGTCAGGAGGAAGCAGGAAGGTCCCCGCGGCAAACAGACCGTCAGGCAGCTGGTCCGAAACAGCAACGGTCTGAAGCAGCTCCCGGTACAGGATGAGCATCTGAAGGAATTTGAGCGGGTGCTAAAAAAGTACGGTGTAGATTTTGCTATTACCAGAGAAGCCGGATCAGCAGCTCCCAGATATCTGGTTTTCTTTAAGGCCAAAGATGAATCGCTGCTTTCCAGTGTGCTGGCAGAGTGCACACAGCGGCAGCTGGATAAAAGCAAAGACAGGAAACCAAGTGTATTGAAGCGGCTGGAAAAAATGAAAGCTATGCTGAAACCGGCACAGCAGAAAATCCGTCAGAAGGAAAAGGATCTTTCTCTGTAAGTGATTTTCATCCGGGATTTATTTTGGATGAGGAGCTAAAGTGAAAAGAGATACGATAAATAGGGAATAACAGTTATGGCGGCTGTTGGCCGCCAATACATAGTTTTCCGGGGAGAAGCTTTTATAAGACAAGTTCAATGTGGAAAAACAGTAAGACTTTTTCATGTTTTTTACCGTTCATCTCTCTTAAAATACCGATGACCGCAATTCGCAACACAGATCCGGAAAAAACTGTATACTGAGAATCACAGAAACAAAGTCCGGACAACAAGCACTATGACAGGAGTGATGATCATTGAAATTTCGAGTCATTATAGATAAAGCAAAAGAGGAAGAAGTCGTGGCAACGGTTCACCGGAGGACAGATTTGATTGATGAGATCGAATCACTGATACTCAGAGATGAGCAGACCGATGCACTGGCCGCATATCAGGAGGATGAGATCCGGCTGCTGGAGCTAAATGATGTGGAATGCATCACTGCAGATGACGGAAAAGTCTACGCGATTGCGGACGGTGGAAAGAGATACCTGCTGAAAAAACGGCTGTATGAGATCGAGGAGTCTTTGCCGCCGGAGTTCATCCGGATCAATAAATCCTCTATCGCGAACCGGAAACGGATCAGGCGGTTTACAACGGCGATCTCCGGCGCGGTGGATGTGGAATTCAAGAGCGGTTTTAAAGAGTATGTGTCCCGCAGATGTTTTGCGGATCTGAAACGGAGGTATGGATTATGAAGTATTTAAAGGAATTTTTGAAGCGAGGGATGACAGCTGCCTGGGGCGGACCGGTGATTCTGGCGTTTGTCTATCTGGTTCTCGAAAAATGCGGCGTTGTGACAACGCTCACTGTCTCACAGGTAGTATTAGCCATTATCTCTATGACGATCATGGCATTTATTGCAGCCGGTATCAGCTTTGTTTACCAGGTGGAGCAACTGCCGCTGGCGATTGCAACGATCATTCAGATGTCAGTCCTGTATTTTGACTATCTGCTGTTTTATCGTCTGAACGGATGGGTTCCGAATGAAGGTCTGATCACTTTTACTGTTATCTTCGTAGCGGGATTCGTTGTAGTATGGCTGATTGTTTATTTCTGTGCGGTTCGGCCTAGTGTCCGGAAGCTGAATGAGAAACTGAACGCCGAAAAATAAACTATGCGTTTCGCCTTACATAGCGCTCTGCGTATCTGGAAAAGATGCTCAGGGCGTTTTTCTATTTGACTATAAGCAAAACAGTCTCCTCGGAGGCTGTTTTCTGTTTGGGGAGGTATAGATGTGAAAGAATCCTTTAAAAAAAGTTTACCATATGTAATTACCGTACTGATCGGTACAAATATCGGGGAAGCAATCCGGATGACTGCCGGTGATGACGGTATTGAGAAGCTGCAGTCATTTCTGCAGGTACTGCCGGCAGCATTTCATAATCCCCTGCCGTCATTTCATCCGGTTGATCTGCTGACAGGTGCAGTCGTGGCTACGTTGTTTGCACTGATCATTCAGGTGAAGCGCATGGATGCCAAAAAGTACCGGAAGGGTATTGAGTATGGATCAGCCCGCTGGGGAACAAGGAAAGATATCCAGCCGTTTATCAATCCGAATTTTCAGCAGAATGTGATCCTGACACAGACAGAGCTGCTGACGATGGAGAGCCGGCCGAAGAATCCGAAATACGCCAGAAATAAAAATGTGCTGATTATCGGAGGATCCGGATCGGGAAAGACCAGGTTCTGGTTAAAACCGAATCTTCTGCAGATGCACAGTTCCTATGTGATAACAGACCCGAAGGGCGAAACTAATTATAGCCATTTTTTTATTACATTTTTTCAAAGAAGGGAGATGCAATAAATGGCTAAATTTCAAGGTTTCAAGGCTACGGCGTTATATGAAAGGCTTTCCAAAGACGATGAGCTGCAAGGTGAAAGTAATAGTATTCTGAACCAGAAAAAGTATCTGGAGGATTTCGCGAAAAGGAACGGGTTTGATAACATCCGGCACTTCACCGATGACGGATTTACCGGGACAAACTTCAACCGTCCGGCTTTCCAGGAGATGCTCAGAGAGGTCGAAGCAGGAACGATAAGTACCGTGATCGTGAAAGACATGAGCAGGTTCGGAAGGAACTACCTTCAGGTCGGATATTATACTGAGATCCTGTTCCCTCAGAAAGAAGTCAGATTCATTGCCATCAACAACAATGTTGACAGCGAACAGCCTATGGGGAATGATTTCGCTCCATTCCTCAACATAATGAATGAGTGGTACGCAAAGGATACGAGCAACAAGATCAAATCCATCTTCAATGCCAGAATGAATGAAGGCCTTCGCTGCAGTGGAAGTATTCCATACGGATATAACAGACTGCCCGATGATAAGCAGACGTTAGTCGTTGATCCGGTCGCCTCAGAAGTGGTCAGACAAATATTTGAATTTGCTGCTGAGGGAAAAGGACCGACAGCGATAGCTGCAGAACTCGAGAAAGAGAAGGTCCTGATCCCTTCTGCTTATACTGCGAAATACCATCCCGAGCAGTCAAATAAGAAAGCGAAGGAGGGTAGTTGTAACTGGAGCTGCACCACTGTTTCCGAGATACTCCGCAGAAAGGAATACCTTGGGCATACAGTCCTTAAGAAGTCTTTCAAACCAAGCTTCAAGATGGACCGAAGGAGTGTAGATCCTGAGGACTGGCTCGTATTTGAGAACACGCATGAGCCGATCATAGATCAGGAACTATGGGATAAAGCACAGAAGAGTCTGGATAAGGGGCGGAAAAGGCAGAGTATGCCATATGGCTACTATACCAATTCCCACCGACTGTGCGGATATCTCTTCTGCGCTGACTGCGGCCACCGTATGTCTATCAATCATCATAAACGCAAAGACGGATCCGATGTATTCTCATTCAGATGCGGTAATTACTCAAACAATGGTAAAAACTGCACGGCACATTATATAGCAGCAAATACGATAGAGAAGTTGCTCCTGCAAGCGATCCAGAGATTATCCAGAAGAGTGATAAAGGACGAGAATGTTTTTGCAGCCAGTCTTAAGGAAGCTTATGAACAGGAGCTGAAAAAGCGCCCGGTCGCAAACCGATCCAAGCTCAAAGAGTCGGAGAAACGTTTCGATGAACTCGACAGACTGATCAGGTCATTATACGAGAATTATTCCAAGGGAGTACTGCCGGAACGGCAATACCTGTCTATTATGAAGAGCTACGCTGAGGAACAGGATGCGTTGGAGAAGCAGATAGCGGAGTTAAAGGCTGAAGCGGTCGAATCTGATCCTCCGGCATTCAAGGGGGATCGATTCATCGAGATAGTTAAGAAGTACAAGAATCCTACAGAGCTTACCGATGAGATGCTTCGTGAACTGGTCGATAAGGTCCTTGTTCATGAGAAGGTCAAGGAAGAGGATAAAACAAGTCAGAGAATAGAGATCATCTTCAATTTTGTCGGTCCTGTTGATCTTACGCCTTTGCCTGAAGAAGTGCAGGAGGCAGAGAAGAAGAAAGTACACGAGGCTGAGCAAAAGGCCGTAAAAAAAGAGAAGAAGAAAAAGGAAAAGAAAGCAAAAGAAAAGAAGAAACGCGAGAACAAACGGAAGGCAGCTATGGAGAAGCGCCTTGCCGAAAACGACGGGCATCTGTATCCTCAGAAAATATGTCCTCAGTGCGGGGAGCCGTTCTGGCCTAATACAGCGCGACAGATCTACTGTAATAAGCAGTGTACCAAGGATCATTATTCAGATGTGCTGCACGAAAGGCGCAGAGAAGAAAAAGGCGATCACACATTCAGACAAAAGAATTGCGTGATTTGCGGAAAACCTTTCTGGCCTGTCAACGGACAGCAGGAAGTCTGCTCTGAGGAGTGCAAAGATATCCGAGATAAGCGGTACAGACGCAAATTATATGACGAAGTCCTTGCTGAAAAGGCAAAGAAAAAATGGGCATTGAAGAAAGAACTGCGTTTGTCTGAGAACGAAGGTCATCCTTATCCTAAGAGGATCTGTGAATACTGCGGCAAAGAATACTGGCCGAACAAGCATCATCAGAAATATTGTTGCAAACTCTGCGGTGAGAGAGATTTTACCGCCAAGAATAAGTTAAGGGATAAGTCCGCGAAGGAAGGTCATAACTTCTACAAGACCACCTGTGTTGAGTGCGGCAAAGAGTTTTGGCCAGTAGGACCGGCTCAGGTCGTATGCTCTGAGGAGTGTCGTAAGAAACGGCAGAGGAAACTGGCAAAACAACGACGAGCAGCTGATGAGGCATTAATGAAAGGTTTATCTGCAACGAAATGATCCGGGGCATCAATACGAAGTCCCGGATCAAAGAAAGCGAGGTTGCTATGAAAAAGAGATTCAAGTTTGATGATTATGAGATCAGGATCCTGATACTGGCACTCAATGAGCTGAGAAACCAGCTGATCAGGGAAGAAAGGTACACTGATGCAGTCGATGAGCTGCTGATAAAATTATTTGACTGATGAAGGGGGTGCTTTCAAAAAACTGCCCGAAAAAGGGGGAAAATCGCATCATTTTCATGCTGTAGAGCTGTAATTTTACATACGTTATTGATAACAGGATATATCTATCAGGCCGCTGTTTTGAGTCTTTCAAAAGGCGGCTTTTGACTTGGAAAAATGAGGAGGGTCCCCGAATGGCAAAGAAGAATGTAACGAAAGAAGAGCGTGAGACGATCGTGAACTTTAATGAGGCAGAAGATACAGCTGTGATCTACACTTTCAACAATGACCTGAAGAAGAGGCTGGCAGCATTTGCAAAGAAGTATCCGGATCTCTGTAAGCTGACCGTTGACGATGCCGATTTCGGCAGCGTGACATACGAGATCCAGAAGTCTAGAATCTCTATCCGACTGGTAGGACCATACAGTGAAGAGCGCAGGAGAGCTGCAAGTGAATATGCAAAGAAGAACGGCATCAATAATAGAAAATAGCAAGTTGAATCAAGTAGTTATCCGTGGTATTTTAAAGATGATAATCATAGTAATTACAGCAGGAGAAAGCATTATGGCGCGACCAAAGAAAAATGGTACTTATCTGAATGTCTGCATTGAAACTCCTATCTATGAAAGATTGGAAGCTCTTTGTGATGACGCAGGGCAGACGAAGACAGTTGCTGTTGAGAGAGCATTAACAGCATATCTTGATAATTACGAAGAAAAACAAAAGATACTTAAAGAGCTGGAAAGCAGCTCCATGAAATAAAGAAAGGGGCTGTGATAATGGCTGATATCAAGAAAGAACAGGAACGCGAAGAGCTGCATCGCGCAATATGGGCTATTGCAGATGATTTACGCGGATCCGTTGATGGATGGGATTTCAAGAGTTATGTTCTTGGAACTATGTTCTATCGCTATATATCTGAGAACCTTAATAATTATATCAATCAAGGCGAGAGGGATGCAGGGAATACCGACTTCGATTACGCGAAAATGTCGGACATTGATGCGGAGGAGGCAAGAGAAGGTCTAATTGAAGAAAAAGGTTTCTTTATCCTTCCGTCAGAATTATTTTGCAATGTCAGAAAAAGAGCTCCTTATGATGAAAATCTGAATATGACTTTGGAGACGGTCTTCAACCATATTGAAGATTCTGCAAAAGGCAGCGTTTCAGAAAACAGCTTTGCCGGCCTGTTTGATGACTTCGATGTCAACAGTAACAAGTTGGGCGCTACTGTAGCGAAGCGTAATGAAAAGCTGGTTAAGTTGCTTAATGGTGTAGGGGATATGAATCTTGGCGATGTTAAAGGCCATGACATCGATGCTTTCGGAGATGCCTATGAATATCTGATGACGATGTATGCGTCGAATGCTGGTAAATCCGGCGGTGAATTCTTCACTCCTGCAGATATTTCAGAACTCCTGACAAGATTAGGAACGGTTGGGAAAACTGAAGTCAATAAGGTTTATGATCCAGCATGTGGTTCGGGATCACTCCTGCTGAAGGCAGAGAAAGTGCTTGGACGAGATGGAGTCCGCAATGGTTTTTTCGGACAGGAAATAAATATCACGACATACAACCTATGTCGTATTAACATGTTCTTGCACGATATTGGATTTGATCATTTTGATATAGCGTGTGAGGATACTTTGACAAGTCCGCAGCATTGGGATGATGAACCGTTTGAACTTATCGTCTCAAATGCTCGTGAAGTATTTGGACTAACCGCCAGAAACCGCATAAATAAAGGCTTTCCGGGGCATACGCCTCTTTTTTTATGCCCTGAGACAAGGGCTGTGAGGCACCGGATGGCAGCATAGAGGCAGATGCGCCTAAGCTGGCGCAAAGAAAACTGAATAACGAGTACAGGCGATAAGACGTTTATTTGTTTCCCTTCGGGGACTCAGGTAAACGTCTTTTTTTTGCCGATACATACGGAGGGACGATATGAGTTTCGATTATTTTTACGGTCCGGATGATGCAGAGCAGTATTCGTTCTACCGTATTCCGAAGAAGTTGATAACCGGGGACGAGTTCCAGGAGATCAGCACGGAGGCAAAGCTGCTGTACGGCCTGATGCTCGACCGGCTTCAGCTGTCCATACGGAACCAGTGGTTTGACGCTCTCAACCGCGTCTATATCATCTACACGGTCGAAGACATCATGACCGATCTACACTGCGGGAATCAGAAAGCCTGCAAGATGCTTTCGGAGCTTGAGAACAAAATCGGGCTGATCAAGCGGAAACGTCAGGGGCTGGGAAAGCCTTCCCTGATCTACGTTCTGAAGTTTTCCACAGGCAGTCCACAGAATGATACGGAATCACATTTCAAGAAATGTGAAAATCACACTTCTGGGGATGTGAATATCACATCTTCGGACGTGTGGAAATCACACGGAAATAATACTGATCTTAATAATACTGAATTGAATAAGACCAATCCTATCTATCCATCGCCGGAAGCACAGCCGGCATCGGCAAAGATCACCGTTTCGATTGATGGGATGAGAAGGGATGAGATGGAGGAACGAAGATCGTATGAAGAATATTTCAGAGATCATCTTGCCATTGAAGACTTAAAGATCAGTTATCCGTATGACCACGGACGCATTGAGGAGATTTTGGAGCTTATGATCGATACCGTATGCAGCTCTGCAAAGACAATCCGCTGTGCCGGAGAAGATCGGCCGGTGGAGGTCGTGAAGAGCCGGTTCATGAAGCTGGGCTATGAGCATATCCAGTATGTCCTGGACTGCATCCATGAGAACACCACGGATATCAGAAACATCAAGGCGTACATGCTCACTACGCTGTATAACGCGCCGCTGACCATCGACCACTACTATCAGACGAAGGTCAACCACGATTTATACGGCTGGAAAGAATAGGAGGACGTATGAAGGACAAACCAACAGTGATCTGTGTTGTCAACCAAAAAGGCGGCACGGCAAAAACGACGACGGTGGAGAATCTCGGAATCGGGCTTGCACGGGAAGGAAAGAAAGTGCTTCTGGTGGACACTGATCCGCAGGGATCGCTGACGATCAGCCTTGGATATCCCAGACCGGATGATCTGGAGACCACGCTGTTTGATCTTCTGAACAAGACGATCAATGAAGACGCGATACAGCCTGCGGAAGGGATTCTTCACCAGCAGGAAGGCATCGACCTGATACCGGCAAACATCTCTCTTGCCGGTCTTGAGGTGGCGCTGGTCAACACGATGAACCGTGAACGGATTCTGAAACAGTTTCTGGAGCCGGTCAAGAAGGATTATGACTATGTGCTTCTGGACTGTATGCCCAGCCTTGGGATGCTGACCGTCAATGCGCTGGCAGCGGCGGACACCACACTGATTCCGGTGCAGGCCAATTACCTTTCCGCGAAAGGATTGGAACAGCTGCTCCAGACGATCAACAAGGTGAAGCGGCAGATCAATCCGAAGCTGCGGATCGAGGGCATTCTGCTGACCATGGTGGACAGCCGGACGAATTATGCCAAAGAGATTTCTTCCCTGATCCGTGATACCTACGGCGGACATATCCGGGTGTTTAACACCGAGATTCCCCGTTCGGTCAGGGCTGCGGAGATCAGTTCCGAAGGGAAAAGCATTTTCCTGCATGATCCCAAAGGGAAAGTCGCGGAGGCATATCAGAAACTGACAAAGGAGGTGCAGGCCAATGTCGAAAAAAGGCGCAAACATCAGCTTGAGCAGCTACGATGATATCTTCTCAACCGAGGAGAGCCGTGCTGACCAGGCTGCGGAGAAGGTGCAGGAAATACCGCTTTCCGAGCTGCATCCGTTCAAAAATCACCCGTTCAAAGTGCTGGATGACGAATCCATGGAAAGGACCGTGGAAAGCATACGCCGGTACGGTGTCATGGTTCCCGCTATTGCGAGGCCGTCGCCGAATGGCGGCTATGAAATGATCTCCGGCCACAGACGGCATCACGCTTCCGAGCTTGCCGGGAAAGATACCATGCCCGTGATTATCCGGGAAATGGACGACGACGCAGCGACAATCCTGATGGTGGACAGCAACTTGCAGCGTGAAGAGCTGCTTCCCAGTGAGAGGGCGTTCGCCTATCGGATGAAGAATGAAGCCATGAAGCGGCAGGCTGGAAGACCCGGAAAAGAAAATGTGGGACAAGTTGTCCCTGATTTCTTCGGGAAGCGGACAACAGAGCTGATCGGTGAGGCTGCCGGGGAAAGCTACAAGCAGGTTCAGCGGTTTATCCGCCTGACATATCTGATCCCGGAGCTTCTGGATATGGTCGATCAGAGGAAGCTGGCATTCAATCCGGCGGTGGAGCTTTCCTACTTGAAGCCCGAAGAACAGAAAGACTTCCTGGAGGCAATGGATTACGCGCAGGCAACGCCGTCCCTGTCACAGGCACAGCGGATCAAGAAATACAGTCAGGAAGGCAAATGCTCATTGGATGTGATGTGCGCTGTCATGGATGAGGTCAAAAAGGATGACATGAGCAAGGTCACGATCTCCCATGAAGTGCTTCGGAAGTATTTCCCGAAGTCGTATACGCCGAAACAGATGGAGGACACGATTATCCGGCTGCTGGAACAGTGGCAGCGGCGAAAACAGAGAGAACAGGCAAGGTAACGGTCATTTCTTCGCAGTAATGCAGAGAGATGGCCGCTTTTTTTATTTCACGAAGGGAGAAAACACAGATGACAAAAGCAGAACAGAAGAAAATGGAAAAGGCCGCACGGTCAATGTTTATTATGCAGGCATTTGGCTGTGTCCTGGATGCGATTTGCGACAGCTCGTCAAATGCAAGGGGAAATCCTCAGATCAGGGTGAACATGAAGAGCGGGAACCGATATATTTACTTCCACCGGTATTTGCAGGATTTCAATATCCAGATTTATGCAAGCGGTGACGTAGATATCGAGTTCCGGGAATTCTGCCATGATACGAGAACTTATCGGGTATTTTGCTATGACAGTAATACGGCTGTTCAGGATGCGTTCCTGGAGCAGTTTGGTCAGGATATGCTCATGGTGATCACGGAATTTGTGGAGCAGGCGGACTGGCATATCGTTTTGGATTACCTGCCGCTGGAGTACACCAAAAACTGGCGGGATATTTTTATCGACTCTCTGGAGCCAGCCGCCAATCCCCAGGAACCGTTCCGATGGAAGCCGGACTGGGTAAACCCCTATGGGGACAGTGATGAAGATTCAGTACAGTAACGGTCATTTCTTCGCAGCAATGCAAAGGGATGGCCGTTTTTTTATTTAAAGCACAAGGAGGTTACCAAGGTGAACAGGAAAATCAGCAAGGCAGGAAAAGCCACGATGGAGGAACTGAGAGAAATCTTCTCCGTTCCGAATCCTCTGGGCGAGATCAGGATGCTGTCGGTACATCCGCAGCACGGTGTGAAGGTGGTATATGGCTTTGAACCGGAAGCGGTGGAGATCTTTGAGGATGATGCGGAAGCAATCTTCTGTCTGCACCCGGACAACATCTTCTTCAGCTGCTTATCCACGGAGCTGCTCCGTATCGGAAAGCGTGTCTATCTGATGGGCAGCGGCATTGCCTACAAGCTCGACCGGGATGACGACTACAAAGATATGAGTTCGGATGATATGGCAAAGACCTGCCTGGAGCTGCTGGAACGAATGCAGCGCGTAAGGATGGGGCAGTTTTGCTTTTCGGTGATTGATCTGACAGACGAAATCAAGGAGGACAGGTTCGATGAAGAAGAATAACAGGAGCGCTGCCGCGAGGGCGGCTGTTACAAAGCAGGACATGAACCGCCAGAATAATGCGGTCCGCAGAATGATGGCCTATCAGGAGAGGATGGTGAAGAAGCCTTGCAGGAAGAAGTTGAAAACAGGACAGTAAACCTGGCAATCAGCACATCACGGCTGTCGGCAAGAACAATCGTTGCCGGAATCCGCATGTATCTCCAGCACCAGAGGAACGCGGCTGCGAAGAAGCCGGTCAAGGTGGAAGGAGTGCATGGGAAACAGACAGTCAAAGAGCTGATCGGACAGAATCAGGGCGTTTCGCGCATGCCCCTGGGAGATGCCAGCATCCGGGACTTTGAGCGGGAAGCCAAGAAATACGGCGTGGATTTTGCCGTCACGAAGGATAAATCCGTGCATCCGCCGCAGTATACCGTGTTCTTCAAGGCGAGGGACAACGACGCATTGCAGCAGATCGCGGATTCCCTGATGGCAAAGCAGCTGAACGCGGAGAAGAAGCCGAGCATCGTGAAGCAGCTTGAAAAGCTCAAAGCGCTGGTCGCTTCGCTGCCGTCCAAGGTACGCCATAAGGAACAGGAACATTCCCTGTGACAAAGAATGAGCTGAAAAAGAAAATCATCCTGCATATCCCTTATGTGGCGGCAGGATTGCTGGCAACGAATTTTGGGGAAGCATGGAGGCTTGCCGAAGGGGCTAACGCATCGGAGAAAACGCTGTCTCTGATCTCTACCCTGGGGGTAGCCTTCAGCAATCCCCTCCCCAGCCTGCATCCGCTTGATCTGGTGATCGGTATCATCGTCGGCGCGGTTCTCCGTTTTGCAGTCTATATGAAAGGCAAGAACGCCAAGAAATACCGGCACAACACGGAATACGGCTCTGCACGCTGGGGAACGCATAAGGATATCGAGCCTTTTGAAGACCCGGTGTTCCAGAACAACGTGATCCTGACCCGGACGGAATGGCTGATGATGAGCAACCGTCCGAAAAATCCGGCGAATGCCCGGAACAAGAACGTGCTGATCGTAGGCGGCAGCGGCTCCGGTAAGACAAGGTTTTGGCTGAAACCAAACCTGCTTCAAATGCATAGTTCCTACGTGATAACCGATCCGAAAGCCCAGGTGCTCAGCGAATGCGGAAAAGCATTGCAGCGCGGCGCTCCGAAGCTGGATACAAAGGGAAATCCGGTTAAGGACAAAAACGGGAAGATCGTCTATGAGCCGTATGAAATCCGCGTGTTCAACACGATCAATTTTGGCAAGTCACAGCATTATAACCCCTTTGCCTATATCCACAGCGAAAAGGACATCCTGAAGCTCGTCACTGCTCTGATTGCCAATACCAAGGGCGACGGGAAAGCCGGTGATGAATTCTGGACGAAAGCGGAAACGCTGCTCTATACCGCGCTGATCGGCTATATCCACTATGAAGCGCCGGAGAATGAACAGAACTTCGCAACGCTCCTGGAAATGCTGAACAGCATGGACGTGCGCGAGGACGATGAGGACTATCAGAATCCCGTCGATATGATGTTTGAGGCGCTGCGGAAAAAGAATCCAAACCACTTTGCGGTACGGCAATTCGTTAAGTTCAAGATGGCAGCCGGCAAAACCCTGAAATCCATACTTGTGAGCTGCGGCGCACGCCTTGCTCCCTTCGATATTCAGGAAGTCCGGGACATCACGATGTACGACGAACTGGAACTGGACAAGCTGGGAGACCGGAAAACGGCGCTGTTTCTGCTGATGTCCGACACTGATTCCACCTTCAACTTTTTAATCAGCATGATCTACACGCAGCTGTTTAACCTGCTGTGTGAAAAAGCGGATGATGTGTACGGCGGCAGGCTCCCGGTGCATGTGCGCTGCCTGATCGACGAGTGCGCGAACATCGGCCAGATACCGAACCTGGAAAAGTTGGTGGCAACGATCCGAAGCCGGGAAATCAGCGCCTGCCTTGTCCTTCAGGCAAAGTCACAGCTGAAAGCGATTTATAAGGACAACGCCGATACCATCGTGGGCAACATGGATTCCC
The DNA here is from genome assembly GCA_000702845.1 of Lachnospiraceae bacterium FE2018. GTDB lineage: Bacteria > Bacillota > Clostridia > Lachnospirales > Lachnospiraceae > CADBRN01. Next base: position 46,590 of record JNKK01000001.1, read on the forward strand.
AGATTTTCCTCGGTGGCAGCGAACTGACGACGCTGAAGGATCTGAATCAGGCGCTCGGCAAAGAGACCATCGACACCTACAACACCGGCGAGAACCGGGGACGGGAGCAAAGCCACTCCCTGAACTATCAGAAACTTGGCCATGAACTGCTACACTTGTTTGTGAAGAGTTCAGTTGCCCAATCTGAAAATTCACGAACAGGGACACGATCAACTGGATTCCTCAGTCAAATCAAGGCGTACCAGAACTGGTACAGCTTCAGAATGGAGGAATGCGATGACCGAATTGAAACAGCGGATCCATGAGAATGGGATCTGGTATACGCTTGTCGGGGATTATTATATCCCGAATCTGACGTTGCAGGAAGAAGAAAGAAGCATCGGGCGATATGGCAGGCTGCACAGGGAATATCTGAAGGAAACGAAGCCTCATACATATAATGACCTGATCCTGACGGGCAGGTTATGGACGTACCTGGCCGACCTGGACGAACAGGCCGAGGAGAGGCTGAATCACATCATCCGGCAGTTTCGTGAGAAGGAAGATGTTACAGAGGAACTGAAAATACAGGATCAGATGGAGTGGGTTTGCCGTATGAACAGCATCCGGGCACGCGCGGAAGAGATCATCCTGCATGAGATGATCTATGTTTGAGGCGGTGACGGGCATGACCATTTTGAAAAGATTGGTGAAAATACCATTGCTGCCTGTGATAGCAGTCCTTACGGCCGCAGAATGGGTCGCATCATTTCTGGTCGCTCTTTCCGGCTGGATCTTTATCGCCATCGCGGGGATCGCGTTCCTGACGGCGGTTCTGAGTTATCTGATGGGCCTGTCAGACGGCCCGGAGGCACTGCGGATGCTGGGAGCGGCGTTCCTGTTCTGGAGCCTGCCGCATATCGGCAATGCATTGATTGCGATGGTGGCAGCAGGCCGTGCATATGCGGAGCATTTGCTCCTGAAATAAGTAAAAGCAGATGTGGCCGGACGGACGGTTCGGATGGCGAGGCGCAGGGATTTTCTCTGCGCCTTTGCCATGCCCGGGAATACTTTCATAAATAATGAGTATTGGCGGGTGCCCGGCAAATCCCGACGGACAGCATAGGCATTATTCTAAAAAGCTGTTCAGGATCTCGTCCTGGGCATCCAGCCAGTCCTGGAACTCCATCAGGGTGAGTTTCTTGCTCCCTACCTTCTTTTTCTGTTCAAGAGCCGATTGTTTGAACTCTGTAAAGGCTTTATTCAGTTCTGCCATCCGTTCTTCCGCAAGGCCGATCCGCTTTGCCTTGTTGATCCGGTTCCGCCAGCGCTGGCAGACGTTTTTGTAGATCATATCATACTGGTTTGACCGGGCCCGGTCATCAAACTCCTGCTTGCTTTTCTTCGCCTGTATCTTCCGGCAGGCCTCACTGCAGATGGAGTATCGCTGGCTGGGCGCGAGAAAGTATTTTCCGCAGACAGAGCATTTCTGGAAGCACAGCTGCCATTCCGCGATCCTCTTCTGATAGTAAAGAACCAGGGGAACCAGTGAATGATATCCCATGGCGCACTCAAAATCGAACCGGCCCATGGGATACCAGATGTCCAAATCATAGTCCTCTTTCGCATAAGCGTCGGTTTCTATCAGCCGGCTCTTTGTTTTCATAAGGATTTCGCGTTTCTTCGTATAAAGAAACAAGGTCTTTAAGCCACTGGTATCTTTCATATAGCGTTCGGCCGCCAGTTCTCTGTCCCTCGGAATCCTGGCACGGCGGTATCCGTCCCAGATCCGGATGGCGGCGTATTTCTCCATTGGCGAGCCGTACTTGTATTTCGCTTCCAGAAAATCGCGGGCTGTTTTTTCCAGGGCAGGCTGCGCAAAACGATGGGTATGCAGGGCGTCCCACAAAGGCATGGTTCCGTATTGGTTCCATGCCTTTTCCTTGTCCTGGGTAAATTCCGTGAGAAGTGTGCCAAGCTCCCGCTCCATGTCCAGGAACACAGTGGCATCTTTAGCCCCCTGCAGCCGGCGTTGTATTTCCGCCCTTATACCAATCAGGATGCGCTCTTTCAGCTTCTTCCGGTCAAGGAGCAGGGCTATCTCATACCGCTCCTGCACCGGATCGTCCGGCCGGTCAAAGATAAATTCCATCTTAACGTCCTTCCTTTATGGGAATGATATTTGATTTTATGGGAATAACATATATAAAGCTATCTGTTACCCATACTATACCGCATAAGTATTGTAAATACAAGCTAAACACGTTATTGTGCTATTGCGTGGGAATCACGTGATAAAAAGTATATTGAAAACTGAATGAGCCGTCCAGACTGTCATAAACCGCCAGGATCCGGGGAACCGGGGAGCGCATACCGGAAAGATCCGGGATGACGACACAGCGCCGCGCAGGGTTGCCTGTCAGGAAACAGCCGTGGAGCAACGGACAAGCGCCTCATAATGGAAACAACAAATCAAACCAATCATGAAAGGTATGGTGATCAGAAATGAGCAAAATAAGACACACAGGGAGCATGAACGAATTACCGCTGGTTCTGGAGGTATCCGATATCCAGAGGATCATGGGGATCTCGAGAGCGACAGCCTACGAGCTGGTACACAGGCCGGATTTTCCGGCGTTCCGTTCGGGGAGGCTTATCCGGATCAGCAGGGAAGCATTCTTTGAATGGATGGCAAGAAACAGGATCGTGGAACCGATCAGAAAGGACGAGTAATGATGAGACTGAACAGATACGAACTTCGGGCGCTGCACTCCTTTGGATGCGATAACTACGCCCTCACCTGCCAGCGGCTGAACTGGGCCGCGGCCTGCGCGACTGCCCCGGACGCGAAGAAGCTGTACCGGGAGTTGTCCGCCAGGTTGTTCAATGAATGCACCGAGCAGGACTACCGGCATTTGCGCGGGATGGTGATGCGGAACATGGACCCCATGACTGCCACGGGGCCGGAGGACCCGCTGCCGCCTGCCGGGGAGGCGAAAATCATCTGTTTCCCCGCTGCATAAGTTTGTAATGCACTTGATTTCCTATAAAGAATATGATACGATTGCATTACAAACAAATGCAGAAATGAATGGAGGTGTAACCATGGCAAATGGATTACTTCAGCTTCGTATAGACGACACCCTGCGGAAGGAGGCTTCCGACGTATATTCCCAACTCGGTCTCGACCTGCCTACGGCAATCCGTATGTTTTTGACGCGGTCCGTGCAGGTGCGCGGCATCCCCTTCAGCATGATCCTGCCGGAAGAGGATTATAAAGCGACGGCTGCTGTTGCGGCCATGAAGCGCATGAGCAGCGACGCGGAGAAAGCCGGTGTGGCCGACATGACACTGGAGGAAATCAACGCGGAGATCGCAGCCGTAAGGAGCGGGAAATAACGTATGAAGCTGTATGCAGTGATAGACACAAATGTATTGGTCTCCGCTCTTCTTCGCTGGGATTCCGTGCCCGGCGCGGTGTTGGAACAGGCCCTTGTCGGAAGCATTGTCCCGCTCCTCAGCGATGAGATCATGGCCGAATACGAAGAGGTGCTGCGGAGGAAGAAATTCCCTTTCAAGGAAGGGGATATCCAGGCCGTGACGGATGGGATCCGGATGCGCGGCGTGTTCCTTGACCCGGAGAAGGTGGAGGAAAACCTGCCTGACCCGAAGGATGTGATCTTTTATGCGGTCACTATGGAAGCCAGAAAAGACAGCGACGCTTATCTTGTGACCGGCAACATCAGGCATTTCCCGCTGAAGCCCTATGTGGTGACACCGAGGGAAATGCTGACGATCCTGGAGAATGGCGGAAAACCGCTCCCCGAGGAAGCAGGTGATGATCATGAATGACGCGCTTACGCGGAAGGCCGCAAAGGAATTCGCGGAGTATTGGAAGGATAAGGGCTACGAGAAGGGGGAAAGCCAAAAGTTCTGGCTCTCCCTTCTTCGTGACATCTGCGGCGTGGAGGAGCCTGAAAAATTCATTTCCTTTGAAGACCAGGTACACCTGGACAATACCAGCTTTATCGACGGGATGATCCCGGCGACCCACGTGATGATCGAGCAGAAGGGCTCCAAAAAGGATCTGATGAAGCCGATCAAACAGTCGGACGGGACTCTGCTCACTCCCTTCCAGCAGGCAAAGCGCTATTCGGCGGAACTGCCCTATTCGCAGCGGCCCCGCTGGATCGTGACCTGTAACTTCCAGGAGTTCCATGTATACGACATGGAGCAGCCGGGCGGCACGCCGGAGGTGATCCTTCTGGAAAATCTGCCGAAGGAATACTACCGGCTTTCCTTCCTGACCCATGTTGGAAACGAGCATTTGAAGCGGGAAATGGAGGTTTCCATCGCTGCCGGCGAGATCGTTGGCCTCCTGTACGACGCTTTCCTGAAGCAGTACAAAGATCCGGAGAACGAACAGACGCTCCGGAGCCTCAACGTGCTTTGTGTGCGGCTGGTATTCTGCCTGTACGCGGAGGATGCGGGCATTTTCGGAAAGAAGGAAATGTTCCATGATTACCTGGCGGAGTTTGATACCCGGCACATGCGGAAGGCCCTGATCGAGCTGTTCCAGGTACTGGATACCCCGGTGGAGGAACGGGATCCGTACCTTGAACCGGAGCTGGCGGCCTTCCCCTATGTGAACGGAGGCCTGTTCGCAGAGGAAAATATCGAGATCCCCATGTTCACGGAGGAGATCCGGGAACTGATCCTGAAAAAGGCCAGCGATGATTTCGACTGGTCAGAGATCAGCCCCACCATCTTTGGCGCGGTCTTTGAGTCTACATTGAACCCGGAAACACGCCGGTCCGGCGGGATGCACTACACCTCCATCGAAAACATTCACAAGGTGATCGATCCCCTGTTCTTGGATGACCTGAAGAAGCAGCTGGAAGAGATCAAGGCTGTTACCGTCACGCGGACGAGGGAGAAAAAGCTGCGGGAGTTCCAGGACCATCTGGCATCGCTCTCATTTTTGGACAGCGCAGCAGGCAGCGGAAACTTCCTTACCGAAACGTACCTCAGCATCCGCAGGATTGAGAATGAAATCATTGCGGAGCTGCAGGGCGGGCAGATGGTCATGGGCGCGGCAACGAATCCCATCAAGGTGTCCATCAGCCAGTTCTATGGTATCGAGATCAACGATTTTGCCGTGACCGTCGCCAAGACGGCCCTCTGGATCGCGGAAAGCCAGATGATGAAGGAGACGGAAAGCATCGTCCTGATGAACCTGGATTTCCTGCCGCTTAAAACCAACGCGAACATCGTGGAAGGTAACGCGGTGCGGATGGACTGGAATGATGTCATCCCGAATTACAGGCTTTCATTCCTGATGGGGAATCCGCCATTCCGAGGTGCCCGGTTCATGGATGCGAAGCAGAAAGAGGAACTGAATGCCGTCTTTTCCGGATGGAAAAATGCAGGAAACCTCGATTATGTGAGCTGCTGGTACAAGAAAGCCGCCGATTATATGCGGGGAACCAATGTGCGCACGGCGCTTGTATCTACCAATTCCATTGCGCAGGGAGATTCCGTCGCCATTCTCTGGAAGCCGCTCTTCGAGATGGGGGTACACATCGACTTTGCGCACCGGACATTTGTCTGGGACAGCGAAGCAAAGTTGAAAGCGCATGTGCATTGTGTGATCATTGGATTCAGCATGGGGAAGGAACCGGCAGAGAAATTCATTTATACTTCCGAGAGACCGATTCCGGCAAAGCACATCAATGCATACCTTCTGGATGCGCCGGATGCCTTTGTGGAGAGCCGGAACAAACCGCTTTGCTCTGTACCGGAGATCGGTATCGGCAATAAGCCGATTGATGACGGGAACTATCTTTTTGAGAAGGAAGAAATGGAAGCATTCATTGAGAAGGAACCGGCCTCAAAAGAGTATTTCCATCCCTGGTACGGTTCCAGAGAGTTTATCAATCAGTCACCGCGCTATTGCCTCTATCTTGGGAACTGCCCGCCTGATGCTTTGCGAAAAATGCCGGAAAGCATGAAACGGGTGCAGGCAGTCCGGAAGTATCGGTTAAGCAGCCCAAGTGAGGGAACAAGAAAGATTGCGGATACGCCCACAAGATTTCATGTGACAAACATGCCGGAGGGTGATTATATCGTCATACCGGAAGTATCCTCCCAGCGGCGGCGTTATGTGCCTATGGGATATATGACTCCCGATATTTTATGCAGTAATCTTGTAAAACTGGTTCCGAATGCATCGCTTTATCATTTTGGTATTCTGGAATCTAACGTCCATATGGCGTGGATGCGTGCGGTCTGTGGGAGGCTCAAGAGCGATTATCGTTACTCAAAGGATATCGTCTATAATAACTTCCCCTGGCCTAAGCCGACGGAAGTACAGCGAGAAAAGATCGAACAGACTGCACAGGCGATTCTGGATGCGAGAGCACTTTATTCGAACAGCTCTCTCGCAGACTTGTATGATGAAGTTGCCATGCCGCCTGAGCTGCGGCGTGCACATCAGAACAATGACCGCGCTGTGATGCAGGCCTACGGATTCCCGATCAAGGGATTCACGGAAGCGGACTGTGTGGCAGAACTGATGAAACTGTACCAGGCACTTACAGAGAAAGCGTAAATCATCCAGCGGGTCAAAATGATCCGCGGACAAATCTGTAGCAAAACAGATTTGCAAAACAATATCATAATGGCCAAAGCAAAGGCGACCAACCGTAGTCGAAAGACGAAAGCTGGTCGTTTTTGTTTTGCCCGTTAGACGGGACCGGGTGCATCCGGTTCCGCCATCGCGGTGATGCACCGCCGCGATGGAAAGAGGCGAAGCGCCATTGCCTGCCGGCAGCCAGCCGGTTTTGCAATGGAAGGGAGCCGATACAGCCGGAGGACAGCCATGCTTTCGACGGGAAGCGTGGATGGATGCCGACTGATTTTTTCCGAAGCGGAAGAACCGCCCATTCGCGGGACGGAAGCTTTGGGAAAACCGGGGAAACGGAAAGAATCCGCTGCGGGCAAGAGCGGAGGATTTCTGTTTTGCCGGGGCAGGGGTCAAGGGGAATGCAATGCCCATTGTCAGGGGTGCTGGGGGTGAAACTTCCGGCACGGGTCAAGGGCGGCAAACCCTTGTCTGGGTGCAGGGACGACGTGCCCTGCTCCGGGTCGAGGGCGGAAAGCCCCGCCCAGTAGGGTTGCTGTTTACGGCAGCCCTTACTGGGTATTACCTGCCGAAAATGTCTCACATAACCCCCGGGTTCATGAGGCAGGAGCATTTGAAAAAACACCAGAACCGAAAAAAAGGAAACCATGGTTTCAGGAAAAATGCAGAAAACTCAGTGAAACGGAAAACAGAAAACTTGCAAAGAACGAAATAAGAAAAAATCAGAAAGGACGGTGATGACCATATGCGGCTGACCAGGCACAACGGCCGAGCGGGGAAATTCGGAACCTATAACCCGAAGCACAATGACCGGCAGTTCAATGTAGAGCACAGTGAGCATATCGATCCCACCCGGACAAAGTTCAATATCTATTTTGACTGCTATACAGGATACCGGGGAAATGGATTTCCGGATCGGGATCCGGAGAGCATCATCAGTTTTAAAGAGATCGAGCGGATGTATTACGCAGAGAACTACGGTGATTTTCTGGATGGGCAGAACCGCAGGAATGAGGCACACGGCCACGCGAACCGGAACCGCACGGTGGAGGACCTGCTGGTGAACAAAACAACCTGTCCGGAGGAGACTGTCTATCAGATTGGCACGATCGACGAGAATGTTTCCGAAGATGTTCTCTTCAACATTGTGACGGATTTTCTGGCGGAGTTCACGCGGCGCTTCGGTTCCCATGTCCACATCCTGGATTTCGCCCTGCACTGTGATGAGGGCACGCCGCACATTCAGGAGCGCCATGTCTTTGACGCTTTGAACCAGTATGGCGAATTGTGCCCGCAGCAGGAAAAGGCATTGGAGGAACTGGGCTTTGAGCTTCCGCATCCGGATAAGCCCAAATCGAAATATAACCGCCGGAAGAATGTCTTCGACGCAGCCTGCCGGGAGATGCTCTTTGACATTACGGAACGATACGGACTGCATCTGGACCGGGAGCCATCCTATGGCGGACGGGCGTATCTGGAAAAACAGGATTATATCCTGATGAAGCAGAAGGAAAAGCTGGCCGTACAGGAAAAGCAGATCGAACAGAAAGAATCCGAACTGGAGGAGCTTTCCATCCGGATCGATGATGTGGAGACACTGATCGACGAGGTGGCAGAGACAGCGTATGGCAAAGCGGTTGAGACGGTCACGGAGCGGGTGCAGGAGGAGACGCATAATGCGGACTTTGAGCTGATCCGGGACTATGAAAAAGAGATCATGCGCAGCAACTCCCTTACGGATAAGGGCATGTCGTTTGCGCACCAGATCCTCTCCGGCCTGAAGAAAAAATTCAGGGGAATGACGGCGGCGATCACAGAAAAACTGAAAGGGATTTTGAAGGATCCGGCAGTTAAAGCGGAGCAGCTTAAGCCGATCCGGGAAAAGACGAAAGCCTCAGTCCTTGATAAGCTCCACCGGGCCGACGCGGAGCTGAAAGCCCGCAGGTCGGACCAGCCGGAAGGGAAGAAAAGGAACCGGGGTATGGAGCTGTAAGTCGAAATCATTTTTACCAAAGGCAGTCGGAAACCGCATTGGGTCATTTTGACCCAATGTGGTCCGAAGAAAAGATAATTCTCACAGTTTTGACAGGGGTAACAGGCAAAGGCATCTCCGAAACGGGGACCCCTTTGTCGGAAAGGAAATGGCATGAACGTATTTCAAGCGGTGAAGGAATCCGTCAGCACGAGGAAGGCGGCGGAAGCATATGGAATCAGAGTTAATCGGAACGGGATGGCGTGCTGCCCGTTCCATGATGATCACACGCCGAGCCTGAAGCTGGATCAGCGGTATCACTGTTTCGGCTGCGGTGCGGATGGCGATGTAATCGATTTTACTGCAAAGCTCTTTGGGACCGGAAAGAAGGAGGCGGCTGTGAAGCTTTCCTCGGATTTCGGCATTTTCTATGACGATGGAAGAATGTCAGAATCGGACGGAAAGAGCAATGCAAAAGGCAGAAAAAAGAAAGTTCGAAAGTTTTCCCCGGAGTATCGTTTTGCGGAAACGGAACGGTGTTTCTTCCGCATTCTGACGGATTATTACCATCTGCTTTGCAGGTGGCGGGAGGAGGACGCGCCGAAGACCCCGGAGGAGGAATGGGGCCGGCGTTTTACCGACTCCCTGCGGGACATGACGCTGGTGGAGTACCTGATGGATACGATGCTCACCGGCACGCTGGAGGAAAAGATCGACCTGATGAACGGATACAGAGAGAAGGTGAAGGAATATGAGCGAATCCTTGAAGAAGATTCCGGCGGAGAAACTGGAAGCGCTGGAGGAGACGATGGCGGCATTCGGGCAGGCCGCGCCGCCTGACTGGTTCGACGGAAGCAGCGTGGACGAGATCGCTTTCAGCGAATATGTGCTGTATAAGCATCCGATGCGCTGCATCCATGACCGGCTCTATGACATTGACGGCCTGCTCAGCGACGCGGCGGTGCAGAGTGAGATCCTGGAATATGTCCGCCCTTATGTAAAAAGCAATGTAGCGAAAAATGTGGAGAAGTACCTGAACGCCCTGAAGCTTGCGGCGTACTGCCCGGAGCTCCCGATCCAGGAGGACCGGATCCATTTCCAGAACGGAACCTATTTCATAGAAGACCGCCGGTTTACGCCGGAAAAGGAATTCTGCCTGAATCGCCTGCCGGTCAGGTATGACCCGGAGGCACCGGTTCCGGAGAGGTGGTTGAAGTTCCTAGGGGAACTCCTCTATCCGGAGGACATCCCGACCCTGCAGGAATTTATGGGCTATACTCTTCTCCCCTCCAACAAGGGACAAAAGATGATGATCATCATCGGAAACGGCGGCGAGGGAAAATCCCGGATCGGGCGTGTCCTGCGGGCGATCCTCGGGGACAACATGAACACGACCGCCATTGACAAGCTCTCCAAAGACAAGTTCTGCCGGGCGGATCAGGAGGGGAAGCTTTTGATGCTGGATGACGATATGAAACTGCAAGCCCTTGACGATACCAACATCCTGAAGGCCATCATCACCATGGAGGACAAAATGGATCTGGAACGGAAAAATATGCAGAGCTATCAGGGTTTTCTGTATGTCCGCCTGCTGGGCCTGGGCAACGGATCCCTTTCTGCTCTTTATGACCGGTCAGACGGGTTTTACCGGCGGCAGATCGTGCTGAATGTCCGTGAGAAGGACGCGGGCCGGGTGGATGACCGCAGGCTCGGAGAGAAGCTCCGGGCGGAGGCAGAGGGGATCCTTTTGTGGGAGCTGGAAGGCCTGCACCGCCTGCTTGCAAACGATTATGCATTTACGATCAGCGACCGCGCCGCAGGCAATATCGAGGAGGCGAAGAAGGAGGACAACAACATCCTCGATTTCCTGGCGTCAGAGGGTTATGTACGGTTCGAGCAGAACACCCATGCCACCTCCCGGCAGCTCTATACGGCCTACCGGAGGTGGTGCGATGACAACGTGGAAAAGCCCTTCGCGGAGAAAACCTTTACCGGGTATCTCCGGAAGAACGAGGAACGGCTGAAGCTGAAATATACGCAGAACATCCAGACGGGCGGCGGGAAAACGGCGCGGGGCTATATTGGGATCCATGTGCAGATCAATACGGATGCGCCTGGCCAGTATCATTTTTAATGGCGAAGGCATCCTGCCGGAGAATGGCGACGGATTCGGTTCATAAGGAAAGGCCAGACGGATAGACACAGGATCTGTACGTTTACCACGCCATATGGAAGAAAAATGAATCATTATGATTTCTGATTTGTATTTGAAAACAAGTGTCTATGTGTCTAAACCGTTGATTTTACTGGAAGAAAAGCTGTTTTTCATCTGTCCGGCATTTGCGGATGATGTGCATGGGAGTGGAAAAAACGAGGACGGCCACCTTCACCATGACAGGCATCCGGACATGCCCGGGCTGAAAGCCGTCGGTTCAGACGGCTGGGACAACAGGCAAAGACGCAATGGGAGGTATTTATGGCAAAGATTATCAATATGCAGGAGGCACGGCAGAAGGCTTCCGGGCCTGCCGGGGGAAGGAAGCAGAAGGTGCGGTTTATCGTAAGCCGCGAGTTCGTCGGTCATCAGACGATGGAGGATGCATTCTCCCGGCTGATCGAACGGCGCACAGAGGAACAGTATGGCAGATGGCGTGACGGGCGGGAGGCATATCCGGAGGAAGGACAGGCCCTTTTGAAAGCCGGGTGACCGGGTTATTCAGGATGCCTAATGCCGGGACCGTAAGAAAGAAACGAAAGTTCGAAACCGGCGCAAATGCGCCGCTTTCTGACCGGAGAAAGCGCAGAAACAGATTGAATTACAGGCGGGGACATGGTAGTATACTTCTATCGTGTCCCTGTTCGTTATGGAGGTATCATGATGAACAGGAAGAAAAAACCTATCCGGCAGGTCACTGCCATCTATTGCAGGCTTTCCCTTGAAGACGGCCGGGATAATGAGAGTATGAGCATCAGCAACCAGAAGCTCCTGTTATCCGACTACGCTGAGAAAAACGACCTTATACCCTACGAATACTATGTTGACGACGGCTATACCGGGAGGAACTTTAACCGTCCGGGTTTTCAGCGTATGCTCTCCGACATCGAAGCGGGTACGGTGGGAACGGTCCTGACCAAGGATCTCAGCCGCCTCGGGCGTAACTACATCGAGGCCGGCAGCTATATCGAAATCTATTTTCCCAAACATAACATCCGTTATATCGCGGTCAATGACGGCTATGACAGCGCGAACCAGCAGAACGACCAGGTCATGGATGTCACGCCGTTCAAAAACATCCTGAACGACATGTACAGCCGTGACATTTCCCGGAAGGTGGCCGCCGGGAAGATGGTGCTCTCCCGCCAGGGAAAGTTTGTCGGCGGGCAGCCGCCGATGGGCCTTAAGCAGGATCCTGACAACCAGGGCCATCTCATTATTGATCCGGAAACCGCGCCGGTGATTCGCCATATTTATGATCTGGCGCTGGAAGGAAACGGCTGCATGAAGATCAGCAAGATCCTGATGGAGGAACGAGTCCCGCTCACAAGGATCAAGCCTACAACTTTGACAGATGAGGGCTATTACTATTGGGGGTGTTCCCGGATCTCAAGTATTCTCCGCAATCCGATCTACAAAGGGGCGCATGTCGTATGCAAGACGCATCAGAAAGGCATCCGCTCCAACACCTACAACATCATTCCCCCTAAGGAAAGGGAGGTTCTTGAGGACTGCCACGAAGCAATCATTCCAAAGGAAGACTGGGACCGGGTCCAGCAGATCATTGACCACAGGCCGCCGATCATGAAGGGGCAACCCAGCCCCTTCTATAACCTTTTCCATGGCCTCTTGTACTGTGCGGACTGCGGCAAGTCCATGCAGGCGCGGTATGAGAAGGTCGGGAGGAAGGATGTGAACCGCACCACCAAGGAAAAGCGGGAGCCGATCGACAAAACGTACTATATTTGTCAGACGTACAATCGCCTCGGCTGCAAGGTCTGCCCCAGCCATAAGATTGAGGCCAGGGCCCTTTACAACCTTGTTCTTACGGACATCCAGGAGCTGACGGCACAGGTGATCCGGGATGAGGATGCCTTTTACGGGCGGCTCGCGAAAAGGCTGGAGAACAGATATCAGACGGACGCGTCTTCTCTTCAGAGGGAACTGAACCGCCTGATGGCAAGAAATCAGGAGATCGACGATACCTTTCTCTCCCTCTATACGGATAAGTCCAAGGGGATCCTGACGGAGCAGCGGTTTTTGAAGCTGACTGTGGCGATGGAGAACGAACAGAAGGAAAACAACGGGCGCATTGCCGAGATCCAGGCTTTGCTGCGGGATTCCATTGATCAGGAGAGTGATATCCGGCAGTTTATCACGGAAATCCGCCAGTATGAGGCCATCACGGAGCTGAATGAAGGGATCTTAAACCACTTGATTGACAAGATCATGATCGGGGATGTGAAGAAGGTAAACGGAGAAAAGGTACAGGAGGTGCGGATTTTTTATAACTTTGTGGGTGAAGTCGCGGAAACGGTGGTGTAGAAAACAGGTGACTGCTATATGTTTTGGCAGTCACCTGATTATATATTTGGCTTACCTTATATTCTGTCATCATTTTATCGTTGAATGAATACTGGAAAGAAGATCTTTGCAAAGATCACTAAGCACATATTCAACAAATGAAAGAGCGTATGGATAGATGGCACAGCGACGATTTTAATGATCGGTAGAGTGTCTTTCATAGCATTGGTGCACACAAACGAATCAGCATTCTGGCTGCTTTCTTCCATTTGGGAACAGCTATCAGGTTTGAAAGAGTGATCTGTCTGCTGACATCTGCCATATGTTCCATATCGTTTTTTATGTCTGTAATTACTGAGTTGTTATAAATTACGATACCGTTTTCGAAATGGTGATACAGGCTCCGATAGTCTAAATTTGCTGTCCCGACCAAAGCCATTCTGTCATCACATATGCAAAGCTTCGCGTGATTAAAACCTGGACAATATTCAAATATCTTGACGCCTCCGACTGTCAGTCTTCCATAGTATGATTTGGTACACTGATTCACGATCTTTTTATCTGGAATCCCCGGGACAAAGATTCTGACATCTACGCCCTTTTTTGCGGCGCTGACCAGTTCATTGCGTATCTCATCTGTAATGATCAGATAGGGCGTAGAAATCCAGATATAATGATTAGCCTTGCGTATAAGCGTCAGATATATTTCTTCGCTGACCAATTCTTCATCGAGTGGATCATCACAATAAGGCTGTATATAGGAGTGGCTGTTTATGAAAGATCCGCTACTCAGAGCTTTTTCGAAATCTTTGTTTTTGGTTTCATCATTAAGAAACTTATCGATATTCTGGTCTTCGTTTCCTAATGTTTCCCACATCATTAGAAACTGCCCAGTCATGCTGCGAACTGCTTCCCCCATAATGCGCACGCCGACATCCTTCCAGTACCCGTAAGGATGGGTAATATTGAAATATTGATTGGCGATATTGTAGCCTCCGGTAAATCCGACTGTGCCATCAACAACGCAAAGTTTTCTGTGATCCCGGTTGTTCATAAAGACATTGAGTACAGGCAGTATAGGATTGAATCTGCGGCACTCGATTCCAAAGGATTCCATCTCTTTCTGGAAACTTTTCCGCAGAGTCAACGTACATCCCATGTCATCATAAATCATTCGGATAATGACGCCCTCTGTTGCTTTTTGGATCAGGATTTCTTTTATTTTGTGAAAAGCGGTCCCATCTTCAATCGTTAGGTATTCTATAAAGATATATTTTTTTGCGGCTTTCAGGGCATCTATCTGTTCTTTCAATGCCATTGATGCGTCCGAATAATAATTTACTGCTGTGCGCTGATAAACCGGGGACCAGGCAAATTTTGTGAGATAGTGTGCCAGATTGCCGCACGCAGGATCCTCTTCTCTCAGAGAAGCCGGTACCGGATGACTATCCGTCAACATTTCCCCAATTCGTTTTTCGACATTCTCAAACTTTTTTCGCATCTTTTTGTTGGCGTTTGCCCGTCCGCCCAACACGTAAATACACAGCCCGGCCACAGGAAATGCGACAATCAGAAGAATCCAGAAAAGCTTGAAAGAAGGGCTGATATTTCTCGCATAGATATATAACATCACCACCATTGTTGCATAGGTGATAAAGGTTGAAAGCCAGGGAACCTGTTTTTGAAGAACATATAGAATTAATATAATCAGACGGATTTGCAGGATGATGAGAAGAAGAATAATGAACGTTTTGATAATACCGCGCAGATGAATACGCTTTGATTCTCTTACTTCTTTTTGACTGATCCCGGATTGAATATTCATTGAACCCATCCCTCCGTATCCATCCTACTATTATGCTGCTTGTGAAAATACAGTCAGTGAGGCTCTTATGTCTGTATAAATGCCAGAAACAATCCTTTATGCTATGGGTGAGGTGATTATATGGAACAAAAAGACTGGAAATATGGATTTGCGAAAGTGTTTCGGATGTTGACTATACCGCCCATTATCGGTGCAGTGTTTCTGACTATGCTGCGATATGAGACAACAGGTATTTTTGGCAATCCCAATGACTTTAATGTTTCCATTGTGTGCCTGTGCATTTTTCCTCTTCTGGCATATCCGTATGATAAGCTGGTTTCCGGAAACAAAGGACGGGAGTCACAGCGGAAAATGGCGTTTAAATTCACGCTGATTGGCTACGTGTTCGGCTTGGTTTACGCATACCGCTTTGGCTCATTATATTTAAAGGTACTGTTTTCATCGTACTTCCTTGGAGTATTTTTGCTCACCGTTTTGAATAAAGGGCTGCATATACGCGCAAGCGGCCATGGAGCGAGCGCGATGGCTCCCTTCCTCATTACACTTGCATGGGGAAGCATCCCTGCAGCCCTCTTTTTTCTGGCACTCTTTATGCTCAGCGCATGGTCTTCAGTAACACTTGGCAGGCATACATTAAGAGATGTGCTGAGCGGAGCGGCATGCCTGCTGCTTTCATTTCTGGTTTCCGCAGCGCTTTTTAAAGTTCCGTTGTTCTAAGGGTAGACGGTTCGGATCAACAAAGTTCCCGGTTGCCGTAAGGCATGGATTTGTGGTAGATTATCGTACGTAATCCGCTTCTTACGCGATAATTCCGCGATACCATGCCTGATGCTTTTTGGAGAGAACAATACATGGCCACATATACCCGGGATGAGATTAAAACGGCATTTATTTCGCTGTTGGATGAACGGCCCTTCAGCAAGATTACGGTCAAAGATGTAGTACTGAAATGCGGCATCAACCGAAATACCTTTTACTATTATTTTCCTGATCTGCCGGCGCTGGCAGAGGCTGTTGTGGCAGAGGATTTTGTCAGTATCATGCAGGAAAAGCTGACCCCGCAGACGATTGAAGAGTGCCTGGATGCCATTATCCGGTTTGCGATGGAGCACCGTCCGACCGTACTCCATTTATACCGCTCCACGGACAGGGAACGTTTTGAAATTTCCCAGTGGCGTGTGTGCGATTATGTCGTGGAGCAGTATCTCAATACAGTCACAGAAGGCCGGCGCATTAGTGACGAAGACAGAGAGCTTCTGCATGATCACCTCTGCAGCACGTTTTTCGGTTGGGTCATGGATACCCTTCGCAGCGGCCTGAGCCAGGAGGTCTATGTACGTTTCCGCAGGGTGTG
This sequence comes from Lachnospiraceae bacterium FE2018, assembly GCA_000702845.1. GTDB lineage: Bacteria > Bacillota > Clostridia > Lachnospirales > Lachnospiraceae > CADBRN01. The sequence continues at coordinate 62,882 of JNKK01000001.1, forward strand.
TGCGTGGAAACGTGGTCATATGGAAGAGATCCTTGACCGCTGCGAGAAGGAATACAAAGCTTTCTGATTCCATCCGCATAAAAACTTTTTGAATCCGAACTGTCGGTATCCCGATGTCTGAATTCAGACATCGGGTGTTTTTTTGTCTGTATTTATCTTCCGCGCAATCAGCTATGCTGAATACAGCAGGAAGAAAGGAGGACAACGTGAACAATCTCAGCCGTGTTCGAACAGCGAAATATATGTATATCTTTTTTTCGGTCTGTATCTGTATCTATGGAGGGCTTCTTCTTTTCCAACACGAACCGTCCGTGCAGAGAGTGGCATCGGGTATCGGGCTTCTGCTTACTCTGTATGGATGCAGCAAGATCTGGGGGTACTTTTCCAGAGATCTTTATCGTCTTGCGTTTCAGCACGGCATGGCGACAGGCATCTTTGCCGTGGCCGTCGGTATTTTCGTCGTCCTGATAAAAACGATCTCCGCAGAGAAGCTATGTATCATCCTGGGACTGACGATAGTGATGGATGCGCTGACCAGGATCGAAATGTCACTGGATGCAAAAGCATTCGGAATCAGTGGCTGGTGGCTGATTTTTGTGACAGGAATCGTCAGCGGGACTTTGAGCTTTCTCCTGATACCGCGTCCTTTTTTGTTCGGCTCCGGAATGTTTTCGGTGACAGGTGCCGCACTTTTAACAGAGGGCATTCTCAATATCATAACGGCGGCGCTCACGATCCACATGCCGACAAAGCAGCACCCGGAGGATGCCGTTCGAAGCGAAAACTCCCCGTGGGGGATATAAAGAAGAAGAGGAGGAAAGATCATGAATCTTGGAAACAGTTTAAAGAAACTTGGAATCGAACAGACCTTCAAGTATGTTTACAAGGACCCGGAGCCCAACATGCGCAAGCTGATGGACTGGGCCGATAAGTTTGCGGGGGATGTATTTCCGGGACAGCGGAAGGCGATCCGCGAGGCGATCGAAAACCCCGGGCACCCCTATCACAGCTATATCCTTCATATGTTTCAAGATATCGATGAAAGCGTCATGACCAGGCTGGTGACAAATTTCTTTATCAATGCCAGCCTGATCGGATGGCCGATCCAGGAAAAACTCCGGGCCAAATACAATTGCAACATCCCATGGACGATCTTGCTGGACCCCACAAGCGCGTGCAACCTTCACTGTGCCGGCTGCTGGGCAGCGGAGTACGGCAATAAGCTGAATTTAAGCTTTGAAGAGATCGATGACATCATCCGCCAGGGAAAGGAACTGGGTGTTTACATGTACATCTATACCGGCGGCGAGCCGATGGTGCGAAAAGCAGACCTCATCAGGCTCTGCGAAAAACACGATGATTGCATTTTTCTAGCGTTCACGAACGGAACACTGATCGATGAGGCTTTCGCCGATGAGATGCTGCGGGTAAAAAACTTCGTCCCGGCGATTTCCCTGGAAGGCTTTGAGGAAGCCACCGACAGCCGTCGCGGAGAGGGCGTATACGAGAAGGTCATACAGGCAATGGAGCTGCTGCACCGTAAAAAACTGCTGTACGGGATTTCCTGCTGCTATACGAGCGTCAACTATGATTCCATTACCTCTGAAGAATACTGGGATATGATGATTGAAAACGGAGCATATTTTGTCTGGTATTTTCATTATATGCCGGTCGGAAATGACGCTTCTGTAGATCTTTTGCCTACTCCGGAGCAAAGGGAGACCGTTTATCATCGGATTCGGGATCAGCGAAGCCGCAAACCGCTTTTTGCCATGGATTTCCAGAACGATGCCGAATTTGTCGGAGGCTGCATTGCCGGAGGCAGAAGTTATTTGCATATCAACGCAAACGGGGATGCCGATCCCTGCGTGTTTATCCATTATTCCGATTCCAATATCCGTGAAAAGAGCCTTCTTGATGTTCTGCGCTCTCCGTTGTTCATGACTTACCATGACGGTCAGCCGTTTAATGACAATATGCTTCGTCCTTGTCCGATGTTGGAAAATCCGACAAAGCTGCGCAAGATCATCGAAAAGACCGGTGCGAAGTCAACAGACATGCAGTCGCCTGAAACCGCTGAGCATCTGTGCGCCAAGTGCGATTCTTACGCTGCCTGCTGGACGCCTAAAGCGGAGGAATTATGGGAAAAGCGTAAGGCGGAAAAAGCTGCCCAAAGAGCTTAAACCGAAAGGAGAAGCGCGGAATGGTGAAAAAATTATTTACCTCGGAATCGGTCACCTGCGGACATCCTGATAAGGTTTGCGACCAGATTGCAGACAGGATACTGGATGAGCTTCTGTCACAGGATCCGGAGTCGCATGTGGCTTGCGAAGTTACCTGTGCAACAGATGAGGTGCATATTTTCGGGGAAGTCACAACAAAGGCGGCGGTTGACTATGAGGACATTGCCCGTCAGGTCATCAGCCAGATCGGGTATACAGAGAAAGGCCAGGGCTTTGACGCTGAGAGCTGCACGGTTCGGGTTACGGTTCACGAGCAGTCTCCCGACATTGCCAGAGGGATCTGCCGTGCAACCGAAGCAGAGCAGCTTGATAACGGCGCAGGGGATCAGGGAATGATGTTCGGTTATGCCTGCCGGGAAACAGAAAGTCTCATGCCGCTTCCGATAGAATTGTCTCATGCGTTGGCCAAAAGGCTGGAAACGGTCAGGCGCAGCGGAGAACTGCCATGGTTACGGCCGGACGGAAAAGCGCAGGTCACTGTGGAGTATGCAAACAATATCCCACGCCGTATCGCAGGTGTGGTTGTCAGCGCGCAGCATCAGGAGTCTATCAGCATAGATGATCTCAGGCATGAGATACTGACTCATGTCATTGCGCCTGCTCTTCCAACGCGCATGATGGATAAAGAAACTCAGATTTTTATCAATCCAACGGGACGCTTTGTCGTTGGCGGGCCTGCCGGAGACTCCGGCCTGACCGGCAGAAAAATTATTGTCGATACTTACGGTGGTTATGCAAGGCACGGCGGAGGGGCCTTTTCCGGGAAAGACGCCAGTAAGGTTGATCGAAGCGGCGCTTATTTAGCAAGATATATCGCAAAAAACATTGTCGCTTCTGATCTGGCGGAGCGCTGTGAGGTGCAAATCAGCTATGCGATCGGGCTTTCAACGCCTATGTCATTGACAATTGATGCCTTTGGCACAGAAAAAGCACCTCTGGAATCCATCTATAATGCTGTTGAGCGCAATGTGGACTGCCGCCCCAACGCAATCATCCGGCGCTTCGACTTATTAAAGCCTGTATTTTTCCCGATTTCCTGTTATGGACATTTTGGCAGCAATGCATCGGATATGCCGTGGGAGAAAACAGATTTGAAGTTGTTTGTATAGGAGGGCCAGGATGCCTGTAAAAATCATATCCGACAGCACGTGCGATCTCTCGCAAGACCTTCTGCGTAAATACGATATTGAGGTTGCACCGCTCACCGTTACATTGGGCAATCGAAGCGGCCCTGACGGAGAGGAAATCACAGCTGAAGATATCTACCGTTATGTAGACACAACCGGTCAGTTGCCGAAAACAAGTGCTGTCAACCCGATGGCATACGAAGCATTATTTCGCAAATGGCAGGAAAGGGGTTTTGAAATCATACATTTTTGTATCAGCAGTGAATTCTCCAGTGCCTATCAAAATGCATGTATTGCCGCGCAGGAAACAAGAGGCGTTTATCCTGTAGATTCCCGGAACCTGTCTACCGGCCAGGGATTGACGGTTTTAAAGGCAGCAGAGATGGCCATGGCCGACGCTTCTGTCGAAGAAATTCTGCGTACTTGTGAAGACATGATTCCCCATGTGGAAGCAAGCTTCGTTGCAAACAGCATCGATTATCTGTACAAAGGAGGGCGGTGCTCCGCTTTAGCCGCGCTTGGAGCAAATATGTTACAAATAAAGCCCTGTATAGAAGTACGAGATGGAAAAATGATCCCCGGAAAAAAATATCGGGGCTCAATAGAAAAGGTGATTCGTTCGTATGTAATTGACAAGCTGAAAAACCGTACGGATATTGACGATGAAAGAATATTTGTTACACATACCCGCTGCGATCCGGAAACGATTGAAGCTGTCCGCAGCCTGATCCGGCAATACCACCCTGGATTCAGAGAAATCCTCGAAACGACTGCCGGGGCAACCAATACAACACATTGCGGACCGGAAACGCTTGGCATTCTGTTTGTAAGAAAAAAACCGGATACAAATTTGTAATGTATTCTTTGGATTGATAATCTAAGGACTGAATGCCTTTCAATGACAACATGTTCCGCCCCTGCCCGATGCTGGAAAACCCGGAATATATTGAGAAGATGGTACGTGAGACAGAGGCGCCATCCACCGATATGCAGTCCCCGGAAAGCGTGGAACACCTGGTCTCCAAGACAAAGGATTACGCGGAAAAATGGGCACCGAAAGCAGAAGAAATGTGGACAGAAAGGCAGAAAGAAAAAAGTGCAAGGGTATAAAAGCAGGAGGTGCTTTCATTGCAGGGATCCATATCAGATTATGGCAGAATGTCGGATCGTCAGCAGGTCTTCAACAAACTTGCAGCGAACAAAGAAATTATCCAGGAGTATACACATCCATACCGCGAATTGATGGCGTACTATCGCTGTGCCATGATGGAGGTATCAACCAAATTTCAGGTTTTGAATGAGGAACTGTCTTTACAGTATGATCGCAATCCAATTGAAACAGTGAAGACCCGATTAAAATCTTTGGAAAGCATTGTGGAGAAACTTCAGAGAAAGCACCTTCCCCTTACGCTTGAAGCAGTAGAGCAGGAAATTAATGATGTCGCCGGCGTACGGGTTATATGTTCATATCCATCCGATATTATTACTTTGTCAGAGGCTTTCCTGAAGCAGGATGATATTCAGCTTATAACAAGAAAGGATTATATCTTAACCCCAAAGCCGAATGGATACCGTAGTCTCCATCTGATTATTTCCATACCAATTTTTCTTCATGATCAAAAGCGCCATATGCATGTTGAAGTTCAATTTCGAACAATATCAATGGATTGGTGGGCAAGTCTGGAACACAAAATCCGTTATAAAAAGGATTTACCGCTTCCTGATGCATTGGAGAAAGAATTGTTAGAGTGTGCAAACATCAGTGAAGAACTTGATCAAAGGATGGAGAATCTGCAGATTATTGCAGATAGTATGGCAAAAAATACAGGATAAAGGTATTGTACAAATCCGAAACAGCTCGCTGACCGGATGTTATATCGGTTGGTGAGCTGTGTTTTCTATCTGGAATTGTATTTCTTACATTCGGCTTCCAGTCTCGGGAAGTCGAGGCATCGGTTCCGGCGGGAAATATACCATCGGATAAATATGCCTTATACAGGACGTTTGCTTTATTACAGATCACTTCGCTGTGCCGATGACACCATTTAAGTTCTTTCTGACACAGTTCTTTGTACCGGATGATTTCAGACCGGTCTCTTTTTCTTACAATCAAATCAATGGGCTGCAGCTGCGCTTCCTCGATTGGGATCATCAGGTTGAAGTTCAGAACACCCAGTAATTTTCCATCCACTTCTATCTTTGAGAAATCCATGGAATTCCGCATCCTTTTATGCTTTTCCTTCGGAGACGAGAGCGGGATGCAATACTTATGCGTCCCACAGACGATCACAATACCGACAAAGACACGGGTATCCTTTCCGGTTTGCGGGGATACGGACAACACACGGTCATCTATATGATGCAGGTTGCGGATATATTTCATATCCACCTTGTAAAGCTTGAATTCTGTCTGCATGATTTTCTTTGAAAAAAGTGGCTATGCGTCTCCGCATAGCCACTATGTAGCAACTCCAGTAGAGTTCCTAACGCTTTTAGCAGTCACACTTTCGGTAGGACTCACCGTTGACTATAGAATAGCAGCAAACGGCGTTTTGTCAAGGGATTTCGCAAAGATCAGCGTGCGCGTGTATCGGTGTACATACCGACGAGGGAAGACGCTGAGTGGCACCTGAAGTATTGTCAGCAAAAAAATATGAAATCTGAACTCATCACTTGACAATGTTGCAGTGAATTGATGACAAGGGACGAGCTGACAGTCATGGATGGCGGAAAATGCATCCTGCAGCTGCGCGGTGTGCGGCCGTTTCTTTCTGACAAGTATGATATTACAGGACATCCCAACTACTATCTTACGGCTGATGCAGATAGCAGAAACACGTTCGATGTGGAGAAGTACCTGAACCGTAGAATGAAACTCAAGAGCAGTGAGAAATATACAGTGGTCGAAGCATAGTAGTTTTAATCGGTGGGTGGTCAATCAGGGCCGCCCGATCATAAGGCGACATCCTTGCAATCTACTGACAAAAAGGTGAAGATAGAATAAAAAGCACAGAAAGGCGGGATGAGAAATGTTAGTATTCAGATGGTTAGTTAAGACAGCGCTTCTTCCTGTAATGCTGCTTCTTCTGGTCCTGAAGGTTCTTGTGAAGATAAGCAGAGAGATCTCTTCTGTGATTTTTGGAGTTCTGATCCTGTTCGTTGCAGGATGCATCATCTACACCATCATGAAACAGGTATGGATCCAGACATTCCTGTTGGTATTGATCGAGGCGGGCATTATGGGCGTTGTAATCGCAACAGGTGTTATCGAAGGCTTGATTGATGCAGTACTTATAAGAATAGTCAGCATCTGAAACTGCTGCATGAGTATAATGTGGGCTAATAATTCATGATATAATAGAGATGATTCCATCTAATATACGCTAGTTTGTTAATTGTATTGCCTAGACAAATCGGGATTTGAAGGAGTATCACTATGTGGTTTTTATTAGCGCTTGGTTCGGCAATCTTTGCCGCACTGACATCAATATTGGCAAAGATAGGAATTGAAGGTGTCGGATCGAATCTGGCTACTGCGATCCGTACGATGGTTGTTGTTATCATGGCATGGGGAATGGTATTTATTACTCATCAGCAAGCCGGAATAAAAGACATTAGCCAGAAATGCTGGATTTTCCTGATTCTGTCCGGCCTTGCTACTGGTGCCTCATGGCTTTGCTATTACAAGGCCTTGCAGATGGGAGACGCTTCAAAAGTCGTCCCGATTGATAAGTTGTCCGTTGTCATTACGCTGATACTGGCGTTTGTTTTTCTGCATGAAGAATTTACTTTTAAGTCAGTGATAGGGTGTATCCTGATTGGAGCCGGAACATTGCTGATGGTTCTGTGATACAAATTCAAGTTGATCGAGGTGATACCGCCATGCCAGCAAGCGTAAGAAAAATAGCAAAAATCAGGAGCGGCGGCCAGAGCGGTGTCGATAGAGCTGCCTTGGACTTTGCCATAGAACATGGAATTCCCTATTGCGGGTGGTGCCCAAAGGGCGGATGGGCGGAAGACTATCCGGATCCCCCGGGACTGCTGCGAGATTATCCGGAATTGCAAGAAACCCCTTCTTCCGGAACTGAGCAGAGGACAAAGTGGAACATGCGTGACGCAGATGCGATCCTGACAATCATTCCAGAGAGTTCGGCAGAATCGAAAGGCACAGAAGTTGGTCTTGAGGAGGGCGAGCATCTTGGCAAGCCGATGTTCACAGCTTCCGGGCTGAAAGATGTGCCGGAAATCCGCCGATGGATCAGTACGCTGCCGAATGGAAAAGAGCTGTGCGTGGGCGGTCCCAGAGCGAGTGAGTGTCCGGAAGCGTATGAGACAGCGAAGGCAGTCCTTACAGCAGTCCTGCCGGTTTTTGATACGTCCGGAAGACAGGCTGAATGAATTCAAAATTCTGAAAATCTGGAATTCTACGCAGAATATATACGATACAAACTGAAAAATGAAAGCATTTTTTGGCGGGTTGTCGGTCGCGACTGACAGCCCGTTTTAAACTGCGATTTTTCTCTTGCGCGACGAACATATGTTTGATATGATGGGCTCACAGGAAACGAAAGCAGCCTGCTCACGATAGAAATCAAAACACTTGGAGGTGCCCTATGCGACACAAAGACCCGGAACTGATGAAAAAGATCAGGACTTATATTGGCGAATTCTATATCGAACACGACCGTACGCCTTCTACGACGGAGATCGCAAAGTATTTCGGGATCGCGCGTAGCACTTCGCAGAACTATCTTGTGGCGATGAATGAGAGGGGGCTTCTCTCCTATCAGGGCGGCAGGCTGGTCGTAGACAAGATGGACAAGCTCCGGACAGACCGGCAGCAGGCGCCTCTGGTCGGCAGCGTTCCCTGCGGGGAGCTGACCTATGAGGAAGAAAATGTTGAGTGTGTAACGACTCTCCCGACGGCGATCTTTGGCGACGGTCCGTTTTATATCCTGCATGCCTCCGGTGATTCCATGGAGGATGAAGGGATTGAAGACGGGGATCTGGTCGTCATCCGTCAGGAACCGGATCCGAAAGAAGGCGATCTGGTCATTGCCCTTGATGAAGAGAACCGTAATACGCTGAAAAAATATGGCGGGAAGGACAGAAAAACGAGAAAGGTCATCCTGGAGTACTGCAACAAGGCCGTCTATGGAGATAAGAAGATCCTGGTGAAGCACCTGGTCTGCCAAGGCGTCGTCAGCCACATAATCAAGAAGAGATGAGGGGGAAATACAGCATGAAGACTTATGATGTCAGCTGCCCGTGCTGCGGGCATAGGAATAAAGATCTGTATCTTGAGGAGACCGAAGGCTGGATGGAATGCGAGAAATGCGGTGAGGTCACGCAGGTGTCGAAGCATTTTGAGAAGCGGGTGAAGATCCCGGTCTTCAGGATGGAGGATCTGGGAAAAGTAATGGCCGCAGGCCTCATCTGATCATCAGGGAGACAAGAAGGGGATGGAAAAGGTTTTTGTAAAAGTCCGATGCTCCCATCTGCCGGACGGGACGATCCGCCCGGAAAGTCTGGAGTGGGAAGACGGACAGGTCTGGGAGATCACGCGCACGATCCATGTCGCGGCTCCGGCAGACCATGAATTTGAAGGAATTCGCTACACGGTATTGATCGGTAGTGCGGAAAAATATATTTACCGGACCGGAAACAGGTGGTATGTGGAACCGGTCCGTATGGAGGTGGATTCTTCTTGAGTACGTACATTTCAAACCGTGAGCTCGAGGAGCTCGGAGAAGGGCTGACCCGGCATTATCTGGAGAACGCCCACGTGCAGATGGCCGCCCGGTGCATCGACATCGAAGGACTGGCCAATTATCTGGGAATGACTGTAGTATTTGAAACATTTGCCGAAGAGGACCGGGATAAGGTCGGATTTCTCGCTGACGGCAGGACACCGCTGAAGATCAGGCGGAAAGGCAGTATCGTCTCATTTTGTTTCCCTTTGGGGACGATCGTGCTGGACTCCTTTCTCCGGCAGGACAAGGAAAGCGGCCGGCGCCGCTTCACCATTGCTCATGAGATCGCGCATTCCGTGATCGAAAAGCATAACCCTGTGCCTCAGTTCCATCGGATCTATGATTCCGAGCATGGCTATACCTTTCAGGAACTGAAAGCACAGCTGACCATGACTGAAAACCAGGCTGACCGGCTGGCGGCAGTGATCCTGATGCCGCAGTTCACCGTCGATCAGGCCCTCAGGGATTTTAATAAAGGCAGGCGGGTCAAAGTCTACGGACAGAACGTCTATGCCAATGAAGAACGCAGGATCATCAGCCGGATGGCCGCTCAGGTGGGAGTCTCCTTTTCCGCCATGCAGATCCGGCTGAGGGAACTGGATCTTTTGGAATATCATCCACTGGATGAATATGTCGAGAAGAACCTTCTGGGAGGTAAGGCTGATGAGCGGTTATACCTGTAATCCCAGATACAATACACCTTCGCCGGATGTTCTGCGGAAGCTGGAGCTTTCCAGACTGAAAGCTGAAAATATTGAAACGCGCGAAATGCGCTGTCCGATCTGCGGCTTCCTCGTGCGGATCATACCGGTGACACAGACGGATATTGTTTTTGTAAAGTGTCGGAAGTGCAAGTTCGACGGAGCGTTAAGCCCTGCTTATTTCAGGAGAATAAGGAACTGCCGGGCGAACAGGATGCAATGGGAGGAACTATGAAGCTGAGAAATGTGCTGATCGTTGTCCGGGACATTGAAAGATCAAGAAAGTATTACCATGATCTGTTCGGTCTGGAAACGGTACTGGACAATGACGGAAATATGATCCTGTCGGAAGGACTGGTCCTGCAGGATGCAAAGATCTGGGAGAACTTTCTGGGAAAAGACATTATTCCCAGGAACAATGCCAGCGAACTGTATTTTGAAGAACGTGATATTGAGGACTTTATTCAGAAACTGGAGGAACTCTATCCGGATACAGTCTATGTGAATCGGCTGATGACACACAGTTGGGGTCAGAGGGTGGTACGATTCTATGATCCGGACGGGAATCTGATCGAAGTCGGAACACCGATGGAGTAAATGTACAGGGAGATTATGATTATCCGCAAAGTGGAACAGCCATGATTACAGAAGGAATCTGAAAGGATGAATCCCTCTGGTACCTGGACCCCAGAGGATGAAAACAACCAAAATAGAATAACACGATACGACTTTTAATCGAGCAAGCGGAGCCGGTCACAGACCGAGACTGCCAGGCGCCGTACGAAGCCGGATTGGAAACAGGACTAGCATATCCTTTTATCTGATCCGATTTCGACGGCGCTTTCTCTTCCGCTTCCGCGGTGGATTCTGCTCGATCACGACTGCTTCGTACGGTGAATGGAAGTCCTTTCCCGGCAGACGCTTGGGAAAGGACAGGACATGTATTTTGATCAGGAAGCATTCGGAAAGCGTCTGAAGGAACTCAGAAATATCAAGGGGATGACCCAGGAGGAGCTGGCAGAAAAGCTGAACATCAGCAGAGAGCATCTCGGCAGGATCGAGCGCGGCAAATATGGCTGCTCCATTGATCTTCTCATTGAACTCTCCTACACCTTAAATGCTAGTACAGATTATCTCCTTCTTGGAAGGAATCCGGACCGGGACCAGGACAGAAAGCAGCTTCTGCAGGTCATCAGCCAGCTGTCGGACATCGCAAGGAACATGTGAAAAGGCCTTTTGAGGTGTCGATATTGAACGACAAGTTCAATGACAAGCCCTTCAGAATCGGATATAATAGAGCCAGAGGCTTCTGCCTCAGCTCTTAAGAGAAAGAAGAATCGTCATGGCAACAACTATTGATAAAGCAAAAACAGGACAGCAGATCCGTCTGCTGATGGAAAAACGCGGGGTAACGGTAAGAGACGTGAAAAACGCGCTCTCACTGGCCTGCGTGCAGAGTGTCTATCATTGGCTGGATGGCCAGAGCATGCCCACATTGGACAATCTTTATGCCTTAAGCAATCTGCTGAAGGTGCCGATGGATATGCTGGTCTGCGGAAACCGGCGTTATGATCCCGGGATGTATGTGCCGAAAGGCGCCGAGCGCCTGCTTCGATATTACAGGATGATTCAGGACTGCATGGCAGCATGAATCAGTAAGGATCATACAGAAAGACTTATTCCCGGCCCGTCGCAGATCAGCGGTGGGCCGGGTTTTACTTTTAGAAGAATGCTTGTGTCAGGAAGAAGGGTTAAAGAATGATGCTGCCGATGATTTCAGAAAAGGAATTCTGCGAGCATATTGAGGATGATGATTTCCCAATCCGATATGGGAACCCGGTATGTATTCACACAAATGACGGACATCTGCTCGTCTGCATGACATATAAACTCTATGAGCGGCTTCTTGAGAGAAAGGAACAGGTAACCGGCAATGAGTTATGATATCAGATTAAAGGATCCCGTTACAGACGAGACCTTGGACCTGCCGGTGAAACATGTTATGACCGGCGGGACATATCAGGCAGACTATGATGAACAGACAAGGACGTTTTCCGCCAAACCTATCAGCGAGGCATGGCTGAACGTCACGTATAACTATGGACGTTATTATTACGATGCCACAGATGGAGATCCACGTTTCGCTCACGATGAAATCTCTGCTTATTATGCTGATGGGACAACAGGTCCGGTTAAAACAGAGTATGGCATCCGCGGTATTTACGGTAAGACAGGGGTAGAAAGCATTCCGATGCTGGAGGATATGATCGAAAGGATCAAAGCGAAATACAAGCCGGATTGGGAATGGTTAATCACCAGCAGGGAACGAACAAGGTACCGGGATAAATCCGGTAAGGAAGTTGACTTCTATTATGCACTTCATCATAGGGATGAATGCAGCAGTGAGGATTATACGGAAGATATCAGCGAAGGTCCTTGTGATGATTACTGGGAAGCAACAGCCGCGAATGCCATTCGGCCGTTGTATCAGCTTATAGCGATGGCGAAGCTTCGACCGGACGGGGTCTGGGACGGGGACTGATAAAGAAGAGGTGATTTCATTGAATGATTATAAACTGGTGGCACCGGATATAGACAGCCTTCTGAATTGTTTTGAACGAGGATTCCTGAACCCCTCTGCGCCGTCAGAAGATTTGTGTAAAGCGATGGATCCGCTGTTTGAGATGCTGCGGGAGATGGCTCCCCTGCGGAAAAACGATGAAGCCAAAGCAATCTGGGTCACGATTCCAAGAGGATCCATTGAGGATTTTGGCTCCTATGAGGACATGCTTGAGTGGGGCGATGTAAAGAACCGTGAAGAATATAAGCAGTACTGGCTGGAGGAATACCCGGATCCTGTCTGCTGGTATGAACTGGTCATCGCGGAAGCCTTTCATAAAGACGGTTCCAGATGGTTCAGGGCAGTTCATTTTGGCGACAAACCGATCATCAATGCGCATTTTGATTATAACGATGATGAGAAAACCGGATTCACTAGCAGAGAGGAAGCCGTCATTGCTCTCTGCGCTCTTCTTGCGGAACCGGTCATGGAATCCATGCGGAGGTTGAAGGAAGGCACTTACAATGAATTTGTAAAAGCAAATCTGCCGTATTCATTCAGAACAGGCGTAATTCCCCGGCGGGTTCTCTGGGAAAGGGAACCGGAATGGAAGGAAAGCGATCTGGAAGGACTTCCGGAAGAGACGATCAGTGCTTTCCGTGCGCTGTTAAACAGCGGCATAAACCGCAGGAATCGTATCGGAAGACTGAAAAGTATGACGGCGAACGATTTCTTCCGTGCCTGTGCGATTGGTTATAAAGCGTGCGGGTACAACGGTACGGATCTGCCGCCTGTCGATCAGTATTTTCTTCATGGTGACGGCAGGGATGAAGGACTGAGCGGACGGGGACATGGACTGAATGCAGGCCCAGGGATTGATTTTGATGATCCGGCAGCCTGGGATGAATGGTATTTTCACCGGGAACAGCACGGGGGTCATCCATGGGAAGTCTGCCGTGGCGGGAACAGCACTCATGTTGATCTATATGTGATGCACGACCGGCGTGACCTTGACTTTAAATACAGAGCAGGGGAAATATCTGAAGATGAATATCAGGAGAGGATCCGTTCTTCGGGCTACTTTTTTCTGATCGGCGGGAAACACCGTGCGGCTGAAGCTGTGAGATTTTATACGGCATTGTCTGCAACCGGCCTCCCGGTGCTGCTTTCTGACGCGGAGGATATCATGACGCGGTTTGACGGCACCGGATATGTCGGCATCGTTCCTCACTCCGTTCCGACGAGATACTGTGAGGAACTGTTTCCAGAAAAATACGGAGACATCATTGATTTCATGCATGTGTACAGAGAAGAAATGGAAAAATTCGGAGATGCGATAGAGTGGCTTCCCGAAGAGGAGGCAATGCTTCAATCTTCTGACCTTCGGGGAAATCAGGATGGCATTTGAAGTATCATCACTGAACGCGGGGCTGAAGACTTATATATTGCAGCAGGAGAATCCCGCTTATTCTGCCCGGGAAGAGATTTTAAAAGATCTTTTCCGGAGATACGGAAAGGATGCAGACCAGTACGTCATTTATGAGGATCTTCAGGGAATCGATCGGTCTGTGGACACGGGGTTATGCAGAGACCATATTGAATCGCTGAAAGAACTGGCAGCTTCCATGCCAGATAAGTGGAAAGACTGCTTTACCGATACAGGCTATGACAGATGGTGGAAATTCTCTGTGGAAAGCGCTCTTCCGGCGGCAGACTGGTTAAGTGACCTTGCACTGATAAAAGTATATGTTTCGCTCCGGGATATTTCGAAGCTGTCAAAGGTGTTTTGCGAAACAGTCCGGCTGCTGCTGGCGTACAGTGACAACCGCTTTCATGCAAAGGTATCGCGGGTGAAGCGGAAAGACAGTATGTGTTTCTGGGTGTCGAGGCACGCGTTTCATATTTTAGAAAGCCATTTTTCTGAATGCAGCGATGTCATCGGAGGAGCAATGCCTTTTATTGCGTACCGTGGAAGGCTCGGGATCAGCAGGGAACTGGCGACGTTTGACAGTCACAATTCAGAGCAGGCCCTGTTGATCAGCAGTTATTTCAATTCGCTTGAGAAAGAGGAAGACGTCAGCCTTAGCAGGATGTACGACCTTCTTATCAAAGCGTGGAATCAGGAGATTTCAGCGGATCATCCCGTGATGAAGGCGTTTCAATACACTCGGGCACAGACGGTCCTGATCCTGCTTGACACCATGGATGTGATCACCGGTAAAACAGTGCTTGACAATGATCATCTGTTCCTGCAGGAGAACGGAAATATCTGGAGAGCACTGGGACAGGCATCGAGCTGGGTGCAGGCAGAAAGAAATTACAATGCTCTTGAAGAGATGGAGAGCAAGTTACACTGAAGGATAGGAAGTCATGAAAGTACTTGTAATACCTGATGTCCATCTGAAGCCCTGGATGTTTCAGCGGGCATCAGAACTAATGAAAGAAATAAAACCGGACCGGACAATCTGCCTGATGGATATTGCGGACGACTGGCGGCAGCAGTTCAATCTGGATCTGTATATTCAGACCTATGATACGACAATCGATTTTGCGAAAGAATATCCGGAGACTCTGTGGTGCTATGGCAATCACGATGTCTGCTATCTGTGGAATCAGCGGGAGACAGGTTATTCCAAGATCGCACCATGGACAGTCTGCGAGAAACTGAGGGTGCTGCGGGAATCTCTGCCGGATGAGCGGCAGCTGGCTTATCTTCACCGGATCGATAATGTTCTGTTTTCTCATGGTGGTTTGGCGGATGACTTTGTCCGCCGGTATGTTCCGGCCGGCAAATATAACGACATTGATGCGGTCGTCGAAACAATCAATGGATTCGCATGCGGAGAGATGTGGCAGGATGCGTCTCCTATCTGGTACCGGCCGCAGTATTACGAAGGGCGGCTTTATAAACCAAGGAAGCTTTTGCAGGTAGTGGGGCATACACCGGTTGAAGGGATAACACGAAAAGGGAACCTTATTTCCTGTGATGTGTTTTCGACAGACAGCGTAGGGAAGCCGATCGGGACACAGGAATTCCCGGTGATTGACACAGTTGCCTGGGAATACTATGGCAGTCGATGACGAGAGGAGCGATATACAAATGGCAGTAAGAAGTCTGGATGAATCAAACCGGTTATTTGCAGTAGAAGTAGATATGGAGAACCGCTCTCCTGAAGAAATTGCAAGGGATGCGGTCATGCAGATTAATGCACTATTTGACAGATGATTAAGGCGCAACAGAAAAAAGATGATCAAAACACTGTATGAAATATTCCAGCACTGGTCAGCAAAGGGATCTGTTTATCTTCTCTCCGACCTGCATCTGAATGACGACGATTGTCTTCTGATGGATCCGGACTGGATTCCCCCAGAGGAACAGATCGGGATCATCAATAACAAGGTGACAAGAGGTGATACCTTCATCTGCCTCGGCGATGTGGGCAGCCCTGAATTTGCCGCACAGATCAAGGCAGGGCATAAAGTTCTTCTGCTTGGCAATCATGATCACCGAAAAGACTATAAGGACATCTTTGATGAGATTTATGAAGGACCGTTGTTTATATCGGAGAAGATCCTTCTCTCCCATGAACCGGTCTATGGCCTTCGCTGGTGTCTGAATATTCATGGCCATGACCATAATGGGATCGAGCCTTATGCAGAAGGCTGCAAGCATCTTAATCTTGCGGCAAATGTCTGCGGATATACACCAGTCAGCCTTGGGCTGCTGATTAAAGGCGGCATCCTTGCGGATATCAGCAGTATACACAGGCAGACGATCGACCGGGCAGCGGAAAGGAAACAAATGAAAGAGCAATTCTACAGAGGAATTGAAATGCTCTCTGAGGATTAGATCAGTAATATTCAAGAAAGAAGTGACAAAAAGTGAAAACATATTTTATCAGTGATCTGCACCTGGGGCATGCCAACTGCATCCGGTTTGATAAAAGGCCCTGGGAAACGGCAGAGGAAATGGACATGGAGATCATCCGCCGATGGAACCGCAAGGTCCGGAAGGAGGATCACGTCTATGTGCTGGGCGATTTCGCCTACCGGAACCGCACATCGATCGCGGACTACACAAACCAGATGAACGGGCACATTCATCTGATCCGCGGCAATCACGATAAGCGCAGCGAAGCTTATGAGAATTGCTTCCATGAGGTTGCGGATTATAAGGATATGGTAATTATGGCCGATGGTGTCAAATGCCGTCTGATCCTGTGCCACTACTTTATTCCGTTCTATAATGGTGCCCGGCATATGGCATTCATGCTGCATGGGCACACGCATAAGACAGAGGAATCCGTCATGGAGGAGAGGATCAAGGAGGATATCCGTCGAAAGGGACTGCGCTGTGAAGCGTACAATGTCGGAGCCATGTGGCAGGATTATGAGCCGCAGACATTTGAAGAGATCATTGCAAGGCAGGGAAGGAAGATTCCGCTGATATAAAAAAGGGGGATACTAATGGATATATATAGTTAGCCATATATTAGAATGGTGTTTACATCACATTGCCACATGACGTTAGCCATCTGATTTTTGAAGGTTTTTGAAATGGCTAAACATCGTAAAAGCAAGGAAAATAAAGGAAAATCTAAAATTTAGATATAGACTTTTTTGCGGAAATCGGTTACATTGTAATTGCGATTAGCCATTGCAAAACCACCATTTTTCAGGAGGGCTAAACACCATGTCTGATGATATGAGAATTACAAGTATTTCAATTCATAACTTTAAATCCCTTTATGATGTAAGCTTTGAGCCAGGGAACGTTAATGTCCTGATTGGCGCGAACGGATCAGGAAAATCATCTGTTCTGGAAGCCATAGGCACATTAAGCGCAGCCATGACAGATCGTGTAAATAGCAATAGTCTGCAAAGAAAGGGAGTTCGTTTATCTGCGTCTCAGTTATATAAATCCAAGTTCCTCGATATAAAAAAAGAATCGGTGACGGTGGATTTCCAGGTGGGCTGGCAAAAAGAGGCTCATGACTATCAGTATAGCGTGCATCTGACCGTGCCGACAGATGATGATTCCTGGAAATATCATACAGAAAGTGCACTGAAGGATGGCAAATCGGTTTTTGGCAGGAGCAATCGCAGCAAGGGACAAATGAACAACAAGATCGGCTACTTTACTGTGGCTGAAGCGCTTGCTTCGGATGAGTATATCTCTGCCGGCAGGTATATCGGTAACTATGGAATATATCAACCGGATACGCTTACGCTTCGTGGTACTTTGCCGGATCCGACACAGGTGTCACCGATCGGCTTGAACGGAGGACGTCTTGCAGAAGCGATAGATGACCTGATGAGGGTGACTGACGGTGATCTGATGTTCGGAAGTCTTTACATGAGTGATGTCCTGGAGTTGATCGAATGGGCATCCGATTTCCGTGTGGGAAAACCGAAAAAAAGCACCCTTAATCCCGGTATTCCGGCAGCCAGCCGCATCATCGAATTCCAGGATCGCTATTTAAAGGATGCTGCCCTTTTTACGGGCTATGATGCCAGTGAAGGCGCTCTTTACGTTCTGTTTATGCTCTGTGTTGCTATGCATCCGAATGCACCGAAAATGTTCGGGATCGACAGTTTTGACCACGCCATGAACCCAAGGCTTGCCCGGAAAATAACACAGGTCTTCAGCAGGTTGATACTTGAAAATGGAAAGACGGTGTTCATGACAACTCACAATCCGCTCGTTCTTGACGGACTGGATCTTACCGATGACAGGGTTCGTCTGTTTGTTACGGACCGGGATGAGAATGGACATATCATCATGAATCGGATACAGGTATCAGAAGAACTTGTAGGGACCGGGCAGTCGCTTTCCCGTCTTTGGATCAATGGTTATCTGGGAGGTGTTCCGGAACTGATATGAGAAAAGTAATAGGCATTGTTGGTGAAGGCCCGATTGATCAGATGGTCCTAAAGGCAGCTATCAACAGAATAACCGGAGAAAGCCATATTTATCGGAATATTCAGCCGGAACAGGATATGTTGGGCGAATTTGGCAATGGCTGGAAGGGCGTTTATCGATGGTGTGAAACAAACGCAGAATTGATCCCTGCCCTGTTCTCGGCAATATCCCCGGCTTTAGACCTGCTGATCATCCAGATGGACGGGGATGTGGCAAGAAAAGAAAAAGAAGTACATTGCCGTTGTGAAAGCACGATTTGCCCTAAAAAGAATGAGGAGTCTCCATTGGTATGCAGACAGCTTAAAGAAGGCAATTGTCCTGTCATCATACCTTGCAGGGATCACGTTAATTCCCCAGAGGGATATCGAATACATTTGGAACAATTACTGCGTTCTCTCATTGGAGATCCTGCAAGTAAGGAAAAAATCGTAATAGTTATTCCTTGTGACAGCACAGACGCCTGGACTGTTGCGGCTTATGAAGAGGATATCGATGATATCGAGGCTGTTGTTGACCCTTGGGAGCGTATTATTTCGCTTAAAAAGGAGTATCATGGCATCCGTATCCCCGGGCACAAAAAGAATACAGCTATATACAGATTGTTCCTTCCTCAAATAATTAATAATTGGGATAGTATAACCGGTCATTGTGGATCTGCCAGAAAACTGGAAACGGATATCAGACAATGGGCGATGAAATCATAATCTTTGATTCCTTAATTAGTAACTGGCGCTTGCAGAAATGCAGGCGCTTTTCTTTATGTTCCGAATCCTATCAATGTGATATATCCCGTCACGTCAATGTGACGCATCCCTTCCTAAAAACAATCCCCTCTTTCTTCTAAACTTTACATTGTAACAGCCACATGGGTTGTTACACAGATCGCACCATGACAACTGCATAGCATTCTTCAGACACGACCCTGTGACGAAGAGCGACGTTCACGGCAAATGCAATAATCTCCCGCTGAGGGAGCAAGCGGTAGGCCGGTGATAAACGCGGGGCAGCTCCCCGCGCAGCATTGAGGCGTCACAGGATAATGAGACTTCCGCCTGCGGGCGGCTCGGTGAGAACCACGGAGGGGTCAGATTCCCATGGATCCTGTAAGCTGCCGGACGTCTGAATGTATTCCCTGATTTTCCGGGGGTGTCGAGGACAAATACGGAAAGAGCATACAACGATTTTAATGCCTTATGGCTTTAAAGATATGTAGGGCGGGCTGTGAATGCGGCCTGCCGATACATAGGAAGGAGAAACACATGGATCTGAATGATTTAAGAATCGATCCGGAGTTCGAGGAAAAGATCCCTCCGCTGACAGAGGATGAGTTTTTGCTGCTTGAGCAGAACATAGTTGCTGACGGAGAGGTTCTGGATCCTTTGATCATCTGGAACAACACAATCCTGGACGGACACAACAGATACCGAATCTTAAAGAAACACCCGGAGATTCCATTCAAAACTTATCCCAAGGACTTTTCGGATAAGTATGCGGCCATTGCCTGGATCTGTAATAACCAGCTTGGCCGGAGAAATCTGACGCCGGAGCAGCGGCGATATCTGATTGGCAAACGGTATGAAGCAGAAAAAGCTTCTCACGGAGGACCGAGAGATAACGAGAGATCTGCAACTGGCCAGTTTACCGCAAGTCTTTCGGGAGAAGACTTGCGGCTGCCCGAAAGAACAAGTGAAAAAATCGCTGCAGAAACAAACACCAGCAGAAGCTTTGTAGAAAATGCAGAGCGCTTTGCTAAAGGAGTTGATGCGGCGGAGGCAGTAGTACCGGGAATTCGAACTGAAATCCTTTCAGGATCTTTGAAAGCCAAGCGAGATGATGTTGCCGCCATCGCCCGCGCCGCGCCGGAAGACAGAGCAGAACTTGCCCAGCAGCTCCGGCTGCCAAGAGCTAAGCCGGAAAAAACTGAAGAACCGGAAGAAATCGGCGAGGAAGACTTTGAAGAACAGGCACCTGAAGATAATGACACTCCGGTCCGGATCCCGAAAACAAGTGAGATCCTGGCACTGGCTGAGAGCATGAACCATTCCGAAGGGCAGGCCATCGGCACCGTTGAGGACATGATCTACGAGATGAACAGTGCGATGCAGGACATGATCTTCCGCTGGAACTTCTGTAAGGAAGCATACGCCGGACCGGTCCGGAGCCGGGACGGAAAACGGCAGATCAAAGATCTGGCAGCCGAAGGAATTGAGTATCTGAAAGAAATCCGAAAAGGAAAGTTGTGGAAAGGAGAAAACGATGAAAACAAATGAATTTACTTATAAGGTCATGGACCTGAATACGGCGCAGCTGGAGATCCCGCGGGAAACCTACCAGAGAGAATTGAGCCCGGACAGGGTACGGCGCATCGTTAAGGCATTTGATGAACGCATTGCCAATGAGCCGAAGGTCAGCTATCGGGGCGGCCACTATTACGTGTTTGACGGCCAGCACACCATCGCTGCCAGAAAGCTCCGCAATGACAACCAGGACCTTAAAGTACGCTGCAAAGTGTATTTCGGAATGTCGGATAAGGATGAAGCGCTTCTCTTCGCACAGCAGACCGGCGCTTCCGCAAAACTATCCGCCGGCGTGAAGATCCGGGCCAGAATCTTTGGAGGTGATCCGGAAGCGATCCAGTTCAAAGATGCGACCGAGGCCGTCGGTCTCCGTCTGGATTACGGGCAGGACAAAGGCAAGAAACGGCTTCCCTGTATCAGCACTGCTTACACTGCTTTTCAGAAGCTCGGCGCGGAACGCTACATGGAGATGCTGCAGGTCATCCTGGATGCCTGGAACGGAGCGCCGGATTCATTCCGAAGAGAGAACGTGCAAGGGATATCCGCTTTCGTGGATCTTTACCATGATGAATATGACCCGAAGCGGCTGATAAGCCGACTGAAGCGATACGATCCGCTTCACATTTACAGGGAAGGCAAAGCAAGCGGCCTGAACCTGGCCGGTTACAAGAAATATCTGAACCAGGTATGGCTCATGTACAACGGAAGCAGCCGGAAAAACGCGCTTCCACAGAAATACTGATCGGAGGAACAGCCCATGAGAACAAGAGAATTAAGACCCGGATGGTTCTTCCGGAGAGGCGATATTTACCTGGCAAACCTGAATCCATTTACCGGATCGGAGCAGGGAGGCACGCGGCCGGTACTGGTCCTGCAGAATAATGACGGGAACTTCTACTGCCCCACCCTGATCGTGGCGCCGATGACGACGCAGATCAAGAAGCTGAACCAGCCGACCCATTATCTGATTAAAAACAACCGTGCGCTTGCGGCTCCCTCGATGGTCGAGTTTGAACAGATCAAGACGATCGACAAGAGCCGGATCAAAGGCTATCTCGGAAAGCTGACGAAGGAACAGCTCAGCGAGATCGATGATTACTTGAAGATCAGCCTGGGAATGTATATCCCGGAGACGGTCGAAGCGCCGTAAAGACATAAATACCGATGAGGAGGACGACAAATGAACGAGATGAGAATAGATGAGAAAGAGATGGAAAAACAGGATAATGCAGATTTTGAAGTAAATGCGGATGAGGCGGGTACCGTTCCGGAAAACCGTTGTTATACAGTGGAGGATCTGGAGGCTATCCTGATGATCAGCAAGAGAAGCGTTTACAACCTTCTGCAGAAAAAGGAATTCCGATGGATCAGGGTCGGCCGTTCCGGTTACCGGATCTCGAGGAAAAGTTTTGATGAATGGCTGAATCATACTGCCTGAAATCTGTCAAGGATCTCGTTTCGGCAAAACAGCAGAATCGACATCCTAACAATTCCGAAGAAGGGTTGATAGGTTATATCCAGGCCGTGCGGCCTGGATATATCTTTGAGAGGAGGAACTGAAAATGCCAGATGAAAAGAAAACCACAATGTCTGTTGCAGAGATGGGGAAAATGCTTGGCCTCGGGAAGACGGAACCCTACTGGCTGGTACATAAGAACTGCTTCGAGACGATCAGAGTTAACGGAAAGATGAGGGTCGTGATCGAAAGCTTTGAGAAATGGTATGCCAACCAGACCAAGCGGAAAAAGGTAAACGGACCTCCACCCGGAGAAGAGCTGAGAGCAAACTCGTATTCTGTGCAGGAGATCGCAGATATGCTTTCCCTTGACAACACATCCGTGTATTACCTGATCAGGCGGGACCAGATTCCGACTTTTAAGGCTGAGACGTGGACGCGGATCCGCAAGACGGATTTTGAAAAATGGTACGCATCCCAGAACAAGCACCGGACACAGGAAGACCGTGAGAAGGATGCTGCGCTTGAGGCAGAGACCCTGACGATGCCGGAAATGGCAAAGGAGCTCTATATCGAGAGGGATGAAGTCTACAACATCCTTGAAAGGAAGGAGAATCGGGATGCGTTTGACTTTGTGATCATTGCGGATAAGAAAAGGATCACACGTGAGAGCTTCGAGCGGTGGTATGCAGGGCAGTCAAAATACCGGAAGCTGTCGGATCGGACGCCGGAAGAACTGGAAGAGATTAGGATGGCAGAAAAGAAAAAGGAAGCTCCTCGTCTGGAGGTTGATCCGGACAAGCCCAGCTATAACGTCCGGGAAACGGCAGTTCTTATGGATCTTACGCCCGATGAGGTCCGGCGGCTGATCCGGGAAGGGAAGCTCACGGCAAAGAAGTACGGCGCCAGCTACATAATTCGCAGAGAAAATATTTCGTGGTGGCTTAAGCAGCAGAAACTCTTTGCGGAATCATAAGGAGGTGCAGGATATATGGCATCAATTGTTCAAAAGAAGAATCGGTACTATGTCGTCTATCTTTACGACTCTGAAGACGGCAGGAGAAAGCAGAAATGGGAGTCTTTTAAGACGAAGGAAGAGGCCAAACGGCGAAAGGCAGAAATTGAATACAGACAGGAGCTTGGCAGCCTTGTGATTCCCAAATGCAAAACGGTCGAGGAACTGCTTCGGGAATATGTTTCCCTCTACGGCAAAAACACCTGGTCCATGTCCATGTACGAAGGCAGTACCGGTCTGATCAAAAACTACATCAATCCCATTATCGGCCCGATGAAGCTTTCCGAAGTGACGCCGAGAGTCCTGGAAAAATACTATATGTCTCTTCTGCAGACAAAGGCGGTCATCCGGTGCACGGATAAGCAATATACGAAGCGGCAAACACCCGGGAAAAGAGACAGTTTTGTTACGCCGGGGACAGTGCGGAGAGTACATAAGCTCTTAAACAGTGCTTTTACACAGGCTATGAAGTGGGAACTGATAGAAAAGAATCCTGCACAGCTGGCAACTGTTCCGAAGGTGGAGAAAAAAACACGCGATATCTGGGACGCTGACACATTGTTCCATGCACTTGAGGTATGTGAAGATGAACGCCTGAAGCTTGCGATCAATCTTGCATTTTCCTGTTCACTGCGAATTGGTGAGCTGCTCGGCCTGACCTGGGACTGTGTGGATATTTCTGAAGAAAGCCTGGCGGAAGGAAAAGCTTCCATTTTTATCAATAAGGAGCTGCAGCGGGTCAGGAAGAGTACGATGGAAACGCTGGAGAAGAAAGATGTTCTCTGCGTGTTTCCTGAGCATACGAGTGGAACAGCTACGGTACTTGTCCTTAAAAAGCCGAAGACCCTCACCAGTACGAGAAGAATCTATCTTCCCAGAACAGTTGCTGAGATGCTGATCGGTTGGAAAAGGGATCAGGAAATGACAAAGGAGGAGCTTGGCAGTGAGTATCATGACTATCAGCTGGTAATTGCCGGTCCTTTCGGAGCACCGATGGAGCATGGAAGGATCAATGAGCTCTTTAATCAGCTGATTGAGCAGAATAATCTGCCAAAGGTAGTCTTCCACAGCCTCCGCCATTCAAGTATTACCTACAAGCTGAAGCTGAACGGCGGCGATGTGAAATCCGTACAGGGCGATTCCGGTCATGCGCAGGCCAAGATGGTCACGGACCAGTACTCTCATATTCTGGATGAAGACCGCAAAAACAACGCCCAGATCTTTGAGGATGTCTTCTATCAGAAAAAGACACCGGGCCAGATCGCAGCCGAGCAGGCCGGTCAGTCAGCCGGTATCGATGCGGAGCTGCTGATGAAGGTCCTGACGAATCCTGAGATGGCAAAGCTGCTGAAGGCGCTGGCCGGAACAATCGAATAAAAATCACTGCATAAAAAAACGGGCTTGCCTGACGTATGTTAAAGCATCAGGCAAGTCTTTTTCATCTCAGAAGATAACTGAAACGGCAGAAACAATGCCGTCGGATCCGGTCTAAAAAAGTCCTGTGCTCATAACACAGTAAACGGCACTATTAGAAATTTCTAAAAAACGTCTAATTTCACCAGGTGATTACCAATGATTTCGGATGATTTCCGGTGATCACCAGTGCACTCAATAACAAAAAAATAACTTGCGATTACGGGCCTTCAGGGACTTTGAAAGACTACATATGATCCTCGGTGCATAACACCGACCGTGGCTCCTAAGCGGAAGGTCGTGGGTTCGAATCCCGCCAGGAACGGCAGTGCCGCCGATGATTTTGCCATCAAAGCAGGATCCGGCGGCATTTTCTATTTCCGGGACGAACTGTCTAATGGCCATTAGATGGCGTCTAAAAATATTGCCGAATATCTAAAACGGAAAAAGTCGGCTTTCCGGCAGGGCTGCCGTCTAAAAAAGAACTAAGGTCGAAAATGCCTATAAAACCGTCTCTGGTCGTTCCTGATCGACTGTTTTCCGGCAGAAAAAAGCATGTCTCATCTAATACGCGTTAGATAAAGCAGATAAGATATTTTAGATGATGACGATTTCGATGAGTAACTGACAACGGATAAGCGGTGGCGGAAGCTGCCGCGTTACATGAGCTTCCCGGGTGGGCAAAACGGTCGTGTTCTGATAATATAAGCGTACATAGAGCGCGAAATCTTGCTAATGCTTGTCAAGCAGATTTTTGAAGTACTAGAGTACTTTTAGAACTGAAAAAGAGTAACCTTAACAAGACCTGTTATTGCAGGCCGGTAGTTGACGGCTATAATAAAAGCGGACGGATTTACTTGTACAACTCTATCGCACGAGCATAGTAGATCCGCAGGAACTTATTGACGGCAGCCATCTTGGCTACGTTGTAGGGTTTTCCTTCCTGTTCCTTTTTGAGCAGAAAAAGGTAAACAGGATCGTCCTGAGGTTTGGTCAGTTTGAGAGCCTGCATAACCTCAAAACAAGCTTTTCTGAGAGCCGGGTTGCCACGCTTGGAGATGTGACGATTCCGGCTCTCGAATTGTCCGGACTGATACGGCGGGGCATCGTTGCCAGCATAAGCATTGAGAGCTTTACCACTGTGAAAACGGCGAATGTCACCAATCTCACCGAGGATGATGGGGCCAAGCCGATCACCCACGCCGGCCATAGAACGAAGCACTTTGTACTCCGGTATGGTTTCTGCAATGATCCGCATTTGAAGATTGATCTCATCAGCAGCTTTCTGAGATGTGGATACGAGATCAACACATTGATCCTGGGTCATTGCGGATAATGGATTTTCTCCTCGGGTGGTAACACTGTTAAGAACCAGCTCATAGATAGCCAGGCCTTTAGCTCCGGCAAAATGATCCTTGGTCTTTTTGACCAAAACCTGATAACTATCTAGGAAGCGTGTCTTGCCCATCTTACGGATCACGTCGAAGGACTTGAAACGCTTAATGAAACGTAGAAGCACGCAGTTGTCGGGATCCCTGCTCTTAAGAGGGAGGATAGTAGTAATGCCCGGCATTGTTTCATCCAGAATGCTGAGCAGCTGAATCTTGGCGACTGTGAGCGTCGAGATTCGCTGACTATATTGTCTGGACAGAAACCGAAGATCCTCATACTTCTGGTCCTGAGGCGTGTAAGGAACCAAAGAATACGATTTTTCCAGTGCATACTGGGCAATCCGCAAAGCATCTCTTTTGTCCGTCTTTGCCTTTCGAAGCTCGGTATCACCATACTTCTTCATCTGATACGGATTAATCAGACAGACCGGTAGTTCTGCTTCCTGAAAGGCTTTCAGGAGTGGATAATGATAGTGACTGGTAGGCTCCATAAGGATGGTCGGGGACTCGGAGATTCCTTTGATGTAGTTAACCACTGTCTGTAACTCATCAGAGACGTGGTGTACATCAAAGGGCTTAACACGGATGCTGCCATCACCGTTGAGGATGGCCACCGTGCTCTTGGATTTTGAAACATCAATACCAACAGCAATCATAAGAAAGACTCTCCTTTCGTAAGTGATTTATGATTGGATCCAGCTCTTCAGGGTTCACTCATATTCTTTCGTTAAACGGGAGAAGCAATCTTTCCCAACTTGCTGAATCGAATGTAGAACGATGAGGGCGGGCTGACACATTTAACTTCGGGCGTGGTGTCCCAATCGGGAATTACGTCAGACCAATCACCTTCATCATAAAGAAAGAGCAGAGACTGTAGAAGCCTCTACTCATATATTAAGAATCGGGATTTGTGAGGAACAGATATGAAAACAATATATCTGATCGGCGGTACAATGGGCGTCGGTAAAACGACGGTGAGTCAGCAACTGAAAAAGAAGTTGCCGAACAGTGTTTTTCTTGACGGCGATTGGTGTTGGGATGCCGATCCGTTTCAGGTAACAGAAGAAACAAAAGCCATGGTCATGCGCAACATCTGCTTCCTGCTGAATAGTTTTCTCCACTGTACGGCCTATGAAAATATTATTTTCTGCTGGGTGATGCATGAACAATCCATTATTGACGAAATAATCGATAGACTGGACACAGGAGATGCGAGAGTCATAAAGATTTCGCTTATGATCGATGAAACCAATTTGCGCAAAAGACTCTCTGCTGACATCGCCAGGGGGATCCGCAGTAACGATGTAATCGACAGAAGCGTTGCAAGGATCGACATGTATCAAACGCTTGACACCATAAAAGTGGATACAGTCAATAAGAACGTTTATGAAATCGTGAGCGAAATACTGACGCTTTGATATCAACAAATTCCAGTTTGAGGAAATACCGGTGTGAAGGAATCTGAACTCCACAAGGAACTTGGAATACTGACAAATGACAGGGATAAGTGGGAAGAGAACATTCCGTTTGTTTCTTCTCTCCTTAGCCATACGTCCGTAAAAATTCAGGCAAAAGCACTCTGGCTGCTTGGAGAAATGGGTCTTGTCTATCCGGCATCCATACTGAATGTGGTTTCGGAAATAGCCTCTTTCTTAGACAGTCAGGAGGCTCTTTTGCGTGAGCGCGCAGTGAATGCTCTTGGAAGGATCGGACGGAGCAGCTATTCTGCGATCGAACCGTATTGGATAGATCTGTTCCGTTTTGCCGTTGATGAGGTTGCGAAGGTGCGGCTGAGCTTTATCTGGGCATCCGAAAACATTGCCACAAATACACCGGATGTCTATGAGAACTATATGACAGTATTCGAAGGGCTGCTCCACGATTCTGATGACAAAGTAAGAATGGAAGCGCCGGAGATCTTCCGCGTACTCGGAAAGCGAAGGCCGGAATTCGTCCGTCCTTATCTGGAGCAGCTGAGACAGATATCGGAAACCGACGAGAATCGTGTAGTAAGAATTCACTGCCAGGGCGCGATCAGGGCAACGGAATCACTTAATAAATAAAAAGGACATTGTTGTCGAAGGGGGTACACTAAATGGCTTCAAGCAAAGATTATCTGGATTTCATCCTTGACCAGCTGTCGGGCCTTGACGAGATCACATATAAAGCCATGATGGGTGAATACATCCTCTACTATCGTGGAAGAATCTTCGGCGGCATCTATGATGACCGTTTTCTGGTGAAACCGACACAATCAGCGAAACGGATGATGCCGGAGGCGGATCTGGAGCTGCCATACGAAGGCGCTAAGGAAATGCTGCTCGTCGACATGGAAGACAGGGCTTTTCTTAAAGAGCTGATCGAGGCTATGTATCCGGAATTGCCGGCCCCCAAAAAGAGGAAGTGATCTCTACTTTCCGTAGGTGGCACTGCCCAACATACCGTTATACGATCTGTACATGGAGGTGAAGAAAAATGAACCAATATGTTACAGGAGCAATCATAAAGGAATTACGTGAAAAGAGCAAACTGACCCAGCTTCAGCTTGCGGAGAAGCTGGGCGTGAGCGATAAGACCGTCTCGAAATGGGAAACAGGAAAAGGGTATCCGGACATCACTCTGCTGGAACCTATAGCAGAGGTGTTTTCGGTTTCGGTCACGGAACTGATCTCCGGCAATACGATCCGGAACACGAACGTATCCGCAAATATGCGGCGTTCCAAATTTTATGTCTGCCCGGTATGCGGAAATGTGATCCACAGTATGGGAGAAGCCGACATTCATTGCCATGGCATATCAGTGGTCCCGCTGGAGGCAGAGCCGTCCAATGAACACCATCCGATCTTTATCGAGCGCGTGGAAGATGAATACTATGTAAGAATCGATCACAGCATGACCAAAGAGCATTATATTTCATTCATAGCAGCGGTTTCACTGGACGATCTACAGCTGATCAGGCTTTATCCGGAGGGAAATGCGGAGGCCCGATTCCGGATCAGGGGTGTGAAAAGGATCCTCTTCTACTGCAACCGTGATGGTCTGTTTTATATGGATGTAGTAAAAGGTATGACAGAGGAGAGATGTCTTATCTGGTAACAAATCCGCTTCTGGAAGAATACGGGATCACACATGAGCAGCTGTATGCAGATGCGGTACAAAGCATGACAAAGGATATGCAGCAACCGGAAACAAGGACCTGCAGGTCGGGACCTATCTGATCCGTGAGAAAGGCGCGCCAGCAGGTTATCTCGGAGAAGGCATCACAGAGCGAACCTTTACACTGACTGCCCTGGAGGATGGTGTCCTGTATGATATGACGGCTCCGGACAATGCCATTCATAACAAGGTCATCAGAGGCGGCGTCAAAATCAAAAAGCAGGACAGCCATTATAAAGATGATGACGCACAGGGTGATGCCAGACTGAAGGATGCGGAATTCACCATCACCAATAAGAGCCAAAACGCGGTTGTGGTTGGAGGCAAATCCTTTGAGAGCGGAAAAGATGTGATGATTATCCGGACCGACGAGAAGGGAATCGCCCAGACAGCTGCGGATGCGCTCCCGTACGGATCCTATGAGATCCGGGAGACAAAGAATTCGGAAGGATATCTGCTGAATCCGACATGGAAGAAATCCTTCCAGATCCGTGAGAACGGGAAGATCGTAGATCTGACAAATGACCCGTGCGATGAGGATGTTGTCCGCGGCGGCGTGGAAATCGAGAAACGTGATAAGGAGCTGGACAAGAACGAGGCGCTCGGCGGGGCCTCCCTGGAAGGGATTGAGTTTACAGTCACGAACGCATCAAAACTGCGTGTGTGGATTGATGAGAAGAGCTTTGAGCCGGGAGAGGAAATCACAAAGATCTATACGGATGAGGATGGTCATGCATCACTCCCGAAAGATTATTTCCCATACGGAACCTACACCATTCAGGAGACGGCAACCAATGAGAGCTACCTTCTGACGGACGGAGATCCGAGAACATTCAGGATCGTTACGGACGGGGAGATCGTTAAAGCGAGTACGGAAGGAGACGGGCTGAATTTCCGGAACCAGGTCGTGCGCAACGAGATCAGCTTCAACAAGATTGCGGACGGAACCAATGCACGCATGGACAGGATCGCATTTGTCCTGACCATGATGAAAACAGGGGAGCAGCATGTGATCGTTACCGACCGGAACGGCATGTTCCATTCCGGCGGCAAAACCAACCCGCATTCGAAGAATACGAATGCAAATGATGCCCTCCTGGAGAAATATAAGGACGAGGATTCAGTGATCCCGTCTGACGAAACAGATCCGAAGGCGGGCATCTGGTTCAGCAAAGGTCAGAAGGGATCCGACGCACCTGTAAACGATGATCTCGGAGCACTTCCCTACGGAGAGTACAGGATGGAGGAACTCCGCTGTGAGAGCAACATCGGCTATACGCTGCTGGATGTGAAGTTCTACGTAGACGATGACAAGACCGTGCTGCCGGTGATCAATCTCGGCACCATGACGGATGATGAGGAAGCGAAGCCGGAGATCGGGACACAGGCATCCGCAGAGGATACCGGAGCAAATGAAACGCAGGCTTCAAAGACAACAACCATCATCGATACCGTGAAGTACGAGAACCTGAAGAGAAACCGCGGCATGCCTGGCAGAGGCGTTCCACCTATAAAAAGGAATTATCACAGCGGGAAATCCTGTGCATGGATCTGGATGAAATTCTGGAAAAGCGGCCGGACTCGTTTACGGAATTGCTGCAATATCTGGAGCGAGCGGGCTATGAAATCAAAGAAGGAAAACAGGTGTCGGTTCGTCCGAAAAAAGGAGGCAGCTTCATCCGCTTTCGTTCCCTCGGAGCCGGCTACACAGAAGCAGAAATCCGTGATGTCATCGGAAAGTATGCTGCCGGCAGAAGAGATCCCGGCACACCATCCCGTCAGCAATATCATTTCAGCCTGATGAAGGATTTCGAGCAGATTCTGCAGCAGAAAAAGGGAAAAGGGTATGAGAAATGGGCGATGCATTTCAACAATTCCCAGGCTGCGGAGGTTCTCATTTTCCTGCAGGAAAAGAACATCGATTCCTATGAAAAACTGGATGCACTGACAGAGAATGCAACGGATCGGTTTCATGTGCTTTCCGAAGAAATCAAAACCTGTGAAGCGAAACTTAAGGAGCTTGGCGCACTAAAAAAAGCGATCGTTGATTACTCCAAAACACGCAGTACGTGTGAGGCATATCGTAAGACAGGCTACAGTAAAAAGTTTCTGGAAGCACGCAGGGAAGAGATCACCATCCACAGGGCAGCGAAGAAAACCTTTGATGCGTATCCTTCCCAAAAGATCCCGAAGGTAAAGGAACTGTCCGAGGAATATACAGAGGTATTGAACTGGAAAAAGGCGGCATACAAAGAATACCGGACTGTAAAAAAAGACATGCAGCAATACACCATTGCCCGGAAAAATGTAGAGATGTTATTGGGGAGAGGAAAGGTTGTATTATTCTCTTCACTTGTCGCTATTCCTTTCAAAAAACGATCATATAAAACAGAAATTAACCTCGTTGTCCAGCGGCATTCGGTAATGGGAAGGGGTCACCAGATCAGTGACCCCTTACTTATGGATAAAGGGTGTCGCTTTAATCTACACCCTTTCCGTTGTTCAGGGGTGTTCACTGGGTGAACATCCTTTTCCGGGCGTACGAAGGGTGTCAGCTCAACTGACGCCCTTCAGACATCTTTACTTTTCTGTAAACTCCGCCTCAGAATCTTTACTTATTGCTTGCTTCGTGGTATAACAAGTAAAGATTAAAGTGAGGGCTGAACATGATCTCCTACAAAGGGCTTGAAGCAAAGCTGAACGAGCGCGGCATCACGCGCTCCGATCTGACGAAAGAACTCGGCATATCCTCTCGGACCATTGCGAAGATCGGACGCGGGGAGAAGCTGTCCCGCGTCGTGATGGAAAAGCTGTGCGGGTACTTTTCCTGCACGGCTGCGGAGCTGTGCAGCGAGGTTTCAGACAATCCGATCCTGCAGACCCTCCGTGAGGAGAAGGCTGCGAAGATCTCCGGCGGACTGTACCATGAGCTCCAGGTGCGGATGACCTACAACTCGAACCACATCGAGGGCAGCCGTCTGACCGAAGATCAGACGCGCCTGATCTTTGAGACGAATACCCTCGACGCGGGCGACGGCGTGCCAGTGGACGACATTCTGGAGACGGTCCATCACTTCCGCGCCATCGATTACGTGATCGACTGCGCGGACGATTTGTTGACCGAGGAAATCATCAAGGAGCTGCATTTTATCCTCAAGCGTGACACGAAGGATTCGACCCTCGACTGGTTTGCCGTGGGGGATTATAAGAAACGCTCCAACGTCGTGGGCGGACGTGAGACGACGAAGCCGAAAGACGTGCCCACGCGCATAAAAAACCTGCTCGATACCTACAACGCAAAGGGTGATGTCACGATACAGGACATCATCGCCTTCCACGCGGAATTTGAGAAGATCCACCCCTTCCAGGACGGCAACGGCAGGGTCGGGCGGCTGATCGCGCTGAAGGAGTGCCTGCGGTTCAATATTGTTCCCTTCCTCATCGAGGACAGCAAAAAGACTTTTTACTACCGGGGACTGTCCGAATGGGAAACCGAAAAGGGCTGGCTCACGGATACCTGTCTCGACGGGCAGGATACCTTCAAGCGGCTGCTGGCGATGTTTGATCTTTAGGGCGGAAAAGGAGCTGAATATGGCACACGAAACCACTTACATCCTGCTTCTGCGGGGGATAAACGTCGGCGGAAGAAACAAGCTCCCAACGGCGCCGTTCTGCGAGCAGTTGAAAAGCGAAGGTTTTTCAAACGTCCGGTCGTATCTTGCCAGCGGAAACCTGCTTCTGGATTCAGCGGAACCGGTGGATGTCATACAAGAGAAGATCCGCGCGCTGATTCGTCGGCAGATTACGGAAGAAATCCCTCTGCTCCTTCTGGAAGCAGGGAGTTTTCTCAGAGAGGCAGATCTGCGTCCTGCATGGTGGCGAAAACCCATGGCACGCAGGGATGTACTCTTTCTCCTGGATGAAGCCGATCCGACGGTCGTTTTCCGGCGGATTCGGGAGATGCCGCTCCGGGAAGAGATCGTTTCCTTCGGGGAGCGGGTCGTCTTCTGGGGAAAGTTCGCGGAAGAGACGTATTCGAGGACGGCTTACCACCGGCTGCTGCTGAAAGAATCCTTCTACCCGCATATTACAATCCGAAACGGACGTACCTTTGACCGGATCGCACAGATGGCGGAGGAACACATATGATCGAACTTTTGAAAACACGTTTTGAATCAAACAGAATCCACCGCGGGGAGCTTTCGTGGGCAGTTGTCTTGGCAAGGCTCGAAGCCCATCCGGAGGCGCTTGACGCACTTCGATGGATGGAGGAATCTGGCGGCGAGCCGGACGTCATCGGGACCGACGGCGAACGGATCCTGTTTGCGGACTGCGCAAAAGAATCGCCCGCGGGCCGCAGAAGCCTCTGTTATGACGAAACCGCGCGCAAAGCAAGGAAAAAGGCCCCGCCCAAAGGCAGCGCGGAGGAACAGGCTGCCCGGCACGGGATCTCACTCATGACTGAGCAGCAGTATCGATTTCTGCAGACGCTCGGCGAATTCGATCTGAAAACATCAAGTTGGATCGCAACGCCGAAGGAAATCCGCGATCTCGGCGGCGCGCTGTTTTGTGAAAGACGCTACGGCGCGGTATTCCTGTTCCACAACGGCGCGGATTCCTATTATGGCATGCGCGGCTGGCGCGGCGTCGTGTCGGTCTGAACCGCGCGTACGGAAGGAAGGTCGGGGCCTGCCGCGGCAAAGTATTCTTGATAAGAAGGTATCGAAGGTCTATCCGTTTCTCGTTCAGAAGGTGGAGCGGAAGGGCAGGACAGATCTGGGCAAGAAATGACAGGACTATTCTCGTTTCGAGGATACAATAATCCCATCAAGGAATCCCATACGACGGCAGCATCGTCAATATGGGCGTGTAAGGATGAAAACGGGAACGTGTGCTATCTGATCGGGCTTCTGAAAGCGATCCGAAAGCAGCTTCAAAAAAGCGACGGGGACAGCGTACACGTTGTGATCCGGGAAAGGAAGTAAACCATGTGGAAATGTCCAAAGTGCGGACGCACATTCAAAAATGAGAACCAGAGCCATTACTGCGGGAAAACGCCGGAGACGGTAGACGAATACATCCTTTCTCAGGATGAAGCAATCCGCGGCCATCTGGAGCGTGTGCGGAACGTGCTCCGCGCTGCGCTTCCGGATGCGGTTGAGAAGATCTCCTGGTCCATGCCGACCTGGTGGAAAGGCCATAACATCATCCACTTTGCCGCCGCGAAGAAGCACATCGGGCTGTATCCCGGCCCGGAAGCGGTGACGTATTTTGCGGAAAAGCTGCATCAGGCGGGCTGCAAATACAGCAAGGGGTCAATCCAGATCCCGTATTCCGATGATCTTCCGCTGGATCTGATCGCAGAGATCGCGGATTGGTGTCGGAAGACCGGAAACCATGCATGAGGTGACGAACGATGCCAAGACAATCCGTTTTTGATATGAAGGTCTCAAAAGTATATCCAATGCTTGTAGCTAAGGCGGAAAAGAAAGGCCGTACCAAGGCAGAGGTTGATGAAGTTACTGCATGGCTGACCGGATATGAAATGGAGACGACAGATCTCGATGTGAACTATGCGGAGTTCTTCGACAATGCGCCGGCATACAACCCGAGGGCGGAGCTGATCACAGGGAAGATCTGCGGAATCCAGGTAGAAACCATCGAGGACCCAATAATGAAGAAGATCCGGCAGCTGGACAAGCTGGTGGACGAACTGGCAAAAGGAAAACCGATGGAGAAGGTTCTGCGCTGAGGGATAAGAGAATCGTTCAGTCAGCTGACTTCCCACCGTCATTTCAAACGATAGTGCTGCAAACAAGGGTCGGAATTGAACTCCGCTCCTCTACTTCGAGCAAGGATACAAACAGTACTTGTACCCTTGCTTTTTCTATTCATTCAAGGAGGAAGATTGAATCCGTATCCTTGCGTCCTCTATATGGAAAAAGGGTGTTCATTGAACGCACACCCTTTTCTAGGAGGTGGCGTTTTGCCACCTCCTTTCCATGAACCCGGATTATTGTCCCTGTCTTACTTTATCCAAGTATTCTTTCACATCGCCGTTCAGCACCAGCTCCACGTATGCAGCGGGATCGTTGTAGATTAGATAATCCAGCTCCCGGCGGTCGAGCCATGTCTCCACGTATTCCCGTTCAAGCGAGACGGCTTCGATTGTATTCATAAGGATGTTACTCCAGCCTGTGGCCATGGGATAGCCGATATAGATCCTGTCATAGCCTTCGATGTCGATCTTGTTCCTGATCGCAGGCCGCTGATCCTCGTCATGTTCTTTCTTTGCGAGTCTTGCCAGCGCGTTGTAGTGATCCCGGTTGCTGTCATAGGGAACGACAGGCTCGATCTCCGCGATATCCGCGCCGGTCTGTTTTGCGATCTCCTCGGCTACGATCTTTGCTGTGCCGTAGACGGAGAAGTATACGACTAATTCCTTTGCCATGATTTTCACCTCTTGTTTTTACAGATCGGGTCCGAGTTCCATCGTCTTGTATGCGGCAATCATCTCGGGTGTGCCGTTGTAGTAACGGACGCCCTTGTCGACCTTTGCAATCTCTGCCATTTCTTCATCAGTCAGAGCGAAATCAAAGATGTCGAAGTTGTCGCGAATATGATCAGGATTCTTGGAACCGGGGATCACCACGTTACCGCTCTGGATGTGCCAGCGGAGGATGATCTGTGCCGGGCTCTTGCCATACCTGGTGCCAAGCTCGGCAAAGATGGGCTGCCCGGTCAGAGTCTTGTCGCCGTGGCCCAGGGGATACCACGCCATGAGACCCATGCCCGTTTCCGCAAGGATCTTCTTGAGCTCAGTCTGGGGGAAGTAAGGATGGGCCTCTACCTGCACCACCTGGGGCTTGATCTCCATGGTATCGATGGCTTCCTGAAGGAGGTCCTCCGGGAAGTTGGACAGGCCGATGGCTTTCACTTTGCCTTCCTTATATGCCTTTTCGATATTCTTGTAACCCTCACGCCAGTTGTCGGTGGGCTGATGCAGGAAAAGAAGATCGATGTAATCGGTACCCAGACGGGCAAGAGTCTCGTCGATGGCGGTCTCTTTCTCATAGACAGTAGGCCAGAGTTTGGTAACGAGGAAGATCTCTTCTCTGGCAACGCCGCTCTTTTTGATTCCACGGCCGGTTCCGGATTCGTTCATATACCCGTTTGCGGTATCGATGAGACGTACACCGCTTCTTAAAGCGCTCTCCACGGAAGCCTCCGCCTCCGCCGGGCTCATCAGAAATACGCCGATACCTGCCATGGGCATCTTGATTCCGTTATTCAGTGTGAAGTATTCCATTGTCTGTATATCCTCTCGATTCTTCTGTTGTTTTACAGCTATATGTTGCTTTCCTCTTGATGATGCTATTTTATCCAGATATCACTTGCATGTACACTGCTTTGTATCTATAATGGTATACGTATCACGTATATATTGAGAGATAAAAGAGACTAGAGAGGAAATGATATCATGCTGATCGAATCCTACCTGCTGGAGCAGTTTGAAGCCGTTGCCCGCTGCGGCACGCTTTTAAAAGCATCCGAAGAACTGCATATATCGCAGCCGTCCTTAAGCCGCTCCATGAAAAAACTGGAGGATGTGCTGGGAGTATCTTTGTTCATCAGGGAAAACAGCAAGATCTCACTGAATGAGACAGGAAAGCTGGCGGCAGACTATGCCAGAAGAGCTCTGGAAGCAAATCACGAGATGATCGAGCGGGTCATCGCCTTTGACAGGAGCCTTCGGACAGTCAGTATTGGATCCTGTTCACCGTTTCCAATCAATGAACTGATGCCGATCCTGCAGGAACAGCTCCCCGGGAAAACGCTGTCCACCGAGCTTGTGGGCAGCGATGAAAAGCTGCTTGCCGGTCTTCGAAGCCATCTTTATCAGATGGTCGTTCTGCATCACTTTCCGGAGGATAAGGACATGTTCTGCCAGAGATATCTGGATGAACAGTTATATATCTCCATTACAAAGGACCATCCTCTGGCAAAGCAGGACAGTGTCACTTTTGAAGAGCTGAAGGGACTCCGCATCCTGATGACCGCCCATGTGGGCTTCTGGATGGACATCACCCTGGAAAAGCTGAATGCCTCAGATCTTCTGATTCAGAACAGCATGGACGCCCTGGGGGAACTGATCGATGCTTCCAACCTTCCTTTCTTCAACTCGGATCAAATGCTGAAAGCCGGCTATCAGCCTCCGGACAGGGTGGAGCTGCCCATCACCGATCCAGAAGCCCATACCACCTACTGGATCGCCTGTCTGGCTTCTGAACAGCAGAAATACCGTTCTGTCTTCAGTACAGTCCGGGGCAGTATGCTCAGAAGCCATTCATGAGTAGTCATTGGTGATCTGAATCCGTTTCACCGCAAAGACCTGCAAACAAGGATTTCACATCGGAAAACAGAAAGAGGAGTTTTTGTTATCTCTCTTTAGTATCCCTTTTATACGCTTGAGGGTTACCTGCAGTGATCTGGCAAAGGTAAAAGCAGAGTTAGAGAAACGATCAGAACCAGACTCCGATGATATAGAAGATGATTTTTACAAAACGATGGCGAGACTACTAGACTGATAAATTCCAGTTTGTATGAGGTGAATTGTATGAAACAGTATATTGTTGATGCTTTTACAAGCAGACCATTCTCTGGTAATCCTGCAGCGGTTTGTGTTATGGACAAATGGCCGACTGATGAATCCATGATGAAACTGGCAATGGAGAACAATTTGTCAGAGACTGCTTTCATTGTGCAGGAAGACACAGGATATCATCTGCGTTGGTTCACGCCGTCAACGGAGGTGGAGTTGTGCGGGCATGCGACCTTGGCATCGTCGTTTGTAATTCTGAATTTCTATGAGACGGATAGCGACACAGTCCGGTTTAATACTATGAGTGGATGCCTGATAGTCAGGAAACACGGCAATCTCTTTGAGATGAGCTTTCCGACCTATGATCTGAAGGAAATACCAGTTACGGATGCGATGGAGCGGGCCTTTGGGGTCCGTCCGGTCAAAGCTGTACTTGGCCTTGACCTCCTTTGTATTTTTGAAACAGAAGATCAGGTACGTACCATGAAGCCGGATCAGGCGTTTCTGACACAGATAGAGGGCCGCATTCAGAATGCAACCGCACCAGGAAAGGAAACCGATTGTGTTTCGAGGAGTTTCTGTCCGAAGCTGGGAATTGCAGAAGATCCGGTTTGTGGATCAGCACACTGCCAGATTGCAGACTACTGGTCAAAGGAACTGGGTAAATCGCAGATTTATGCATATCAGGCATCAAAACGTGGCGGCTATCTGCATTGCAGTATGGAAGAAAAAAATCGCATTACGATCAGTGGAGAGGCAGTGCTGGTAGCAGTAACAGAAATTGTGGCTGCCTTGTAGATCGAAATTTACGGAGGTGACGTATGAGTTTTCTCTTCGTAGCCCTCGGAGGGGCAATCGGAGCAATGGGAAGATATGCAATCAGCTTGCAAAACCGTAACAGGAGTATTTTCACCGCTTGTCTTGTATGAGGCAGGCGGTATTTTTTACTCTGCTATGGTTTCTGCTCCGCTAGCTCAGTGGTTAGAGCGGCGGCCTTAAAATCCGTGGCTGATAACAGCGTGAAAATTGAAAGTCTCCGCTCTGCTTCGGTCCGCGCTGAACGGAGAGCTACCGGACCTCCGGCGCCTCTCCAGGTGCAGGTAAGTCTGACAGAAAGGAAGTGAGAAAAGTGTTAGAGATAAAGGGAAAGATCAATACTGCGATATGTTATGCAAGCGTAATTGAGGAAGAGGCGGTCGAGCAGATCCGCCGCATGTGTGATTATGAATTCACCGAGGGCAGCAGGATCCGTATTATGCCGGATGTCCACGCCGGAAAAGGCTGTACGATCGGAACGACCATGAACGATGATGGAAATATTGATTTTCTGGACGATCTGTTTGATATGCACATTGCTAATTACGGCACCTTCATTATCGAAAAGGATAATTGTGGAGAGTTGACAAAAATTATGATATAATCAAATCAATATGTGTCAAAAGGTACCCATAATAATCGATGAATTGTTCCGGATCCTGATTGGTCGGGTTGTGTTTCATAAAGGAGATTGTTTTTTTCGCGAAGCGCAATATGGGAGAGTAATAAAGGAAAAATGAAAAGCGATGGAAAAGTAAGAGTTCTGGTCTGTCTGCTTGTTCTGCTGGTGGCTGCAGGAATGATCCTGGGTGTCAGGTATAAAGAGCGGGCTGATCTGCGTGCGCAGTATCAGAAACTGTGTGAACAGTATACGGTTGTCCTGAAGCGGGAGGTTCCGGCGAAGATGGAATCCCTGCAGTATTACAAGAGCACAGAAATTGATGCAGTCTGTATGATCGGGAAACCGGACAGCAACGGCAAACGGAACCGATACAGTCGTTACTATGTCACAGTTCACGTCAGTGATGACTTTGACCGGGTCAGACTGGATGATCAATATGAGTATCTTGAAGAGGTGAAGGATCTGGCATGGGAGGCGAAGCGTACCGTTCTGGAGGAATATCTTCCAGATTATACGGGCTTTTCCAGAAGTCATCAGTATCCGGATGTCTTCGGAATGCATCGGATGGATTATAATGAGGAAGATGAATATTTTGTCAAAACAAGCAGGAATCTGTATCAGTGTGCAAAGTATGTAGACAACTACTTTATAAAAAACGATGAAGAAGTATTCACGCCGCAATTCTGGGAGGAGTATCACAGGAAGAATCCGACGCCCACCCCCACCCCGACGCCATACAAGAGAAAGCCGGCAAGCGGAAAATCGAAATACAAATATAAGAGTTCAGACGATCCTTATGATGTTGACTGGTATGATGATCCGGAAGACTTCTGGGAGGAGAATGAAGACGACTTTGATGATTTCGAGGATGCCTGGGATTATTGGGAGGAACATCAGGAGTAGAGACGAATGAATACATTGAAAAAATATTATATGAAACATATAATTGATTATGTAGTAAGTAATTGCCAATTTTTCAGAGAAAAGACAAAGGAAAAGGAATGAACAAGATGAGAAAACTAGTAATATTAATCATGATATTTTTATTGGCAATGACACCTTCTACAGGGGTAATAGCTGCATCAACACAGTATGTTCCCACCTCCATTGTCATGTATGAGGGAAATTCGAGTATAGGATGGCTTGAAGAGACGAAAAGCACTTATACTTATAACAAGAACGGATGGATAACAAAATCGGTCTCCTCTATGGCTCATGGAGAGACTGGATCTGTGTCCTATAAGTGGAAGAAAAATCTTTTAACAAAGGTGAGTCGATCGTCAGGCGGGGACATAACATTTGAATACAAAAATGGCCTTCTGAAAAAAGCTGTAGAAACCAATAAAGATGGAAAGACCACATATACGTATAAATGGAAAAAGAATACGGCAAATGTGAAAGTGACATCCACGCTAAGCAATAACCAAACAAGCTCGATGAAGATTAAGATTGATAAAAAGAAAAGGCCTGTAAAACTGGTTATCACACTAAAGGATGGAAAGAAAACAACCATTAAGAATACGTATCATTCCAATAATAACCTGAAATCTAGCGAGACTGTTTCTGCAGATGGATCGTCAACAAAATCATTATATAATAAGCAGGGGTACGTAACACTACGTACATACAAATATGCTAATGGAAATACAGCCAAAACAACATTTAACTATACGATGGATGCGAAAAAGAAATGTCCGTCACAGGTAATAGTTAAAGTAATTGGTGGAGAGAGTGACGGAACTTACAGAAAAGTAGTATTTTCATCTTTTAAAAAAGTAAAACAGGGCAGGAACTGCAGCTTCGCTACACCGTATGTAAGTATTTTTTCAAATCTTCCGTTAGCAGGAAATATGTGTTATTGATATTACAAGTATAATGACAACGACAGGTTTTTATGATATGGTAAGCACAATGAAGAAATCAGGATAGAATATCCGGAAAGGAAAAACAATGTTCACAGCTATCTATTTGATACATCTTGAGAGCGAAAGTTATATAGAAGCACCGCGTAAAGACGAGCGGGGCTCACATTTTATGCGCTCATACAGGATGCAACAGGAGCATAGAAGCTGTATCCGGATATAGGTGATCT
Organism: Lachnospiraceae bacterium FE2018; assembly: GCA_000702845.1. Classification (GTDB taxonomy): domain Bacteria; phylum Bacillota; class Clostridia; order Lachnospirales; family Lachnospiraceae; genus CADBRN01. Next base: position 104,049 of record JNKK01000001.1, read on the forward strand.
TGCCAGAATAAGAAGATCATAATTCCGTAGAAGAAGCTTTCTACCGCTTGTCTTGTATGAGGCAGGCGGTATTTTTGTGCGTTAGCAATGAGCCATGCGCATACAGGGCGGCAGACGCGGCGGACTTAAAATCCGTGACTGATAACAGCGTGAGAGTTGAGCCTCCGGCCGGTGCTAAACGCTCGTCCACTGGATGAGCAGCACCTCGCCGGGTGCATGTAAATCTGACAGGAAGGAATTGAGGAAAATGTTAGAGATAAAGGGAAAGATCAATACGGCGATATGCTATGCAAGCGTAATTGAGGAAGAGGCGGTCGAGCAGATCCGCCGTATGTGTGATTATGAGTTTACAGAGGGCAGCAGGATCCGTATTATGCCGGATGTTCACGCTGGAAAAGGCTGCACGATCGGAACGACCATGACCGTCGTGGATAAGGCAGTCCCCAACATTGTAGGCGTTGATATCGGATGCGGTATGTACACCATCAATCTGGGAAAGGCTGCTGTTGATTTCGAGAAGCTGGATGAAGCCGCTCATTATATTCCCTCCGGCATGAATGTATGGGAGGGACGGCAGGAACGCTTTGACCTGCAGGAGCTGCGGTGTTGGCGCAGTCTGAAGGATGCAAAACGCCTAGAGCGCAGTCTGGGCACTCTGGGAGGCGGAAACCATTTCATCGAGATCGACGAAGCGGCGGACGGCACAAAGTATCTGGTAATCCACAGCGGAAGCCGCAATCTGGGAAAGCAGGTCGCAGAGCTGTACCAGCGTCTGGCCATCGACCTGAACAAGGGTAAGGAGACCTATTTTCAGGAGAGGGATGAAATCATCCGGACCTACAAGGAGCAGGGAAGGCGAAAGGAAATCCAGGCTGCGTTGGAACAGATCGCCTGGAAGCAGTGCGAAGCAACAATGCCGGAGGATTTATGTTTCCTGTACGGCGAGTATCTGGCCGATTACCTGCATGACGTTGAGATCTGTCAGCGCTTTGCCCGCAGAAACCGCGAGAAGATGGCAGAGATCCTGCTGGAAAGAACCGGTATTGCCGGTGGTGAGGCTTTCCATACAATCCATAATTATATCGACACGGAAGAGATGATTCTTCGTAAGGGCGCAATAGCCGCCCACGCCGGGGAGAAGGTCCTGATCCCGATCAATATGAGGGACGGAAGTGTTCTGGCTGTCGGTAAGGGCAACGCAGAATGGAACTATTCTGCTCCGCATGGTGCAGGAAGAATCATGTCCCGCCGCGCCGCAAAGGAGCAGCTGAACCTGGAAGAATACCGGGAGACGATGAAGGGGATTTACACGACATCCGTGAATGAATCCACACTGGATGAAGCACCGATGGCGTACAAGTCCCTGGAAGACATCATCGATGTGATCCGCGATTCTGTGGATATCATTGATGTAATGAAGCCTATTTACAACTTTAAGGCATCCGACTGAGATCCTGATCCGGCCGGGTGCCGGAACAGGAGGATAAGATGACTATGAATTTCCCGACCATTAATTTGGTGGCAACGGGACAGAACATTGTGAGACTGAGAAAGGCAGCAGGTCTGTCTGTAAAGGATCTGCAGGACATCTTTGGATTTGCAACTCCCCAGGCCATCTACAAGTGGCAGAAGGGCGCAGCCATGCCGACAATCGATAACCTGGTTGTGCTGGCAATGGTATTTCGCGTGAGGATGGATGACATCATTGTGGTTGATGCTGCGGCAGATCTGATGGATATCTTAATGAGAAGTGCATAAGCATTAATGCAATGGTTGTCTTCCGGGAAGATACCGTCGATGAGTATGCATAGGTGTGTGAGCTGCAGGTTTATTCTGCCTGGCATGCACGTGCAGCCGCCGAGAAAACGTTGCGAACGATTCTGGACAGAAACGGAACGGAGGGACAGACAGAAAAATCAAAAAAACTCCTGGAAAGTATTGACCCCTACGCTGCGTCATAGTTTATAGTAGCCTTATCGAGAGCAAGGAGGCAGAAGATTATGATGACGGTAAACGAAGTTAGCAGGCTGACAGGCGTGAGTATACGCACCCTGCAGTATTATGACAAGATCGGGCTGCTTCATCCGGCGAAATACACGGAGGCAGGCTACCGGCTGTATGACGATGCGGCACTGGAGACCTTGCAGCAGATCCTGCTTTTCAGGGAACTGGAATTCCCCCTGAAGGATATTAAAGAGATCATCAGCAGTCCTGATTTTGACAGGGGCAAGGCTTTGGAACAGCAGATCGAGCTCCTGAAGCTTAAGAAGGAACACATCGAGAACCTGATCGACCTTGCGAAGGGAATCAAACTATTGGGGGTGAAAAAATTGAATTTTGATGCATTTGATACAAAAAAAATGGATGCGTATGCCGCTCAGGCAAAGGCTTCCTGGGGAAAAACACCAGCCTATAAGGAATTCGAGGAAAAATCCAAAGGCCGGAAAAAGGAAGAGGATCAGAAAATTTATCAGGGAATGATTGATATCTTTGAAGAATTCGGGCAGATCAGGAACATGGATCCGGCATCTGGGGAAGCTCAGGGTCTGGTAAAGAAACTGCAGAATTATATTACAGAGTACATGTACACCTGTACAAAAGAGATATTAAGCAGCCTCGGTAAGATGTATGCCGGCGGCGGAGATTTCACAAAGAATATCGACAGCTATGGCGGGGAAGGGACCGCGGAGTTCACGCATCAGGCAATCGAAATTTACTGCAGATAAGCATTCCGGCAGAGGCGTCTGCTAAAACAAAACGGAATCTTGTCATTACATTAAGCGGTCCTGAAGTCAAAAACTTCAGGACCGTATTTTGTGCAGGCAGCAAGCAGGGTATATGCCGGAAAGGATTGTAGTAAATGGAAAACGCATTGACAAATTTGAACCGCAAAATATAATAATTGTTATATAACATATATTATAAAACAGACCAGGAGCGAATCCTTCTGCTCTGCACAGACCGTAGTGAATGGAGAAAAAGTATGCCGCCTAAAGTGAAAGTGACAAAAACAATGGTTGCCGAAGCTTCCTTTGAGGTGATCAGGGCAAGCGGGCATGAGAATCTGAACGCCAGAACGATAGCGGAGCATCTTGGATGCTCCACACAGCCGGTGCTTTACAGCTTCAAGACGGTGGATGATATCCGGGAGGCCGCATATGAGATTGCAGACAGATACCATACGAGGTTCATTATGCCGGAGGATACGAATGAAAATCCGATGCTGGCACTGGGGCTTAATTATGTGAGATTCGGTCAGGAAGAAAAGAACCTGTTCCGTTTTCTGTTCCAGACGGATAAGTTTGGCGGCAAGGATGTGACGGTTCTTATGTCGGATCCAGGGCTTTCGGAGATCATGGGGATCATGGCGGCAGGTCTTGAGACAGATATAGAGCAGGCAAGGGAGATGTTTCTGACATTCTTCTGTGTGGCCCATGGCATGGCGAGTCTGCTTGCCAATAATTCCATGGAATATGATGAGAAGCAGTGCAAGAAGATGCTGGAGAATGTTTTTTTCGGAATGATTGCTGCGCGGAAAGGGAATTGATATGCGAAAGTTATATGAAGAGAATGAAATCTTGTTTGCAGTGATTTGGATCGTACTCTATTGTGTGGTTTTAGGCACAATAAGAGGCAATTTCGGAGATGAGAGTATCTTTATGCTGCTGGCATTGATTGTTTTTACGGTGGGTATCGCAGCATTTGTAAAAAGGAATCATCTGGAAGAAAAGTACGGTCTTGCCAGATGGCCTAAGAATACGAAGAAGTATCTGCTTTTCATACCGATGTGGGTCCTGGCCGCGGGTAATATCTGGGATGGTTTTTCTCCTTCATATCAGGGGTTTTCATTGGTGACAGCGGCACTTTCCATGCTTCTTGTTGGCTTTGTGGAAGAAATGATCTTCAGGGGATTTCTTTTCAGGGCCATGCTATCAAAGGATAAGACAGTCGTGGCAATCATAGTTTCTGCCGTGACGTTCGGTATGGGTCATATCGTGAATCTCTTTATCGGACAGACAAGCTTTGAGACCGTAATGCAGATCATTTTTGCCATCAGCTGGGGATTTATCCTGACGATGGTATGCTACAGGAGTGGCAGTATTATCCCATGCATTATAGCGCACGCCATGATCGACGTATTATCACTGTTTGGAGCAGATAACGGGCTGGCTGACTGGATTTACATAGGAGCGACGATAGTTATTGCAATAATCTACGGTACCTATCTTGGCAGGATGAAAAATGAAGAAGCGGAGGATATCGGAGAACAAGCGCGTTATGAGGAAAAAAGGTGATAAAAAGAACAATACAAGCAGGTTCATTTCGCTGATTCTGCGCCATAAACCGGATGCAATCGGGATTACACTGGATGAGCATGGCTGGGCAGATGTGCAGGAGTTGATTGACGGCATCAATCAGTCGGGAGGACATTTCCTGGATATGGACAGCCTGGAGGAGATTGTCCGCTCGGACGAGAAGCAGCGCTACTCCTTTAACGAGGATCATACCCTGATCCGTGCAAATCAGGGCCATTCCATTCCGGTAGATGTGGAACTGGAGGAGAAGACACCACCGGATGTTCTCTGGCATGGAACCGGAGAGAAGTATGTTGCTTCAATTGATGTACAGGGACTGATTCCGAAGAGCCGGCTCTATGTACATCTTTCTTCTGATGTGGAAACAGCAAAGAAAGTGGGAAGCCGGCACGGCAGGCCGGCCATCTATGAGATCGACTGTAAACATATGTCACAGGATGGATATCGGTTTTATGAATCAGCAAATCATATTTGGCTGACAAAGGAAGTACCGGTGAAGTATTTGAAGAAGTGATACTGTTGGATTGATTATTGACATATGTCGATTACAGATCTATACTGTTTTTGACAAATGTCAGAAAGGAGGGCTTATGCCCAGACCAGTCAGATGCCGCCGGATCGGGCAGCTTCCGGTCTACCGAAGCTTCTCGCCGGATGACACCGCAGCCACTGAAAATGTTCTGATGACTGTTGACGAATTTGAGGCTTTCAGACTCCTGGATCATGAAGGGCTGACCCAGGAAGCCTGCGCGGCCAGGATGAATATCGCCAGGACGACAGTCACTGCTATTTACGAAAGCGCAAGGAAAAAAGTCGCCGATGCGCTGGTCAACGGAAAAAGGCTGCTGATCTCCGGCGGACATTTCGAGTACGAACCGGTTGAAATCAGTCAAAAACTCAGAGAGAAAGGAACAGATACCATGAGAATTGCAGTCACCTATGAAAATGGGGAAATCTTCCAGCATTTCGGCCACACAGAGCAATTCAAGCTGTATGACATTGAGGATAGCAAGATCGTAAATGAGCAGGTTGTAGATACCAACGGGAGCGGGCACGGCGCACTGGCCGGTTTCCTGCAGGCGGCAAAGGCCGACGCGCTTATCTGCGGCGGGATCGGTATGGGTGCGCAGACGGCGCTCGCGGATGCCGGAATCAAACTCTATGCAGGAGTCCGGGGCTCTGCGGACGAAGCGGCGAAGTCGCTTGCCGAAGGAAATCTGGAATATGATCCCAACGCGCGCTGCGATCACCACGGACATCATCATGGCGGTGACTGTGGCCACGAACACTGCGGTGAACATCACTGCGCAGGAAACTGATCAGGAGGGACGATATGAAGCTTGCAGTAATTGTGGATTCTAAAACCGGCAATACCAGACAGGCTGCTGACTGGATTGTACAGGGCATGAACCAGGTTGAGGGCATGGAGGCAAAAGCATTTACCATTCCCGAAGTTGACGAGGACTTTGTAAAGGAAGCCCGGGGTATCGTCATCGGCTCCCCTTCCTATGCGGCACAGATGACGCCGGACATGCACGCATGGATCATGTCCGCAGCAGGAAAGCTTGACTTTGCCGGAAAACTCGGCGGCGCTCTTGCTACCGAACAGTTCACGCATGGCGGCGGTGAGGCAGTGATCCAGTCAATCCTGATCATGGAGATGTTCAACGGCATGCTGTGCTATTCCGGCGGAAAAGCCTGGGGGATGCCAGTGATCCATCTGGGTCCGGTTGGTGTTAATGACAATGTAGAGAAGCATAACGGAATGGAGCATTATAAGGACAACTTCATCGTGTTCGGTGAACGCTTTGCGAAAAAGGCGGCCGGGATCTTCAGATAAAATGAATATGATTTTTTACATAGCCGGCGGCTCACGAAGCTGCCGGCTATTTTGCCGGAAGGCTGAGTCCGGAAATCCGGCTGTTGCCGTGGGAATCTATGCTGCTGTATAACAAATTGCTGCAGGAAATATAAATATAAGAAAAATTCATGATATAATTTCATTGAGTTTCTCGAGAAAATGATAACAACGCGGGCCGGCCGGAATCACTGCGCCGGCATGGCGGCAAAAATGATCGGCGTAAAGAAAAGGATTATCATATGAAGATCATGGTAAGCGCCTGCCTTGCAGGGGAAAACTGTAAATATAATGGCAGCAGCAACCGGAACGAGAAGATCCTGCGGTTGATGGCGGAAAATGAAGTGATCAAAGTCTGTCCGGAGCAGATGGGAGGTCTGCCGACACCGCGTGTTCCGTCAGAGATCAAAAATGGCGTAGTCACAGCCAGAGATGGGCAGATTGTTGATGATGCGTTTCGTGCCGGTGCGGCAAAATGCCTGGAGATCGCTGTGCGTGAGCAGCCGGATCTGATCGTGCTGCAGTCAAGAAGCCCAAGTTGCGGTGTAAAGCAGCGGTATGACGGCACATTTACCGGAACCCTGACAGACGGAGCCGGTGTGACGGCACAGCTTTTGATGGATCATGGCTTTCGCTGCCTTGATGTGGAGGACCTGGCTGAGATACATGAAGGCATAGTGATACGAAAACCGGGAATCGAAGAATATATAATGGTGTGCAGATTATGAGAAGAAGTAATATTATCAGCAGCTGCAGACGGATCCTTTTAGCAGTCTTTGCTTTGCTGCTTGCGGCCTGCTCCTCCGGCGGCCAGGTCATGGACGGCGAAGATATGGTCCGCAGTTATATGCAGATTTCGCAGGACGAAGCAAAGGAAATGATGGAGCAGGACGACGGGCATGTCATAGTCGATGTCCGGAGACCGGATGAATTCGAGACCGGGCATATTCCCGGAGCCATTTGCATCCCGAATGAAACGATCGGATCTGATCAGCCGGAAGAACTCCCGGACCTGAATCAGGTCATTCTGGTGTACTGCCGCAGCGGGAACCGCAGCAAACAGGCAGCTCAGAAGCTGTTTGAGATAGGCTATACCAATGTCTATGAGTTCGGCGGGATCATCGACTGGACCGGTGAAGTCGTGACGGAAACGGCGATGTCATACTGACACTTTTACGTGACTTATAAAAATGCAGTATGTATCAGGAACAGAAACTGGTCTTGAGGAGGGAGCGCTTCTTGGCAAGCCGATGTTTACAGCTTCCGGGCTGAAAGATGTGCCGGAAATCCTTCGATGGATCAGCACACTTCCGGATGGAACAGAGCTATGTGTGGGCGGCCCCAGGGCGAGTGAATGTCCGGAAGCATATGAGATAGGGAAGGCCGTGCTCTGTTCTGTGATTGATAACGATATCTGAGCAGCGAGTTTGTTTATGATAAATACAACAGGAGAAGAGCCGCGGCGATATTATACAAAGGAGCAGGTTGATGAAGTGTTCTTATTTGCGAGGGTAAATAATGGACGGAGTAAAACAGAATGTATTCGATTATTTGACATGGAGAGGAGATATTTCTTTTGAACATAGCAAGTTCAATGAAATTGACGCTTTGATCTTTTCGATTTTTGCATATATAGATTTTTCTTTTCTAAATTCGCAAAGCATAATGTCATTACCGGATGCGGCAGAACAATTAATGGAATTACCTGATGAGTTACGAATCAAAGGGCCCGGATTTCTTATGCATTCTGTTGTGAAATTATTTGCTTTAGCAGCAGAGTCTGAACGCTTCAAGGATGTTAACATAACAGAATATGTGGATATTATTGATGAAGAGAGGGAGATGCAGTTTGCGGCAATAACGTTTTTGCTTCCCGATCATACAGGTGTCATAGCTTTTCGAGGAACAGATACATCTTTAATTGGATGGAAAGAAGATCTCAATATGAGTTTTATCTCCGGGATTCCCTCACAAATTAAAGCTGCTGAATATTCCGCAGATATTATGGATAACTATCGTATTTCATTTAGGCTTGTCGGGCATTCTAAAGGTGGGAATTTAGCAGTCTGGGCTTCCGCGCATCTCTCAAATACGCAGAAAAAAAGAGTGCTGGCTGTGTATAGCAATGACGGCCCCGGATTTAATGATGATTTTCTGGATAGTGACAGTTACAGGGAAATACGTGAAAAAATAGTTTCATTTGTTCCAGAGTCTTCAATTGTAGGTGTTTTACTGAGCCATGATGAATTTACCACGATAAGCAGTTCCAGCGCTTCAGTACTTCAACATGATCCCTTTTCATGGAATGTTCAGGGAAGAACTTTTGTTTATAGTAACGCAAGAACAGCATCAGGCAGACAGATGGAACGGGTTATCAACGCATGGATAAAATCCATGTCTCCGACAGAGAGAGAGTCTTTTGTTGAAAGCGTATTTGACTTATTAGGTTCTTCAAACGCAAAAACGCTGGAAGATCTTGATAAGGGAAAAATCAAAACACTGATATCTATGCAAAAAACCTATAGAGAGATGGAACCAGAGAAACAAGCTCAGTTAAATACGAGCTTAAGGAAAGTTGTCTTTAATAAGGATACATTAGCAAGCAGGAAACCATTTTCTTTATTTTCTGATCGTGATTCAGGTCTGAGCTTAAGCAGTGACGCAGATACTACAGAGACGGATTCAACATAAACTTAAATCATCCTCCGCGTTTGTAGTTGATGCCATGAAGCAGGAGTGGTTAACGCCAGGAGCAAAGCCTGAACATGTTCCTGCGGATATAAAAAGAAAGCGAGCGCTGGTACGATCATCTGGAGAAGCATAAAAACCCCGGTATCACTGTCTGCCGGTTAGTAATTCCATTGCCTTTACGTCAGCAGGAATATCCGGATTGTCAAGCAGACTGTAAAAATAAGAATCATCACAATCTTCCTGTGGATTATAAACCGGACTTAGGTCGGCAATAAGTGTTTCGATATATGACAAATCGCCCATGATACTGTTCCCGTATGAAAAATCGGCAGTATCACCAGCCAGATCAAGGACCAGTTTTTTTAACCGGCCATACGCTGCATATATTGTCAGAAGTGTGAGCATGTGTTCGGACGTGAACGGAACTGAATAAACAGCTGTCGTTCCAGAGAGGGTATCAGATTCGAGATTTACGTTGATTTCATTTGTAAGTTGTTTTTTCATTTGTGTTACTTGATCGTATGTGATCGTTTCCTTTCGCCTGGGTGCTTCATGAAGCGAAGGTGATTTTGCTGCGTTGTCTTAATAGACAAAAAAAACAGGATCATGTTCTTCAAGAATACCACAACATCTCATAACTGATAATCTTTTAGTGGAAAATAATTATTAAATTTTTTCAGTACAGTTGGACATCTGTTAGACAGCCTCCGATATTCTATACACACAAAAAGAAAACAACACAGCAAAGGGTAAATACTATTTCAGATAAATCACAGGAGGAAAAACGCATGACGGATATGAACAAAATCTACACACAGGAACTTGATCATGTAACAGGCGGAATCAGTGGATTTACACATACAGCAGACCGGCGGGTGACCGTTTCCAGACCCGGAACTTATCATGCATTCAAGACCACACCGATCTACAATGATTATGACAGGGACGCATTACGTTACAAAAGAGACTACGCGCAGGTCAGAAAAAATCCGGGAAGCACCGTATATGTCTGCCCTTATACAGACTCCATCAGCAGCGTAACCCGGGGCAATGACAACCTTTTATGTTAAAAGTTCAGAATAAAAAGAAAAAGAGGAGAACGCAGCGGCGGAAAAGCCGCTGCGTTCTTCTATGTTATAAACTTGTTCGCAAAATAGGGCTCTGATATAATAAATTGAAAAATCATGGAAAAACCAGAGTAATTGCGTGTCTGGTCGTTTTGCTCGCGGCTGCAGGGACGATCCGTTTCTGACGGGGACTGAAAGGATGGAGCGGCCGGCTTTGCGCGATGGGGGACTATGGGATTACAGAGGAAGATATAGAACCGCTGACAGACCTTGTGATGAACTGCTATTACGGAGACTGCAGAATACATCCGAAAGTGCCTGAGCGCGCGAATCTCTCAGAAGTGATCCGGAAATGTATTTAGAGGAAAGATTTTTGAAATATGATTTTACCAGTATCATCAACAGAAAAGGGATGGATGCAACAGCTTATGATTCTGTTGGACAGTATAAGTGGGGCATAGAGCCGGAACTTCCGGAGGAAGGGTTTGATTTCATCCCGCTGTGGGTGGCTGATATGAATTTTCCGACTTGTCCCGCTATAACAAGGCGGATGATCGAAAGAGCGGAACACCCTCTGTTTGGTTATTTCAACTACTCGGAGGAGTATTATCAGTCCATTATAAACTGGCGCAGGGCCGGCGGCTTTCATGTGGATCTTACCCGCGCGCACATCGGGTATGAAAACGGCGTACACGGATTTCTGTCCACTGCTGTTGAAGTGCTTACACAGCCCGGGGATCATATCCTGCTCCACAGTCCGGTATATGTAGGTTTCAAGGGCGATGTAGAAGGGCTGGGCAGACATTCCGTATACAGTCCGCTTGTCCGGGATGAGAGCGGCGTATGGCGGATGGATTATGACGATATGGACCGGAAAATAAAGGAGTTCAATATCAAAACATGCATTTTATGTTCACCGCATAATCCAAGCGGGCGCGTATGGACGATGGCTGAGCTTGAGAAAGCGATGCAGGTGTTCGAGGCCAATGATGTTACCGTGCTCAGCGATGAGATCTGGGCGGATCTGGTGTTTAAGGGTCATCAGCACATCCCGGCGCAGTGCGTTAACCAGTGGGCACGTGAGCATGTGGCAGCGGCGTATGCGCCAAGCAAAACTTTCAATCTGGCCGGTCTGGTGGGCAGCTATCATATTATTTACAACGACGGGCTGCGCAGGGCGATCGTCAGACATAGTGAAAAGACACATTACAATGAGATGAATGTATTATCCATGCATGCCCTGGCAGGGGCATACAGCGGGGAAGGCCGCGCGTGGATGGAGGAGCTTCTGCAGGTGATCGAGGGAAATGCCCGCCGGGCGTGCGAGTACATCAACAGATCGTTTGAGGGTGTGCGCTGCGATATGCCCGAGGGAACTTATATGCTGTTCCTGGACTGCTCCGGGTATTGCGCGCGCAGCGGCCGTACCATCGATGATGTGATCAGGGCCGGTTGGCGTGTCGGTGTCGGCTGGCAGGACGGAAGGCATTTCGAGGGACCTTGTCACATTCGTCTCAATCTGGCATCGCCGCGCGTGCGCCTGGAGGAGGCCTTCCGCAGAATGAAAGAGTATGTATTTATATAATGTCTGATTCTCCTCATTGCTTTGTGATATTCCGGGCATTGTTTGCGTTTAATTATAAGCAGCGGGACTTGAATGAAATTGGAGAGGTTGAGATGCTTCATGAAGGACTCTATGAAAAGGTAATCAGCCTGGGCCTGGAGAAAGAGCTGGCGCAGTCTGACCGGCTGGCGCAGACCGCGTCAATCGATGCCGCGGAAGCTGCAAAGATCCTTTCTAAATATGTTGCGGAGGTAGTGGAACTGCAGCTGCAGCAGCTGCAGGATCACGGCGGTGATATAAAAGACCAGATCAGACTGACAAATCGTCTGCTCCGGTCGATCACCGGGCAGGAAACAGAGGAGGAAAATCCGGCATTCGTTGCTGAAAAAGCGGAGCAGCTCCTCGCTTTGCTGGACCGGAAAAATAACATACAGGCAGTAAACGGGAAAACCGCGCCGGTTCGTCCGGAAACGTCCATTGCGCAGACAGGACTCTTCACAGGGGCGGTTCATGAACCTCAAATGTACGCGGAGCTGAAAAAAGAGATTGTGTCATGCGACAGGATCGATATGCTGGTTTCTTTTATCAAATGGAGCGGACTTCGTCTTATTATTAATGAATTGTCTGAATTTGCCCGGAACGGCGGGAAGTTACGGGTCATTACGACGTCCTACATGGGTGCCACGGATGTAAAAGCCGTGGAAGAACTCAGGAAAATTCCCGGCGCGGAAATCAAGGTCAGCTATGATACAAAGCGTACCCGCCTGCATGCAAAAACATATGTTTTTTACCGTGATACCGGCTTTACAACAGCTTATGTAGGTTCTTCTAATCTTTCAAACGCTGCTATCTCCAGCGGGCTGGAGTGGAACGTTAAAGTGACGCGGGCCGATCTTCCGGAGACCATTGACAAGATTACGGCTACATTTGAGAGCTACTGGAATTCGAATGAGTTCGAAGCGTATACAGAAGAGAAACAGGCAGATCTTGCCCGGGCGTTAAAGGCAGAAAAATATTTTGATACCAACAATCCCGAATTCTATACACTGGATATTCAGCCGTATTCTTACCAGCGGGAAATCCTGGACAGACTCGACGCGGAGCGGAAGGTACGCGGACATATGCGCAATCTGGTCGTAGCTGCGACGGGTACGGGGAAGACCGTGATCTCCGCGCTGGATTATAAACGCTTCAGGAAGGAGTATTCCGGCAGGTCCTGCCGACTGCTGTTCATTGCCCACAGGGAAGAAATTCTGAAGCAAAGCCTGTACACATTTCGCGCTGTGCTGAAAGATGCCAATTTTGGCGATCTGTTTGTGGGCAGCTGCCGGCCGGACAGCCTGGATGCGCTTTTTATGTCCATCCAGACATTTAATTCACAAAGCTTCACAGAAAAAACGACCGCTGATTTCTATGACTATATTGTGGTGGATGAGTTCCACCACGCTGCAGCGCCGACATACCAGAAACTACTCGAATACTATCAGCCGGAGATCCTGCTTGGCCTGACCGCCACGCCGGAACGCATGGACGGCAAAAACATTCTGGTTTATTTTGATAACCGCACCGCGGCTGAAATCCGCCTGCCGGAAGCAATTGACCGGAAACTGCTCAGCCCGTTCCAGTACTTTGGCGTGACGGATACCGTTGATCTTGACACGTTAAAATGGTCTGCCGGCGGATATGACAAAGGAGAACTCACGAAAGTTTATACCTTCAGTGGTATGGTGGCCGAAAAACGCGCCGGTATGATTGTTGCGTCGCTTCTCCGTTATGTAACAGATATCGACGCGGTCAAAGGCCTGGGCTTCTGCGTCAGTATACAGCATGCCGATTTCATGAGCCGGTATTTTAATGAAAAGGGGATTCCGTCGATCTGTCTGACAGGGAATTCGGAGGATGAAGAACGAAAGCGCGCAAAAAATAAACTGGTTTCCGGTGAGATCCGGTTTATTTTTGTAGTTGATATCTACAATGAAGGTGTCGATATTCCGGAAGTCAATACCGTGCTGTTTCTGAGACCGACAGAGTCTCTGACCGTCTTTCTCCAGCAGTTGGGAAGAGGTCTCCGGCTTGCAGAAGGGAAAGAATGTCTGACGGTTCTTGATTTTATCGGGCAGGCAAATAAGAAATATCACTTTGAAGATAAATTCGCCGCGCTGCTTTCCAATACGGCCCGGGGTATTTCAAGAGAAATCAAAGACGGATTCATTTCTGCGCCAAAGGGCTGTTATATTCAGCTGGAGAGAAAGGCCGAAAAATACATTCTGGATAATATCCGGGCTTCCTATGGGAACAGCGCGGGGCTGATCATGCGGATTGCTTCATTTGAGGAAGATTCCGGGCAGCCGCTGTCACTGGCGGCTTTTCTTGCATACAATCACCTGGATCCCCGCAGTCTTTATAAGTTTTCCAGCTTTTCAAGGCTCTGTGTCCGGGCAGATGTAAGAGATGATTTCAAAGAAGATCTTGAAGAAACCGTGACAAAAGCATTGCTGCGGCTGTCTGTTCTGGATTCCCGCCGGCTGATCGGTTTTCTTCTGAAGATTCTGCCGGAACTTGACGATGTGGATTTTAATCAGTTTTCGGCGTTAGAAAAGCGGATGCTGCAGATGTTTTATGTCACGGTCTGGGGAAAGCCGGTCGAAGAGTGGAACGGGGACGAGATGCTGGATCATCTGTATGCACTTTCGGACAGTCCGGTGATGCTGGGGGAAATCATCGATCTTCTCCGCTTCCAGTATGACCGCATTGATTTTATTGACGAGCCGGTGGACGTCGGATTCGACTGTCCGCTGGATCTCCATTGTACCTATACAAGAGACCAGCTGTTGGTCGCGCTTGATTTCATGAAGCCGTCAACAATACGTGAGGGCGTAAAGTGGCTGCCGGAGCAGAAACTGGATGTATTTTTTGTGACGCTGAATAAATCAGATAAGGATTATTCGCCCACCACAATGTACCGGGATTATTCGATCAATGAGTATCTGTTTCACTGGCAGAGCCAGAGCACGACTTCTGAGAAGTCGCCCACTGCACAGAGGTACATTCATCATAAAGAGATGGGCACCCGTGTACTTCTGTTTGTCCGGGAATTCAAAAAAGACCGTATTTCCGGCGCGGCTGAAGCCTACACCTTTCTGGGTACGGCAAACTATGTGAAACATGAGGGCGAGAAGCCGATGAATATTACCTGGCGGCTGGATGCGCCTGTCCCGGCAAAATATATCAGGAAGACCGGAAAACTGTTAGCAGGATAATCAGGAAAAATGGAAAATGAAAAGAAAAGCATTCGCGTAGTGGCGGCGGTCATCCGAAAGGGGCATGAAGTTTTCGCAACCCAGCGCGGATACGGAAATTACAAAGACTGGTGGGAATTCCCCGGCGGAAAAATCGAGTCCGGGGAAACGCCGGAAGAAGCACTGTCCCGGGAAATCCGCGAAGAACTGACGGCGGATATTTCTGTAGAAGAATATCTTACCACCGTAGAATACGATTACCCGGAGTTTCATTTATCGATGGAATGCTACTGGTGCAGCGTAAAAGAAGGACAGCTGGTACTTCTGGAACATGAGGCGGCCAGATGGCTTCCGCTGAATGATCTGCGTCAGGTGAACTGGCTTCCGGCGGATGTTCTGGTGATTGATGAAATTGAAAATACAACCGTCGCATTCTCGTGACTTGAGTCGTGAGTTAGCCGGATCCGATCGGAGATCGCGATTTACGACGAAAGCAACAGAAAGTTGCTTGTTGAACACGCGTTCCGGAGCGCATAATAGAGTCATAAAAATACGGGAGGTGTTTGCGTGGAGACAAAAGAAATACTGAAAGCACTTCGTGAGAAGCATCATCTTACGCAGGATCAGATGGCGGAACGCGTTATGGTCACAAGACAGGCGGTGAGCCGCTGGGAAACCGGCGAGACACAGCCCAATACAGATACGCTCCGCATCCTGTCGAAAGAGTTTAATGTATCGATCAATACGCTGCTTGGTTCACCGAGACAGCTGATCTGTCAGTGCTGCGGGATGCCGCTTGAAGATGCAATTATCGGAAGAAATAAAGATGGTTCGATGAATGAGGATTATTGTCAGTGGTGTTATGCGGACGGAACCTACACCTACAGCGATATGGATGACCTGATCCGTGTGTGTATTCCCCAGATGGTGAAGCAGGGCTTTTCGGAAGAGCAGGCCCGCACTTACATGAAAGAAAAACTGCCGACGCTGGATTACTGGAAGCGCTATGAGGAACTCAGCGATAACGGACAGTTTGAAGAATTCAAAAAGAAACTGATCGGGGAAATCAATGATCTGCGCATCGAAGGAATGCCAAAGGTAGAAAACCTGAATGCATTAGTGGGGAAATACGTGAATCTGGAATACCGGCTTCCCGGCGGGAGCAGGGTGAAATTTCTTGACGACCAGACGACGTACCTGGGAAATCAGCTGGAATCAGAAATCAGGGAAGGCCTCTGCTTTGGCGTTCTCGCAAATATGGAGTTTATTCTCGTTTGCACTTATGAAAAAGACGGGGAGAACCCGGAACTGATTCTTTACAGAAAAAGATAAAAACAGATGATCATAAATCATCATTTCAAACGCAGCTTATTTTACGGCGGGCTGCCGGCTTCGGCCGGCGGCCTGTTTTAAATGCAGTTTTTTCTTGCAAACCGAACATATGTTTGGTATTATGGGGTTGCAGAAGGCGGAGCAGACTGCTCCAGATAGAAATGTGGCGCATTTTGTGCGCATTTCTGCAGAATGAGATGAAATACACTTCAGGAGGTGTTTTTATGCAGCACAAAGATCCGGAGCTGATGAAGAAGATCAATACCTATGTCAGCGCGTTTTACCTGGATCACGACCGGACGCCGTCGACCACAGAGATCGCAAAGACATTTGGAATTTCCAGAAGCAGCGCCCAGCGCTACCTGGTCGCGATGAATGAAAAAGGCATGCTTTCCTATCAGAACGGAAAGCTTGCGGCCGGGAAGATAGATAAGCTTCGGACCGACCGGCAGAAGGCGCCGCTGGTCGGCAGTATTCCCTGCGGAGAACTGACTTACGAGGAGGAAAATGTCGAATGCGTGACGACGCTTCCGACGGCGATCTTTGGCGTTGGTCCCTTCTATATTCTGCATGCCACCGGTGATTCCATGGAGGATGAAGGAATTGAGGACGGGGATCTGGTCGTTGTCCGTCAGGAGGGCGATCCGAAGAAGGGAGACCTGGTCGTTGCCCTTGACGAAGAGAACCGGAATACGCTGAAGAAATACGGCGGCCGTGACCGGAAAACCCGGAAAGCGATTCTTCAGTACTGCAACCAGACGGTCTACGGGGATAAAAAGATTCTGGTAAAAGATCTGGTCTGCCAGGGGATCGTCAGCCACGTGATCAAGAAAAAGTGAGGCGGGGAGGCGGAGTTAAGGCTTATGGAGAGAACATTCATCTGTGTTGATCTGAAGTCCTACTATGCCTCTGTGGAGTGTGTACACCGCGGTCTGGATCCTTTGCGCGCAAACCTGCTGGTGGCGGATCCGTCGCGGTCCGATCAGACGATCTGCCTTGCCGTATCTCCCGCCCTGAAAGCCATGGGAGTTCCGGGGAGACCGAGACTCTTCGAAGCCAGACAGAAGATCCGGGAGTATGAAGCCAGGCACCGCACGAAAGTGGAATATATCATTGCCGTGCCGCGGATGGCGGAGTATGAACGGATCTCAGCGCAGATATACGGGATCTATCTCAGGTATGCCGCCCCGGAAGATATACATGTGTACTCGATTGATGAGTGCTTCATCGACTGCACCGGTTATTTGCATATGTACCGGGAGGAGGCCGGAAGGTCCGGCACCGGTCCGGCCCGCGTCATGGCGATGACCATGATCCGGGACGTTCTTGCGGAGACAGGCATCACGGCGACTGTCGGGATCGGAACCAACCTGTATCTGGCCAAAATCGCGATGGATATCGTGGCCAAAAAATCTCCGGCCGATAAGGACGGCGTGCGGATCGCGGAGCTGAATGAGGATTCTTACAAGTTTCTGCTCTGGGAACACCGGCCGCTGACGGATTTCTGGCAGATCGGACCGGGGAAGGCCAGAAGGCTTTACGGGGCCTGCATGTATACGATGGGAGATATTGCCGAGCGGACCCAGTGGGATGAGGAGTTTTTTTATAAGACCTTTGGGATCGACGGGGAGATCCTGATCGATCACGCATGGGGGATTGAGCCGGTCACGATGCAGGACATCAAGTCCTACCGGAGCGCGGGTCATTCCCTGAGCAACGGGCAGGTGCTGCCGCGTCCGTATCAGTATCAGGAGGCAAGGCTTGTTTTCCGTGAGATGATCGAGGTGCTGTGCGCGGAGCTGTTCGCAAAGAACCTGGTCACAAAGAACTGCACCTGGTGGGTGTCTTACGATTACAGGAGTCTGGAGGCCTGTCCGGGCTATGACGGACCGGTGAAGGTGGATTTTTACGGCAGACTTCACCCGAAACACAGCAGCGGAACCGTGCGGTTTCACACCCTTACCAATGACCTGCAGACCATTTCTGTTCCGCTGGTCAGGCAGTTCGATGAGAAAACGGATCACAGACTTCTTTACCGGCGGCTCGGGGTGAGCGCCGGTGATGTCACAGAAGATGCAGGCATCTATCAGATGAATTTATTTGTAGATTACGATGCGCTGGAGCGGGACCGACGGCTTATGGGAGCCATGCTGGAGGTGCGGAAACGGTATGGTCCGAATGCCATATTTAAAGGTATGAATCTGCTCGAGGGCGCAACAACACTGGAAAGAAATCAGCAGATCGGGGGACATAAGGCCTGACGCCGGTTCTGACCGGACGCGCGTCTCCCCCCTGCCGGCAGAAAGGAGCCGCGCACGGAAAAGGAGGTGTGAGGTATGAGCGCAGTCGGTGATATGGCAATGCCGGTAAATTTCCGGTACCGGGATGTCTTCCTGAAAGGCAGGCCGCAGCATGACAGGTATGATCCGTTTCGTATCCGGCATCCGCGTATGGACCGCAGGAAGCGGGCTAAGATCTTTGCTCCGTTTGATGCGCTGAAAGGCTTCAGCGAGGCGATCGCTGCCGCAGGACAGATGGCAGGAGGTGACCGGAACGATTCTGATCGGAGAGACGAAGATCCGGCTGGAAGATGTGATGAAAATAGACGGGCCTGATGAGCTGCCCGGGAAAAGATTGTAATATTTCGGCATCTGAGATAGTATCAATAAAGAGAGTGACGCTTTCCGGATATTTTGGCCATAGAAAAAACCGGAAACACTGCAAGAGGAAAATCGAAACAAGGAGACACAACGATGCCGTTCAAAATTGTACGCAATGACATTACAAAGATGCATACAGAAGCGATTGTCAACACGGCAAATGACCAGCCGACCGTCGGAACCGGATGCGATCATGCTGTATACCAGGCGGCAGGATATGAGGAACTGCTTGCATACCGCAGAGAGCATATCGGCGCTGTAAAAGAAGGCGATGCTTTTATTACACCCGGGTTCCGTCTTCCGGCAAAATATATCATTCACGCGGTAAGTCCGCTGTTTATTGACGGGAATCACGGCGAGGAGGAACTGCTGCGATCCTGCTACCGGAAAAGCCTGGAGATCGCTGAAAAAAACGGGATCCGGTCGGTCGCATTTCCGCTGATATCCACCGGCGGCTTCGGATATCCGAAGGAAGAAGGAATGCGGATCGCCGTCGATGAGATCCATGCATTTCTTCTGAAATCAGATCTGCAGATTTATCTGGTTGTTTTTGATGAAAAAGCGACCCGGATGGGAAAGAGTCTCTATCCGGATCTGGAAACCTACATTGATCTCAACTATGTGCAGGAAAAACGGCAGGAGGAGTACGGAGACGCTTATTATGCCGCAAGGCTTGCCAGAGAAGAAGCTTCCAGACCGGACTTTGGAAGAACAGCAGTGCTGGCGAATAAGCCCGCATGGAGACCGTCGGAGAGCCTGAGTGAAATGATGCCGGCGCACATGTCCGTTCCGGAAGAGAACGAGGCTGCTGTCTTTGACGAAGAGGAAGCTGCTGCTTTCGACGAAGAGGAAGCGTTCGAGGAACTGGAGCGGAAACTCGGAGAGCGGATGGCCCATATGTCGGATACATTTCCTCAGTATCTGCTTTACCTGATTGAAGAAAAAGGCATGGAAAATGCAGAGGTATACAAGCGCGCCATCGTTAACAAGAAAGTATTTTCGAAAATAAAAAACAATCCGGAATATCATCCGCAGAAGCTGACAGCGCTCTGCCTGTGCATCGGAGCGAAACTTACGCTGGATGAATCGAAAGATCTCCTTGCCAGGGCCGGTTACGCGCTGTCGCCCTGTGACAAAACAGACATCATCTTCTCATATTTCATCGAACATGGGATTTACGATATGATTGAACTGGATATACAACTGGAAGAGCACGGTCTTCCCTGTATTATTACCTGAGGTAAATGCAGATACAGGACAGCCGCTCTGCTGTCGTACAGGTATGTTTTCCGGAAAGGGGTGTTTCAGGATGCGTTTGTTTGTTGCAATACAGTTGTCAGATGATATTAAAAAGAAAATCACAGGAAGTCTGCATGAGCTGAAGAAGAAAGGTGTCAGAGGAAATTATGTTCCGGTTCAGAATCTGCATCTGACACTCGCGTTTATCGGTGAGACGGATCATCCCGGGGCAGTAAAAGATGCGCTGAAGAATGTATCCGTCAAACCGTTTAAGCTGTCTTTGGACGGTATGGGAATGTTTGGGGATCTTCTGTGGGTCGGCGTGAAAGGCAATCAGGGACTTTCGGCGGCTGCAAAAGCTGTGCGGGACGCGCTGGATGATGCAGGTATTGCATATGACCGGGAAAAATTTGTGCCGCATATCACCCTGATCCGGAAAGTATCCGGCAGCTGGAAACAGGTGCCGGCGCCAAAGGGAGAGATGAAGGTGACAAAGCTTTCTCTGATGAAAACCACATTCAGGGACGGAAAACCAGTTTACACCGAACATATGGGTATATGAGTGTAGAAAAAAAGATGAATATGAGCGCCAGAGAGATCCCGGACAGGAATACCGGGATCTTTTTACGTGATAAGCCGGTAGGCAAAAAACCGGATTTCTGGTATGATGATCAGCAGTAGAGAAGAAATAATAAACAGCTGAATAAAACGCCGCGGAAGGTGGTTTTGCAATGGATATTAATGATATGACGGATGAAGAATTGAAGAATAATTATAATATCGTGCGGTATAAAGCGGATCGTGATTCTACTGATGCGGAAACAAAGTATTATCTTAATAAAGAAGTTCTTGCCTATGCCAGAGAACATAACTGTACTTATGATGACGCATATACGTTTCTCAAAACAGGAGAGAAGACAGGCAGATTAATAAAACAGCCGAGAAACAAATGCCGCCTGATTGCGCTGGATATGGACGGGACGCTGCTGCGAAAGGATAAATCGCTCCATCCCGGTTCAGCCCGTGATATTGCGAAAGCCGCAAAAGCGGGTATTCATGTGGTGTATTCTTCCGGACGCTCTGTGGCAGAGATTCTGCCCTATGTTCCCGCACTGAAGCCCATGCGGTACGCAGTGTGCATGAGTGGCGCGCTGGTATATGATTTTAAGGAAAAATGCGCGATTTACAGGAAAGCCGTTGAGCAGAAGTATGTTCTGGAGATTGCCGCGGAAGCAGTCCGGGCAGACGCCATGCTGCATCTGCTGACGGAAGAGGCTTCGGTTGTCAGCGCAGAACAGGTCACACATATGAAGGACTTTCATATGGGACCATATCAGCCATCGTATCTGCAGACAGCCACACTTATGCCGGACATGACAAGAGCGGCAGAGCAGTATGAGGCAGTTGAGAAGGTTAATATCTATTACAGGAATGAAGAAGACAGACGCCGCGGCTACGAGAGACTGAAATCTCTGCCGCTGACATTTGCATTTGCAGAAGAGACTTCGCTGGAAATGAACGCGGAAGGGGTCACAAAGGCAGCGGGTCTCTTTGAACTGACGAAGCATCTTGGAATAAAAATGGAGGAAACCGTCGGAATCGGTGACGGGGAAAATGACCGCGCCATGCTGGAGGCAGTCGGATTTTCCATTGCGATGGGGAATGCGGAAGATGCGATCCGCCGTCTTTGCGACAAAGTCACGACCGACAATGAACATAACGGAGCAGGAAAGGCGATCCGGAGGTGGTGTATTCCCCATGCGCCGAAACACCTTCGTTTTCTTCATTGAAGCGTGAAAGGAAAATGATTATGAAAAGACCTGAACAGATATACGATTCATCCGGGTTTGTTATGCTGGCGGATTATGTTCCGCACAGTGTTCAGGAAATCCGTTATCATTCGACCTACAATTTTATCGGCGACCGGATCAACGGTTACGAAGAACCGTGTGCATTTCTGACACTGGATGCGGCACGGGCGCTGAAAGAAGCAAGCAATGAATTATATGTAATGGGATATATGCTGAAAATTTTTGACGCATACCGTCCGGCACGCGCTGTCCGGCATTTTGTTTTGTGGGGCATCGAAGATCAGGATATCCGGATGAAGCAGTATTTTTATCCGGAGCTGGAAAAACAGGAACTGTTCAAGCGCGGGTATATTGCAAAGGAATCCACACACAGCAGAGGCAGCACGGTAGATCTGACCCTGCTGGAAATGGCGACCGGCAGGGAAGTGGATATGGGCAGTCCGTTTGACTTTTTCGGGGAAATATCACACCCGGATTATACCGGCATCACGGACGAGCAGTATCAGAACCGGATGACACTCCGCCGGGTGATGCTGCGCTGCGGATTTCTTCCGATCGACTGCGAGTGGTGGCATTTTACACTGAGCGACGAACCTTATCCGGATACGTATTTTGATTTTCCGGTGGCCGCTTCATCCCTGCGAAGATGAGAAAACGAGTGAGACCGATTTTATAATAAGTGTTGGACTTCTGTTGGACGCTGTATGGCATTCTGTATCTAACAAAACGATGCGATATGGATGCAGGAGTCCATGGAAGCCCTGAGAGGAGAGCACATGAAGATCCTGTGTATAGACAACGAAGAAAAAACCCTGAAAGAGACAGTGGCAATTTGCAGGAAACTGCCGCGGGTAAAAACAGTGAAAGGCTTTACAGCCCCGAATGATATGTTTGCCTGGCTGGAGGAGAATACGGCGGACATCGCGCTGATTGCGATCAACATGCCGGAACTGGACGGTCTGGAACTGGCGCAGGAGCTGCGGTCCAGAAAACCGGATACATCAATTGTTTTTCTCGCGGACAGCGCCGATTATGCGGTCGACGCATTTGCGCTGCATGTATCCGGCTATCTTGTAAAGCCGGTCAGTGCCAGCGAGGTTGCCCGCGAAGTCATGTTTGCAGAATCTTCGGAGGCAGAATCTTTCAGAAAGCATGTTTTCGTACATACCTTCGGAGAATTCGATGTGGAAGTGAACGGCGATACGGTAGCATTTTCCAGAGCACGCGCCAGAGAGCTCATGGCGTATCTGGTAGACCGGCAGGGCAGAAGCGTTTCCCGCGCAAATGCATTTTCCGTTCTCTGGGAGGATGAATTCTATGACCGGCCAATGCAGAAGCAGATGGATGTTGTGGTACGGAGCCTGCGCGATACGCTGCGGAATTATGGTATTGAGGAAATCTTTGAACTGAAGCGGGGAATGATGCGAATCATTCCGGACCGGTTTGAATGTGATTTATACCGGTTCTTCGACGGGGATGTTGAGACGGTTAACTCGTACCGCGGGGAATACATGAGCGCTTATTCCTGGGCAAGCATGACGGAATCCTATATGGAGCGAATCGTCGGAAACTACTGAATATCTGTGTTGCATATTTACATCAGGAAATATTTTATCAGGGAATATTTATCAGGAAAAAGAGCCTGGTAATCAAGTGATTGAAAGGAGCAGATCATGAAAAAATTATTTGATGAAAAAGGGAAAAAGGGTGTCAGCAAGCTTAACGACGATCAGCTTGATGCAATCAGCGGCGGTCAGTATGTGCCGGGAAGCTTTAAAAAAGAGGCAGATGTATTTCTGAAGTCATGTCTGGGTGACGATATTTACGGAAAGATTATGCAGGGACCCGGAAGTAAATTTCCATATGTTGCAGCAAAAATTTACCTGAACGAAAATGACTGGGCAAAATATGTCTGGATCGAGCAGAACGGATCGCTGGATGGATTCTCCGGCTGAAAACATTGCTGACCCGGCAGGGTATCGAAGGCAAAAGCAACGAAATGAAAATGACAAAAAGTAAGGATATATTTCTGCGTGAGCAGGGATATATCCTTTTATATTCGTTTTTTTAGTATTTTGTGGTATGATCATAAAAGAGTTTTTCAGGGGAACCCTGATCATGTATAGAGAATCATCGGAGAGGAATTTTATGGAGAATCAATCACTTTTCAGAAAAAAAAGCCTGGAACGTATTACATCGCCGGAACAGCTGCAGGATTATATGCGCGTTACAAATCCGGGCGTCTGGCTGATTCTGGCGGTTGTTATTGTCCTGCTGGTCGGGCTGATTGCATGTTCGGCGGTAGGCCGGCTGGAGACAAAATGTATGGCACAGGCTGTTGTGAAAGACGGCAGCATGCAGCTGACGGTTCAGGAACGGAAAGACATTGAAGTGAAGGAAGGCATGGAAGTGCGTGTCGGCAAAGAAAGAACAACGATTAATACGGTCAGCCGGCAGAACGACGGTACCGTTATTGCAATGGCTGATACTTCTCTGTCGGACGGAGCATATGATGCTGAAATTGTGATCGAGTCGATTACACCGATCAGTTTTCTTCTGAACTGATGCGTGATTGTGGAATATAAGAAAGGAACTTCGGAATTTATGTCCGGAAAAACGAGTGCAGCAAAGAAAAAAATAAAAGAGCCGCTGCAGAAGGGCGTGGCGAAGGTTCCGGTTGTCATGCAGCTGGAAGCGCTTGAGTGCGGCGCAGCCTGCCTGGCGATGGTAATGGCGTATTATCAGAAATGGGTACCATTGGAGCAGGTGCGTCTGGACTGCGGCGTATCCCGCGACGGGTCGAATGCCAGAAATGTGCTGCTTGCCGCGGAGAGCTACGGGTTTGAGGCAAGCGGCTACCGCATGTCTATGGAGGCGATCCGGGAAGATGCGATTTATCCCTGTATTATTCACTGGAACTTCAATCATTTTGTGGTTCTGTGCGGTTTTAAGGGAAACAAGGCGGTGATCAATGATCCGGCGCGCGGTACGGTAAAGGTCTCGATGGAGGAATTCGACCAGGCGTTCACCGGTATTGTGCTGGCGGCGGTTCCGGGAGATGATTTTGAACCATCCGGCAAACGGGCGAGTACGCTCGAATTTGCTTCCAGACGGCTGAAAGGCGCGGGGGCAGCGGTTGCTTTTGTGACGCTCCTGTCGCTGATCACATATCTCTTCGGTGTTATTAATCCGGTCATGACACGCATTTTCATGGATCACCTGCTGACAGGTAAAAATCCGGAATGGTTTTATCCGTTTATTATTCTGCTGTCTGGACTTTGTGTGGTTCAGCTGGTGACACAGTGGACGCAGACAATTTATTCCCTGAAAATCAACGGTAAAATGTCTGTGATCGGCAATACAACTTATATGTGGAAAATTCTCCGTCTTCCGATCTCGTTCTTTTCGCAGCGGATGACGGGAGATATTCTGCAGCGGCAGGCTGCGAATGCGATCATCGCAAAAACGCTGGTGGATACAATTGCGCCGCTGCTGCTGAATACCATTATGATGGTTGTCTATCTGGTACTGATGCTGCGCTACAGCCCGGTTCTGACTCTGGTAGGCATTGCTTCTATTCTGATCGAATTACTGATGGCGCGCTTTATTTCACAGAAGCGCGTGAATCTGATGCGCGTACAGGTAAGAGACGAGGGAAAACTGGCCTCCACCACGCTTGCGGGAATCAGTATGACAGAGACGATCCGTGCAGCAGGCGCGGAGAACGGGTTTTTCCGGAAATGGTCCGGATATCAGGCTGCGGTCAATACGCAGGAAGTCCGTTTTACAGCAATGAATGCAAAGCTGGGCATCATCCCGCTCTTTATTGAGCATACTGCAAACTATATGGTTTTGTTTGTCGGCGTGTACTTTGCGATGTACGGAAACTTTACACTGGGCATGATAACAGTGTTCCAGGGATTTCTGCAGTCCTTTATGTCGCCGGCCTCGACACTGATCGGTGCAGGGCAGACCATTCAGGAGATGCGCACGCAGATGGAGCGGATTGAGGATGTCATGCAGTATCCGGAGGATCCGCATGTAAAAGAGGAAGATATTTCAGAAGAGGAAGACTATGGAAAGCTGTCGGGCAACATTGAGCTGCGAAACGTGACGTTCGGTTATGCGCCGCTGGCAGCGCCTGTGATTACGGACTTCTCCATGTCACTGAAGCAGGGCGATTCGGTCGCAATAGTCGGTCCGAGCGGCTGCGGAAAATCGACGATCAGCAAACTGATTTCCGGACTCTATGATCCATGGTTCGGGGAGATTCTGTTTGACGGGAAACCAATTTCGGACATTCACAGGAGCGTATTTACCGGATCCGTAGCAGTTGTGGATCAGGATATTGTTCTGTTTGAAGATACCATCGCGGCGAATATCCGCATGTGGGATAAGTCCATTGAGGATTTCGAGGTGATTCTGGCCGCAAGAGATGCGCAAATTCACGATGATATTCTCCGGCGGCCGGGCGGTTATAAAGGGAAACTGACAGAAAACGGAAAGGATCTTTCCGGCGGTCAGCGCCAGCGTCTGGAGATTGCCCGCGTTCTGGCGCAGGATCCTTCTATTATTATTCTGGACGAAGCAACGAGCGCGCTGGACGCAAAGACAGAATATGATGTTGTAAAGGCAATCAGGGACCGGGGGATTACCTGTATTGTGATTGCCCACCGGCTTTCTACCATCCGTGACTGCGACGAGATCATTGTACTGGAAAAGGGCGTTGTGAAAGAACGCGGTACACATGAGGAACTGTATGCAAAAGGCGGTGCCTATACAGAGCTGATCGCAAACGAATAAGGAACTGATGCAGTTCCCAGGGAGAGATTGAATGGGTTGGTTTGACGAACAAATCCGGGAGCGCATGCAAAGTGACCAGAGCGTGTTCGAAGATTCTTTTCTGCAGATTGCAGATGCAGTGCTGGGAAACGGTGCGGCACAGCAGCTTCAGGACAAGCAGGAGATCACACAGGAAGCGCTGGATGATATTTTAAAATATTATCGCTGTAAACCTGCGCGGATACCGGAAGAAATAGAAGATGTAGAAGAACAGCTGGAGTATGTCCTCAGGCCTGCAGGTCTGATGACGCGCCGTGTTGTACTGGAAGACGGATGGTACAGTGACGCTTTCGGTCCGATGCTGGCGACGATGAAGGACAGCGATACGGTTGTTGCACTGATACCGGGGAAAATACACGGATACAGATTCCGGAATCCGGCAAACGGGCAGATTCAGCGTTTGAACCGGAAAAACGCAAAGCTGTTTTCACGCGACGCGCTGTGTTTTTACCAGCCGCTGCCGATGAAAAAACTGCGTATCCCGGATCTGATTCTTTATATGAAAAACTGCATTTCCGAGGGAGATCTGATGCGGATCTTTCTGGCGATGCTGTTCGTGACACTGGTAGGTATGATTGAGCCGCGCGTTTATCAGGCGGTCACAGGACCTGTTCGCGAGAGCAAGAGCTTCTCGCTTCTTCTGGGCATGGCGATCTTTCTGCTCTGCGCCGCATTTGCATCGCAGCTGATGGATGTCGTACAGACGCTGATTATGAAACGGATTTCCACGAAAATTACAATTGGCGTGGAAGCGGCGGTTATGATGCGGATCCTGATGCTGCCGGTCAGTTTTTTCCGAAAGTATGCTTCCGGTGAACTCGCCAGCCGCGTTCAGTCTGTCCGCTCACTGTGCGAAGTGCTTCTGAACAACGTTTTTTCGACAGCGCTGAGTTCGCTGCTGTCGCTTCTGTAT
Source organism: Lachnospiraceae bacterium FE2018 (assembly GCA_000702845.1). Taxonomy (GTDB): domain Bacteria; phylum Bacillota; class Clostridia; order Lachnospirales; family Lachnospiraceae; genus CADBRN01. The sequence continues at coordinate 131,581 of JNKK01000001.1, forward strand.
ATCACGCAGATTGTCAGATTTTCACCGATGCTGACCATACCGTCTATTGTGGTGATTGTTGTAACGGTTCTGGTAAGTCTTGTTACTGCGCTGCTGCAGATGCAGATCAACCGGGAAAAAATGAAAATCAGCGCAGAGGTACAGGGAATCAGTTACGCGATGGTCAGCGGCATCCAGAAGCTGCGCCTGTCGGGCGCTGAAAAACGCGCGTTTTCCCGCTGGGGAAACCGCTATGCGCGCAGCGCGCAGCTGGAATACAACCCGCCGCTGTTTCTTAAGATCAATCCGGTGCTGACGCTGGGTGTCTCACTGATCGGAAATATCGTTCTGTATTATTTTGCGGTCCGCTCGAACGTTACACCGTCTAATTACTACGCATTTACAGCTGCCTACGGCAGAGTTATGGCCGCGTTTACACAGCTCGCGGGAATTGCGGTTTCAATCGCATCGATTCCGCCGGTTCTGGAAATGGCCGAGCCGATTCTGCAGACCGAGCCTGAAATGGCAGAGGACAAAGAAGTGATTTCGTCTGTCAGCGGCAACATAGAGATCAATCATGTGTCGTTCCGTTATGAGCAGAATACACCCTATGTGCTGGACGATCTCTCCCTGAAAATCAAAGCCGGGGATTATATCGCCATTGTCGGCAGAACCGGCTGCGGAAAATCAACACTGGTACGGCTTCTGCTCGGGTTTGAAAAAATGGAAAAGGGCGGAATTTACTACGACGGAAAAGATATTAATTCCATCGATCTCAGGTCACTCAGAAAAAAAATGGGCGTCGTGACGCAGAACGGGGATCTGTTTCAGGGCAGTATTTTCTCAAATATCACCATTTCTGCACCGTCTCTCACACTGGATGAAGCCTGGGAGGCCGCGGAAACCGCGGGAATTGCCGATGATATCCGTGACATGCCGATGGGAATGCACACGATGATCTCGGAGGGACAGGGCGGAATCTCAGGCGGTCAGAAGCAGCGTCTGATGATTGCCCGCGCCATCGCGCCGAAACCGAAGATTCTGATTTTTGATGAGGCTACCAGTGCGCTTGACAATAAGACCCAGCGGCAGGTATCAGATGCGCTGGACAGACTGAAATGTACCAGAATCATTATTGCGCACCGGCTCAGTACCATCCGGAACTGCGACCGCATTCTGGTGATGAGCGAAGGGAAAATCATTGAGAGCGGAACCTATGAAGAGCTGATCGCACTGAAAGGAACCTTTGCGGAGCTGGTCGACCGTCAGCGGCTGGACCGGGATTAAATCGTAATTCTAAAAAAACCCCGCGAAACACTTACTTGTTTCGCGGGGCGTTCTATTCTATAATGGGTTACAGCTATGTGTAGATGTTATAAGGATGATCGACGAAATCCCGTCGGTAATCCGGAGGCGAAAGGAGTTTTTAACAGAATGTTCCGTACATACAACGAATTGAAGCGTTACATTGATGACAACGACGTCAAGATGGTTGACTTTATGATGATTGATCTCAACGGCAGATGGCGTCATCTGACCATTCCGGCACAGCGGTTTACCGAAGAAACGCTGAAGAGCGGCATCGGATTCGACGGCAGCAACTACGGGTTTGCGCCGGTTGAGAAGAGTGATATGGTGTTTATTCCGGATATCACAAGCGCGTACATTGACAAGTTTATGGAGATCAAGACACTGGCGATGATCGGAGATGTGTTCGTGATTGATTACCCGAACAACCGTCCGTTTGATCAGGATCCGCGCAATGTCTGCAAGCGCGCGGAGGAATATATGAAGAGCACCGGTATTGCAGACGAATACAGAATCGGGCCGGAATTTGAATTCCATGTATTCGATCATGTCAGCATCGCAAATGAGGCAAATCACTCAGGCTTCCATATTGATACAAAGCAGGCGATCTGGAACGCAGGCAAGGACGATGAGCAGAACCTCGCCTATAAGATGGGACACAAAGCGGGCTATCACATGGCACCGCCGAGCGATATCCTGTATGATTTCCGCAGCCGCGTCGCGATGCAGATGGAAGAGCAGGGCATCAATGTGAAATATCATCATCATGAGGTCGGCGGACCGGGCCAGCTGGAGATCGAGGTTGAGTTCGGCGGACTGACCGAGATGGCGGACAAGACCATGCTGACAAAATATATTGTCAAGAATCAGGCGATCCGCGAAGGCAAGACTGTCACATTTATGCCGAAGCCGGTATTCAATGAGGCAGGAAACGGTCTGCATGTTCACATGCATATGTTCAAGGACGGAAAGCCGCTGTTCTTCGATGAGAACGGTTATTCACAGCTGTCCCAGACAGCACTGTATTTCATCGGCGGCGTCCTGCGCCATATCGCGGCACTGTGTGCATTTACGAATCCGAGCACAAATTCCTTCAAACGTCTCGTTCCGGGATTTGAGGCACCGGTCACAGTTGGATTTGCAACCGCGAACAGAAGTTCCGTCATCCGTATTCCGGCATATGCAAAAGCGCCGGATCAGAAGCGTTTTGAGCTGCGCAACCCGGATGCAACCTGCAATCCGTACTACGCTTATGCCGCAATTCTGATGGCAGGTCTGGACGGCATCAAGAATCAGATTGATCCGGTCGCAGAGGGATACGGTCCGTATGATTTCAACCTCTACAATCTGTCGGATGAGGAGAAAGAAAAAATCAAGGGTCTGCCGAAGTCCCTCGGATCTTCGCTGAAGGCACTGGCAAAGGATCACGATTTCCTGACAGTCGGCGGTGTCTTCCCCGAGAAGCTGATCGAGATCTGGATCCGTGACCGCAGAAAAGATCTGCAGCGTCATACGGATATGCCGACACCGATGGAATATGAGATGTATTTCGATCTTTAATGCAATTGCTTCCTGCTGACATCTGCAGGAAGGTATATCAGACCGCGTCGGCGTTTCCGGCGCGGTTTTGGTATATGCTGTACTTTTATAGATTTTTAATCGAAGATAAATACGGTTCATGCTATACTGAAAGCACTGTTGATCCGCGTGCGGATGCCGATATGTAAAAAACTGCAGAAGTTTCTGGGCAAATCATGAAGAAGGAATCAGATATGACGACAATTAATAATTATGACACCTCGGTTTACGATAACTTTCCGGTTACAATCCTGATTTATGAAGCGGTAAAAGATGCAGACGGGAAGACCGTTGATTACCGGATTGTGTACGGCAACCGGCAGTTTGCGAAGGATTTTCGCAAAATTTATGGGAAAGATGAATTTCTCGGTCTGCAGGCAGGAAAAAACCGGCTGCTGGATGAATATACGCTGCAAATGATGGATCAATTTGCCGGTGGTGAAGCGCCGCAGTCTTTTTCCACCTATATTCCGCATGCAAATCTTCATGTACACATGGAGCCGCTGCGGGATCTTCCTGCAGGATTTATCGGATATGCGGTGACCAATATTGCGGATTTTGAAGCGCAGGAATCCAGAATCAGTTTTTTACGTACTGTCTCACAGATGAACAATGTCGCATGTCTGTTTCAGCAAAATGACGACGGGAGTCTGACAACGGTGTACGCATCGCCTGCCTTCAGCGAAATGATGGAATGTGAAAACACAGATGAAGCACTGGACCTGATGAGCGGAGAAAGTTTTCTTGAAACGACGCATGTGGATGACAGACCTGCGGTCCGTGAAATGCTGAAAAACCGCGCCGGCAGTGACGGGACGAAGAATCTTACGATCCGCAAGCTCAGCGCAAAGGGCAATTCCATCTGGTGCAGTGTGTATTATGCGTTTATCGATGAATGGGATGAGCACTACATCTACTGCACATATACTGATATCACGAAGCTGAAACAGTTTGAGGATCAGCTGCAGAGTATTTACATGAGTATCGGTGACAATTTCTATCAGGCCGATGAGGATACGCTCGTTCTGATGCGGGCAAATCTCACAAGAGACCTGGTGGAGGAAACGGGCGGCAGCGCGCAGTTTTCCTCCACTCAGTCGGGAATTTCTTATACTGAGGCGCTCAGGAGAAGGACGGAATATTTTCCGATCGAGGAAGAAAAAGCAATCTATCTGGACATGTTCAGCGCCGAAGCTCTGACAAAGGCATATATGGATAATGATGTAATGGTCAGCGCTGTATTATATTCGAAGCTGCCGGATGACACAGTGTCTTATGTCAAGGTTACGGCCAATGTGACACGGCATCCTCTGACCGGTGATATTGTTGCATTTATCAAGGAAGGTGCAAACAATCCGGAGAAGCTCGCGTCAATGATTCAGGGAAAGATTCTCGCGAAACAGTTCGACCTGGTCGCATATATTGCCAGAGACAGATACGATGTCGCGATCGGTGACAGCAGCATGATCCAGAACGGAAATCTCTTTCCGAAGGAAAAACATGGATCTTACAGAGAATATCTGGAATCTCAGATCATTCCTGCGCTGAAGGGCGGAGAAAACTACCGGGAGGAGATCCGGGAAGCAATGCGTCTGGAACACGTATTCCAGATGCTGCAGGTGAAGGAGCCTTATTCTGTCGATATTGAAGTGGAGATGGAGGACGGCGTTTTCTATAAGCGTTTTGATTTTTATTCTGTAGATCCGCAGTCGGAATACTGCATTGTTCTGAAAACGGATACCACAGAACTTCGCCTGGAGCAGAAGCGTCAGGAGGAAAAGGCCAGAGAACTGGAATACAGCAAACAGGAACTGGCGGATGCCGAGGATATCATTGCAGAGGCCGGTTTCGGTATGTGGCATATTGTTCTGGAAGACGGAAAGGCGCCGCGGCTGCGCGGCAATGCCAAGATGAAGGAACTCCTCGGAATCAGCGGACAGAACCTGAGCGAAGAGGAAACCTATGACGGGTGGTATTCCCGCATTCCGGAATCGGAGGTGCCTTCTGTGCAGAAGAGCGTCGGGGAGATGCTGGACGGACAGTTCTCGGAGAATACATACCGATGGGTGTCTCCGGAGGGAAAAGTGATGTATGTCCGGTGCGGCGGCACAGCCAAGCAGAACGGGACACAGCATCTGCTCCGCGGATATCACAGCGATGTCACAGAGATTGTTCAGGAGGAAATGGCCAAACGGGAGGCGCTCTCAAATGCGCTTGCCGCGGCGGAGCACGCGAACCGCGCAAAGACAGCTTTCCTGAACAATATGTCTCATGATATCAGGACGCCGATGAACGCCATCGTCGGTTTCACGGCGCTCGCCGCCTCCCATATTGACCAGAAAGAACAGGTGAAGGATTATCTGAGCAAGATTTCCGTTTCCAGCCAGCATCTGCTGAGCCTGATCAATGATGTGCTCGACATGAGCCGGATTGAGAGCGGAAAAATGACACTGGAGGAGACGGAAGTTCATCTGCCGGATATGATCCATGATCTTCGGACCATTATCCAGGCAAATGCGGCGGCGAAACAGCTGGATCTGTTTATCGATACGCAGGATGTTATCAACGAAGATATCGTCACGGACAAGCTGCGGCTGAATCAGGTGTTCCTGAATATTCTGTCCAATGCCATCAAATTCACCCCTGTTGGCGGAACGATCAGCTTCCGCGTCATTGAGAAACCTGCACTTTCCGACGGTGTGACGTCATTTGAATTCCGCATTAAGGATAGCGGTATCGGAATGAGCAGTGAGTTTCAGAAGACAATTTTTGAGGCCTTTACCAGAGAAAAGACCAGTACTGTCAGCGGAATCCAGGGAACCGGCCTTGGCATGGCGATTACAAAGAGCATTGTCGACATGATGGGCGGAACCATCTATGTGAACAGCGAAGAAGGCAAAGGATCAGAGTTCGTTGTTTCAATTCCGTGTAAAATCAGCAGCAATCCGACAAGATTTGAACAGATTCCGGAACTGAACGGACTTCGTGCGCTTGTGGCGGATGACGACACCAATTCCTGTCTGTCAATCTGCGAGATGCTCAAAGACATCGGGATGCGCGCGGACTGGACAAATTACGGGAAAGAGGCAGTTATCCGCGCAAAGCAGGCACACGATCAGAGAGATCCGTTCCGGACCTATATTGTGGACTGGCAGATGCCCGATCTGAACGGCATCGAGACAGTGCGGCGGATCCGCAAAGTGACCGGTGACAGTGTGCCGATTATCATTCTGACAGCCTATGACTGGGCCGATATTGAAGAAGAGGCCAGAGAAGCAGGCGTCACAGCATTCTGTTCCAAGCCGCTGTTTATGTCGGAACTCCGGAATGTGCTGGCACAGCCGTTCCGGGAGAAGAAAGAGGAACTCCAGGAGACAGAGGAGGAAGCGGCCGGATTTACCGGAAAGCGGATCCTGCTGGCAGAAGACAACGAGATGAATCAGATGATTGCAGAGGCAATTCTGACAGAATCCGGTTTTTCGGTCGAAATCGTCGGGGACGGCGAACAGGCTGTTGCCGCGATGAAAGAGGCGCCGGCCGGTACCTATGATGTCATTCTGATGGATATTCAGATGCCCAGAATGAACGGTTATGAAGCCGCGTCGCGGATCAGAAAACTGTCGGATAAACGAAAGGCAGAAATACCGATCATCGCAGTTACGGCAAATGCGTTTGAGGAAGACCGGAAACTGGCGATGGAAGCCGGCATGAACGGACATCTGGCAAAGCCGTATGATATTCCGAAAATGCTTGAGACACTGGGGACGTTTCTGAAATAAGGAAAGATATTCTGTTTCACGAAACGGAAATGGATACATACAGAACGGAGATGAAGATGAAATTATTTCACATCTCGGACCTGCATCTGGGTCTGCGGCTGCTGAACCGGGATCTTGCAGAGGATCAGCGGTTCATACTGCGGCAGATCGCAGATCTCGCAGAGCGTGAGCGGCCGGACGCCGTGATAATTGCAGGAGATATTTATGACAAGGCAGTTCCATCAGCGGAAGCGGTGGAACTGTTCGATTTATTCATCGGGTGGCTGACAGAGGCAGTGCCGGAGGCGGAGCTGATGCTGATCAGCGGCAATCACGACAGCGGACCGAGGCTGAACTGCTTTCGCAGCGTGCTGGAAAAACAGCAGATTCATATGATCGGACTGCCGCCGCAGACAGAGCAGGAATCGATCGAAAAGGTGACGCTGCAGGATGCATACGGCCCCGTTCATTTTTATCTGCTGCCGTTTGTAAAACCATCGATGGTCAAACAGATCGTCGGGACAGATGAAAACGGAAACAATTTCTCCTATGAGGAGACGCTGCGCCGCCTGATTGCCCGGGAAGAGATTGACACCTCCGCGCGCAATGTACTGGTGAGCCATCAGTTCTATCTGCCTGCCGGAAGAGATGCGGACGATGTTGAGCGAATGGAATCGGAGATCCGGACGGCCGGAAATATTGATGCTGTTTCAGCGGAGGTGCTCGCTCCGTTTGATTACGCCGCGCTCGGACATATTCACAAGCCGATGAAGGTCGGATCGGAGATACTGCGGTACTGCGGCACACCGCTCGCCTGCTCTGTCAGTGAGGCGGGACAGAAAAAAGGTGTGATTATGGCAGAACTGTCCGGGAAAGATTCTGAACGTCCCCTGGCTGACGGCACAGGAAAAGATCCGGATGCCGGCGGCTGTGTCCGGACGACGGTTCTGCCGCTTACGCCGCTTCGCAGGGTGCGGAAGATCAGCGGAACCCTGGACGAAATCCTGGCACAGCGATGCGATGACTATGTTTCGGTGACACTGCAGGAAAAGGAAGATTTGTCTGAAAAAACGCCGGCAGAAACAGAGTCGGCTGCCGACATACAGGACCGGATCCGCAGCGCATTCCCATATCTGCTGGAAATCCGGCGGGAAGTTGTGCGCACTGCAGATTACACCGCGGAAGTGACACCCGAAAAACAGCTGGATCCCTTTGCGATGTGCTGCGCGTTTCTGAAAAATCCGGACGACGCAGAGCGGGAACTGCTGCGGGACATCATAAATGACTGTCATATTTAAGAAGATTCAACAGATTCAATCTCAGGTACTTTGAAGCCGCCGGTACTTGCTGAACAAGGTGCAGCCTTGTGAAGCTTATGTACCGCTGCGAGCTGAGAGTAGCGGGAGCGTGCCTGAGATGAATTGTTGAATCTTCACAGTTTGCGAGGAAGAGGAAGGTATTGCAGATGAAACCCCTCAGGCTTACAATTCAGGCGTTTGGTTCCTACGGAAAGCGCACGGAAATCGACTTTACAAAACCGAATCAGAACGTGTTTCTGATCTCCGGGGATACCGGGGCCGGAAAGACGACGATTTTTGATGCGATTGTATTTGCGCTGTACGGAGAGGCGAGTTCTGCCGTCAATAAAAAGAGCGGACAGGAGCTTCAGAGCCAGTACGCGGATCAGGCACTTACGCCGTATGTGGAACTGACATTTTCGGAGCGGAAGGGTGACGCGGAAGCTCTGTATACTGTGCAGCGCGTGCCGCAGCACATGCGGCCGGTGCGGCGCGGCAGCGGGATGACGAAGGCGCATGGAACAGTTTCGCTGATCATGCCGGACGGAACGGAATATCCGCAGAAAGAAGCAAATCAGAAGCTTGAGGAAATCATCGGTCTGACGAAACAGCAGTTTATGCAGGTGGCCATGATCGCCCAGGGGGAATTCATGGATCTTCTGCGTGCGAGCTCTGATAAGAAAAAAGAAATATTCCGGCGTCTGTTTCACACGGAAATCTACCAGAATATCGTTGATGAACTGTTAAAACGCCGCAGGGACAGGGAGCGTGAAATTGCCAGGATCCGGACAGCCTGCCAGACGGAGATTTCACATGTCCGGCTGCCGGATCAGACAGCAGAGAAAAAATCTGCCGAGACAGAAGCAGAGAAAAAGCCTGCAGAAACACAAGCAGAGGAAATCCTGCGGCAGAATATATGGAAACAGGTGGATTTTGAACAGATGCAGACACTTCAGAAACGGATTCTGCAGGCGGATCACTTTTCCATCACTGACCTGGAACAGTTTCTGGAACAGCTGAAGATACTGTGCGCCGCGCAAAAGCAGCAGGAACAGGCGTACAAAAAGGGATATGAGGCTGCCAATCAGGATTATCTGGAAAAGCGGGATGCATTTCTGGCGGCACAGGAGCTGGCACAGCGTTTTTCGGAGTTGAAAGAGGCGAAGATGGTGCTTGCTGAATGCGCAGCGCAGGAAACGGATATGCAGGCGCATATCCGGCTGATTGCAGAGATCCGGAGTGCGTATGAAATCAAGGCAGTCCGCGTCCGGGCCGCTGACGCGAGTCAGGCTGTGACACAGGCATCGGAAAAGAAAGCTGCCTGGCAGAGCAGACTGCCGGAGCTCCGGGAAGCCGCGGCGCAGGCAGAGATGAGGGCAAAGGAAGCGGCTGACCGTCAGACGGAGGCGGCAGCGTCATATACCATCGTGAAGACACGTGCGGACAGAGCGCAGAAGTTATTTGACGAAGTGCGGAAAGCAGAGAAAAAGGCTGCGGATGCGAAGCAAAAATATATCGATACTGCAGCTGCATATCAGCAGATCCAGTCGGAATATGAACAGCTTCGCATGCGGTATCTGAACGCGCAGGCCGGTCTGCTGGCGCGGGAGCAGCTGCAGCCCGGCAAGCCATGTCCAGTGTGCGGATCCACGGATCATCCGAACCCCTGTGTACTTTCCGAAGAAGACCGCGGTCTGACCAGAGAAATGCTGGATCAGGCACAGCGCCGCGCGTCGGATGCGAGAGACCGCCAGGAGAAGGCTGCGCAGACCTCACATGCAGCCGGTGTACTTTTGCGGCAGACGATCGGAGAAGTGCAGGAAATCACGCAGGGTTCCGGGCAGGATGAAGCGGACAATGGAAACAGCTGCAGTCCGGACATTGCTTTTCTGGAGCAGAAGACGAAGGCAGAACTGACTGCAGCGCTGGCGGAAAAACAAAAGCAGGACCAGGCCGCGCTGACGGCAAAAGAGACTGCTGAAAAAAACCGCACGGAGCTGGAACAGGCAGAAGCGCTGGTATATCATCTGGAGCAGGAACTGCCGTCGCTGGAAGCACGTTCTGCTGAGCGGGAACAGGAATACCGGCAGATTCTCCGTGACAGGAAGATGGAAGAAGCCGTCTGGCGGAAAATCACAGATTCGTATGAACAGTCCTCCGCTGCACGCATGCAGAAAACGGTCGAAGCGTGGCAGGTGAAGAAGGCTGCGGCCGAAGGCAAACAGGAGGTGGCAGAGAAGGCCATTGGTACACGGCAGGAACCGGATCTGACCGCAGTGAAGGAGGCGGCAGAACGGGCAGGCATTTATGCAAAAGAAAGGCAGGAAGCGCTGGAAGAGATCCACAGCGATGCAGAGATGAACGGATCGGTGCTCCGGCGTCTGCTGCCCGGGCTGGAAAAACGCAGGGCTGTGATGGAAGAACATACCCGGATCACGGAACTCTACCAGATCCTTTCCGGAAATGTGTCCGGCGGCCGGATGGATATTGAGACATATGTACAGCGATATTATCTGGAAAGCATATTGAATTCTGCCAACCAGCGGTTTCTGGAGATGTCCGGCGGACAGTTTGAACTGCGCATGCTGGATCTGGAAAAAGCCGGCGTCGGGAAAAACCGGGGTCTGGACCTGACGGTATTCTCGCACATTACCGGGCAGGAGCGGGAAGTCCGCACGCTTTCCGGCGGAGAATCATTTATGGCAGCTCTTTCGCTTGCGCTCGGTATGGCCGACCAGATCCGCGCAAATGCGGCCGGCATCAATCTTGATATCATGTTTATCGACGAGGGGTTCGGATCGCTGGACGACCGCGCGCGGGATCAGGCAGTCCGCGTACTGCAGGAGATGGCCGGCGGCAGCCGGATGATCGGTATCATCTCACATGTCACGGAGCTGCAGCAGGAGATGGAGGATCAGCTGCTTGTCACCCGGGACGAAGACGGAAGTCACGTTCAGTGGAAGATCAGCTGATGAATTCGGGAAAATGCTGCTATAAAATGTCGCTGTTTTTGACATGAATATACTTAAGGAATCTGCGTTGCAATCCGACTGTAATTATTTCAGTACTTTTGGCGACTTAATCATATGATGATGGAAGAAATGAAAGAAATGAGGAAGAAAATGAATAGGAAAACTTCCGGACAATATAATCGGGAAATGATGGATTTTATCGAACAGAATCCCACCAGTTTTCATGTGATCGCCGGACAGCAGAAACAGCTGGAGGAAGCCGGATACACGCAGCTGTCCGAAAGTGAAGCGTGGGAAATCCAGCCGGGCGGGAAACATTTTGTGATCCGCAGCGGGTCGGCGATTGCAGCGTTCCGGATTCCGGAAAACAGCACGGGTACTGCCGGTTTTATGATTATGGCAAGCCACTCTGATTCGCCGGCGCTTAAGGTAAAACAGAATCCGGAAATAAAAGCGGATCAGGCTTATACCAAACTGAATGTCGAGCCGTACGGCGGTCTTCTGATGGCCCCGTGGTTTGACCGCCCGCTTTCGGCTGCAGGCCGCATTTTCGTGAAAACAGGTGATGGAGACAGTGCAGGGCTGAAGTGTCTTCTGGTTAACATCGACCGGGATCTCCTCGTAATTCCGAGTCTTGCGGTGCACATGAACCGCGAGGCAAATAAAGGATATGCCTACAATGCGCAGAAGGATCTGCTGCCGCTGTACGGAACGGTGGAAAGCCGGCCGCTGGCAGAACTGGCTGCGGAGGCTGCAGGCGTCAGGCAGGAAGATATCCTGGACATGGATCTGTATCTGTACAACCGGCAGCCCGGAACGGTATTCGGGGCAGATAAGGAATTTCTGATGAGCCCGCGGCTGGACGATGTACAGTGTGCGTATGCATCGCTGCAGGGATTTCTGGAAAGTGATCAGGAGTCTGCGGATACGGGAGTAGATGCATCCCTGAAAAATACTGTCGGTACAGAAAAATCATCAGTCCCGGTGCACATTGTTTTTGATAATGAAGAGGTCGGGTCTTCAACCCGGCAGGGCGCGGCGTCCACCTTCCTGGCCGATACGCTGGAGCGGATCAGCGAGGCGCTGGGGGACACACGTACTGCGTATAAACAGAGGATTGCGAATAGTTTTATGCTTTCTGCGGACAATGCCCATGCCGTGCATCCGAATCACGTCGACAAGGCCGATCCGGTCAATCATCCGCATTTAAACGGCGGTGTTGTTCTGAAATACAGCGCGAACCAGCGTTATACAACGGATGCAATGTCTGCTTCCATTGTGCGGATTCTTGGGGAGCGGGCAGGTCTGAAATTGCAGGCGTTTCATAACCGCTCTGATATTCCCGGCGGCTCAACCCTCGGAAATATTTCCGGCAACCAGGTACCGGTCTGTACGGCGGATATCGGGATTGCGCAGCTGGCAATGCATTCGCCCTGCGAGACATGCGGCACGGAAGATACGGAACAGATGGTGACGCTGGCAAGGGAGTTGTTTGCTTCAGGGATCCGTGTTGGAGAAGGAGGAGTTGTCGTCTTCCATACCGGCAGATGAGAGCAGGCGTATTGTTTATTCCTTAACGAAGGATGCGCGTGACTTCAGACATGAGAGGAATGTGCGGGAGATTCAAAATACCCGGATTATTAAAAATATAGCGGCAGATCTGACATATTAAGCAGATCTGCCGCTTTCAGTTTCAAACATCTTCAATCTTAATCAGGTTCGTATTGCCGGACTGGCCGTTTGTGACGCCGCCGGTAATGACGACTTTCTCGCCTTTCTGCATGTTCATTGCATCCATGGCGATCTTCTTTGCTGTGTAGAACAGGACCTCTGTGGACGGCAGCATCTCGCACATGCGCGGGATAACGCCCCAGGAGAGATTCAGCTGTCTCCAGGTTTTTTCGTTTGTCGTCAGACCGATGACAGGGATCGGCGGACGGAAGCGGGAGACCATGCGCGCGGTTGCACCGGAAAGGGAACAGGCTACGATTGTGCTTGCGCCGATGTCAATTGCCATTCCACAGGCCGCATGGGAGATCGCGTCGGATTCATTGTGAATCTCAAATTTATAGTCATAGAATCCCTGGCGGTAGTCGATGTTATGCTCAGTTGCTTCAGCAATTTTATTCATTGCCGAGACAGCCTGTACCGGATACTCGCCGGCCGCGGTTTCTCCGGAAAGCATAATGGCGCTGGTGCCGTCATAGACTGCATTGGCGACGTCGGAGGCCTCGGCACGGGTCGGGCGGGGGCTGTGAATCATGGATTCAAGCATCTCGGTTGCTGTGATGACGCGTTTGCCCAGGATGCGGCAGCGGTCGATCAGTTTTTTCTGAATGCCGGGCAGTTCTTCATAAGGAATCTCGACGCCCATGTCGCCGCGCGCAATCATAACGCCGCCGCATGCTTCACAGATTTCCCCGATATGGTCTGCGCCGGACTGATTTTCGATTTTTGCGATGAGCTCGACAGTATCATCTTTTCCGACGGACTGCAGAAGATCGTGCACATCCATCAGATCCTGCTTTGTGGAAACAAAAGAACAGGCGATAAAGTCTACATCATTTTTCAGACCGAACAGGATGTCTTTTTTGTCCTGTTCCGAAAGATATTCCTGCTTCATGACCTTGCCGGGGAAACTCATGCTTTTCCGGTCTGACAGGACGCCGCCTGTCTCGACTTCCGCATTGATTCTGACGCCGTCGGCAGAAAGTACTTTGAAGGAGACCAGGCCGTTATTTACGAGAATCGTATCTCCGGTTTCCAGCTCATTCGCAAGATTTTTGTAGCTCACAGAGACGATGTTTTCATTTCCGGTTACATCCTCTGTTGTGAAGGTGAAAAGGTCACCGGTGTGCAGGGAGATGGAGCCGCTTTCAAAGGTGCCGATCCGGAATTCCGGTCCTTTCGTGTCCAGCAGAATTGCGATCGGAAGATCCAGATCTGCGCGTACTTTTTTAATCAGATCGATCCGTTTCTGCTGTTCTTCGTGGGTTCCGTGCGAGAAATTAAGACGGGCAATATTCATGCCGGCTTTGCACATTTCGCGCAGTGTTTTTTCGGAGTCGCTGGCCGGACCGATGGTGCAGACAATTTTTGTTTTTCTCATAACTTACCTGGAATACCTCCTTCCGGAATGCTTTGAAATGTTGTGAGTTCATTGTAGCGAAAAAAGACCGCTGTTTCAATAAGATCTCCCCTTCCGGGCGGTCTGTTTTTTCTGTTTACCCCGGGCGCGTTATCCGTTATACTTAAAAGAAACCGAAGCAGGGGAGGGCCTGATGAGCAGGAAATGGTTTCAGCGGTTCTATCTGGATAAGGAAAAGGATATGATCGTCGATCTCTTTCGTGAGAACGATGATCTGTTTTATATTCTGAAAACACCGAATCACGGGACGGGCAATCTGATCACGAATCTTGCAAAACTGTGTGATCTGCCTGTTTCTTTTGATGCGCACGGGCTGAAAATCATTGAGGGGAAGGTGCCCTGCTATATTGACGGCTACAACCGGAAAATCTATATTTTCCGCCTCGGGAACACGAAAGTGGCTAATATTTATCCGGACGGAACGGTGGAGATGAAGGCCTCCGTGCCGGCAATCTCAAAAACCCTGATGAGTCAGACAAAGGATTACCGGCTGAACATCAAAAAGACCATTGTAAAAACGTTTATATTAAATGAGTGTAAATTCCGGACGGATCTGCACACGCATATGAATGCGAATCTGAGACCGGACATACTGATCGCGCTGGGAATTGTGCACCAGATTCGCTATCCGCTTTACTACATCAAAAAGCTGAAGCTCCGCTGTTCAGATGCGCAGCATGAGATGCTGCAGGCGCAGAGAGACCGCGTGGCACAGCAGTTTGCAGATACCAGGCTTTCCGGGAAATATCTGACCCGGAAAATCGATGACAATACCTTTATTAATTTTGCTGATTTTATTCTGAACAACCCGGAAAACGCAGCATATAATATTGCCAGGATCCGCGCATCGCTGGCGGTAATGAAGGACGGACAGGCCGTATTCACAAATCTGGAGAAAGTTTATATTTACCGGTATGTCTTTACGAAGGGAGTGCCGTCAGATCAGAAGATTGATATCGGGTCGAGTGAGATGGCTGCCAGAATGAAGGCTGACCGCGAAAAAAACAGCCTGATCCGCCGGATTCCGGATACCGATATTCTGCATTACGTGATGCAGATGCTGGCGGACCGGAGAAATCCGGTTTATGCAGAGAATTCCATTTTTCAGGATAAGCTGCTGTGGATCGCAAGAAGCAGCAGCGCCGTGGGCGTGCAGTACCTGGAGATTTCCGATACGACGCTGGTCAAGAATCCGCAGGCCGCAGACATGCTTGCGGAAGTACATGCGGTGATGCCGGCGATTTATGAAGAAACCGGCGTTGTGATCCGGTTTCTGGCAGCAATCCGCCGGATCGCGCTGACGATCATCAAGGACAATGTTACCGCCGGGGATTATTTCCGGGAGAATCTGCAGGTGCTGGATTCCGTTGCGGACGACCCGTATGTGGCAGGCGCGGATATCATCGGAGAAGAGATCAACGACATCCGGGAACTGAAGCCGGTAATCCGGGAAATCGTCCGGATCGCCCGCCGGGATCCGTCCTTTGTCGTGCGGATTCACGCAGGCGAAAATGACAGTCTGCGCGATAATGTCGCAAACAGTATTGCATGTGTCCGGGATGCGCTGGAGGCGGGACAGGAGATGCCGCTGATTCGCGTCGGACACGGACTGTACACGGCAAATCTCCACTCGAAAAAGGGAAAGGATCTGATCCGCGATCTCAATGCATGTAAGGCGGTGCTGGAATTTCAGATCACATCCAATGTGCGGCTGAACAATCTGACATCGCTGGAGCAGCATCCGCTGCGGCAGTATCTGGCCGGCGGTGTGCGGTGCGTGCAGGGAACGGACGGCGGAGCGCTGTACGGAACCAATTCGATCGACGAACAGCTGTCGCTGGAAAAGATGCTGAATCTGAGTTATGAAGAGATGCTGCGGATGCGGCAGTACGAAGATGAAATTCTGCAGAAGAGCATGGACGGATTCCGGCAGAAGACGGAGGTCTTTGCCGAAGCGCTGTCGGACGGACAGGTTTCAGAGAAATTCAGAGATGCGGAACACCGGCCATTCTCACAGGGCGCGCGGTACAACAGCATCCGCCTGCCCGATATTGCAGCTTATTATCGTGCACAGATCGACGCGCATCAGATCGACAGCAGTATTTCATTTATCGACGAAAGCAAGCTGATTTCACAGGAAGTTCTGGCCGGGCGGATTGAGGAGATGCCGGTCTCCGGCATGCCTGTGGTTCTGATGGGCGGAAGCTTCAACAATGACCGCCGGACAACGACGGTAAAGGAATTCGGCACGCGTATCATTGACGCGATCCTGGAACACGCAGACCCGGAAACCATCTTTTTTGTCGTCGGACAGCGGCTGCGGGGATACGAACAGTATCTCGTGGAGCAGAACCGGATGAAGTATCACAGGAGGTTTCAGATTTTCTCGATTGTTCCGACGATGATTACCCGGAAAGAGGCGGATGCGCTGAAACGGAGCGGAGCGGCTGTCCGCGTCTCCATCGAGCCCTCGCCCATGGGGCTTTACAAGAGCTTTGCCTACGAGATATTCAAGCGAAGACCTTCCGTTCTGCTGGCATTTGACGGAAACAGTTCCGGTGCCAACATGATTCAGGAAGCAAAAAATGCGAAATATAAATCACGGATTTATGTCAGCGCGCATTCGCGTATGCTTAAGCAGAAGGCAGAATCCCTTGAAGGATATGTGACAGTCTTTACAAAGGAAACAGAGGTACTGCCGCAGATTCTGGAAGATCTGGGATACGGGGATACAGAGCAGAGAAAAGAGTATTAGACAGAGAAGGAGTTCCACAGAATGAAAAACAGGACACAGCATGGCAGACATATGATCATGAGCGGAATGATAGCAGTATCTCTGCTTCTGACATCCTGCGCGATGGGAAGTACTTCCTATAAAGTTGACCAGCTGGAAGAAGTGAGCAGTTCTGCAGAATCAGAAGGAACGGCAGCGGCAGATGCAGCCGTAGCAGACAGTGCGATAGGTGATGCAGGAAAGGGAACTGCCGGTAAAGAAGGGCAGAACATTGGAAAAGAAGCGTCCGGAAAAACCGGGCAGCAGGCGGAAAAAGATGAGCCGTCCCCCACACCCACGATGCCCCCGAAGGAAAAACTCAATTTTGATCTGAGCTGGGAGTTTGCAGAAGAATCGAAGATCCACACGGACCCGGTGACGCTGTGGCACGCGAGAGAGCCGGGAAGGAAAAATATAATCGTCGCTGTGAATGCCGGACACGGATGCAAAGGCGGCGAATCAGAGCAGACGTACTGTCATCCGGATCACACCGCCAAGGTGACAGGAGGAAGTACCTCTGCGGGCGCGACGACAGCGACGGCCATCAACAGCGGCATGACATTTGACGACGGCACAAAAGAGGCGGAAGCAGTGCTGCAGCTGGCAGGACTGGTCAAAGAAGAGCTTCTGAAGGCAGGATTTGATGTGCTGATGATCCGTGACAATGATGATACACAGCTGGATAATATCGCGCGGACAGTCTTTGCGAATAATTGCGCGGACTGCCACATTTCACTGCATTATGATTCGACCGCCGGCAATAAAGGTTTCTTCTATATCCGGGTTCCGGATAATGCTTCCTACAAGGCGATGGAACCGGTCGCCTCAAACTGGGAGCGGCATGACGCACTTGGCGAGGCGGTTTTGAAGGGCGTATCAGAAAACGGTGTGGAAATTTTCGGCAGCGGATCGATTGCGCTGGATCTGACACAGACGTCTTATTCGACGGTACCATCCGTGGATCTGGAGGTCGGAGACAAGAGTTCGGATCATTCTGAGATGGCGCAGAAGCCGGTCGCAGAAGGAATAGCCGCCGGAATCGAAAAATATTTCCGGGAGAATCCGGTAAAAGACGGGGCACTGGCGAAACTGATGAAACAGAGCACAGGTGCATTAAGCGGCAGCGCAGAAGCGGCGGATGAAACCATGGAAACGGAGATAGAAACAGATATGGAGACACAAAACGAGAAGACGGAAGAAAGCGAATCAATAGAGAAATGAGACGCAAAAATACCGCCGGCTGCCTAGTGTTCCACGGAAAATCTCTATATGTGTGAACCTGGACACAGGCAATGCCCCGTTTTGCGGGACACCCCTCCGAAGGACCGGCTGTATTCCAGATCATTATATGCAATGTGCATGAATTCTGCAAGATAATCAGCAGAAGTCTCATGCCTCGTTGCAAAAGAATGAAGTGAACAAAAAATGAATTGTGCATTATTGCCGTCTGTTGTTTACAGGCGGCTTTATATTTTGTATAATAAATCAAATGTCTTGTCTTACAAGGGGGAGGCTGTCACTTATAGAAAGCGGGAAACCGTATGAGGGTAAGAATACCAGGAGGTAGTGTATGGATTACAAGCAAACAGCTCAGGGCGTGCTGGAGCACGTCGGCGGACCGGGAAATGTTATTTCTGCCGCGCATTGCGCGACGCGTCTGCGTCTTGTCATTGCTGATAACAGCAAGCTTGACAAGGCAGCGGTAGAGGATGTTGACGGCGTTAAGGGATGTTTTGAGGCATCCGGACAGATTCAGGTCATCATCGGAACCGGCGCGGTTAATAAGGTTTATGACGAATTTATCAAGATGGCAGGCGTGTCAGAAGGATCCAAGGACGATGTCAAGCAGGCGGCTGCATCGAAACAGAATCCGTTCTTCCGCGCGATCAAGACACTCGGCGATATCTTCGTTCCGATCATTCCGGCAATCGTTGCATCCGGTCTTCTGAACGGTCTTCTGGGCGGCATGACGCAGATCTGGCCGCACATGGCGGACAGCGCGCTTTACGAGATTATCAACCTGTTTGCAGGTGCGGCGCTGACAATGCTGCCGGTTCTGATCGCAATCAGCGCGGCAAAGAAATTCGGCGGCAACCAGTTTCTGGCTGCTGTTATCGGATTTATCATGATTCATCCGTCTCTTGTCAATGCGTGGACACACTACATTGATGACGGAACCGGAAATATGATTCTGAACCCGGCGATCAAGGAATTTTTCCATGTCGGCGGCTACAGTGTAACAAACCTCGGTTATCAGGGCCACGTTATTCCGGTTATTATAGCAATCCTGTTTATGTGCTGGATTGAGAAGAAACTGCACAAGGTTGTTCCGGAGATGATCGATCTCTTCGTAACACCGCTTGTCACTGTACTGGTTACCGGCCTGCTTACTATCGCGGTAATCGGACCGATCTTCTCCACCGTTGAGGGATGGATCCTGACAGCTGCAAAAGCACTGATCGGACTGCCGTTCGGAATAGGAGGTCTGATTGTCGGCTTCCTGTATGCATTCACGGTTGTCGCGGGCTTCCACCATATGTACAACATGATCGAGGCACAGATGCTTGGTGCCGGCGGTCTGAACACCTGGATGCCGGTCGCAACAGCTGCGAACGTCGCACAGGGTGCTGCTGCAATGGCAGTTTCCTTTAAATCCAAAAACCCGAAAACCAAATCCGTGGCAATGCCGTCCTCACTGTCTGCATTCCTTGGTATCACAGAGCCGGCAATCTTCGGTGTCAACGTCCGTTACCGCACACCGTTCATCGCGGGCTGCATCGGCGGTGCGCTTGGCGGAATGGTTGCGACCCTCACAGGTGTCGGCGCAACCGCATACGGTGTAACAGGTCTCTTTGGTTTCCTGATCACACCGGGATTCACACTGTCATATGCACTGATTCTGCTCGTCTCCTTTGTGGCGGCGTTTGCAGTTTCCTTTATTCTGTTTAAAGATCCGGAAGAGGAACTTGCAAGACTGAAAAAGGCAGAAGAAAAAGAGACATCCGCAGCCGGCGAGACAGTCGCGGCAGCTGCAGCGGGCGCAGCAGCAGGTGCTGCAGCAGAAGCTGCAGAGGAAAAGAAAGCATCCGGCGAGCCGATGATTATCTACGCACCGGCAAAAGGAAAAGCAATTCCATCCTCTGAAATTCAGGATCCTACATTTGCGGCAGAAGTACTTGGTTCCGGCATCGGAATCATTCCGGAAGACGGCAAGATCTACGCTCCGTTTGATGGTACGCTGGATCTCCTGTATGACACAAAACATGCGCTCGGTCTGTCATCCAAGGATGACGTAGAAGTTCTGATTCACGTCGGTATCGATACCGTTCAGCTCGAAGGAAAATACTTCACCGCGCATGCGAACAGCGGCGACGAGGTGAAGAAGGGTCAGCTTCTTCTTGAGGTAGATCTCGCAGGAATTCAGGCTGCAGGTTATAAGCTTGACACACCGATTATCGTTACCAATACCGATGACTATGCAGAAGTCAAAGGAATCAAGACCGGACCGGTAGAGCCGGGCGAGCCTGTTATCGAAGTCAGATAAAATCGGGGTTTGTGACAAATGCTCACACAGTGACAATGGGAAAGACAAACCCGGTTTGCAGCAGAAAAGGAGGGTGACCATGGCAAGAGACAACTGGCGTCTTGCATATCATCTGATGCCGCCGGACGGATGGCTGAACGATCCGAACGGACTGTGCCAGGTGAACGGTCAATATCATGTGTATTTCCAGTATGCGCCGAACACGCCCGGACCGGATGGAAAGAAACACAGGACCTGGGGGCATTACGCAGGCCCGGACCTGATTAATCTGGAATTTGAGGGTGTACCGTTCTGGCCGGAGGCACCGGACCGGGACGGCTGTTATTCCGGCAGCGCATTTATCCACGGAGATGAAATCTGGTTATACTATACCGGCAACATCAAGCTGGCCGGTGACTATGATTACATCCACGATGGCCGTGAGAGCAATACCATCCTGGTCCGCACGAAAGACGGAAAGGCTTACAGTGAGAAGCAGGTACTCTTCGGCACGAAGGATTATCCGGAAGACTGCACGCGCCATGTCCGCGATCCCAAAGTCTGGGAGGAAGACGGCGTCTATTATATGGTGCAGGGCGCGCGGATGAACGATGACAGCGGATCTGTTCTGCTCTATGAGAGCGACGATCTGTTCAACTGGAAACTGGTGAAAATCATTGCCACGGAAGAGCCGTTCGGCTATATGTGGGAGTGTCCGGATTACTTCGAGCTGGACGGTGAACAGGTTCTCTCCATCTGCCCGCAGGGCATGGATGCCGAGGAATTCCGCTATCAGAATAATCATCAGGCGGGATACTTTTTCATGAAGGGTGATCTGCGAGGCACGCAGACATTTTCAGAATTCACGGAGTGGGATTACGGTCATGATTTTTATGCGCCGCAGAGCTTTGTGGATGAGCAGGGCAGACGGCTCTTCATCGGCTGGGCCGGTCTTCCCGATAAGCCTTATGGCAATCCGACAGATGCCCGCGGCTGGGAAAACTGCCTGACAGTGCCGCGTGTACTGAAGGTGAAAGACGGCGTTGTTACCCAGACACCGGTGGAGGAACTCAAATCCCTCCGGTTTGATGAGCAGAAAATCGATCCGGTCGGAACACTTGTACTGCCGGATGCTTCTGGTGACGCTGAGGTATGCTTTGCAGATCCGTCTGCCGCATGGAACATTTCCATCGGCGGCGGCGTGACACTGGCATTTGCTGACGGCGTTCTGGAACTGAACATGTCAGACGCGGTCGGATGCGGCCGCGGTCCCCGCAAGGTAAAAACGGATGCCATCCGGGATCTGCGGCTGATGATCGACCGCTCGATGCTGGAGCTCTATGCGAATGACGGCAGCATCGTATTTGCGTCCCGCTTCTATCCGGATGATCCGGAGGAACAGGAAGAACGGGCACTTGCGGTCCGGTTTGACTGTCCGGGCGCTGATATAACCGCATGGCAGATGAAAGCACTGCCGTTCAACGAAAAGTATTGAACTCAGTTCTGCCCGGGCTGCAAACGCATGCCCGGGCAAAGATATCCGGATGATTACAGACTTGGGAGAGAGAAATAATATGTACGATGTAACTGCACTTGGTGAGCTGCTGATCGATTTTACACCCTGTGGTGTGAGCGAAGCCGGGCGGGCGCTGTTCGAGCAGAATCCGGGCGGCGCACCTGCAAATGTGCTGGCTGCGCTCTCAAAACTTGGATGCAAAACCGCATTTATCGGGAAAGTCGGCAATGATATGCACGGCGCGTATCTGCGCGGCGTGCTGGAAGGGCTGGAGATCAACACGGCGAATCTGATCAGCGATCCGGATGTATTCACGACGCTCGCATTTGTCGCACTTCAGAACGGAGAACGCAGTTTTTCCTTTGCCAGAAAACCGGGCGCGGATACACAGCTGAGGGTGGATGAACTGAATGCCGATCTGCTCGCACAGACGAAGATTTTCCACTTCGGCTCCCTGTCGCTGACAGATGAACCGGCAAAAAGCGCGACGTATGAGGCGGTCCGGCTTGCAAAAGAGGCAGGCGCACTGATTTCCTATGATCCGAACTACCGCGCGGCGCTCTGGCCGGGCAGGGAAACGGCCATCCGCGAAATGCGGGCTGTAATTCCCTCTGTGGATATCATGAAGATATCGGATGAAGAATGCGAACTGCTCACGGATGCGTCTGATCCCGATGAGGCGGCAATCCGCCTTCTGGCTGCAGGTGTCAGATGTGTTTTTGTGACATGCGGCGGAGACGGCTCACTGTTGAAGACAGCTGCGGTCAGCGCCAGAGAACCGGCGATGAAATGTGAACTGGTCGATACGACCGGCGCCGGCGATTCCTTCTGGGGCGGGATTCTGTACCAGTTTGCTTCCAATGACTGGAAGCCGGAGGATCTGGACGCAGAAAAAGCGCAGACAATGCTGCGCTTTGCGAATACGGTTGCGGGGCTGTGCGTACAGAAACGCGGCGCCATTCCGGCGATGCCTTCAAAAGAAGCAGTCGAAGCAATTATTTCATCATCTCGTGAATGAAAGCAATCAGCTTCGGGTGACAGTGATCTTTTACAATGATAATACTTTGTGTTTTGGAGACCAGCATGTAGAAATTCGTGCTGGTCTCTATGATTCTCTGCAGATCTGTGTATTTGACGGAAGTATGGCCGCGCAGGCTGTGCTGTTCCAGATGATCCTCGTAAAACTCCGTCTTCATGACCATGTTGTGGGCGGTCTCATTTGCCAGATACATGCGGCGCTCGAGATAACGCGGGATAAACCAGGAGATCGCCGGAAGCAGAATCAGCATAATCACATAGAGCTGGATCGAACTTCGGTTGTGCGCGCGGATGGAAAAGACAAGCAGTCCGGCAAGAACCGCCTCGATCAGCAAAATAACAGCTGCCATCATACGGCGGTTGGAGAGCGCGTGATTCAGCTTGCGGAATTCGTCCAGCGTGATAATGGTTGTCGTTTCATAGAGTGGTTTGTGAAAATTCATAAGAACTCCTTTTTTTGTTCAATATTGCTATTATCATAAAGCATGACGTTCAAAAGTGCAAATTGCCTCATAGTGGAATCCGTGATAAACTGAATTTTCAGGGAACGCGCAGAAAGCGTTCTCCGGGGTCTGTCCGGCCGGCGTATCTGACGGATGTGCTGCTGCAGACCCGTGACAGAAGGAAAGGAAAAACATCACAATGGACATTATTAAGACACTTGCCGCGGAACTGGAAATTCAGCCGCGGCAGGCTGAGGCGGCGGTGCAGTTAATTGATGAGGGAAACACGATCCCTTTTATTGCCCGCTATAGAAAAGAAGCAACCGGAGCACTGAATGATGAAGTACTGCGCAATCTGTCTGACCGTCTGACTTATCTGCGCAATCTTGAGGAGCGGAAAGCACAGATACGGACAGGTATTGAAGAGCAGGGAAAAATGACGCCGGAACTGGCTGCCGCGATTGAGGCAGCAGAGACAATGGTTGCGCTGGAAGATCTGTACCGGCCGTATCGTCCGAAGCGCCGCACGCGCGCGACGATCGCGGCAGAAAAAGGACTGAAACCGCTGGCGGATCTGATTCTGGCGCAGGAAATCACTGTGCCGCTTGAAGAGGCTGCGCAGGCATACGTTTCGGAAGAAAAAGGCGTTGCCGATACGGCGGAGGCCATTGCCGGCGCCTCGGATATCATCGCGGAGGAAATCTCTGATAATGCAGAATTCCGTCACGGGATCCGCAATCACACACGCCGCACCGGCGTTCTGGTGACAGCAGCCGCAAAGGACGCTGAGGAGAACGGCGTTTACGCGATGTACTATGATCACCAGGAAGCGGTTGCGAAGGTCCCGGGGCACCGTGTTCTGGCGATCAACCGCGGGGAGGCCGAAAAAGCGCTTACCGTAAAAATAAAAGTCGACGAGGAAATGGTTTACCGTTTCCTCGCACATCATATCATTAAGAAAAATAATCCGTATACAACACCGGTGCTGCAGGCCGCGGTTGTGGACAGCTACAAACGCCTGATCGCCCCTGCAATCGAGCGGGAGATCCGCAATGAGCTGACCGAAGCGGCGGAAGACGGAGCAATCAGAGTCTTCGGCAAAAACCTCGAACAGCTGCTGATGCAGCCGCCCATCGCCGGTCAGGTGGTACTGGGCTGGGATCCCGCATTCCGCACGGGCTGCAAGCTGGCGGTTGTGGATGAAACCGGAAAAGTGATTGATACAGATGTTATATATCCGACCGCTCCGACCAATGCGAAGAAACAGGCAGATGCCCGCGCGGTTCTGACAAAATTCATTTCTAAATATAATATTTCGCTGATTTCGGTCGGGAACGGGACGGCATCCCGTGAATCAGAGCAGTTTATAGCCGAATATCTGAAGACCATTCCGGCAAAGGTGCAGTATGTCATCACAAATGAGGCCGGCGCATCTGTCTATTCAGCCAGCAAACTGGCGACAGAGGAATTTCCCGAATTTGATGTCGGGCAGCGAAGCGCCGCTTCCATTGCGCGCCGCGTGCAGGATCCGCTGGCAGAGCTGGTAAAGATTGATCCGAAATCCATCGGCGTCGGTCAGTATCAGCACGATATGAATCAGAAGAAGCTCGGAAATGCGCTGGGCGGCGTTGTGGAAAACTGCGTCAACCGGGTTGGCGTAGATCTGAATACAGCATCCGCGCCGCTGATGGAGTATATTTCCGGTATTTCAAAGCCGATTGCAAAAAACATCGTCGCCTACCGGGAGGAGAACGGAAGATTCAGTTCACGCAAAGAACTTCTGAAAGTGCCGAAACTCGGACCGAAAGCCTTCGAGCAGTGCGCCGGGTTCATGCGCATCACCGGCGGAAAGGAGCCGCTCGATGCGACAGCGGTACACCCGGAAGCATATGACGCGATGAAAAAGATGCTGGGACAGTTCGGGTTAGATTTGACGGATGTGCTTGCAGGCAGGGAAAACCGGCGGCTTGCGGAGGTCACCCGGGATCAGCGGTTTGCACAGCTTGCGGAAACCCTCGGAATCGGTGAAATCACACTTCGTGATAATATAAAAGAACTGATGAAGCCGGGCCGTGACCCGCGCGCGGATATGCCGAAACCGGTGCTGCGAAGCGACGTGCTTGAAATTGAAGACCTGCGGGAAGGAATGATTCTCAAGGGAACGGTCAGGAACGTGATTGACTTCGGTGCCTTTGTAGACATCGGTGTGCATCAGGACGGACTGGTTCACATTTCACAGATGTCCAGTAAGAAATTTGTAAAGCATCCGCTGGAAGTCGTCAGTGTCGGAGATGTGGTGGAAGTGCGCGTGATTTCCGTTGATGTGAAACGGAAGCGGATCGGGCTGTCGATGAAGATGTGAGGGTGGTTAAGAGAGGAAAGAAAAAGGACTGCATGTTATGGCCAGAAAGATGAAAGTTTACAGCAGGGTGGCGGAGATTCCGGCGGGAGATGCGCCGGATGTGATTACAGAGGGATGCCTGGTGCTGGAGGGCGGCGCGTGGCGCGGTCTTTACACGCAGGGCGCACTGGATGTACTGATGCAGCATGGGATTAATTTCCAGACGACCATCGGTGTTTCGGCCGGTGCGATGTCTGCAACAGGATATCTCTCGGGGCAGATCGGTTTTTGTCCGCGCATTAATCTGACGCACCGGAACGACCCGGCGTATACCGGACTGGGTGCTGTGAAGAAAGAACACGGCGTGACAGGGTTTACCTATCTGTTCAATGAACTGATGGGAGGAGAAACTCCGCTGAACAGGGAGCGTTTTGATGACCCGGCGCGTCGTCTGGTCGCGGTTGCGACAAATGTGCATACAGGCGAACCGTTTTATTTTGAAAAAGGAACGTGTAATATTTTCCGCGCAATTCAGGCATCAGCCACGGTTCCTTACGTCTCACGGCCGGTTGTGATCGGCGGACAGCCTTATCTGGACGGAGGATGCAGTGTTAAGATTCCGTATGATCATGCGGCAGAAGAAGGCCACAGAAAAATCATGATCATACGGACCCAGGACCGCACGTACCGCCGCAAAGAAAAGAAGGAGTCTGCATTTGATAAAGTGCTGTATGGCAGACATCCGGCTTTTATCCGCGCGATGGAAAAGGCCTCGACGGACTATAACGATGTACTGGACCGCATGGACGCAGATATGAGAGAAGGTAAATGCTTTGTTCTGGCGCCGTCGCGCCCGGTGGGAATCAGCCGGTTCGAGAGCGATGTTGAAAAAATCGGCGCGCTGTATGAACTCGGACGGACTGATATGGAAGCGCAGATGGAAAACCTGCTGGCATATCTGCGGTGATTAGTTGCTTTTTAGTTTTTTGAGTTGTTAGACGGATACCATGACGCAGCAGACGGTATGATAACGGAGAAATGATTATGGCGGGCAGACTGTCGGAGGCCGTGACCGGGATCTATGAAATCTGTGATTACATCCAGGCACACGGCGTAGTGAACCAGAACATCAATGTTTCGCTGCGGGATATGCAGGCAGAGTCTTTTCTTAATTTTCTGCTGTATCTCGCATTCAGCGACGGATTCTTCAGCGAAGAGGACCGCGCCTTTATCAGAGAAGCGCTGGGGCGTGACATCACGCAAAAGGAAGCAGAGGATCTCAGGCGCGCCCGCAATCTCACCCCGGACGGCTACGCAAAGCTGATTCCGCTGTCGGTGAAATATTTCGTGCTGGCTGATGCCGGGCGCAAGATTAAGCGGGATCGTTATAAGAATAAAAAGGCGAAACAGCTGACACAGGTGTACCGGCTGCTCGGAGAAGAGTATCTCTCCGGCAAGGAGACGCAGAGTGATGCAGTTGTCCGGAATCTGACGCGTTATCTGATCGCGCTGGATGAATTTCTGAAGGAATTCGGTCTTCTGGGGCCGGATCAGCGGACGGCACCGGTAAAGCAAAAAGGAGGAGCACAAAGAACCGCGGGGCGCGAACGCGTTAATGGGGGAACTGACCGCGGCGGAAGTGCTGCAGCAGGCGGCGGAAACATGAATTCCGGCGGCTCAGCCGGAGACGTTTCAGCGTCTTCCGCAGTGAGCGGCGGGGAAGAACCGGAGAAGACGGCGGAAGAACTGATTGCCGAGCTGAATGCGCTGATCGGTCTGAGAGGCGTCAAGGAAGAGGTCAACGGCCTGATCAATCTTGTCAAGGTGCAGCAGATGCGCGCGCAGCGCGGTCTGAAGACGACCAATATCAATAAACATCTGGTCTTTGCCGGAAATCCCGGCAGCGGCAAAACGACGGTCGCCAGACTTCTCGCAAAAATCTATGCCGCGATCGGTGTGCTGGAAGAAGGCCATCTGGTAGAGGTGGACCGCGCCGGACTTGTCAGCGGATATATCGGACAGACAGCCATTAAGACACAGGATGCTATTGAAGATGCGCTGGGCGGCGTACTGTTTATCGATGAAGCCTACGCGCTCACAAACGGAAAAGGACAGGGAGATTTCGGCCAGGAGGCTGTGGAGACACTGCTGAAGGGAATGGAGGATCACCGGGACGATCTCATTGTGATCTGTGCCGGTTATACCGATGAAATGGAAGCGTTTCTCGATTCCAACCCGGGACTGCGTTCACGCTTCAGCAAAGTTATCGTTTTCGAGGATTATTCTGCGGAAGAAGAAGTGGCAATCCTGAAATCCATGTGCAGGAAGCAGGATTATACGCTTTCACCGGAAGCACTCGAGACAGCGGCGGCTTTTTTTGAAGAACGCTGCGCAAATAAGCCGAAGACATTTGCAAATGCGCGTGATGTACGAAACTATCTGGAGAAGGCAATTACCAATCATGCCGGGCGTGTTGTCACCCTGACGGGCCGGAAAGCGACCAGAAAGGCGCTGTCGACCATCGAGCGTGTGGATCTTGAAAACATTACACTCTGAAATCCCGCAGGTGAGAAAACTGTAAAACGGTAGATTTTTAGAGATGTTTGTGATAAAGTGTAATAGAAATCCTGAAAAAAGAGAAGGCGGAATCATGGCGAAAAAAACAAATCCATTGGCCGGATCACTGAAAAATCTGATCGGCGGCAAAGGTAATAATAAAAAAGCAAAAACTCCAGCGGCACGCGGCATAGCACGCGGCGCGCAGACAGAAGATGCTGCCATTCAGAAGCTGACACGTCTGGAACTTCTGGAAATTCTGGTAGATCAGAGAAAAGAGATCGACCTCCTGCAGGAAAAGCTGGCCGACGCACAGAAGCGGCTGGAGCGTGACGATGCACTGATCCGTAAATTCATCGGACGTGATCACACAGAGTTCAAAGTAAGGCGGGAAGTAAAAGATGAGTGATACAGCTACCAACAAGGAAACCGCGAAGGTTTTCAAACCGACAAAAGAACAGCTGGAGCAGGAGCTGCAGCGGGAGCGCTATCGGAAGACGTTCCTGGGAACGCTCAGAAGCACGATTTTTACGCTTCTGGTTGTGGCAGCCGTAGCGATTCTGGTCGCGGTTCTTCTTCTGCCGGTCCTGAAAATCTACGGAAAAAGTATGTCCCCGACGCTGAAGGAGGGAAGTATCGTTCTCTCTGTTAAGGGAAATGAGTTTGAAACCGGTGATGTCATCGCTTTCTATTATAACAATAAGCTTCTTGTTAAGCGTGTAATCGCGCAGCCGGGTGAATGGGTAGACATCGACAAAGAAGGAAATGTATACGTTAACAATCAGCTGATCAATGAGCCGTATATTTCCGAAAAAGCGTTTGGACAGTGTGACCTGGATCTGCCGTATCAGGTGCCGGAGTCACGAATTTTCGTAATGGGTGACCACCGGAGTGTCTCGGTCGATTCCAGAAGTACTGCCATCGGGTGCGTCGCTGAGGAGCAGATTGTCGGTAAGATCGTGTTCAGTGTCTGGCCGTTAAATACATTCGGACCGATCAAATAAAAGAAAACGTTTATAATGAGCCATATTGCGGCAAACAGGCAACCCCTGCATTTTTGTTTTGAAAATGCAGGGGTTTATAGATGTGTGCCAGGCGGTGTCAGAGGGAACCATTCATGCAGCACAAAAGTAAAGTATCAACAGCGGATTTTATAGTGACAGGCACCGATGGACGGCAACCCGCCGCAGAATGAACGCTGACGGATCAGACCGATGAACCGGATGCGGGATAAGAATCTATAGTTTCAGCCGCAACTGGGGATCAATCCAGCTTTTCTGTTTTGCCTCGTGTATGACGTCATTTTCTGTTAAATGTCCGATCAGCAGCGGTGATCTGGAATCATGCTGCTGCATGGATGATTTTACGGCGGCTCTGTCAGCGTTGGCATAGCAGTATTTACAGAAATGGCCGCATGTGTTATATGCGCCGATATCCGCAGTGATGTAGCAGGCACATTCCTTTCGGTTGGAAGGATTGGGCGGCAGATTCAGATTCTGACCGATGGCAGTCTCGAATACATTTTGTGTCATGCAGCCGGAGCAGTCTGCCCCGACCGACGCAAGCACCGGACTTTCTCCGCAGGGTTTCACGGTCATGCCGTATTTTTGCGCGATCTTTACGAAAGATTGTGTAAGTGACAGCTGCGCGGATATTGGAACCGTGCGGGCTTCCGGATAGTTTCGTTTTACTTTCTCGTACAGATCAATAAAACTGATCACGGCAGAGGAAGTGTAACCGGACAGTGTCCTGCACATGGTTGAGAATGCTTCGATATGCCGTTCAATCGTCCAGTCTGCATCAATCAGAACCGGGTCGTAGCGCCAGCACATGCCGGCAGGACCGATAACAGAAGACAGTTCCCGGAAGACAGAGAGAATCGTCTGCTGATCAGGTACATTTGGTTCGATGTCTTTACCGTAGGGCGTGATTGTTACAAACCAGTACTGATGATAAGGTTTCAGCAGTTCCATGTATTTTAGCATTGGCCCGGGATTTTTTGAGCAGAAAACGATCAGGTCAACGACTTCAGGATCGAGCCGGTATTTCGTGACGGAGACGGGATTGAACGGATTCCGCACAAGAACAAAGCCCTCCCGCAGACGGTTTGCAAACCAGTCTGCGTAAAAGGCGGGTATGTCTGTCCGGTTGCCTGTCTGTATAATCATTTATGCCTGAATCTCCTGTGTCTGAAGCCGGTTGCGATTTACAGGGTTTAGTTTATCAGATTTACAGGCAGATGCAACTCAGAAGGGGTCCACCGCCTTTACAGGCAGCGGACCCCCCATTTCTTAAGGCAGTGAAAGAGAACACTTCAGGTTTTCTTCTTGAAACTATATTTCACTTTCCCGGGTTTCGACTTCTTAAAGAGTTTCACCGCTTTTTTCCAGGCCTTTTTGTTTTTGATCATGATCGTGATCTTTGCGTTCTTTTTGATCTTCTTAAATGCACTCTTTCCGACTTTTTTCAGCGCATTTCCGTTGATTTTTACGGTTTTCAGCTTTTTGCATCCGTAAAATGCCTTTGCTCCGATTTCTGTCACAGGAGCTTCAACAACCAGTTTTTTAATCTTTTTGTTGTTCCTGAACGCATTCGCAGCGATCTTTGTGACACGGTAGGTTACACCTTTTTTATCAGTTACTGTCGCCGGAACGGTGATCGATGACGCATTTTTATTACTGGTTCCTGCAAAAGCAACTTTAGGGCCTGCAGCTGATGCGTCAATCACCTGATAAACGGAAGGATCCGATGCGTTTTTAGATGCGATCTTTGATCCTTTTGCCGCCGGCAGAGGCTTTTGCGTGCCTGAGCCGCCCGATGTATTGCCGCCCGGAGTTGTACCGCCTCCTGCAGGGGGATCCAGTGAGAGATCTTCCGCCGGATCTTTGGGGGCATCTGAGAGACTTGCGGTTTTGATCCCGTTCGACTCTGCGTAGTTACTCGCGGAGGAGCCGCCTGTGCAGTAGATGGTCAGATTCGTGTTAATCGTGCTCTTTGTGTTATAGCCCAGAGAATAGCTGTAAAAGAGTGTGGATGTCGAAGCGGTGTTTTTTGCGACTGCCGTTTTCAGCGAGGTACATCCCAGAAAAGCTTCAGAGTTCAAGTATTTCAGTGTGGACGGCAGTGTGATCATTTCAAGGCTTTTGCAGTCTCTGAAAGCCTGCGATCCGATATCGGTCAGACCTTCCGGCGGATAGATGAGTTTCAGATTTGTATCTCCGTCAAAAGCGGAGGCATATATTTCTTTCAGCGTCTTTGGGAGCTGTACTTTTTCCAGCGAAGTACAACTATAAAATGCTGCCTGATTGATGTACTCAACGCCTTCGGGGATCCTGATTTCCGTGATTTTTGTATTGTTGCAGAAGAAGGTCGGAATTCCCTTGATTTTAGACGGGAGTATAATTTTTTTCAGAGAAGTGCATCCGCTCAGCACACTTTCCCCCATCGCCGTTACACTGTTCGGAAATGTGATCTGGCTGATGCCGGTGCCCGAAAATGCATACATGCCGATACTCGTTAAACCCTTCCCGAGCGTAACAGAAGTCATGTATTTGCAGTCTCTGAAAGCACCGTCTCCGATGGTGGTAACGGTATCCGGAATCACGACGGAAAGCACTGAATTGTTATCTGAGAACGCATAATCCCCGATCTTGCGTACTGGATAATTGCCAAGCTTCGACGGAATCTTCAGATTCCAGTTCGAGCCGGTGTAATTCTTAATGACTGCATAGGTGTCTGCGCCGGAGCCCTCCGTCGAATACTTCCATCCGTCCGGGCTGACCGAATCATCCGCGTGTACTGTGACGGAAAAGTGCGTCACAAGTCCAATCAGTACCAGAGCGGCCAGGATCAGTTCAATCACCCGGATTGCTGTTTTTGAAATCTGATTATCTGCTGTTCCCATACGATTAAAATCTCCTTTCTTTTTTCTGTCGCTGCTTTGCTGTTCCTGAGAAAATGATACCCCTTCGGATCATTTTGCAACAGGCGGGGTTCGGATTGAATGAACCCGGGGAAGGTTGGTTTTGGGACAGGTGTACTGATATATGCTGATTTGAGCTAATTTGACAAAGATTTCCGCATCATCGTCTGCTGCAATTTGGTATAATGACAGAAGAGGAGACATCATAGGATGAAAACACGGAATCTGCAAAAGCTAAATCACAGATACGCTTTAGACGCGGGAGACACCGGAGGATTTCTGGTGATCTTTCTGTGCTTTTTGTTAACTTCAGCCGGATATCTCGGATGGCTGTACCATCTGATTGATCTGAAACCGGCTGCAGATGTTGATTTACTGACGGAAGTGCTCGGTTACCTGTGTCAGGCTGCAGGAATGGGTGTGATTGCCGGCTGCGCGTACAAAAAGCCGGAGGCAGCCGCGCGTTCCGGTTTTCTGATATCCTGTCTTCTTTTTAATGTTTTTCTGTTTCCGGCAGTTTTTCTTACAAATACGACAGCAGTCATTCTGTGCGGATTCATAATGAATCTTTTTTGCGGCTGTATTGCGGGATACTATCTTCTGGATCTTGCGTCAAACGTAAATGCCGAAAAGCGGGCCACTGTGTTCAGTCTCGGTTATGGAACTGCAGCACTTGCCATGTGGCTTTTGTCCCGTGTCAGAGTACTTTCCGGCATGCGCGCCTTTCTGATCCCGGCGCTCTGCGTCCTGACAACTGCCTGTATCGGCATTTACCTGCCGCGCAGAAAGCGGCTGGTTTCCGGATTTGTATCTGCCGGAGATTCTCGCGGAAGTGATTTCACTGCCGTATCATTCGGAGAGGATCCGGGATCCGGAGAAAACACGTCCGGATCCGCCGGAACAATTGTTCTGACCGCCTGTCTGACGATACTTCTGCTAAGTATGGTTAAGAACCTTGGGTTTTCATTTCCCGCGGCAGATATCATTCAGGGAATCAGCCTTGAGACCACACGCATGTTCTACGCCGCCGGGCTCATTATTTCCGGTTTTGTGTGCGACAGGAGCAGAAAGTACGGTGCGCTTTGCTGTCTGATTTCTCTGGTGATCCCGTTTGTAATGCTTACGCTCTCAGGGGAGCCGGTTTCTGCAGCTGCACTCTGGTGTCTGAATTATTTTACGTACGGCTTTGTCGCGGTATTCCGCGTGATCCTGTTTTCAGATATTGCTGATGCCGGCAGAATGCTTCCGCTTTCTGTCCTGGGACTTTTTTCTGGAAGGATCGGCGATGCGCTGGGAACATCCGTTTATCTGCTTTGCGGCGGACGGCGGAGCATCCTGATCGTGATCACTGCATTGCTGTTTATGATCACAATGTTTCTGTTTTTTCATTTGTATCAGCTTATTTACATGCCGGAACAGGTGTCACAGAAAAGTGAAGAGGAACGGTTCTTTGCGTTTGCTGTCAGATATGATCTTTCGCCGCGTGAGCAGGATGTCCTGCAGCGGATTCTTCAGGGAGATTCCAATTCCGAGATTGCGGCAGAATTGTTCGTGGCAGAAAGTACGGTGAAATATCATGTGCATAACATTCTCCAGAAGACCGGCTGCCGCAACCGAAATGAGCTGATGATGATATATCGTACGTCATAAAAAGAAGTATGGCTTCAGGCGGGATAAGCCTGCTGAAAAAAAGATAATGAGAAGAGACTGCATTACAGACAGTTTTTATAGATTGTTTAGAACAGGAGGAACCACAGAATGGAAGACTACAGAAAAATCATTGAGACCTGCGCGGCACAGGAAGAGAAGTATGTGTTTGACAGTTTCACCCGGGAGAACGCGATGGAACTCGGGAAGCTGATTGCCGAGACAGCCCGGGATACCTATGGAACCGGGATCGCCGTCGGGGTTGCGGTCAATGGCCTGAAAGTGTTTCAGTATGTAGATGAGGGCGCCACCATACACAACGCCGAGTGGCTGGACCGGAAGATTGCGACAGTTACGCAGTTTCACAAATCTTCATTGCGCGTCTGGGCGGAGTTTGAGGATAAGGGAATTACCCTTGCGGGTGAACGGCTGAATCCTTACCAGTTTGCGCTCTGCGGAGGCGGATTCCCGCTTGCCGTAAAAGGCGCGGGCGTGATCGGAGTCATTGCGGCGTCCGGTCTGCCGCATCTGGATGATCACCAGATTCTGATAGATGTGCTGGAGAAGTGGTTCGGGCAGAACTGAAAATCATTTCCTCGATCAGCCTGGCGGCGATGTCCTGCTGCTGCTTTTGTGAAATGCGTGCAGCACCATCGCCCCGCTGCGTTCCGTAATCCCCGAATTGCGCGTGGTTTCCGCCGTCGATGACTTCAATCCGGCTTTCCGGCGGGAGATTCACATCACTTTCTGCACAGCGTTCCTGATTGAGGACGCCGTCTTCGCTTCCGTAGATTTCCAGAACCGGTTCGCTGACCGGACTTGCCGGATAAGCAGCCAGCAGAATCAGACCGTCCAGATCATTTTTTCCGGCATACATGGAAGCGGCGGCGCCGCCCAGAGAATGTCCCCCCAGATACCAGTGCGTATAATCATGCAGCTTCATAATCCGGGCAGCTTTGTTTTTTCCGAAGAGCGCGAAATTTAACGGCATTTTTACCAGAAAACAGTCAATGCCGTCTGCGGCAAGCCGCCGGAGAAGCGGCGCATAGGCGAGATATTCCACCTTTGCGCCCGGGTAGAAAATCAGTGCGTTTTCTTCACCGGGGCCGTCCAGAAGCAATCCTTCAGAAACGGGGACGACGGAGACCGTCCCGTCTTCTGCCCCCAGCAGCTGACGTGCTTCGGCGGACGCGCGGTAGTAATCCGAGAAATATGTGAAACACACAGAGAGGGACGTCACGCAGATAATCACCGGTATGACAAGGCGTTTCTTTCCGGGCTTTTTCAGTACATCAGTCTTTTTTGTGCGGCCGCTGCGGATTCCGCGGATTGCTCCGAAGTGTGAATACAGGGAGAGAATGGTAAGAATGCCGGCAACCGCCGCAGCCTCCTGATTTCCCTGTGCAAGCATGATGCACGCAAATACAAGCGGAATAACAGGCCCGCCGATGCACAGATATTTTGTGATAAAGACGACAAGCATACCTGCGATATTGGCAGTCAGACCCGCCCAGAATGCGAACAGGACAATTGCCATGGATGTCGTCGCGACGCCTTTGCCGCCGCGGAACCGGCGCCAGAACGGAAAATCGTGACCCAGCGTGCAGCCCAGTCCGGCATAGAGAAGCACGATCCATCCGGTTTCCCGGAACAGAAGCCAGGATATGCATCCGGCGGCAATACATTTTCCCAGATCACCTGCCAGGGTCAGAATTCCGGGGACAAATCCCAGTGCGGCCATGATATTTGCCATGCCCGGATTGCCGGTATCGCCGACTTCTGCGGCACACCTGCCGGCGTATCGCCGGGCCACAAGCTCGGCCGTCAGAAAGCATCCGAAAAAATATCCGATTATAAGACTGCATAATTTTGCAAACATCTGAGCCTCCTTTACATTTATTATACGTTGAAAAGCTCTATTGACACAAGAAAATGTGAATGCTGATTCGGGGGAAATGAAAGAACCGGGAGAATGTGATATGAGCACAGTAAAAGAATACGCATCACTCGATGCGGCAATCCGGGAATTATCCGGAGGTGAGCGGCATATTGTCAGCAGGCAGGCTGTTTCCGGCGGAGATATTAATGCGGCGCATAAACTCACACTGGATGACGGATCCTGTCTGTTTATGAAATCAAACCGCACGGATGCGCTGTCCGGCTTTCAGGCGGAAGCCCGGGGGCTGAACTATATTTCCCGGACCGGATGCATCCGCGTACCGGAACTGCTCGGAATCGGTACAGATCCGGACGGGTATGCATTTCTGCTGCTGGAATACGCTGACAGCCGACGATGTAAACGCATTCATGGCTACTGGACGGCTTTCGCGGAAGAACTCGCAAATCTGCACATGCACGCAGTGCGCGCGAACGAACCGCCGCGTTTTGGATTTCCGGAAGATAATTACATCGGCCACACAAAGCAGATCAACACCTGGCACGAAAGCTGGATCTCATTTTTCAGAGAATGCAGACTCGGTCCGCAGTTTCAGATGGCATCTGCCTGTTTTGACCGGTCTGACCGCAGGCATATCTCGCACCTGATGGATCATCTGGAAGAATATCTGACAGAGCCTTCTGCGCCGTCGCTCATTCACGGTGACCTCTGGGGCGGAAATGTGATGACCGGGAGTGACGGAAAAGCCTGGCTGATTGATCCGGCGGCATATTACGGACATCCGGAGGCGGATCTTGCCATGACCGAATTATTTGGCGGATTTCCGCCGGAATTTTATCATGCTTACCGCGAATGTATGGATCTGGAGCCCGGGTATCCGGACCGCCGGGATCTGTATAACCTTTATCATCTGTTAAATCATCTGAATATGTTCGGAAGCAGTTATCTGCACGCAGTCCGAAGAATTCTGGAGCGGTATTAAGATATGACGGAAGCACAATGGGACAAACTTCTCCGGATCAGAACATCCGGACGGGATGATTCAAAGTCGGATCAGTACCGCTTCCCCTATGAGCCGACGCCGTATCCGGTTCTGGAGCGGCTGGCAGACAGCGGTTATCTTTCGAAACGGAATGTCATTCTTGATTATGGCTGCGGGAAAGGGCGCGCAGGATTCTTTCTCGCGTATCAGGTCCGGTGCAGATGCATCGGTGTGGAATACGATTCCCGGATTTATGATGCCGCGGTGCGGAACCGGGAACATGCCGGATTTGCCGGCAGAGTGGAATTTGTGCATGCAAAAGCAGAGACCTATCCTGTCCCGCCGGAATGTGACCGGTTTTATTTTTTCAATCCGTTCTCAATTGAAATCCTGCAGAAAGTGATGGGAAGGATCAGGGAATCCCGGAGTGAACGGGAGAAGCTGCTTTTTTTCTATTATCCGTCCGATGAATATCTTTCTTATCTGATGACAGCAGAGGAACTGATGTTTTTTGATGAGATTGACTGCCGGGATCTGTTTGAAGGAAATGATGTGCGGGAGCGGATCATGATATTTTCATTCGATTAAAAAAGATACAAGGAGTAAGACACAAGGAGTAAAACGCAAGGAGGAACCAGTTAATGAAGACAATTATTTTGAACGGAAGTCCTCGGAAAAACTGGAATACGGCACAGCTTCTCAAAGCGGCGCAGAAAGGCGCGGAGTCTGCCGGCGCAGAAGTGGAGTACATTGATCTGTACAGCCTGAATTATAACGGCTGCCGCTCCTGCCTGGCCTGTAAGAGAGCCGGGATCGCGGAGCCGTGCAAGTGCTACTGGAAGGATGATCTTTCACCGGTTCTGGAGAAGATCTGGCAGGCGGACCGGCTGATCACCGGATCCCCGATTTACTACAGCCAGCCGACCGGCGGATTCCGTTCATTCCTGGAGCGGATCACTTTCCCGGCGATGTCCTACAATGATTATACCAGCGTGTTCAAAGGACATGTCGACGTGGATGTATTTCTGACGATGAATGCGCCGCAGGAAGGTTATCAGCAGATGTATGCGAAGAAGATGGAGGAGTACTTCGGACCGTTCGGATTCCTGAACGGGAAGGTGCGTCTGATTCCGGTCTGTGATACGCTGCAGGTTAAGGATTATTCAAAATATGAGATGAAGAGCTTCTCGGAGGAACACAAGAAAGCGGTTCATGAGACGGAGTTTCCGAAGGCGCTGGAGATGGCGTTCCGGGTAGGAGCCGGAGAGGAATAAGCAGGGGAATAAACCGCACAGATTCAGAAGAAAGGAATGTATAGCATGAAAAAACTGAAATTCGGAATGATCGGCGGCGGCAACGGCGCGTTTATCGGCAACGTTCATCGCCACGGCGCAATTATGGATGATCTCGCGGAACTGACGGCGGGATGCTTTACCAGAAATATGGACAAGAACCGGGAAACAGCAGAAGCCTGGGGCGTCCGGGATATGGACCGTGTTTACGCGAACTATGAAGAAATGGCAGAGAAAGAAGCTGCGCGCGAAGACGGAATCGATTTTGTCTCGATCTGCACGCCGAATGATACGCATTATCCGATCGCGAAGTGTTTTCTGGAGCACGGCATCAATGTCATGTGCGACAAGCCGCTGGCACTGCGCACCGAAGAAGGGATTGAGCTGAAAAAGATTGCGGAAGAGAAGGATCTTCTGTTTGGCGTCACCTATACTTATACCGGTTATGTCATGATCGAGCAGGCCCGCCGTATGATCGCGGCCGGCGAGATCGGAAACATTCTTACGATCGTAGCTGAGTATCCGCAGGAGTGGCTGCTCGTCCAGATGGTCAGCGACCGATCTGACCAGGCGACCTGGCGAATGGATCCGGCAAGATCCGGCCCGTCCGGCTGTCTGGCGGATATCGGCACGCATGTCGAGGCGCTGATCGGCCGCATGACAGGTCTCGAACTGAAACGCGTTCTGGCAAAATTCGAGCGGCTTCCGAAAGACCATGACCTGCCGCTGGAGAACAACGCACAGGTCCTCATGGAGTACGAGGGCGGCATCTCCGGCATGATCTGGACCTCACAGGTGGCAATCGGAAATGAGACCGAACTGCGCATCCGCATCTTCGGCGACAAGGGATCGATCGAGTGGCAGCACAAAGACTCACAGCGGCTGATCGTCACAAAGATCAACCAGCCCCCGATGATTTACACCCCGACCCGCGACTATGAC
Organism: Lachnospiraceae bacterium FE2018; assembly: GCA_000702845.1. GTDB lineage: Bacteria > Bacillota > Clostridia > Lachnospirales > Lachnospiraceae > CADBRN01. Next base: position 170,494 of record JNKK01000001.1, read on the forward strand.
ATGGATTCTGCACGCAGCATGTCCCGTCTCCCCTCCGGTCATCCGGAAGGATTTTTCGAGAGCTTCGGCAATCTCTACAGAGGCTACTGCTGTGCACTCCTCAAGAAGAAATATGGCGAAGACCACGGCGATTTCCTCTATCCGACGATTGACGTCGGCATCGAAGGACTGAAATTCATCGATGCTTGCATCGAGAGCAACGAGAAGGGCAATATCTGGGTAGATCTTGCATAAAAACAGGGCAGCTCATCCGAGCTGCCCTTTGTCATGTCAGTCGTCAGTATCTTCTGCGGCATTCCGGCGGGCGTTTTTCGCGGCGCGCTGCCGTCTGGTGGTGTAATCACTCATGTTGGGGATGCGCCGCGGCACTTGTATGTCCAGATGAAAGAGTGTCTTGATCAGCCAGATGCCGATGATCAGTACGACAACAGGAATCACGCAGGATGTTACGATGTAGATGGCAATGGCGTCGATAAAGCTGTTAAGGGTGGATTCCAGTTTCTCCATAAGGGTGGAACTGCCGCCCTTGATTTTTGCGACAAAATCCTCCCAGAGGCTGTTGTCATCGGATCGGTCTGCGGTCCCTTTTATGGCCTCGGTGTTTTCGTTGGCGGTATCTACCGTCTGCTGAATCTCTGTCTCGTACTGTTTTTCTACCAGATTGGAGATGGAAAGACTGACGGGAACCAGAAGCATCAGAATCGCGCCGAGCGCAATGATCCGCAGCGCTGCCTTTTTAAGCGGCAGGGCCCGGAACAGTCCGATTGCCAGCAGGATCAGTCCGACGGGAATCAGGATGTCAAATGCCATGATTCCTGCGACGGAGACCAGAAATTTTTCGATATAAATCGCGACCAGAATGATCAGAAAATAACCGCTCAGATCTGCCAGTTTGTCGGCGATCGGCGTGCCGAAATCGCCGGGCATCAGTGTAATCGCGGCGGACGCTGCCGCAGCGGAGCCGGCGAGGGTCTCAACATCGTGTTTCTTTTCGTTCAGGGCCTGTACACTGCCGGAATAGGACTCCGGTTTGGCAAAATGACTCCCGGGTCCGACGATTGAAATCAGCGCTGCCAGCAGGCAGACCACAAGGATGATGACGGACTTTGTGGTAATGCGGGAAGCGGTTTCTCTCATTTCTAATCCCTCCTCAGATAAAATCCACTATAACTGTGTACTCCGGGCTGACTTTGGATACTACCGGCTGGTAGATTTCCCAGACGCTCAGTTTTGACATCCGGTCTGCGTTATCGATCACATTGTCATCTTTGAGTTTCTGTTCCATATTCTGTTTTACATCAGCAATCACTTCGGTGCGTTCGGCTTCGGTGAGCCTGATGTCTCCGATCGAAAAGATTCCGACATTTTCAGTCTCATCAAAAGCGGTTTCGTCTTCGTTGATATTCAGAGTCTCTTCGGCGTGAGGAATATTGATCGTAATTGTTTTTTCTGTTTCATCGATCTGCAGCCGGCTGTCATCCAGATTGCTCAGATCAACTGTGTATGTCGCTGTACCTGAATATTTGATGTACTGGTATTTGGCACTCAGTTTGAAAGGCAGCTTCCCGTCGTCCGTGATCCGGGTGATGTCAGAAATCTTCTGTTCGAACACTACCAGCTTCTTCTGCTGCAGGGAGGCGCCCAGTACTGCCTCTTTCAGAGAGAGGGTCATATTTTTATTTGTATCCAGTTTTGTTTCTTCAAGCCAGATATCGTCCCCGGCTTCCGCCTCGACTGAGCCGGTCTCCTTCTGAGGATCTGAGGCCGCGGGTCTGGTCAGGGCTCTCCAGGCGTGGATCAGAATTATGAGAATCAAAATGATACCGGCTAAGAGAACGGCAGCGGTAATCAGGCGTTCCTTTCTGTTTCTCATAAAGTACTCCTTTCTTTAATTATTCCATCGCCTTTTTTGATGTATGTATCCCATCAGGCGGAAGCGTGTGATCTGATTTATATTATATCCGCAGCAGCCCCTGAAAGAAAGGGACGTTTATCTTGCCGGGGTGTACACCCATAATTAAAATAATGATAACAGACGGATGTGAAAATACTGTGGATCTGGAAACGTCAGGATGGATAAAGCAGAAGGTATTTGTTATACTTAAATATACGGAATTAGTACTCCGGGCGTCAAAAAACAAGCCGGGCAAAGAGAAATTCTTTGTTAATAATGACGGATGATTTGATGACCATATGATACAATCATTTTAGATAAAAACACCCCGGAACCAGGAAAGTGTGATTCTCATGAAATTTTTACAGAATTTAAGTGACAAACATAAAAAATACATAAAGAGAATTATCGCACTGGCGCTTGCTGTCATTTTATGTGTGACTGCGGGTCTTCTTTACATGCCTGACAGGAAGCTGAAAGCGACTTCGGAACAGAGTGCCGACAGCGCTGTTTCGGAAGGAGAGGGCGCTGCTGCAGAAGCGGGCAGTTCAGAAGATGAGATTACGACGGAGTCCGTGACGGAGGAAGTTACGATCCCGCCGCGGGATGCTGCAGAACCGGAGACAGAGTCTGTTTCTTCTGCAGATGAAACAGAAGCGGTTGGTGAGGCAGAGGAAGAGCGAACAGAAGTCGGTTTCGGGAATGAAGCGGAACCGGAGCCGGAAATAGAGACAGCTGCAGATGATATGATTTTTGATGAACCGGAAACGGCAGAAGAACCGGCTGAGGATTCAGAAACAAACAGCTACGTATCAGACAGCAGCGCGTTTTTCGATGACTGGACACAGAGCGGATCAGGCGAAACAGGCGAGCAGGCGTATGAATCTGCCGCGGAAGAACAGGAAGCAGGCAATGCGTCAAATGCATCCGAAGACGGTGAAGCAGATCAGACAGAATCCGAAGAGACAGGATCGAAGCTGATCACGCAGGACCATGAAACGACAGAAGACTGGGAGAAGACACTGCCGGAGACGCTGACAGGCAGCTGGGCGGATGATATTGCCGCAGTGGCAGAAAGTCAGCTGGGATATCAGGAAAGCACGATCGCGACCCGGACGACAGAAGGCGGAACTGTCCGGCGCGGCTATACACGTTACGGCGACTGGAACGGAGACGCCTACGAGGACTGGAGCCTTGATTTTGCTGCGTTCTGTCTCTATTACGCGGAGGTTGATCCGGCGGTGGTTCCGGTAAATACAACCGATTCATCCGCGTGGATCCGGCTGCTGGAAGACGCAGAGTACATACTTCCGGTAAGGACTGATATGGATACTGCTGCGGAACCCGTTAATGACGGAGAAAACGGATTCGTGACAGATTTCGCCCGCGGCGATCTGGTGTTTTTCCGCAACGGAAAACTTGGGAATGCGTCTGTTCCGCATATGGGTATTGTGGTGGAAACCACAGACAACAGCATTACCGTGATTGAGGGTGACCGGAACAATGCGGTTGAAAAGAATACGTATGAAAAAGACAGCAGTGATATCACCGCTGCGTTTGCGGTGCCTGTAAATCAGTACACAGACGGAAGCGAAGAAGGAGCAGATGACGGATCTTCCGGTCTGATTACGCTGAACGGCGAAGACGAAGACCTTGCGGAAGACGGCCAGTCAGACGCACAGACAGATACGGAGGAAGAAGATCTGCAGGACGGTTCCGAAGACGAAGACGGTTCTGACAACTGGTATACCACAGAGGATACCGACGGCGGAGAGGAAGCAGAAGACGGCAGCCAGGCTGCAGAAGGATCGGACGAAAAGGCAGATGAACAGAAAGCCGGCCAGGAAACCGAAACAGAAGATGCCGGTCCTGATTCAGACACAGCGGCATATGCGTCAGGTGTCCGTCATGTCAGTGTGCGGGGAGGCAATTATACAATCACCGTTTCTTTTGGAACGGAATGTAAGATCCCGGAAGATGCGGAGTTCCGCGCAACTGCTATTTCCAGAATTCATAAGCAGCACGCATTTTACAGTGAACAGGCAATAGCAGCAGTGGCGGACCAGACCGGAGCAGACGCGCAGACTGACGCCGGAACGCCGGAACTGCAGGTGGAATATCTGTTTGATTTGTCCATCTATGATAAAGAAGGAAATGAGATCCAGCCGGCTGCCCCGATGCAGGTTGCCGTCGAGATGAAGCAGGAGACGCTGGAGACTTCGCAGGAAATTCACGCCGTACATTTTTCGGGAACGGAGCTGCAGGGAAATCAGATCGTTGCAGCTGAATCCGGAACACCATTTACAACACCCGGAAGCGAATTGGGCGATGCGTCCGGAACCCCCGCACAGGCAGAGCCGGAAGTGCTGGGGACCTCTTCAGAATCCGGAAAAACGGTACAGTTTCAGGTTGAGAGTTTTTCTCTTTACGCGATCGTTGCGACTGTCATTGAGAAAAATATTCTCGCTTCCGACGGTCATAACTACAAAGTGACAGTGACATGTTCACCGGACGCAGGCATTCCGAAGGATGCGGAGCTCGAAGTAGATGAACTTCTGGACGCGTCTGCTGATTATGCATATTATCTGGCAAAAGCCGAGGATGCGCTCGGCAGGAAGGCCGGATCTTCTGACTACGCGCGTTTCTTTGATATCCGGATTGTCATGGATGGAAAAGAAATTCAGCCGGCAGAAGGAAGCACCGTGGATGTACAGGTCGAGCTGGCTGATTCTGACAGCGGCAGCCTGCAGGTCGTGCATTTCGGCGAAGAGCCGGAAGTGCTTGATGTGACTGCAGAAGCCGGAACGGTCTCCTTTGCGGCGGCAGGGTTCTCGGTTTACGCGATTGTTGACGCACCGGAGGCGCCAACAGCAGTTTCGGGATGGAATTCGATTAAATCGGTTGAAGATCTTGCCAGAATCGGACGGCAGGGTGTCTATGCAGCGCATAAGGACGGATATTATCTGACAGATAAGATCACGAAAATTTCAAACGTCCGTACCGGCATTACTAAAACAGCGAAAGCATCTTCACCCGATAAAGCGGCAGGTGCGGTTCTGTACTATTTTGAACAGCTGGAAGGCACGGCAGACCAGTTTTATGTTTTCTGCAAAGATGTCAATACCGGTGCACCCAGATACGTAAAGCAGTCCGCCAACAGCCTGACGCTGATTTCTGATAAAGCTGAGGCAACTGCCTTTACAGCCCGCCTGTTTACGGGAACAACAGATAATTTCGTGCTGATCGGTTCGAATAATTACTGCTGGAATATGCAGGGCGGAGTGAACGGAAAGTCGATCGCGGCATATGATAATACGGAAGATGTTAACGCCAGAATTAAACTGGAGTACTTCAATCAGATAGAGCGGGATCCTTATCATCTAGATGGAAAAACCTATGGCATTGCATATCACAACGATACGGCGGCAGCGGCAGCACTGACGGCAAAGGCAAAAACGCAGAGCGGTGTCGAGCGTCTGGAAGCGGCCGATATGCTCATGCGGCCGGATGTTCTGGATAATGAAGGAATTCTGCTGGTTGCAGCCAACAGCGACATTACAGAGTGGACGTTCCATTGCGATCACGAGGACCGGTATTATATTACAACTACAGTAAACGGGCTGAAAAAATATCTCACAATCAACGGGCGGAACATTGTATTGACCGATGAGGCCGGCCGCGGCGAAAACAGCCTGATTCAGGTAATTCCCGGAAGTGATGCAAACAGCGGAAAGTACAGCTTCAGGGCAGGCGGATACGCGCTGGAAATAAATCTCTCAAATAACAGTACGGCGAATGGTTTCTGGGGAAGCACAAACAATGCCGATACAAATTGGCTGAATCTGGTCGAAAAGTCTGTTCTTCCGGAAGAGGATTTCACGCTCTATGCCGCCCGTAAAGTCAGCGTTTCCGACGAGGAAAATGTATATGACAAAGAGGAAGACGGCGAGCGTCAGCAGTCCCAGATTATTATTTATACACGCATCTGGAATGATACGACGAAGAAATACGAATTCTATGCTGTAGATCACGACGGTTCACTTGTGCGGTGTTACGACACCGGCGATGGAATTGAGTGGATCGCCAGCAGAGTCAATACGGCGCTCTGGACATTTACGGAGTACCGGAACAATGACGGAACCTCAACCCACTATTATGAACTGCAGAATGTGCAGTACGGCAATTATATCGCGCCGCAGGTTTCGGGCGGACAGATTCTTTCGAATAAACCGCTCGGCGTCAATCTGAACGGACGCCGTTACGGAGAAAACTACACGCCGATTATTGCCTGGGATGACGCCAACTATGCATTCGCTGGTTTAAAGACGGAGAAGAGACATATTGTATCCTGTCCGCTGGCCGAGGCAGAGGATTTCTACTTTGCTGTTGTAAATCCGGAGAAACCGGATGAGACAGAGAATCATCTGACAGAGGTAAAAACCATTGACAGCAGTCAGTACGGTATTTCGATGAAAATGATCGATTTCAATAATCCGCTTGCGGTTGACCGTGATTCCGTACAGCATGCATTCTTCGGTTCCCATCCAAATAACTATGACCCGGGTCTGCTTTCTACTGATCTGAATGAAGAAGGCTATCCGACGACCACCGAAAAAACAGGACATAAAGATCCGCTGTCCAAGCTGTTTACCGGTATGACAGACGTCAATCATCTGTTCCTGCAGAGTGTTTATAACGAGAGCGGATACTTTGAATACGACAGTACTTCCAATTTCGCGCACCTGAATGAAGACGGCACATTTACCGTTTATGATCAGCTTGGCGCGATCGGAAACAGCACCGGTCCGACCAGAACGCACGGTCAGTTTATGCCGTACAATAACATTGAGGCCGGAAAATTTGCGTATGATTCTGCCGGAAAGCCGATTACCAATCAGACAGACGTTCTGGCGACGGAACTCTCTGATCTGAATCCGCGCAAGGGAGAAAAACTCTACAGCATCCCGCAGGATAAAGCAGACTATTTCTTCGGCATGGAAATGGCGGCGAGCTTTACCCAGACAGCCAGCGGGCTGGATGCATGGGGTCACGATATCATCTTTGAATTCTCGGGAGATGATGATTTCTGGCTCTATGTCGATAATGAGCTGGTACTGGACCTGGGCGGCGTCCGCTCGGCGATGACCGGTTCGGTCAATTTCCGGACAGGCGATATCGTTAACGGCAGCACGAAGACGACACTTTACGAGACATTTAAGAAAAACTATCAGACCAGAGGGCTGTCACAGAAAGAAATCGAGAAAAAACTGGCAGAGATCTTCACAAAGAACGACGACGGACAGTACATCTTCCGGGATTACACCAACCACACCATGAAGATGTTTTACATGGAGCGCGGACGGGGTGCGTCCAACCTTCATATGCGGTTCAACCTTGCTGCGGTCCGTCCGGGTACGGTTGTGCTGAGCAAAAAGCTTTCCGGAACAGAAAACGCGGCAAATAACCTGATCGAATTCCCGTATCAGATTTATTACAGACTCAAGAAAGACGGCGGGGATGCGTATCATCTGCTCGGTGCAGAAAACGGAGATACGGACAGAGTCACATACAAGGGAACCGTTAATACCGTTACGTATCGGAACAGCTTTACACCTGCGGGCGGAAGCGTTCCCTATGAACATGTATTTTTCCTGAAGCCCGGTGAATCGGCGGTAATCGATCTTCCGGATGACACACTGGATTATTACATCGTGGAATGCGGTGTCAATCCGGCTGTATATGACAGGGTAACCGCAAATGATGTGGTTCTGACGGGGAAAGAAACTGCAAATGCCGGCAGACAGGATTTCGCAACTGCGCCGGCTGCAGCAGCGGACCGGCCGGAGGTTGACTACGACAACCATGTCAGTGAAGGCGCGATGCGTACACTGACCATTACCAAGAAGCTGTACGATGTGGACGGAAAGACAGCACTTGTCTATCCGCAGGACAGCACGCTCTTTACCTTCCGCCTGTACCTGGGCAATGAGAATGCGGACGCGGCCAATCTGCCGCTTGCAAACCTGTATTCCTATTTTGTTAAAGATCCGCAGGGCAATTACTGCAGATGGAATGCAGAAGAGCAGAAATTCAATTCTCTCGGGATCAAAAACTACGGGGAACTGAGCAAGTACCTGGCGGGACTGACCAGCTCCGAGCGGGAGTCTGTCGTATTCTCTACTTCCATGAACGGTTCCGTTTCCAAGATACCGGCGGATTACATCATTGAAGTCCGGGATCTGATCGTCGGCACCCAGTTTAAGGTTGAAGAGCGGGATTCTGAAATTCCGCGCGGCTACACACTTCGTCTGGATGACGGATATCAGCGGCTGGATACAAATGAAAACACGCAGACAGAACCGATTTCAGGAACCATTCAGGTCAACGAAGACCCGCGTATTCTGGTCAGCAATCAGAAGGGATGGGGCCTGACCCTGGAGAAGATCTGGACTGACAGAGACTTCATGGAGACACATGATCCGATCTATTTCGCAGTTTATGTGAAGGGAACAAAGGACGGAGAAGATACCTTTGAACTTCTGGACGATAGTGTCCGCGAGCTGAAGACAAATGAATCCTCGATCTATTATTTCTTCGGCAACCTGCAGAGCGGTATTCCGTTTGCGAATTATATTGTCCGCGAAGTGAATGTGGAAGCAGCAGAAGGAGCACCCCTTACGGTGGATAACCGCGGTGTCGTCAGCGGTTATAAAACAGTAACCCCGATCGAGGAGGGAGGAAACCTGACGATCGGCGGCAAACCGGTGGGAGGCACCTACAGTGAATCCGGCTACAGCTACACGGTTTCCTATTATCCGGGAGAGCAGACGACACAGAATGAAAATGTCCGTACAGACAGAGTCGTTAATTCCCGTCCCGGTATTGAAATCTATAAACAGGACTGGTCCGGAAATGTGCTGGCCGGCGCAGTCTTCACGCTGAAAGACGCGGACGGAAAAGATGTCGCGGCAAAATCCTATACATCTGCGGCAGAGGACGGTCTGATCACAACTGCATATCTGTCAGAGGGAACCTACACACTGACTGAAACAGAAGCGCCGCAGGGATACACGGTAATGGATCAGCCGATGACCATTGAAGTAGACAAAGATGAGCAGGGCAAAGCGAAGATCACGGTTTCCGGCCCTGACAAGGCATATTATGAAATTGAATATACCAGAAGTTCCATGGCTGCCCGCATCACGATCAAGAACAGACCTTCTGCATTCCAGGTGAAGAAGGTTGATGCTCTGACAGGGGCTGCGCTGAAAGATGTACATTTCGCATTGTATCGTCAGGTAACGGATAACAACGGAAATAAGCGGAAAGACTATAATCCGATGAAAGGATACGAAAATCTGACAACAGATGAAAACGGTATCCTGGAGAAGGTCTCGATGGAACTTGGCGCAGGTACTTATTATCTGACAGAGACGAAGGCCGCGCCCGAATATGATCTTCTGAAAGAGGATATCTGCTTTACAATTGGCAGAGACGGAACGGTCACAGTGGATGACGGAATGCACAACGGATGGCTGAAGTCAGAATCTGATTCGGACGAAGGAGAAGGAAATATATCCTATAGCATTGAAATTCCGAACGGGAAGATGAAGAAGATTTCCTTTAAGAAGGTGGATATCGGGGCACCGAACCAGTCGGCACTTGCCGGAGCGGAATTCGATTTATACCGGGTCACGGACGGTGTGCGGGAAGAAACACCGCTTATGAAGGGACTGGTATCCGGAGACGACGGTTTGCTGGCAAAAGGAAACCAGACGGTCTTCGAACTGCCGGACGGCACATATGAGCTGATTGAGACAAAAGCGCCGGCGGGTTACAACCTGAAAGAGACGCCGGTGACTGTCACAATCGGAACGACGGCTGAAGAGCAGGGCATCGCAGACGGCGAGGATAATCAGGAAGCGAATGGTGCCACACGCTATGGTGTTCATTACGACGAGGGAACGACCCTGTCAGTGGATGGCAAAGGAATCACACGCGACGAAGATACAAAAGTTGTTACCGTGCTGATCTCGAATCATGCAGGATTCGAACTGCCGCATACCGGAGGTCCCGGTACCAGGATGTTTACCATTCTGGGACTGCTGCTGATTCTGGGCGCAGGTCTGATGGCAGTGATCAGAAGAAGAAACGATTTGATCTGATGTAGAGGCGGGGGACTCCCCATCTGAGTTGAAACGGAAAATGCGATAAAGAGCGGCGGGTGCATGGTCAGTGAAAGACCGGTGTATCCGCCGCTTTTATGCGGGTTTATACACTGTACTGCCGCAGCATCTTTAGTTCGGAATCTGTCAGGCGGCGGAAGCTGCCTGCCGGAAGATCCGGATCCAGTGCCAGCGGCCCCATCGAAATGCGCTTTAGATATAGAACTTCTTTGCCGCGCGCAAGAAACATGCGTTTGATCTGGTGAAATTTTCCTTCGTGGATTGTGACGCGGACGGCAGAGACAGTGAGGGAGGGACGCAGCCGGTCAAAAAAGGTGTTCACTGCCGGATCTGCGATTTCATCGGGAGTGAACAGTTCCAGAGCGGCGGGGCGGCACAGGGTTCCGTCCGCAAGACGGATTCCATCCCGAAAGGCGGTGACATCTTCCTCTGTGACCGCTCCGGATACGACTGCCAGATAGGTTTTGTCCACATGGTGTTTCGGCGAGAGCAGACGGTGCGCGAGGGCTCCGTCGTTTGTGATCAGGAGCAGCCCTTCTGTGTCGCGGTCCAGACGTCCTACAGGAAAGAGATCTTTTCGAGTGCTGTCGGTGATCAGATCCACCACAGTCTTTTCTCTGCTGTCAGCGGACGCGCTTATGATGCCTGCCGGTTTGTGCAGCATATAGCAGACAAGAGATTCATATTTTATTGGTCTGCCCTGAAAACAGACAATATCATTTTCAGAAACCTGAAAGGCAGGATCCCGCACAGTCTCTTCATTGACGGTGACTGCTTTTGCGCGGATCGCTTTTTTAAGTTCACTTCGGGTGCCGATACCCATATCAGCGAGATATTTGTCGAGACGCATTTCATTTCTCCGGGGTTTTAGATTCCGTATGTATGATAGTGATAATCTTCAGATATTATGATAATGATATGGTATCCATAATGCAAGGTTGTCATTCCGAGAAATCTACCTTATAATAATCTTCACAAAACTTTGTAATTCATATCACCGGGAAGGGAAATACAATGGCGGTTGACAATACATTTATCGCAAAACGATTTGAAAAATTCAAAGAAGTATTCGTGCTCTATTCAGGAGGCGGAAATGTTCCGTTTGTCGAGTGTGATGATACGACATTCGACGATCAGGTCTACGTGTTCACCACGCCGGAGGATCTGCAGCGCTACGCTAAGATTTATACAAAGGAGAAACACAACCTGAAAGGGATGAATTATCCGCAGGCGCAGTTCCCGCGGCTGTATGAACAGCTTTACTGCATGGGCATCGACACGCTGCAGGTCGTGGACGGCGGCGCGCCGATTAAGGTGAATCTGGAAGATCTGGCGTCTCCGCCGGATTATTCGAATCTGCCGGTGAAAGATCTGCCGACTTCCAATCCGGGACTTCAGTTATCGGCCACGTATTTTCTTCAGGAATTGAGAAGGCCTGTGGAGCGTGACACAAAAGAGAAGAAGCGGCTCAAGGAGATGGAAGAGGAGATGGCGGTGAATCTGCTGCGCAGCAGATTCATTGTAACAATGGACATGCCTGCCGTAAAAGGCGCCGGCGGAAAGAAGCCGGCCTGGCGGATTTCGCTTGTGAGAAACAAATCCGGAAAAGCTTATCAGCCGGTTTATACGGATTATTTTGAATTCCGGAAATTCAACGAGAAGAACCGCGGTGCCCGCATACGGATGAAAGTCGTCGGGTACGATGATCTGGAAAAAGAGCTGGCAAAGAGCGCGGAGGGTTATGTTTTCAACCCGGCCGGTTTCAACCTGATTCTGAACAGGGATCAGATCGGACAGATGAAAAAGCGGTACGGCAAGCAGGCTGAATCGGGCAAATGAGCAAAGCCTGTCTACAGTTCGTTTCGGTCGGTGTTAACCGAAGGTCCATTGGACAATCTGCGCCGTCCGCCGGACCTTCAGCAGTCCGGGTTCCGGGAAAAGTTTTGCGGGCGGGACTTGAGCACGGGAGCGATACAGAAAACAGATGAGAATACAGATGAGAAAACAGAACGGAGCAGAACATATATGATCAAGTTTCCAGATACTTATGAATTACTGCAGCAGGAGCGGATTGATGACGTCCACGCGGACGGATATCTTCTTCGGCACAAAAAAAGCGGGGCACGGGTTGCCCTTCTTTTAAATGATGACGAAAATAAGGTGTTCAATATAGCGTTCCGGACGCCGCCGGCAGATTCGACCGGTGTTGCGCACATCATCGAGCACTCGGTGCTCTGCGGTTCCCGGAAATTCCCGCTGAAGGATCCCTTCGTGGAACTGGCGAAAGGTTCGCTGAACACTTTTTTAAATGCAATGACCTATCCGGACAAAACCATGTATCCGGTAGCAAGCTGCAACGACGCTGATTTCCAGAATCTGACGGACGTCTATCTGGATGCGGTATTTGATCCGAATATCTACCGGGAGGAGAAAATCTTCCGCCAGGAGGGCTGGCACTATCATCTGGAAAAGGCAGAGGATCCGCTTACGTACAACGGTGTCGTGTACAATGAGATGAAGGGCGCTTTTTCATCCAGCGACGAGGTGCTGGAACGGTCTGTATTTAATGCGCTGTTTCCGGATACAGCTTACGGGGTGGAGTCCGGCGGTGATCCGGCGGTGATCCCGGAACTGACCTATGAGGCATTTCTGAATTTCCATCGCAGATATTATCATCCGTCCAACAGCTATATTTATTTCTACGGTAATCTGGATGCCGCACAAAAACTGGAGTGGCTGGATGCCGCGTATCTCTCACGGTTTGATACCATTTCCATCGCGTCGGAAGTGCAGGTGCAGGCACCTTTCGCAGCGCCGGTCCATCATGAAATGTCTTATCCTGTGCTGGACGGAGAGCCGCTCGAGGACAATACATATCTTTCCTGGAGCGCTGTCGTCAGCCACGCGTCTGATGTGAAGAAAAATATGGCATATGCTGTGCTGGAATATGTGCTGCTGACTTCGCCCGGCGCGCCGGTAAAGCAGGCACTTCTGGATGCGGGCGTCGGCCGGGATGTGGACGGCTCCTTTGATGACGGGATTCTTCAGCCGTTTTTCTCGGTAACTGCGCGGCAGGCAAACGCGGAGGACAAGGAGCGGTTTGTCCAGCTGATCCATGATACACTGACAGAGATTGTCGAGACAGGGCTGGATCCTAAGGCATTGGCTTCGGGCATCAATTATTTTGAGTTCCGGTTCCGCGAGGCGGATTTTGCAACCTACCCGAAGGGGCTGATTTACGGAATTAATCTGTTTGACAGCTGGCTCTATGATGAGAATCAGCCATTTGCTTATCTGAAGCAGCTGGATCTTTTTGAACAGCTGAAGGCAGGCATCGGAACAGGTTATTTCGAAGACCTGATCCGCACTGGTCTTCTCAATAATCCGCACAGTGCAGTTGTCGTTTTGCGTCCGCAGCAGGGACTCGCACAGGAAAAAGAGGAACAGACCGCGAAGCAGCTGGCTGCCTATAAAGAATCTCTCAGCGATGAGGAGATCCGGAAGCTTGTGGAAAGTACAGAAGCGCTGCGCATTTTCCAGGAGACAGAGGATGATCCTGAGACAATCCGGCTGCTTCCGCAGCTCGAACGCGCTGATATTAAAAAAGAAACACCGATGCAGCTTTCCTGTCTGGTCTCGGAAGCAGACGGAACCACCTTGCTGCAGCATGATTTCTTTACCAACGGAATTGCATATTTGACGCTGCTGTTTGATACGGAGCAGGTGCCGGATGAACTGATCCCTTATACAGGGCTGCTTTCGTCCGTGCTCGGTCTGGTCAGCACCAAACATTATTCGTACGGCGAACTGTTCCACGAGATCAACGCCAACACGGGCGGCATCGGCTGCGGTCTGCAGATTTATCCGGACGCGCGCAACGCGAAGGAGTGCGACCGGTTCTTCGGAATCCGCGCAAAATATCTGTATCCGAAGCAGGCATTTGTATTTGAAATGATCCGCGAGATTCTGCAGACTTCCAAACTCGATGACAAGAAACGTCTGCGTGAAATTCTTGCCAGCACCCGCGCGCGTCTGCAGAGTGCGCTGCCGGCAGCGGGACACGGGACAGCTGTTCGCCGTGCGATGTCCTATCTTTCTCCGATGGAGGCGTGGCAGGACCGCACCGGCGGCATTGATTACTATCATTTTATTCAGGAAATTGATGACAAATTTGAAGAAGAGAGCGCAGATGTCATTGCGAAATTAAAACTGCTGATGTGCTGTCTGTTCCGCCCGGAAAACCTGACAGTCAGCATTACGACAGACGATCAGTCTTGCGTGGAAACACTGCGTGATGAGATCCGCACTCTGCGGACTGCGCTGTGCACGGATTCGTGTGAGCAGTGTTTATCCGGAGCAGGAGAAGATGCCGAAACCGGAGCGAAAGATGCGGAAACCGGCGCAGGAGAAGATGCCGGAACCGGAGCAGGAGAAGATACTGGCACTGCTGCAGGTGCAGAAGCGGCGGACGGCTGCTGCGGCATCAGTCCGGAAACATTTAAATGGACGCCGGACGCGAAGAATGAGGGCTGGAAGACATCCGGCCAGGTACAGTATGTGGCGAGCGCCGGCAACTTTCTGAAGGCGGGATTTGCATATACAGGAGCGCTCCGCATCCTGCGGACCATTCTTTCTTATGATTATCTCTGGATGAATATTCGTGTAAAGGGCGGCGCGTACGGCTGTATGGCCGCATTCCAGCGAAACGGCGCGGCATACATGGTGTCCTACAGAGATCCGCATCTCACAGAGACGCTGGACATTTACAGAGGACTTCCGGATTACCTTCGCTCTTTCTCGGCGGACGAGCGTGAAATGACAAAATATATCATCGGAACCATCAGTGATCTGGATACGCCGCTCAATGCATCTTTAAAGGGATCTGTCTCACTGAATGCTTATTATTCAGGTCTTACAGTGGAAGATTTCCAGAAAGAGCGCGACGAGATTCTCGGCGCTGACGATGCGGCAATTCAGGCGTTGGCCGATCTGACAGAAGTCGTCGCGTCCTGTGAGCAGATCTGTGTAATTGGCAGCGAAGCAGCGGTGGAGAAGAACAAAGAAGTCTTCAAAGAAGTGGATACACTGAATTGAAGGCTGGTGTAATTTGATTTTTTGATTTTTATGAAAAAAACAGGGAAGCAGGCATTACAGTGACAGTGTCTTCTGATTCAGGCGGAATCCTAAAATCCGCCGGCAGATGCTGAGGTGCCTGCTTCCCTGTTTTTCTTGTATTTCTTGCTTTGGGTTCGGATTTTCGGTTCAAATTCTGAGAAGGCCTGCGGAATTGGGCAGCAAAACAAGAAAAGTGCATCCGCAGGAGAAGGATTTGCCGGGATGCGGATGCGCAAAAAAGGAGAAAGCTTCTGGCCGGGAACAACAAATCAAGAAAAGTGCATCCGCAAGAGAGTGATTTGCCGGGATGCGGATGCACAAAAGCTGAAAACAAACGCCGGTCAAAGGAAAGAAGTCAAGAAAAGTGCATCCGCAGAAGAGGATTTGGCAAGGATGCGGATGCTTAAAAACAGGAGAAAACGTCTGGCCAGAGACAGGAAATCAAAAAAAGTGCATCCGCAGGAGAAGGATTTGTCGGGATGCGGATGCCCAAAAGCTGAAAACAAACGCCGGCCAAAGGAAAGAAGTCAAGAAAAGTGCATCCGCAAGAGAGGGATTGGTCGGGATGCGGATGCACAAAATCAGGAGAAAACGTCTGGCCAGAGACAGGAAATCAAAAAAAGCGCATCCGCAAGAGAGGGATTTGCCGGGATGCAGATGCCCAAAAAGAGGAGAAAGCTTCTGGCCGGGAACAACAAATCAAGAAAAGTGCATCCGCAAGAGAGGGATTTGCCGGGATGCGGATGCACAAAAGCTGAAAACAAACGCCGGCCGAAGGAAAGAAGTCAAGAAAAGTGCATCCGCAAGAGAGGGATTGGTCGGGATGCGGATGCACAAAATCAGGA
>JNKK01000002.1 GCA_000702845.1 Lachnospiraceae bacterium FE2018
TTCAGAACGTCGTGAGACAGTTCGGTCCCTATCCGGCGTGGGCGCAGGATATTTGAGAGGAGCTGTCCTTAGTACGAGAGGACCGGGATGGACAGGCCGCCGGTGTACCGGTTGCATCGCCAGATGCATCGCCGGGTAGC
This sequence comes from Lachnospiraceae bacterium FE2018, assembly GCA_000702845.1. Taxonomy (GTDB): domain Bacteria; phylum Bacillota; class Clostridia; order Lachnospirales; family Lachnospiraceae; genus CADBRN01. The sequence goes on from JNKK01000002.1 coordinate 141, forward strand.
TGAGCCTGGACGGGATAAACGCTGAAGGCATCTAAGCGTGAAGCCCCCCTCAAGATAAGATATCCCATTCATTAGAAGTAAGGTCCCTGAGAGACGATCAGGTAGATAGGGCAGAGGTGGAAGTATAGTAATATATGGAGCTGACTGCTACTAATAGACCGAGGGCTTACTCAAGCGCAAGCGGAAAAGGTGTTAAAAAGGTATTTGTATATGTAGTTTTGAAGGTGTATAATAATAGCATCTTCGGAATGGCCCAGTGGCTCAGTTGGTTAGAGCGCCGCCCTGTCACGGCGGAGGTCGTCGGTTCGAGTCCGATCTGGGTCGTTTCTGCATAGATGTGCAGAATCATTTTATTTTGGGGTCTTAGCTCAGCTGGGAGAGCATCTGCCTTACAAGCAGAGGGTCACAGGTTCGAGCCCTGTAGGCCCCAATTTAGAATCAGGGCGGTTTCCCGAGTGGCCAAAGGGGGCAGACTGTAAATCTGTTAGCAACGCTTTCGGTGGTTCGAATCCACCACCGCCCATAGCGGGCCGATGTGGCTCAATTGGCAGAGCAGCTGATTTGTAATCAGCAGGTTATCGGTTCGAGTCCGATCATCGGCTTCGGAAATTTATATATTTCTGATAACAATCTAATATCGCGGGATGGAGCAGTCTGGAAGCTCGTCGGGCTCATAACCCGAAGGTCGCAGGTTCAAATCCTGCTCCCGCAACTTTATGCCCAGTTAGCTCAGATGGTAGAGCAGCGGACTGAAAATCCGCGTGTCTCTGGTTCGATTCCGGAACTGGGCATATTTTTTTAAAACTAATTTTTTTTACATCATCTATGGCAACTCTATTGGTTTCGTTTTCTTACAGAGGTACTAGATGAATAAGCAACAATATAAAGCGTTATTCGAGAAAATTTATATTGGAACTTCCATGAATTTTTTCCATGAAGTCTTCAATAAAAAAGGAAAACCGGATGATGCACTTACCACATCGGAAGTTTTTTCCATGGAAGTGATTTACTCACTTGGAAGACCTACGGTCAATCAATTTGCCAGATATCTTCATCTCACTTCACCGAATGCTGCATATAAAGTAAATCATCTGGTGCAGAAAGGATATCTGACGAAGACGCAGTCACAGACAGATAAGCGCGTCTATTATCTTGAGGCGACAGAAAAGTACTATAGTTACTATGCCATCAATCACAGCTATGTAGACCGTATTTTTGATCTTCTGGCAGAGCGCCTTTCAGATGAGGAATGGGTCGTATTTAAACGGATTCTGGATATTCTTGATCAGGAGCAGACACGCTTCATAGAGCGGCAGGACGCGGCTGCCAGGAAAGATCATCAAAACTGAATAATGAAACAAAAACATTTTTTTTACCAATGAGTGTAACGTTTTTGTAACCAAGCTGCTGATATGATATTTTTATAAAACAGAGTTACAGAAATGATTTGTTTTTGTCCAAAAAGCATGATGGCGTATACTCTGTCATGCTTTTTTTGCGCCGATCTGATTCAGCAATGAACAGACAAGACAGGAGCCAAAATACTATGCTGAATATTCTTGTAGTTGATGATGAACCGATTATAAAGGCAGGAATTGCGCGGGTTGTACAGAGATGTATGCCGGAGGCGGCCGTACATACATGTGAATCTGCTGAAGAAGCTTTTATTCTGGTCAGAGAAACACCCTGTGAAATTGTTTTTTGTGATATTGCACTGCCGGGAACAGACGGTGTAGTACTGGCAGCAAAAATCCGTGAGATTGCACCGGCAACTAATATCATTTTTACGACGGCATATCCGGAATATACACAATCTGCCATGGAGATGCACGCGAGCGGTTATATTCTTAAGCCTGTCACAGAGGCGAAGATCCTTGCCGAACTGCGTGATTTGCGGTATCCGCTGCAGGGTATTTCAAAGAAATCTGCGGTTGAAAAAGTTGAAAAAACCGAAGTGAATCCGATAATTCCGGAAGCACTGTCTGAGGAGAAGAAAAGTCCAAGAATCTATCTTCGCGCATTTGGCAATTTTGAGGTATTCTGTGACAAAAAGCCGCTGCAGTTTAAGTATGCAAAGACGAAAGAAATGCTGGCTTACCTGACAGACCGCCGGGGCGCTCTGGTTGATACGAGGGAGCTGCAGGCTGTTTTATGGGAAAATACCAGCGGACATGATTCCTACTATAAACAGCTCAGGAAAGATTTATTTGATACACTGCGTCAGAAAAACTGTCTTGAAATGATTATCAATAAGCGCGGATCGATCGGGATCTTTACAGAATATGTTTCCTGTGATTACTATGACTATCTCAGGGGAGATAAAGCTGCAGCAATCCGGTTTAACGGAGAATATATGCGCCAGTACAGCTGGGCAGAATCGACACTTGCCGGTCTTCTTCGAAAAAAAGCGGCAGATTAAAGGATATTTTTATGATACGCAGTGCAAACCTTTCTTATTTAATATGTTGTGCCGGATCGATTATTTTTCTGTTTGGATTCAGCCGGGGAGAGACGCAGAAAAAAAGTGAGCGGATGTTTTTTTATATGATACTTTCGTCCGCCGTTATGTTTGCCGCAAATGCCGCTGACAGTTTTTACAACCCGAACCGGACAGGTGTTGTAGAAATATTGCTTCAGATGTTCATCTATCTCGGGTTTTATTCTCTTTTGTTTTTTTATACGTATTATCTGGTTGAAATCATCCGGGAGCAAAAAAGAAAGGAGACAGCCGCTGCTGCGTACAGAAACAGCAGAGGAACGCAAGCCGTCGTTCTGAAAGAGCGGATGCTGCAGAACGTGGTTTATTCAACCGGAATTCTGTGTTTCGCCAGTTCGGTCCTGTGGATTAATTCTATTTTTACCGGGATCGTTGTCCGGTTACAGGGAGAAATCTATACGCCGGGACCGCTTTATCTGCTTGGGCAGGCCGGCGGATTGCTGATCGTATTGAGCGAAATTATTCTTCTGCTTTTGTTTCGCAGAGAAATCGGAATACGATCTACATTCATTTTGATAACGCTTCCGTTAATCCCGATTGTCGGTGCGGTTATTGAAATGCTCTTTCCGGGGATTTCCATTCGCAGCCAGTGTATCTTTTTATCCATTCTGATTATTTTTACGTATTATCATAAAGTTACAGAAGGGGAACTGGAGCGGAATGAAAGCGCCCTTTTAAAGAGCAGGATTGAACTGATGACGGGGCGCATGCAGCCGCATTATTTGTATAATGTCCTCTCAACAATTTATTATTTGTGTGAAGAAGATCCTCTGAAAGCGCAGGAAGCCGTCGGTATTTTTTCGGAATATCTTCGTGATGTTTTAGAGGCCCTGCAAAGTCAGGAGCCGGTGACACTTGCCTGGGAACGGGAAGAACTTTATTACTATCTGAAACTGGAAAAGCTGCGGTTTGGAGACCGGCTGAAAATTGAGTATGAGAGCAATGTCGATGAATCAAAAATCCTGGTTCCGCCGTTGTCTGTCCAGCCGCTTGTAGAAAATGCAATTCGTCACGGTATGGAGAAACAGAGTGGGTGCGTCAGGATTAGAATAGAAGCCCGGACCATTTACGGAAATCCGGATATGGTACAGATTCTTGTAAAAGATGACGGTATTGGTTATGAGCCAGATCAGGTTCGATACGGCGAGGGACTCCTGAATGTGCAGGAGCGGCTCCGTATGCAGTGCGGCGGAACGTTGAATATCAGAAGCAGCATCGGAGAAGGAACCGTGGCGGAAATACTGCTGCCGCAGGAATTATTCAGGTAAATCGCGATCTTCGATTGTGCGCGGGCTGAGATCGTGATTCAACACCCACCGCCTATAGAGGCGGGGACTCCCCATCTGAGTTGAATTGCCGCAAAGAATTGTATTGACTAATAAGCGGCAGTCAGATACGATAGTTATAATCATTTAATTATTCATTTAAGGATTATTCTACAAATAGATAACAGGAGCTTCAGTGCCCGGCTGTTTTTATGATGCCGGGGTAAAAGGGAATCAGGTGCAAAACCTGAGCGATCCGGTCACTGTAAACAGGGAGTTGTCTGCAAATTACCATTGTACAGATCGAATTTGTCATTCTGCAATAAAAAGAGATGATGAATCAATTCTGTATGAGAAGGTGTGGAACAGCGTTGATCTGTGAGCCAGGAAACCTGCTGAAGTGAGGTGGATATGCTTCCGGAGAAGGCAGATGTCACAAGAGAACCAAAGCAGCTATCATGTTTTGGTTTGTTTTTGTCATAGAAACCTGCTTCGGAAGAAGCAGGTTTTTTGCGTTAAGAGGCTTTTGATTTACAAAATCGCAATGTGTATAGCGCAGTTTCCGATTGCGCGTATGACAGGACAGGGAGTGCATACAGAATGAAAACAATTTCGAGAAAAATCTGTTCATGGCTTCTTATAATACTGATGGTCTGCCTGCTTGCAGAACCGGTATTTGCGGATGCTTCTACTGATCAGAATGCTGCTGATTTAGCTTCAGAATCCTATGTGGAAGAAAACGATGCGCAGACAGCGAAGGAGTATCAGAAAGAGAATGATTCGAAACAGCCGGAACCGGTTGAGGTCAGTTCGATCGGAATCAGCCGGTCAGAATTATCCCTTACTGTGGGAGATACTGCAAAACTGACAGCATCGGTTGAACCGGAAAATGCGGACAACCGGAATGTTGCATGGAATTCTTCTGATCCGGCAATTGCGGCAGTAGACGCCGGCGGAATAGTTACTGCCAAAGCAGCGGGCACTGCGGTAATTTCAGTTACAACGGAAGACGGAGGTCTCACGGCATCCTGCAGCGTGACGGTAAACGAAGCGGCATCGAAAGAGCCGGTGAACGTTGCTGCGTCATCTGCGGGAACGGGATCGGCAGACCTTTCCGATACAGTCGGTGTGTCAGAAGCAGATACGAATCATACAAAAGGAAAAACCGGCGGAAAAACATCCAGAAGCAGCGCTGATGCCGGTGAGGAAACCGTTTCAAAACCGGCTGCAAAAGCCGGAAGTTCCGAGGAGGCAGAAGCTTATAAAACATCATTGCCGGATGGAGAGTACCCGATCGGCGCGGATGCATATCTGTTTGAGGGCGGAACCGGAAAGGCAAAGCTGACCTGTACGAAAGTGACGGTCAAAAACGGAATTGCAAGAGGCACGTTTGTTTCCAACAGCGCAAATATGACGCATGTCTATTACGGAGGCCACACGGAATCAAATACAGATGATGTGAAGTATTATGATCCGGTTAAAGACCTGTGCGGCGAGAAGGTTGTGCCGATTCAGAACCAGGAAACGGTTTTTCCTGTTGTGTTGAACGGGAAAACAAAATTTTCCGCACGAACGACAGCGATGACAGAACCGCACTGGATCCAGTATTATTATACGATTACCCTGGAAGAACCGGAAATTTTTGAAACGACGGTAAAAGCAGTTGACGCGGAAACCGGCAGTGAACTGCAGGATGCGGTTATTACAGTGAAAGACCAGGCTTCCGGATCTGAGTTGAAAGGCAAAGGAGGAATCTATTCTCTGACAGCAGGATGCAGGTACAGTATTACAGCTGCTGCAGAGAATTACGAGCGCCAGACCCTTTCGGATTATGAACCTGCTGCCGGCGGGACAGTTGAACTGAAGCTGAAGCAGATTGACAGCTCAGAGGAAAGAATCTGTTCCCTTACGGTGAAGGCGACGGACAGCACAGGAAAACTGATCACCAATGCCAGGGCAGAGGTGCTTCGCGAGACAGAAGATCAGACGGTTTCGATCAAAGAGAAAAACGGTGTCTTTCCGGTTGCTGCCGGAAAGATGTATACACTGCGCGTTTCTGCTGCCGGATATCAGACAAAAGAACAGGCGGTCAATTTCACAGAGGACAGCACGGAAACGGTCGTACTGGAGCAGGAACTCTGCAAAGTACATGTACGGGTGATCGATGCTGATACGCAGTATAATCTGTCAAAAGCATCCGTTTCTGTTAAGGACGGAAATAACCAGACTGTTACAGGAACCAACGGAACCTACGAAGTACCATATGGCACTGTGCTAGCAATTACCGCAGGCAATACAGGTTACCGGACAAAAGACGGCGCAACAACTGCGCTGCAGACGGTGACAGTATCCGGCGAGCAGACAGTAACCTTTGAATTTGTAAAGCAGACTTACCATATAAAAGTATCTGTGACAGATGCAGCCACAGGCAGTGCAATAGCAGGTGCAACCGTTACAGTAAAAGACGGAGCAACAGGACAGACCGTCAGCGCTTCCGACGGCACCTATGCGATGCAGTATGGAAACATTTATACGATTTCTGCTTCTGCGGCAAATTATGCTGCTGCATCTGTTACGCACAAGGCAGCAGCCGATACGACTGTTACGGTCCGGCTGGAATCGACAAAAAGTTCTGCCTCCGGCGGATCGTCCGGTTCTGGATCGGGGTCATCTGCGGCAGCGCAGACAGAACAGATCGTAAACAACGGCACATACAATGTAAAATACAAAGATGCCGAGAACAACATGTTCAATGTGGTCGGTGTTGTTCTGCATGTAAAGGACGGAAAATACACGGCGGATATTTCTCTTTCCGGAACAGGATATGACTATGTTTATCCGAGCACTGCCGCCGAGGCTATAAAGGCAGGGCAGAGTAAATGGTCAAAATACTGGAAAAACAAAGACGGAAAATACACCTATACAATAGAGGTGCCGTATCTTGACAAACCGTTTATCCTGGCTTCGCGGAGTATTAAGTATGCGAACGATCCGAAAATGAAGGATCAGGCATGGCGTGACGGAACGGAAGGCGGGGATGCTTCACACGGATCACACGAGATCATTATTTATTCCCAGGATTCCGGCGGAAAGAAGCTGCCGACGCATGCGGGCATCCGGAAAGAGTCCTCGATTAAAGCGGCAACGGATTCGGACAGTGGTTCTTCCGGAAGCAGTTCGAAAAAATCAAAAAACAGTAAAAAGAAATCAAAAAGCAGCAAGAAAACAAGTTCCGGAAGCAGTACTTCCGGAAGTAAGAGCGGCAGTTCAGGAACCGGAAACGGTTCCACCGGTGCAGTCAATAATCAGACCGGTCTGAAGGATGGTTCCTATAAACCGGACAGTTTCAGTTTTTCCGGCGGAACCGGAAAACTGAAGATTACCTGCGATGAGATTATCATTCAGGGCGGCAAGACATATGCCCGGATTGTATTCAGCAGTTCGTATATCCAGTATGTCAAAGCCGGCGGTCAGAAGATTACCGACTACACAAGAGGTTCGGATTCGACTTCATTTGTGATTCCTGTTGAACTGAATAAGAACAATACCATTCTGGCGCTGACGACAAAAATGTCCCAGCCGCACGAGATAGCATATCAGCTTTATATTGGTCTGGAAGCTGCGAAAACAGCCGGGACAGGTTCAGGCGGTGCTGGCGGTGCCGGCGGTGCCGGCGGATCCGGAAGCGGATCAGACAGCACGGCAGCTGCGGGGCAGACAGAGGGAAAGGTCGATGACCAGTACGATCATCTGGATGAAAAAGCGCCGGAGATTATGGGCCTTACGTTTGAAAAAGAAATTCCGGTGGAACATGCTGATCTGTTCAAATTATATCAGTATGCAGACGGCTATAAGCTGATCGAACTGGATGTGCATAAGCGGACAGCCCTGGATGAAGATCTGACCGGTATCAGGGTAGAGACAGACGGGGCAGATCAAACATCTGCCGGAGACAGTGCGGCGGAAGCGGATGCCGCAGACGGCGGGAATGGGACAACAGAAGACACGGACACACAAACCAAAGACGCAGATGTACAAACCGAAGTTGCGGATGCACAAACCGGAGAAGAGGACGCACAGAATCAGGCAGTATCGGATGAAGAAGGCGGCGGCGATATGACAGAGACGGCATCTGAACAGAAGGCAGCACTGTATCGCCATGCGGTATACAAATATCTGCTGGTTCCGGAAGGAAAGGAGATTCCTGCGGGAATTGACAAACAGCTGTTTGTCGTACAGATGCCGCTTGACAGAACGGCTGTCGCTTCAGCAAAATCTCTGGAGGCGATGGATCAACTCGGCCTTACGGATCAGATCGCGGGCGTCGGCATCCCGGAAGATGAGATTACGGTTGATTCCATTAAAAAGGCTGTACAGGCAAAAGACGGAGCGGAGCCGGAGATCCCGGTGATCGGAACCATCGAGGATCTGGATTATAAAACACTTTTGATGAACAAGATGAATATGCTGTTTGTTCCGGCTGAGATTCTGCCGCAGCCGGGCGCCGGTGAACTGAAAGATTTCACGGGAAAAGCAAAGGAAGATTTCGCAAATCTTACAGATGGCGAGAAGAAAGAATTTGCGGAACTGGCAGCGAAGCAGGCGGAAAAACTGGCGACGATCGGCAAGCGGGGCGTGCAGCTTAATATGGGTGTGATCGCAGACCGCAGCGCCGACGAAGAGACCGATCTCGCAAAGGCAGAGTGGCTGAAGGTGTACGGCGTTCTTTACGGCAGGGAGACGGAGGCGGACGAATTGTATCAGAAAGCCGGTGGCACATCGGAAGCAGATCTGGAAAAGAACGCTGCGGCAGATGCGGGGTCAGACGATACAAAAAATGCTGCAGACAGTGATACTGCCGCGGAGGCTGCACAGGGAACCGCGGCGGGAATGACATCCGGTGTAACGGATCCGGTTCTGAGAATACTGAATCTGCGCAATAAACTGGAAGGCATACCGAAGAAGGAGACAACATGCGAAGAACGAGATGGATTTCTTTATATGCATTGATTCTGAGTGCCGCGCTGGTACTGACGGCGTGCGGCGGAGGAAGTGACAGCAGTTCTGACGCGACGGGTGCGTCATCGGATACATCGGTTTCTACATCCGTTTCAGGGTCTGATCAGACGGATGCGGCGGACAGCGCAGTTGCGGACAGCACAGCTGCAGACAGCGCAAATGCAGACAGTGCGGATTCCGGCAGCGCGGAAGATGCTGAGCCTGCCGGCACGTCGGAAGACGGGACAGACGGATCAGAGGCAGCAGCGGAGGCGGATCCGGATGCGCCTGTCATTGACGGCCTGACGTATGCTTCTACCATGAAGCTGGACTATGCGGACGGGTTCCATGTATATTATTATCAGGACGGCTATAAACTGATTGATATCCCGATCAGCGGCCAGTATCTGGTTGTTCCGGAAGGATTCGAAAAACCGGAAGGACTCAGTGAAGATATCACGGTCATTTATCAGCCGCTGGATGAAGTATATCTCGCTGCGACCGGAGCGATGTCCTTCTTCGACCGGCTGGATGCAATCGATGTCATTAAAATGAGTTCGCTGGATGTCAGCGGCTGGGCAATTCAGGCACCAGTTGATGCCATGAATGCCGGCGATATCATTTTTGCCGGAAAATACAGTGAGCCGGATTATGAGATGATGGTGGAGCATGACTGCGATCTGGCGCTTGAATCAACAATGATTCTGCATACGCCCGAGGTACAGGAAATGATCGAGGATCTTGACATTCCGGTAATGATCGACCGTTCCAGCTATGAGCTGGAAGTGCTCGGACGAATCGAGTGGGTGAAGCTGTACGGCGCGCTGGTTAATAAAGAAGATGTCGCAGAAGAAGTATTTGCCGCACAGAAGGAAATCGTCGATTCCATGGAGGATTTCGAGAATACCGGCAAGACGGTGGCATTCTTCTCGGTCAATTCAGACAGATCCGTTGTCGTGCGCAAGACACAGGATATTATTCCGAATATGATTGAAATTGCGGGCGGAAAATATGTGCTGGAAAATGCGGATGATCCGGGTACAAACAGCGCTTCCATGAATATGACAATGGAGGAGTTCTACAGCCAGGCAGTGAAAGCCGATTATATCGTTTACAACGGAACCATCGTCGGCGCGCTGACCTCTGTGGATGATCTGCTTGGAAAAGATCCGCTGTTTGCAGAATTCAAGGCGGTTAAAGAAGGAAATGTCTGGACTGTCGACAAGACCTGGTATCAGGACACGGCAAATGTAGCAAATCTGATTATCGATATGAACATCATGCTGACAGATGGGGATCAGAGTCAGCTGACTTATATGAAGAAGATTAGCGAGTGAGAGAAGAGATGTTGTGAGGAGCAGCGGTATGGCACAGAGTTTGCAGGGAAAAAGCGCCGGCGGAATGCAGGGCGGGTATCATGCGGAAAATTTCCGCCGCAGGACACGCTATACGATCGTATTTGCTATACTGATTGCTGCGTTTTTTCTGATTTGTATTCTGAATATCAATACCGGCAACGTTAATATACCGGTTTCACGGATTCTGAAAATCATTTTTCAGAAGGCGGGCGATAAGGATGAGATGAACATCATCTGGAAAATCCGGCTTCCCCGGATCCTGATGGGCGCGATGCTGGGCGGTGCGCTGGCGCTGGCGGGCTTCCTGCTTCAGACGTTCTTTGAAAACCCGATCGCAGGTCCGTTCGTGCTGGGTATTTCTTCCGGCGCAAAGATGATCGTTGCAATCGTTATGATTTTCTTTTTGCAGCGGTTCGGACGCGTATCGTCCTGGGCAATGATTGTGGCGGCCTTTATCGGGTCGCTGATGGCGACCGGGTTTATTCTGGCTGTGTCAAGAGCTGTCAATAGCATGGCTGCCCTTCTGGTAGCCGGCGTAATGATCGGATATATCTGTTCCGCGGTTACGGAATTCATCATTACGTTTGCGGAGGATTCGGATATCGTCAATCTGCATGGCTGGTCACAGGGCAGTTTCTCCGGCATGAACTGGAGCAATGTTGGCGTTTCGGCGCTCATTGTCGGGATTACCCTGTTTTTAACGATTTTGCTTTCGAAACCGATCGGCGCTTTTCAGATGGGCGAGGCATATGCCCAGAGCATGGGCGTCAATGTGAAGCGGTTCCGGATCGCGCTGATTATGCTCTCCAGCATTCTGTCGGCGACGGTCACCGCATTTGCGGGTCCGATCTCCTTCGTGGGAATTGCCGTGCCGTTTCTGATGAAGCGGTCGCTCGGTACGGCGAAGCCGCTGGTGGTTATTCCGGCAACGTTTCTGGGTGGTGCGGTTTTCTGCATGGTCTGCGACCTGATTGCCCGCATGGCGTTTGCCCCGACGGAACTGAAGATCAGCACGGTGACATCCCTGTTCGGCGCACCGATTGTCATCTTCATGCTGATCCGCAGGCAGCAGGGAAGACGGTAGGAGGTGATCGATATGAGTCAGTATTATTTTCATATGGATCAGCTGACCGTCGGATACAACGGACAGCCTCTGATCAGGGACATCGAGATCGGCATCCGCCAGGGAGAGATTGTAACGCTGATCGGACCGAACGGCGCCGGAAAATCAACGATTTTAAAAAGTATTACGCGGCAGTTGTCACTGATTGGGGGTAAGGTGCAGTTTGCTGAGAAAGAGCTGCGTTCCTACTCTTACAAGGAATTGTCTTCCCGCATGGCAGTTGTGCTGACAGAGCGCATGCGGCCGGAGCTGATGACCTGTCACGATGTGGTGGCCACCGGGCGTTATCCGTACACAGGACGGCTCGGAATCCTCTCGGAAGAGGACGAACGGATTGTGGACGAATCCATGCGCGCGGTTCATGCGGAGGACATTGGCACGCGTGATTTTAATGCCATCAGTGACGGGCAGCGGCAGCGCGTACTGCTCGCGCGGGCCATCTGTCAGGAGCCGGAGATCATTATTCTGGATGAGCCGACGTCCTTCCTGGATGTCCGCCATAAGCTGGAACTGCTGGCGATTCTGCGGAACATGGCGAAGCAGAAGGGCATTACCGTCATCATGTCCCTGCATGAAATTGATCTGGCTATGAAGATCTCTGACAAGATCGTATGCGTTAAGGGAGATCATATTTTCCGTTATGGCGAGCCGGAGGAGATTTTCGAGGAATCCATGATCCGGAATTTGTATGATATCGACAACGGATTCTTTGATCCGCTGTTCGGCAGTATTGAGCTGCCGGCTCCCGGGACAAACGTAAGGCGGAATGCAGGTGGTATGGATGGCGCAGAAGGAAAAAGCCCAAGCCCTCACACACTGGTTCTGTCATCCTGCGGAACCGGAATTCCGGTATTCCGGCGGCTGCAGCGCCAGAACGAACCGTTTATCTCCGGCATTTTATATACAAATGACGTAGATTATCAGCTGGCAAGACTTCTGGCAGCGGAAGTAATTACCGAAAAGCCTTTCTGTCAGATCAGTGACGCGGCATTTGCCCGGGCGATGGAGGCAGTGGAAAAGTGTGAGCGGGTGATTGACGCCGGGGTGGAAATCGGCGAGAGCAATGCGCGGATGGAGGATATTCTGGCCGCGGCGGAAAAGGCCGGGAAGATGGAGAGAATATAAGAAGAAAAAGAGTTAAAAGCAACTTATTATATTGACTGAAATCAGACAGTTTTCTATTATTTTTAAATCAAATTCAATAAATAGTGTGTTTCAGTGCCATGTGGTATCTATTTTAAAAGATTCCGGATATGGATAATAGGGAATCAGGTGAGAGTCCTGAGCGATCCGGTCACTGTAATCAGGGAGCATGCTGCAATATGTCATTGCGCCATTAGGCGTGAGAAGGCGCAGCGATGTGAAGAACTGTAAGCCAGGAGACCTGCTGAAACATAACGCATGATGCTTCCGGAGAAAGTATAAGTGCAGAAAAGATGTCTTAGGGCAAATCGTATCGCAGGGCGAACGGTTTTGCATATGAATCAGGGGCGCTTTGTTTCTGGAAGGAAGCATGGCGTCCCTCTTATAACGGGTTCATATGCTGAACAAGGCGGTGCTGCTATTGTTCCGGAACCTTTTAGGATAAATTGCTGATACTGCAGAAAATAGAAAAGGAGGAAGTATGAAAAAACTGACCACAAAACTGTTAAGTTTATTGCTCGCACTTGCGCTTGTGTTTACGCCGGTGGCAGGACCGGCAGTGAATGTATTTGCGGCTATAGATAACAGCACGACTATAGCTGACGGGTTTTATAAACCGAATGCATTTACATGGTCCGGAGGAAGCGGAAGAGTTGAATTATCCTGTAATAAAGTATCTATTAAAGACAGCCTTGCGACTGCAGACATTGTGCTTACAAGTAAGAAGTACATCCGGGCAGAGGTAGATGGAGTAGAATATACGCCGGTTATAGACGAGGAAGCCGGGACATCTACATTTACTGTTCCGGTTGCATTGAACACGGATATGATTTTTTCCGGGACAACTGTGGCCATGAGTCAGGAAAGCACGATCGATTATACGATAAATGTCTCCCTTGACCCTGAAAACCTGCAGGTAATTTATGATGATGGATTCTATACATCAACCGTAAAGACAAATACGGCATTTTTTGGATACAAATATCCGAAAGCAGACTACGATGTTAAAGTGACTGTAACGGTAAAAGATGGTGTAATTAAATCTGTTGATTATACAGATGACATCAATCAGATGGATTATTCCAGCAACCACAATTATCTTACCTGGGCAATGGAAGGTCATAATGTAACCGATTACAGCTATGAGTACATTAAAAAGAATTATGAAACATATGGATTAAATCCGGAGGAATATCCGCCCTGCGGAACCGGCTTGAGAGAACAGATAGTTAATAAAAACGGAACAGAAGATGTGGATACGGTAACAAGCGCAACCATATCCTCTAAGGCGGTTATTGAGGCAGTTAATCAGAGTATCGAAAAAGCAAAACTCGGACAGAAGGATGATCCGGAACCGGTACTGCCGCAGGAAGATACATCTGAAGATATTATTCCGCAGGATGGAATCTATGTAATTGCTGCGAAGTGCGACAGCGCAACAATACATGATAATACGGCGCTTATTTTTGTAAAAGACGGAGCGGTTAAAGCGCAGATTCCGATTGAGCAGCGTGAATCTTCTTATCCATATATATATCCGGATAAAGAAGCAGCTGCACTGGCGGCAGGAGAAGGCGGTTGGTTCCATCCGATTGATTATGATTACAATTATAAATATATGGGAAGTCTGTACAGAAATATTCCGATCAAATCACTTGACAAGACACTTCCCTTTGTCATGTATGCAAAAAGCAGCGGAAACTGGTTTAATCGTCTGGTAAGATTCTATTCAGAGGGGATGAAACAGATTCCGGAAAATGTATATGAGGCCTCTGATGTTAAAGTGACTTTTGGTGACGAAAATGAAAATCCGGAGGTTACATGTGAGAGAATCTATGCGAACCTGGAAGGGATTGCCGCAGACATAACGGTTACGGGAACAGAATACTCCACGGCAACGATTGAAGGCGAAACATATAGCGGTACTTTAAATGAAATAAGCAATACAACAGCACTTCATATTCCGATTAATCTTAATGCAGACACAACAATCACGCTTGGAAACGAGAACAATCCGGAATTAAAAACACTGATGCTTCGTGCGGTATTGGATCCGGAGGAGCTTGTGATCAGTGAAGATCTGGCAGATTATACTGCAGTTGATGCAGCGCTTGCAGCGGTACCGGATGATCTCTCGATTTACACGGATGTAACTGCACAGGCAGTAGAAGCAGCAGTTGCAGCAGTCGAAAGAGGTCTGAGCTATACAAGACAGGCAGAAGTTGACGCAATGGCAGAGGCGATCAACGCGGCAGTTGCGGATCTGGTTGAGAAATCAGCGGAGCCTGAAAAAATCGACCTTGCTATTACGAACAACACCGGCATGTTCAAGGCGGTAACGGCCTACCTGACCACAGAGGACAGTCAGGAGTATCTGGTGATGGCACTGTCCGGTACAGGTTACAAAGAATTGTACAAGGGCATCTATGAACAGGCGATCGAAAATGGTGATGGCAGCGCTGACAACGGCAACAACTCCTGGATCCACGGCTACACTAACGATGCTGGCCAGCTTGAATTTAAGATCCCGATGAACGCGGATGAGACATACGTTCCCTGCGTAGCCATTTCGAACTCCTACTACATGAAGTATCTGAATGGGCAGAACGCACTGGAAAGATCGTTCTATCCGAGACAGTTCGAGATCAACAGAGAAGCGAAGACGCTGGTTACAGGAGACTACGATGAAACAGCTGACTTTGCGGTCACATCGATGGTAACCGATTTTAAGGTGAAGGCGACCGCTTCCACGGAAGTTGTTGGCGGTCCGAACTCCAACAACTATTGTGTGAAACCGGTTCTGGAGATGGAGGACGCGACCTATGACAAGGTAACGTATCCGACCGTCGTGGGCAGCCAGCTGAGCACAGCAAGCGCTGATCTTACGGATGGCAAATTCGAGATTTCTCTGCTGAATGCGCCGAACAAGATGGCGTTCCAGGACAAGACACCGATCGAGATGACGTTCCACGTGGCAGAAGACGCGCCGTACGTGGAAGCCGGCACGAACGTTGTGAGAATGGTAACAATCGACAAGATGGCGAAGACCATTGTAATCGAAGGCGACCCTCTCATCGAGGAAACAGCACCGGAGAAGACAGAACTTGCTATCACGAACAACACAGGTATGTTCAATGTTGTAACTGCATATCTGACAGAAGAGGCAGGTCAGGAGTACCTTGTGGCGGCCCTGAATGGAACAGGCTATAAAGAGCTTTTTAAAGGAACCTATGAGCAGGCAGTTGCAAATGGCGACGGATCTGCTGATAACGGAAACAACAGCTGGATTCACGGTTATACCAATGACGCCGGAAAGCTGGAATTCAAAATCCCGCTCAATGAGGACGAGAGCTATGTTCCATGTGTAGCCGTTTCCAATTCTTATTACACAAAATACCTGAATGGTCAGAATGCGCTGGCTCGTGCGTTCTATCCGAGACAGTTCGAGATCAATAGAGAAGCGAAGACGCTGGTTACAGGAGACTATGAGTTCAGCAAAGAACTGGCAGTCACTAACAATGTCAGCATGTTTAAGGTAGATGCGGCCCGGCTTGACACTGTCGGCGGTCCGAATTCAAATAACTACGCGGCAGATCTCGTGCTTACGATGGGAAGCACCTCATATGGCAAAGCATATGTCGGAACAGCCGGAGAAGCGCATAAAGCGGACTCCCCGGCAGTACTTGGAGAAGATAATACATTTAGATTGTCTGTTAAGTGGGTTGAAACTTTCGGTCAGCCGGAAACCCTGAAGAATCTGCTGGATGAACCGTTCATCGTATCATTCCATTCAACCAAAAAGGATGCATGGTACGAGAGAAAGCTGACAGTCAGCGAAGCTGAGGGAACCATTGTGTTTGATTCCGTCCCACAGGCTGATTATAAAGCAGTCGATGCGGCAATTGCAAAGGTCCCGTCAGATCTCTCAATTTACACAGATGAAACAGCACAGGCAGTAGAGGATGCCCTTGCCGGAGTCGTACAAATTCTTGGTGCTGAACAGCAGGCAGAAGTGGACGCAATGGCAGAGGCGATCGAAGCAGCTGTTGCAGCACTGAAAGAGAAACCGGCAGACTACACGGCGGTTGACGCAGCCCTTGCAAAGGTGCCTTCCGATCTCACAATTTATACAGAAGAGACCGCTGCAGCAGTCACAGCAGCTGTAGGAGCAGTCGTAAGAGATCTGGGAATTACAAAACAGGCAGAAGTGGACGCAATGGCAGAGGCGATCGAAGAGGCTGTCGGAGCACTTGTCAAAATTGAAGATGCCAATGCTGCCAAAGCAGCCGATGAGCTGATTCAGAAAGCGAAAGAAGCATATGATACAGCGGCAGAAAAACAAAAAGCTGTAGATGATGCACAGGCAGCTTATAATGCTTTGACAGATGTACAAAAAGCATTGCTTCCGGATGCAGAAGCGGACCTGCAGGCGGCACAGGAAGCAGCAACTGAAATGATGAATACGGAAAAAGCAGCAAATGATGCAGCAGAGGTAGCAAAAACGCTGATTGACGCGGTAAAGACAGCTGCGGAAGATGAAAACACTACCGCTGCAGAAGTAGCACAGGCAATCGAAGCAGCGAAGGAAGCGCTGAAAACGGCACAGGAAGCATATGGAAAGCTGAATGACAAGCAGAAAGCGCAGGAAGGTCAGATCAATGTAGACGACATTGCTTCAGAAGCGGAAGGAGTATTTACAGAGGCAGAAGCAACCGTTACTGTGAAGCAGACAGCAGAAGCAGTCGAAGCAGTTAAAAAGGCGGCAGAAACTGCAAAAGATCCGAAAGCCACTTCTAAGGATGTCAATGACGCGATCAAAGCAGCAGAGGACGCGCTGAATGTATTAACAGATGAACAGAAGCAGCAGGTTGAAGAGCAGATCAAAGAACAGCTTGGTGAATCTGTAGATCAGATAATTAACGATGCGAAAACCGCTGCGGCAGCGAAAGAGGAAGCCGAAAAGCAGGCAGAAGATGGCAATAAGGACAATGGCGGCAATAACGGCAGCAAACAGAATCCGGCAGCGCCTGAGAAGGCAGTCAGCATCGGCACCACTTTCGCAGCGAACCAGAGCACTTTCAAGGTAACGAAAGCCGGTGAAGTCACTCTGCAGAAGAGCACTAACAAGAAAGCAAAGAAAGCCGCCATCCCGGCAGTGGTTGCCTATCAGGGAAAGACCTTTAAAGTCACAGCAATTGCAGACAAAGCCTTTGCAGGCTGCAAGAAATTGAAACAGGTTGAAATTGGAGCGAATATTACCACGATCGGCAAACAGGCGTTCAAAGGCGACAAGAAGCTGAAGAAGATCATATTTAAGGGAATGCTTGTTAAGAAAGTTGGTAAAAAAGCTTTCAGCGGAATCAGTAAGAAAGCTACATTTAAGGCACCGAAGAAAGTTTTGAAGAAATACCGTAAGCTGATGAAAAAGGCAGGTGCGCCGAAGTCAGCGAAGTATAAGAAGTAAATCAAATAGAAGCTGCAGATGCAGCAAAAGAACTGGCAGGGGTTCGGTCAATAACATGACCGGCCCCTGCTTTTTTGATCCTGCCGGAAAGAAAATAACCAACGGATCTAGACATCGGATAATAATTATGTTAATATAAGCATACTGATTCAAACAGGCCTGAATGAATCATATTTTGTTTAATATGAAAGGAGTTCTGAGCATAATGAAGCAGCAGGATGATAATAACAACGATCAGAAAACAAACAGGCAAAAATATGATTCCAGAAAACCGGATTTTGTACGGGATCCAATGGCTGCATACGGAAATGAAGATCTGGGTCCCTACACGGTTGATGACTATATGAAACTGCCGGAGGATGTGCGCGTGGAACTGATCGACGGCTATTTTTATGATATGGCTTCGGCGCTTCCCCTGCACCAGCAGATTCTCGGACAATTATATATGCAGGTTTATAACTGTGTCGAGAAATCCGGCCGCAGCTGCGAAGTATATCTGGCACCGAGTGACGTGCAGCTGGACTGTGATATTTACACAATGGTGCAGCCGGATCTGTATGTGATCTGTGAGCTGCAGGATCCGAAGCAGCATGCCTTTCAGGGTGCGCCGGAATTTGTTGTGGAAATTTTGTCACCGTCCACCCGCTCCCATGACAAGGTTCGCAAGTTCAGGAAATACCGGAATGCCGGTGTGAAGGAATACTGGATCATCGATCCGGAAAATCGGAAAGTAGTGGTGTTTGATTTTACCAGAAATCAGGAAGGTCATCGCGAAGAATATACATTTGAGGATACCATTCCGATCGGTGTATCCGGCGGACACTGTGCAATTGATTTTGCAAAGATCGGCAGGAATATCCGGCGGTTCTATGAATGAAAAAGAACAATCGAGACTGATTTGCCAATTTATAAAGGGGAGAACATGGACTGGAAAGATCATGAGCAGCTTGAAAAACTGTACCGTGAGGCCGGAATCGTGCGCGATCCGGCAGAGGCATACAATCTGCCGGAGAAGGGACCGTATACCATTAAGGATTATTACGCGATACCGGAAGAGCGGCGGGTGGAACTGATTGACGGCGTTATTTATGATATGGCTGCGCCGGATTATATCCACCAGCTGATTATCGGAGAAATGTTTGAGCAGATTAAGTCATGCATCAGAAGCCATAAATCATTATGCCGGGTTTTCGTTTCACCGTGCGATGTGCAGCCGGCAGGGGAAGACGACACGGTTGTGCAGCCGGACCTGATGGTCATATGCAGCAGAGAAAACTTAACACGCCGGCTGTACAGGGGTGCGCCGGCGTTTGTTATGGAGGTTCTTTCATCGACTACGCGCAGAAGAGATCTGGGACTGAAGCGGCAGAAATATATGACTTCCGGCGTACGGGAATACTGGATTGTGGATCCGGACAGCAGACAGGTGCTGGTATATGATTTTGATCATTCGGATGTGCCGGCGATTTATCCGTTTTCTGCGCAGATTCCGATCTTGATATCAGACGGGAAATGTCAGATTGATTTTGCTGAAATCAGCGAAGCGATAGACGAATTAAATCTTTAGCATGTGTCTGAGATCGACTTCCGGGCCGCAGCAGATTTTAAAGATACAGAACATTGGAAAAAACGTATAAGAATGCGGGGATAAAAGATGGACAAGTATTATAATGAGCAGCTGGAGAAACTGTACCGTGAAGCCGGGATCGTACGCGATCCGGCAGAGGCTTACAATCTGTCCGAGAAGGGACCATATACGATTGAGGACTATTATGCAATACCGGATGAACGGCGGGTCGAGCTGATTGACGGTGTTATTTATGACATGGCATCCGCCACAAGGACACATCAGCGGATTATCGGCCTAATGTACAGGCAGATGATTGATTGTATTGAGGAACATGACAAAAATTGCGAGGTGTTTTTTGCGCCAAGTGATGTGCAGCTGGACAAGGATATCTGGACAATGGTACAGCCGGATCTTTTTGTTGTCTGCGAACCGACAGAACCGGGGGAACACGCGCATCAGGGCGCGCCGGCGTTTGTAGCAGAGGTGTTATCGCCGTCCAACCGGGCACATGACCTGATCCGGAAATTGTATAAATATAAGAATGCCGGTGTGCGGGAGTACTGGGTGATTGATCCGGAAAACCGGATGATTCTGGTATATGATTTTGAAAAGGGAAAGCCGGTGCAGGAATATTCTTTTCAGGATACCATACCGGTTTTGATATCTGAGGGATGCTGTGAAGTGGATTTTGCCAGAATTGATGCATCGGTGGCAAGATATGGGTACAAATAAAGAAAACATATCTGAATTCAATCGCGATCTCTGATCCTGCTATGGCTGCTTTAGAATGCGCAAATTATTATATTGACAGAAAGTGTTCAGTTTTGTAAGATAATCTGTAATCATTTAGGATCATTCTGATCGTGAATCTGAATCAGTATGTGAATGGCTGTGAAAGTAAATTGAATATGTTTATACAATAATGCCTCAGTGCCTGCCTGCTGATTTTGTAAACGGGATCTGCCGGCGGGGTAAAAGGGAATCAGGTGCAAATCCTGAGCGATCCGGTCACTGTAAACAGGGAGTCTTCCGCAATGAGTGCCATTGTATGCGCAGCGCATATGAGAAGGCGCGGAAAAGATGAAGATCTGTAAGCCAGGAAACCTGCTGAAGCATTTGTGGATATGCTTCCGGAGAAAGCAGATGACGCATCGGCCGTAGTGTTTTGTTGTGGTTGTTTTGTTTTGCAGAAAACCTGCTCTTCTTCGGGAGAGCAGGTTTTCTGCGCGTTAGCATTGAGCCATGTAAAGACAGGATGGCAGACGTGCAGAAACCGAATGTGCTGCTGTACTTGCCGGAATGCCGGTACATTCTGCAGGTTTCAGTATATAACTACATTTTATTATTATTGCAGGAGGAAACGTTAAAATGAAAAAGAAAATTGTTGCAGTATTAATGGCTGCAGTTCTCGGAACAGCTATGCTGGCCGGCTGCGGCGGAAGCAGCTCATCCAGCAGTGCGGCAAGCGAAGCAGCTTCTGAAGCGGCATCTGAAGCAGCAGAAGCTGTATCCGAAGCAGCAGAAGAAGCAGCATCTGAAGCAGAAGAGGCTGTCTCTGAGGCAGCTGAGTCTGAAGCAGCTGAGGCAGAGTCCGAAGCAGCGGAAGAGGGCGGCGATGACCAGGCAAAGGCTGACGAAGTGGCAGCGCTGATCGACGCAATTTATGTTCAGGAAAGAACTGACGAGACAGATGCACAGTGCGAAGCTGCAAAGGCTGCATGGGATGCTCTGACTGACGAGCAGAAAGAACTGGTAGAAGGCGAATTCGCTGATCCGGATTATTTTGGAAGAGACACAGGTATTGTAGATGAAGATGACCCGAGAAACGGGGACGACATCGGAGAGAATGAAATTCTGGTTGTCAGCTTTGGAACATCGTTTAATGACAGCCGCGCAACGGATATCAAGGGAATTGAGGACACACTTCAGGAAGCTTTCCCGGACTGGGCAGTCAGACGTGCATTTACCGCTCAGATCATCATCAACCACATACAGGCAAGAGATGGCGAGAAGATTGATAACGTTGATCAGGCGCTGCAGCGTGCAGTTGACAACGGCGTCAAGAATCTTGTTGTTCAGCCGACCCATCTGATGCATGGTGCTGAGTACGATGAGCTGGTCGGCGTTCTTGAGGGATATCAGGACAAGTTTGAGAGTGTTGCAGTTGCCGAGCCGCTTCTGGGCGAAGTCGGCGAGGATGCAACGGTTATCAATGATGACAAGAAGGCAGTTGCAGAAGCAGTTGTAGCAGAGGCGGTTGCAGAAACAACATTTGAAGACCTTGACGCGGTAAAAGAAGATGGTACCGCATTTGTATTCATGGGTCACGGTACTTCTCATGTTGCAAATGTTACTTACAGCCAGATGCAGACACAGATGAGTGAACTCGGTTATGATAACGTATTCATCGGCACAGTTGAAGGTGAGCCGGAAGAAACAGCCTGTGATAAGGTAATTGAAAAAGTCAAAGAAGCAGGATATACAAAGGTTATCCTTCGTCCGCTGATGGTTGTTGCAGGCGACCATGCGAACAACGATATGGCAGATCTGGATGATGAGGAGTCCTGGATCTCCCAGTTTGATGCATCAGGTGCATTTGAGTCCATTGACACCCAGATCGCAGGTCTCGGCCGCATTGATGCAGTTGAACAGCTCTATGTCGCGCACACACAGGCAGCCATTGATGCAATGTAATCGCTTTGATGCTTTTGGAATCGCAGTCATGTTTTGAAAGAGAAGACGTTTCGAAACGTTTTGCGGCAGAGCGGGATCGTACAAAACGATCCCGCTTCCGCTGTTTACAGAAACAGCAATATGAGAGATATTCTTTCCTGACTGCGTGTGCTGCCGGTCCGGCAGCAGAATGGAGTATATTATGAAAAAAAGAATAGCAGCTGTGATGCTTGCAGCTGTTCTGGGAACCGGTATACTAGCCGGCTGCGGTTCTGACGGATCTTCTGCGCAGAGTACGGCAGCACCGGCTGCCACATCCGAAACGGAAGAAACTGCTGAAGAAGCAGGATCCGAAGCGGAAGAAGCCGGCCAAGAAGCTGTATCTGAAGCGGAGGAAACCAAAGCGGAAGCGGCTGCACCGGTTGAAGACGGTGTTTATCTGGCGGAATTTAAGTCTGACAGTTCCATGTTTCATGTGAATGAGACAAAAGACGGAAAAGGTATTCTGACGGTTGGGGACGGGAAAATGACAATCCATATCACACTGGCATCGAAAAAGATTGTCAACCTGTATCCTGGTCTGTCTGAAGATGCAAAGAAAGATGGCGCAGAACTGCTGCAGCCGACAGAAGATGAAGTAACTTACAGTGACGGAACAACCGATGTTGTTTACGGATTTGATCTTCCTGTTCCGGTACTGGACGAGGAGTTTGACTGTGCGCTGGTCGGAACCAAGGGAAAATGGTATGACCACAAGGTTATCGTAAGCAATCCGGAGCCATACACCGAGGAATCATAATCATTCTGAAATCGTTTTATATATATGAACTGAACCGGCTTCAATGCTGCAGCATGATCCACACTGATGTTTCATGCTGCAGCATTTTAAATCGAAGAGAGTACACTTCGGGTTCTTAAATGGAAAAATGAAATAAAGGCAGATATTCAAGAGAAGACAGCAAAAAGATCCGCAGTGATCTTGTACCAGCTATGGTATAATGTCTGAAATGGCGTGATTTTTCGCATTTATATGGGAATCCAAATGAAACGGAGCGAGACTATGCGAAGCGGAAAGCGACAGAAAATAAAAGGAAATGCGTTCTGGTTGTTTATGATCTGTTCTGCGGCAGTCTGTCTTTTGTATGTTTTTTCCGCGCTGCGGGTTCAGGCGGATGACCTCGCTGATCAGACACAGCCGAAGAACGGGATATCAGATGCCGATAAGGTTGTATCTTATGGAATGATGCCGGTCGACGGCAGCTTTGTCCGGGATGGAACTTATGAAGTTGACGTGCGGTCCAGTTCAAAATATTTCCGGATTGCAGGTGCGAATCTTTTTGTATCTGACGGAAGGATGCAGGTGGAAATCATTCTGGACAGCACGGCGTATCTGTATGTATATGCCGGCTCAGCCGGGGATGCTTCCGCAGCAGACCGGAAGGATTATATTGAACTGGAAAAAACAGAAGCCGGCACTTCATTTACAATGGATGTGGCTGCATTAAATCAGGCATTTCCATGCGCGGCATTTAGTAAAAAAAGAGAGAAATGGTATGACCGCGCACTGCTGATCGATGCATCATCGCTTCCGTCAGATGCACTAAGCGTGACACTTCCGGATTATGGTCTTCTGGAGGACGCGCTGCAGGCCTATGAAGAAACAAATCCGGATGAAGTAAAAGCGGCGCGGGAGGCATATTTTTCGACTGACAATAAAGATGAAAGCGATCAGCAGGAGGCAGACAAAAATACAGCAGCAGGTAAAAATACCGGATCAGAGGAAAACGGTGCGCAGGTCATAGAATTGATGAATTCTGAGATGATGGCATCGATTCAGGAGGCAGTCCCGGTTAATCTGACAGATGGCGAATACGCGATTGAAGTGACCATGACCGGAGGCAGCGGAAGGGCGAGCATCAGTTCTCCGACCTGGCTGATTGTGCAGGACGGCAGAGCGTTTGCAAAGCTGCTGTGGAGCAGTACTTATTATGATTATATGATCGTAGGAGACCGGAAGTATCTGAACCAGACGAAAGACGGCGGAAACTCCACATTTATCATTCCGGTAACATCGCTGAATGAACCGATGGAGGTTGTAGCAGATACGACGGCAATGGGAGATCCGGTTGCAATTGATTATGTGCTTACATTTTATGAAGATACGATCGGCAGTAAAAATCAGATTCCGCAGGAAGCGGCTAAAAAGGTATTGATTTCTGCGTTGATTATTATGGCTGCCGGCGGCATCATTAATCATTTTGTAAAGAAAAAGCGGATCGGTGCGTGACAAATAAAATATTGAGGAGGAAGGATACTGATGAAGGGGATTGCATATGGCGTTGGCGTAGGACCGGGAGATCCGGAACTGATGACATTGAAGGCATGCCGCCTGATCAGGGAGAACCGTGTGATTGCAGTGCCGGGACAGGACCCAATGAAAGCTGTCGCATATAAGATTGCGGTGCAGGCTGTTCCGGAACTTGCCGGCAAGGAATTGATTGCGATTGACATGCCGATGGTAATGGACCGGAAAAAGCAGGCGGAAGCGCACAGACGCGGCGCAGAGCAGATTGCGGATTACCTTGCGAAAGGCGAAAATGTCGTATATCTGACACTTGGTGATTCAACTGTCTACTGCACATTTACTTATCTGCAGCATATTTTGGAGGAGGAAGGATATCAGACAGAACTGGTCAATGGCATTCCTTCTTTCTGCGCGGCAGCGGCAAGACTGAATATCCCGCTCGTGGAGTGGAACGAACAGCTGCATGTGGTTCCGGTTGCACATAAGACAGATGTGAAGCTGGATCAGCCCGGACAGTACGTTCTGATGAAATCGGCGAGCCACATGAAGGAAATCAAGGAACGCCTGAAAGAGAGCGGCCGCGATGTACAGGTTGTAGAAAACTGCAGTATGCAGGATGAAAAGATTTACCGCAGCGTGGACGAGATACCGGATGACGCGGGGTATTTCTCGCTGATTTTAGCAAAAGAAAAGAAAGAAGTATGATCAAGTTACAGAATCTGACGAAGAAATTCGGGAATTTTACAGCGGTAGATCATATTGATCTGCAGATTGAGACGGGTGAGTTTTTCGGGCTGCTCGGCCCGAACGGCGCCGGGAAGACGACGACGATCAGTATGATGTCGACGGTACTGCTTCCGACGGAAGGAAGTGTCAGCATCGACGGAGCTGTTCTGAGTCGTAAGGCATCCCGGGAGAAGCAGAAGCTTTCTGTCATCACGCAGGAGTTTTCCATGCGGCAGGATATGACGATCGATGAAGTGATGGAGTATCAGGGCAGGCTGTATTTTCTTCCAAAGAAAGTGATTCGTCAGAAGACTGAGGAGCTGTTGGATTTTGTCGGATTGCTGCAGTTCCGGAAGCGGATTGTGCGGCATCTGTCAGGCGGCATGAAGCGCAAGGTTATGATTTGCAGAGCGTTGATGACAGACCCGGAAATCTTACTTCTGGATGAGCCGACAGCGGGAATGGATGCCGTCTCCCGCCGCCAGATGTGGAATCTGCTGCGCCAGCTGAACGGACAGAATATGACAATTGTTCTGACAACTCATTTTATTGATGAGGCGCAGGCACTCTGCGGCCGTGTTGCCCTTATGAATCAGGGAAAGCTGGAGCAGATTGATACGCCTGACAATCTGATAGCAGAGCTGGGTGTTTTTGCCGTTGACGAGCCCTCGGAAGAGATGCTGCACAGTAAATATTTTCACACAAGAGAAGAGGCAATTGCGTATTTGTCGCAGGCGGGCGGTCACGCGTCACTGCGCCGCACGACGCTGGAGGATGTATTTGTGGAGCGAGTCGGGCGCCGGCTGTAAAGAAAAGAGGAGACAAAATGGGCATCATCACAGTGCTATGGGAGAAATGGACAGAATTCCGGCGTGATTTCTACAAAATTACGCTGGCAGCCATGATCTCTCCGCTGATGTACCTGATTATTTTCGGATTTGGAATTCAGACCACTTCCCACGGAGAGCCATATCTGCAGTTTCTGATTCCGGGCATTGTCGCAATGTCGACGATGACCGGAAGCTTCAGTGCTGTGGCGCAGAATATGAGCGTCCAGCGGCTATATGAAAAGGCACTGGATCAGGTAATGGTTTCGCCGACACCGCTGTGGCAGTTTATCGTCGGACAGATTATCGGCGGAAGTCTGCGCGGCATGTACGCGGGATGTGTGATCATGCTGCTGACACTGCCGATTCAGACAAATCTGATTTATAACGGATGGTCGTTTTTGATGATGTTTTTGAACGGGACTGTCTTTTCGACGATTGCGCTGGTGCTTTCTTTTTTGGCGAAAAGCTATTCGGATGCGCCCCGTTACACGTCCTATATCATCATGCCGATGTCATTTCTTTGCAATACGTTTTTTTCGACTGACCAGATGCCGGGCGGATTCCGGCAGATTGTGGCGGCAATGCCTCTCTCTCAGGCGAGCAGAACGATCCGAAGTATTTCGATCGGAGATAATCCGGGCATATGGGGATATGTGATTCAAATGGTATATCTCGTGATATTCTCACTGATCTCATTTGGATTTATTTATAAAAAGAAAAATCTGTAATAAATGAGGAAACCTTATGGAAAAGGGAATTGTCTATTTAATCGGGGCCGGACCTGGCGATGCCGGACTGCTGACCCGCAGGGCGTATGATGTGCTGCAGACAGCAGATGTCGTCCTGTATGACAGTCTTGTGGGCGACGCGATCCTGTCGCTGATTCCGGAAGGCTGCCGGAAAATTGCGGTCGGGAAGCGGGCAGGAAATCATCTTCTGCCGCAGGAGGAGACGAATGTTCTGCTGCTGCGCGAAGCGCTGGACGGCAATCGTGTTGTCCGGCTGAAGGGCGGCGATCCGTTTCTGTTTGGAAGAGGCGGAGAAGAACTGGAGCTTCTGGCAGAGAATCAGGTTGCATTTGAAGTAATTCCCGGGGTCACTTCGGCGATTGCAGTGCCTGCCTATAACGGAATCCCGGTAACGCACCGCGACTGGGCATCTTCGGTACATATTATTACGGCGCACCGGCGCGCAGGGAAAACAGAGCCGATTGATTATAAGGCGCTTGTTAAGATGGGCGGTACGTTTGTGTTTCTGATGGGCGTTCGCGCATTGCCGGAAATCTGTGCTGGCCTGCTTGCTGCAGGAATGCCGGCAGAGACTTCGGCTGCCGTGCTGGAGAGGGGAACGACCGCAGCGCAAAGACGTGTAACGGCAACTGTGCAGACCCTGCCGGAGGCCTGTGAGAAGGCCCGGATTGGTATGCCGGCGATTATTGTTGTCGGTGAAGTATGCCGTCTGTCAGAAGAATTCGCCTGGGCGGAAAAGAGACCGCTTGCAGGGGAGAAGATTCTGCTGATGCGCCCGCGTCATCTGATCCGGGAATTTGCCGGACGGCTGCGGGAGAAAGGTGCCGAGGTTCTGGAAGTGCCGCTGATTGAGACACGGATGATTGAACCAAATCCACAGCTGGAGGCGGCATTTGATTCTGTCAGTCAATATCAGTGGATTGTATTTACCAGTCCGTCCGGGGTGCGTCTGTTCTTTGAAGCGCTGGCCGCACACAGACAGGATCTTCGTTCGCTGATGCACTGCCGGATTGCCGTGATCGGTGAGGGAAGCCGCAGAGAGCTGGAAAAACACGGATTTATTGCAGATTTTATGCCGGAGACATATACCGGCGAAGCACTGGGCAGAGAACTATGTGTATATCTGCAGAACCGGATCGGGGAACGGCAGGCAGAACAGGAAGATAAGCGCACCGGTGCGGAAAATGCTGACAGAGCGGGAAATCTCCGTATCCTGATCCCGCGTGCAAAGGAAGGAAATCCGGAACTGGTTTCCTGTCTGAAAGAATTTGCGGTTGAGGATCTCCCCTTATACGAGACCGTGCCGCTGGATTCTGGGATTCTGAATCTAAAAGAGCTGGTTCAGAAGGGAGAAATAACAACGGCTGTATTTACCAGTGCTTCCATGGTCCGCTCCTTTGTACGGCAGATGGAAGGAACGGAGCTGACAGGAGTGCGCGCGGCATGCATCGGAAAACAGACAGCCGCGGCGGCGGAAGCAGCCGGCATGCAGATATTTATCGCAGAGCAGGCAAAGCTGGAAAGCCTTGAGAAGCTGATTCTGGAGATGCACACCACGCACGAACACATTGAAAGACCCCTTTAAACAAGGAGAAGAGAAATGGACGAGAAACAGAAATCTCTCTATTTTCCTATGTTTGTAAATTTACAGAACAAGAAAATATTAGTGATCGGCGGCGGGAAAGTAGCACTTCGCAAGACCCGGACAATGGTGCGGTTCTGCAAAAATATCATCGTATCTGCACCTGAGATCCGGAAGGAATTTGATGCGTTACAGGTTATCTGTAACCGCCGGGCATTCCGGGAAGAAGATCTGGAAGGGATTGATCTGGCAATTATAGCGACGAATGACGCGCGGTTGAATGCTGAAATTGCAGACCTGTGCGAAAAGTGCGGCATTCTTAAAAATGTTGCCAGTGACCGCGGGCTGTGTGATTTTTATTTTCCGTCTGTGATTGAGCAGGACGGTGTTGTGATCGGAATTGGCAGCGGCGGCGATCCGGCAAGGTCCCGCGCAGTACGGGAACGGCTGGAACAGATGATGCAGACGGAGCAATAAGATATGGAGGTATCAATATGACCGCAGAGGCGCGTGTTAATAAAAGAATCACAACGAGTGATATTGTTTTTTGCGGACTTTTTGTCGCACTGATGGCAGTGGGGGCATTTATCAAGATCATGATTCCGCTGGGTGTTTTTCAGGTCACGTTTTCGCTGCAGTTTT
The DNA here is from genome assembly GCA_000702845.1 of Lachnospiraceae bacterium FE2018. Lineage (GTDB taxonomy): Bacteria > Bacillota > Clostridia > Lachnospirales > Lachnospiraceae > CADBRN01. The sequence continues at coordinate 29,066 of JNKK01000002.1, forward strand.
TCTTTGCGCTTCTTGCAGGATTTCTGCTGGGCGGACGGCTCGGTTTCTTAAGTGTGCTGGCATATCTGCTGCTGGGACTGTGCGGCATGCCGATCTTCGCACACGGCGGCGGCTTTGCCTATGTCATGAAACCGACGTTCGGATTTCTGATCGGTTTTGCGGCTGCTGCGTTAGTGACCGGCACAATCACAAAATCCATGAAGAAGACGACGTATCCGAGGCTTCTGTTTGCTGCATTTATCGGAGAAATGGCGTATTATCTCTGCGGCCTTGTATACTATTTTGTTATGTTTAATTACGTGCTGACAAATGGAGCCACCATCGGTTTCAGAGAACTGATCGTTGTCTGGTTCCTCAGCACGGTTGTGCCGGACTTTATTCTCTGTGTACTGGCCGCCATGGTGGCGCGGAGAATGATTCCGATGATGCAGAATATGCGGGGGCAGCGGGTCTGACAGGGCAGACAAAAGCGGTCGAAGCGCCAAACAGAAAGTGGTTTTGACAGGACAGAATCACGATTGAATAAACTGGCATAAAGGAGTATCAGTAAAATGAACATGAAACGAAACAGCTGCAGAAAGTGGCTGGCAATTTTTCTCGCAGTTATCATGCTGGCGGCTGCGGGCTGCGGGCCTGCTTCGGATTCAGGAAGCGGCAGTGCAGTTGCGGAAGCCGACGGAGGTGAAACTGCAGAAGCCGGAAGCACTGGCGGCGGAACATTTGTCCCCGGATCCTTTACGTGGTCAGGCGGAAGCGGAAAGATTGAGATGACCTGTCCGCAGGTCCGGATGGACGGGGATCAGGCTTATGCCACGATTGTCATCGACAGCGAACACTATTCCTGGCTGAAAGTGGATGGCAAAGAATACCCATGTGAACACGAAAACGGGACATCTACAGCGGAAATCCCCGTCATTTTGGATGAAACGATGGAGATTTCGGGGCAGACAACTGCCATGTCGCAGCCGCATGAGATTACTTATAAGATCTGTGTCGGTTCAGAACCGGCTTCAGATGGAGCTTCCGGTGAGCCCGGTGGTGGTTCCGGTGCGGCAGCTGGTACAGGCAGCGCTGCGGAAGAAGGATCGAATGACGGGGAAGATTCCGGCGGAACAAAGTCTTCAGAGGATATGAAAACAAGTGCCGGTCCGGCTGAAATAAAGGGACTGACCGTCGATCATACCATGGAAAAGGATTATGCGGAGTGCTTTGACGTCTACTACTATTCAGATGGCTATAAGCTGCTGGATATTCACGGAGACCTCCGCTATCTGGTGATTCCGCAAGGAAAAGATCTGCCGGAGGGCGTTACGCCGTCCACGGCAGACGGGAAGGCTGTGGACGACGCGTCAGATGCCATTTTCGGAACGTTGGATTCGGGAGAGACGGTCGTTCTTCTTCGGCAGCCGCATCAGAAAGTGTATATGGCAGCAACGGCCGTTATGGCACAGATCAATGCAATTGATGCGATGGATGCTATCCGGCTTTCCGGAACGGATTCCGACGGATGGTATCTGGATGCTCCGAAAGAAGCGCTTGCTTCCGGCGATATGATTTATGCCGGTAAATACAGCGAACCGGACTATGAGCTTCTTGTACAGGAAGGATGTGATCTGGCAGTCGAATCGACTATGATCGATCATTCTCCGGAGGTGAAGGAGAAGCTGGAGGAGCTCGGCATTCCGGTGATGACGGATCATTCCAGCTATGAAGATCATCCGCTCGGGCGCGCGGAATGGGTGCGCTTTTACGGGGCGCTGTTTGATAAAGAGTCGGCCGCCGATGAGCAGTTTGCAAAGCAGAAAGATGCGGTCGGTGAACTGGAAGGATTTGAGAATACGGGAAAAACGGTCTGTTTTTTCTACATCGGACAGGACGGAACAGCAGTTGTCCGCAGCGCGGAAGATTATATTCCCCGCATGATTGAAATTGCAGGCGGGCAGTATATCTTTAATGAACTGGAAACGGCCGCCGGAAGTTCGGCGGCAGTAAACCTCTCGATGGAGGAGTTTTACGCGACGGCATCTGACGCGGATTATCTGATTTATAACGCGTCGATTGACGCGCCGCTCACCAGTCTGCAGGATCTGCTGGCAAAATCGGATCTTTTCAGCGAGTTTAAGGCTGTACAGGACGGACAGGTCTGGACAACCGATAAGAATCTGTATCAGGCGACAGACAGCATCGGGCAGTTTATCAAAGATCTGCACGCGATGCTGACCGGCGGGAAAGAAACGGATATGGCATTTTTAAAGCATGTGAATTGATTCATTATTTGCGAACCGCTGAAATCATAAACAGCGGTGTTGAGGCAAAATTGATCTGCTCCTGCTCGGTCCATACATTTTGCCAGATTTGCAGATCAGCAGCAGCATCAAATCCAATATCGGAGAGTACACGGATATCCCATGCGGGACGGATGACAGGAGAAAGGGGAAGCTTTTGTGCGATTTCTTCCATCAAATCAAAATCCGCTCCGACATTCTGGTCTTCTATTCCGAGGGCCATACTTTTTGACCGGTCTTTCTCGTAGTTTTTCCTGGCTTCGGCGTCAGACAGGTAATTGTACCAGTTGGCATCGAAGTTGAGCAGAAGACCGTTTCGTTTCAGAACGCGATGCCATTCACGGTAGGCGGTTTCGGGGTGCGGCAGATTCCAGGTCAGATTTCTTGAGAGAATTGCATCAAAGGTACCTGATTCAAATTGGAGTTCTTCAGCATCCATAATATGAAACGATATGATGCCGGCGTAATCGCCGGCATTTTTCTTTGCTTTTTGAATCATTTCCGAAGTCAGATCGACAGCGGTAACCTGATAACCCAGCTCAGCCAGCAGAATCGAAAAAAATCCCGGGCCGCAGCCAATATCAAGAACATGACACAGGCAGGGATTCAGTGTCGGAAAGCTGTAGAACAGCTGCTGCTGAAGTACCTGCCGCCATTTCAGGCGGCTGCTGCCGGAAAGCTCCGCGCAGTTTATATCAGAATAGCCGGCGGAACGATGCGCCCAGTAAACGCGGTTTTCCGCTTTTATATCGTTCAGAGAGAAGTTTCCTGTTTTAAGTCGGGTCATCATTTCAATCTTCCTGCAATCGATTTTCTACTTTCAGAAGCCGGCATCTATATCGTCTGGCAAATATGTTCCATATGAGAGCATAGGTCCGTCTTTGATAATGTTCAGTGACGCACACTGGTGCAGCAGAAACCCGTTCTCCGGCGCGCTGACTGAGCTGATGGTATGTCCGAAGTAATCCCGGATGGTACCGAGCAGATCCCCTGCGGAAAAATAATCTCCGGCGTGTAATTCAGGATACCAGCAGCCGCCTGCAGGTGCGGACAGCTCCGTTTCTGTAAGCTGCTGTTTTCTATATGTACGGGGATTTTCGGGAAGCATTCCCAGTAACCGCATGATATTGCGGACATCTTCTTTGTCGGCTTCAATCTGATGGCGCGGGAACAGTGAGAGCTGGCCTCTTTCGATCAGAATACTGGGAATTCCGTTTACTGCCGCAAGATTGTATGCGCCGCCCGTTTTACATCGTGACCGGACACAATGGTCCGCATTAACGCACGCGGCCATGGCAGCGGATTCAGTCTCGCAGGGTGTTTCTCCGACAAAGTACACGTATGGGGTCAGCTCCTCAAAACCATCGCCGCTGTGGAGATCAATAAAGGCATCTGCCTTCAGAATCAATGAATGAAACAGAAGAAATGCAATCCGTTCAGATTCCGTTCCTTCCAGATTTCCGGGAAATACGCGGTTCAGATTTTTGGTATCCTCATAAACCAGACTCATGGTCCGGTGTTCAAAGCCGGACCGGTTGGCAAGGGGAACAATGATGACGGTACCTGCCAGATTTTCCGGAACCAGCTCACGGGAAAGTTCGATTGCGGCCTGAATGCCTACAAATTCAGCATTGTGAATGCCTGCTGTGAGCAGCAGAACCGGACCCGGCTCCCTGCCGCAGATAATACTGTAGGGAATGCCGTAAGCGGTATCCGGAACGGAGAGATGGTCATTGATCATGGTGCCGGGGATCAGATCGTGCCCGGCAATCTGTTTTGGTTGATTCATATGGATTCTTGTTCTTTTCTTTTTGATTATAATTGTTGATACCGGCGTCTGAGATTTTGAGAAGCGGCAAACGATTCTGTCTGCAGGTAAAAAATGTAAGATACTGCAGTAAAATGCTAACAGAAAGCGACAGAATGTATAAGCCCCGTGGGGGGATCGGATCATTTTTTGCATCCCCCACCCCCGCTTGTGGAGACGGTTTTGCGTGATTTAAACTGGTAGAGGACTCCAATTATACAAATTTAAGTTCAGTGTAAAAAATGGAAATGAATGAAGCAACGGCTGCCGCAGAGCATGATCTGCGGCCGGATACGGAACAAATCAAATCCCGTGTTGTTTCCTACTGGACCAGACGGGCAGAAAGTTTTGCCGATATGCGGTCAGACGAGATAAACAGCTATAAAGCGGAGCTCTGGCGCCGGGAGATCCGGGCGAAGCTTCCGGAAGGGCAGGACCTGCGAATTCTGGATGCCGGGTGCGGGACAGGATTTTTTGAACTGCTTCTTGCACCGGCAGGATATCGGATAACAGGAATTGATCTGACACCGGAAATGATTGATGAAGGACGGACGCTGCTGAAGCAGCATGGAATCGAAGGCGCAGAGCTGCGCGTAATGGATGCGGAAAATCTTTCATTTCCGGATGTGTCATTTGACGCGGTTATCTCGCGAAATCTCACATGGACACTGCCAAGGCCGGAGCTGGCGTACAGAGAATGGTTCCGCGTGCTTAAGCCCGGTGGAATCCTGTTGAATTATGACGCGGAATACGCGAAGGGATTTCACAGATATGATCAGGCAGAGAACTGTGCGCACAGCGACCTGGAGAAGGATCTGATTGAGGAATGTCACAGTATTTATCACATGATGTCTGTCAGCGAACTGGACAGACCGAAATGGGATATCGAGACACTCATTGCGACAGGATTTCGGGAAGCTGCAGCGGATTTATCCGCCGGCGACCGTCTGTATGGGATCAAAGATCAGTTTTACATGCCTGACAGGATGTTTTGTGTCAGAGCTGTGAAATAAAAAAGAGGAGGAAGGGAAAAATCATTATGAAAAAAAGACTGACAGCATTTCTTCTTGTAATTTGCATGTTTGCAGCTGTATTTACGGCATGCGGGAGTAATCAGGAAGAGAACACAGCAGCAACCGGAAGTTCTTCTGCGGCATCTGCGGATTCGCAGAAAGCAAAAGGAAATGAAGAAGGGGATAATGTATTAAAGACAGCGGCATCATTTGCATATCCGAGCCTTGATGTGCATAAAGAGTATTACGGATGGTATACATCCATTTACGGTCTTTCTGAGGCGCTCTTTAAATTTGATGAGTCGGCGACAGCGGTTGACTGCCTTGCAGAGGACGCAGAAGCAGATGGAACGAAATGGACGATCACTCTGAAAGACGGTGTGACATTTTCCAATGGCGATCCGCTGACAGCAGATGTTGTAATCCAGAATATTCAGCGTCTGGCAGAGGTTAATGAGCGTTTTTCATATCTGGGAGATTTTACGTGGACTGCGGAGGATGATCTGACAATTACAGTTGATACGGGAGCAGATGTCTATCCGATGCTGAAAAACGATCTGGCCAGTCCGGAAGCAGGCATGATCGATCTGGACGCAACAAAGGATTTTGACAAGGATCCGGTCTGCACAGGTCCTTTTGTGATTACTGAATTTAATCCGGAAGGGGATGTTACTGTTGCACGCAATGAAAACTACTGGGGCGGCGACGTAAAGCTGGACGGCGCGGTGTTCTATTATATGCAGGAGGATGATCCGAAGCTGCTTGCGATGCAGAGCGGAGAGATTGACTGCTACAACAGTGTTTCTTCCGGTGCTCTGGAGGTATATGAGAAGGAGCCGGACAAATACCACGTGGAATCCGTTGCCGGAACAAGACTTCAGTATTATATCTTAAATGAAAACCGGCTTGACGACAGTGTACGCGCAGCTATTAACCTTACGGTCGACAAAGAAGCGATTGCAGAATATCTGAAGGGCACGGTAAGTGCGGCAACGTCTCCTTATCCGGCTTCAACAGCATACAGCAATATAACAATTCCGGCTGTCGATGCAGAACAGGCAAAAAAGCTGCTCGAAGATGACGGATATACGCTTGGCCAGGATGGTATTTATGAGAAAGACGGTAATAAGCTGAAACTGAATATCTGCTACTACGCGGCCCGTTCTCTGGACACACTGGCTGTTCTGATACAGGAGCAGCTGAAAGCGATCGGAATTGATTCTTATCTGACGGTAGAAGAAGATCCCGATTCCACGTATATCGCCACTGCTGATTTCGATCTTGCCCTGTACTGCATGATTTCTGATAAATGCGGTGATCCCCAGTACTTTATTGATTCAACGCTTGCAGATGGTGCTTATTATAACGTCGGCGGATTCAAAAATGATGAATGCCAGGCAATGATTGAGCAGCTTCGCGTTGAAGTAGATCCGGACAAACGAGCGGAGCTGGCAAACCAGATCATACAGATTGCGGTGGACGATAATGCTTTTGGTTATGTCGGACTGTTTAATCACACAACCGTTATGAAGCCGGGTGTCAGCGGTTTTGCGGAAAAGATCCCGTTTGATTTTTATGGTGTCGATGCCAATACAGTGAAATGATTTTCGGACAGTCGGAGATCGTGTTTTGCTATGAAAAAACAGATTATTAAAAGAATCATTGAATTGATCATCATTTTGATCGTTTTGAGCTTTCTTACATTTTTACTGATGTATCTGGCTCCCGGCGACCCTGCGGAGAAACGTCTTTCTTCGCAGGGCGTTGCTGTTACAAAAGAAGTGCTGCAGGCAGAACAGGAACGAATGGGACTGCTGCGTCCGTTTTTCGTGCGGTATGGTGAATGGTTCACAGGTATCCTGCGGGGTGATTTTGGGGTGTCTTTTAAAGATGACATGCCTGTTTCACCGAAGCTGGTCAGCGGTCTGAAGAACACTTCCATCCTTGCTCTTGCGAGTCTGATCCTTTCGCTGCTGGTCTCGGTGCCGCTGGGAATCCTTTCCGCGGTAAAGCAGAACAGCATTCTGGATCATATTGTGCGAATCCTGTCTTTTATCGGGAATGCACTTCCGAACTTTCTGATTTCGGTTCTTCTGATGTACTTTTTCTGTATCAGACTGAATTTGTTTCCGGTTGTTGCAACAGGGAGTGTTCAGGGGCTGTGCCTGCCTGCGCTGTCACTTGCGATTCCGATGGCAGGGAGGTTTACACGTCAGATTCGTACAGAAACAATGGAGCAGCTGCGGCAGGATTATGTGACAGGGCTCCGGGTGCGCGGTGTGCGGGAAAAGGATATTTTGATTCACAATGTATTCCGCAATGCATCGGGGCATATTTTCACGATTGTGGCTTTGCAGATCGGCATTTTGATGGGGGGAAGCGTGGTAATTGAGACAATCTTTCGCTGGCCCGGTATTGGCAAGCTGGTGATGGATTCGATCAATGCCCGCGATTATCCGACAATTATGGGATTTGTTCTGATCATGGGAACCATCTATGTCATAATCAATTTCCTGTCGGATGTTCTTTACCATGTTCTGGATCCGCGGGTATAAAATAACAGCGGAGAAAAGGATGAAAAGCATTGGATAAAAAAAAGAAACAATTAAAGCGTAAGGTTATGATTGCAGCAGCCTGTGCCGGGGTTCTGGTAGTGCTTGCCCTGCTGTCGGGCGTAATTGCGCCAAATGATCCGTATGCAACCAATGCGGCGCTGATCAGAAAAGGGCCTTCTGCTGCTTATCTGTTCGGAACAGATAATCTGGGACGCTGTGTATTATCGCGTGTCCTTGTCGGTGCGCGGACGACAATTGCAGCCACGTTTATTCTGGTGGCGATTTCCTTTGTGATCGGTATTCTTGTCGGAATGCTCTGTGGTTTCTATGGCGGAATTGTCGATGAAGTGATGATGCGGATTGCCGATCTGATGCTTGCATTTCCACAGATGGTTGTTGCGATTGCGGTGGCAGGTATTCTCGGCGGAGGCCTCGGCGGCGCGATGATTGCGCTGGGAATTACCATGTGGACATCGTTTGCCAGGCTGGCAAGAAGCCACACACTGTCGATCAAAAACGAACCATATATTCAGGCGGCAAGACTGCTTGGGAAAAGCGGGCCGCGGATCCTGCTGATTCATATCATGCCGAATATTCTGGAGCCGGTGCTGATCAACGCGCTGACGCAGATCGGTACAACGATGATCGGGATTTCCGGTCTTTCGTTTCTTGGCCTTGGCGTTGTTGCGCCGCAGGCAGAATGGGGTTCTATGATTAACGAGGCGCGCGCATATATTCAGATTGCACCGTGGGCTGTCTTGTTTCCGGCAGCCGCAACGGTCATCACGATCATCGTATTTAATTATCTGGGTGATGCTGTAATGGAGTACAGAAAAGCGGATCAGTGAGGTTCTGATATGAGTGAAGCACTGCTTCAAATAAAGCAATTGAATGCGTCTTATGACGGTGACACGGATGTAATCAGGGATGTGTGTTTTGAACTGACACCCGGAGAAATTATCTGTATTGTAGGTGAGAGCGGAAGCGGAAAATCAACGCTGATCAAGGCCATTCATGGGATGAGTGACCTGATCATTTCGAAAGGGCAGATTTTGTTTGATGGCAGAGATCTGACACATATGAAAGGAAATCCGAGAAGAGAACTTCTGGGAACGGAAATCGGTCTGATTCCGCAGGATCCGGCGGCCTCATTTAATCCGATCCGGCGGTTTGATGTGCAATTGAAAGAGGCACTTGCATCGCACAGTCGTAAAGATGAAGGAAAAGCAGCAGAAATACTGGAAAAGATGGGAATGCCGGACAGCAGGGCGGTGCTTCACAACCGACCGTTTGAAGTAAGCGGCGGTATGAATCAGCGCATTGCGATTGCCGCCGCGATGATGTTTGCCCCGCGTCTCCTGCTTTGTGACGAGGCAACCAGCGCGCTGGATGTAACGACAGCCGGAAGTGTCGTAGATGAATTACTGCGCATTCGGAAAGAACAGGGAACTGCAATTCTGATGGTAACACATCATCTGGGAATCGCAAAGCGTATGGCGGATCAGATCGGAATCATGAAGAACGGGAAAATTGTCGAGTATGGAAATGTAAGACAGATATTCGAAGCTCCTTCTCATGAATACACAAGAAATCTGATCCGGGATGTGCCGCGTCTGAAGAGATAAAAAAATGACAGAGATGAAGGCAGATATCATGCAAATGAACAGACAGCCTGTTTTAAGCGGGAGTAATTTAAATAAAACCTATCACAGCGGGGGAAGGACCGTCCATCCGCTGCAGAATGTCAGTTTTGAGGTGTGTCCGGGTGAAATACTGGGAATTGTCGGAGAAAGCGGATCCGGAAAAAGTACGCTGCTTCGGGTGATCAGCGGTCTTGAATGTCCTGACAGCGGTGTTCTTACTTATAAGGGGTTCCATTATCATGGATATGGACCTGAAAAAACCGGTAAATTTCTTCAGATGATTTTTCAGAATGCTTATGGTTCATTTGATCCGCGCATGACGATGGAACGCTCCCTGCGCGAAGGATCCGGCGCTGACCGTCAGGAAATACTGCGCATGATTTGCGAAGTCGGACTGACAGAGGATCTTCTTGAACGAAAACCCCGGCATCTGTCCGGCGGCCAGTGTCAGAGAATGTCGATTGCCAGAGCGCTGCTTACACATGCTCAAATCCTTTTATGTGATGAGATTACCAGTGCACTGGATGTCACGACACAGGCACAGGTTATTAAACTGCTGACAGAAGTCAGGGCTGCCGAAGACGTATCAATCATTCTGGTGTCACATGATCTTGCGCTGGTAAGCATGATCTGTGACAGGATCATGGTCATGCAGGATGGATATATTGTCGATCAGGGAAAAACGGAGGATGTAATCAATGCACCCTCGGATTATTATACCCGGAAACTTTTGAACAGTATTATTTCGGTTTAATGTATGCATTTCGGACAATAACAGAACACAGTCATTGCGCTTGAAAAACAGGCGGTATATACTTGTAGATACCGCAGTCGATTTTGCGGGAATCTATCTGAAAGTTGAGATCGCGTGATTGTGATAAAAAGAGAAGCAGAATGCGGGAAACAAAAGAAACTGATCCTGGCGGCGCGGGGCAGTCTGCTCTCCCGCGCGCAGGTAGAACTGGTGCGAAAGCTGCTGGCGGACTGCGGCGTTGAGACGGAGTTTCTTGTCGTAAAGACAAAAGGAGACAAAGACCGGGTTCGTGCTCTGAAGGAGATCGGCGGAGATGGTCTGTTTGTACGCGAAGTGGAACGCGCACTGTTAGAAGGAATTGCAGATGTCGCGGTACATTGCGGGAAGGATTTGCCGTATCAGCTGGCAGAAGGTCTTGAAATCGTGTGCGTGCCGAATGCGGCAAGTGCAGCTGACTGTCTGATCTGGCCGGAGGGGAAAGAGCAGAGAGATCTCAGCGTCATCGGATCGGGCAGCGCGCGGCGTGTGATGGAACTGCAGAAGCTTCTGCCGGATGCGGTCTGCAAAGAGATCCGCGGCAATATCAATACGCGGATTGAGAAGCTCCGGCAGGGACAGTATGATGCGATCGTGCTGGCAAAAGCGGGCCTGGACCGTCTGAATCCGGATCTGTCAGGTCTGTGTGTGCGGGAATTTGCACCAGAGGAGATGATTCCGGCTGCCTGTCAGGGGATTCTGGCACTTGAGTGCCGGTCAGATGATGAAACGACACAGGAGATACTGGCCCGGATCAACAACGCGGCAGCGATGCGCAGATTCCGAACGGAGCGGAAACTTTTCTGCCGCATGAAGGCAGACTGCGCGACTGCACTGGGTATGCATGCTTCTTATACCAGGGAGGAAAATGACGGAACCGCAGAAGAAAAGCTGACGCTGCACGCGATGTTTGCCGGCAGGCAGACAGTTCTCTGCGGCAGAGCAGAAGATACAGACAGACTGATCGGGCAGGCGGTGCGGGATATTTATCCGCAGAATAAAAAATGTATTCTTGCCGTCAGCTTTGGTACGTCCTATGCGGAAAGCCGGGATGCCGCCATCGGAGGAATCGAACGTGCACTTGCGGCTGCATTTCCGGATTGGGAGGTACGCCGCGCATTCACGTCAGGTTTTATTATTAAAAAAATATTCCGGGAGACCGGCGTTAAAACAGACACCGTAACAGAGGCGCTGGATCGGGCGGCAGCGGACGGAATCCGCGAACTGCTGGTGCAGCCGACGCATTTCATGAAAGGGATTGAATATGATGAGATGCAGACCGTGCTGGAGCAGTATCGTGACCGTTTTGAACGTCTGACGATCGCCGAACCGCTTCTGGCATCAGAAGCAGATTTCCGGACAGTCGCAGAAGCGGTGGCAGAGGGAACGAAGAAGCGGGCCGCAGAAACTGCCTTCATTTTCATGGGACATGGCACATCAAAGGCTAATGCCAACACCGTCTATGAGAAGCTGCAGCGTACTTTCACGGAATCAGGCCGCGCAGATTATTATATCGCGACGGTAGAGGCATCTCCGACAATTCTTGATGTCATGAAAAAGATGGAAGGAAAGGGATATCGCCGGGTGGTTCTCCGGCCGCTGATGGTAGTCGCCGGCGATCACGCCTGCAACGATATGGCGGGTGATGCGGATGATGCCTGGAAAACAATTCTGGAGAAGGAAGGATATGAAGTGACAGCCGTCCTCCACGGTCTCGGCGAAGATCCAGCCATTCAGAAAATCTATGTTTCACATACGCAGGAAGCTATAAACACTGCGGAACAGTCTGCCGCCTCAGATTTGTAAAGCATCGCACTGTCTCCGGTGTTCTAAGGAAAAAAGAAAGACCTGATACCGGGATTTTAATTCTTCCGGGGTGTCAGGTCTTTTTTTTAATGCAGCTTTTTCTTCAGCGTCAGCACGTTGCAGCCATTGATATAAGAGTAGCTGACATCATCCATCGTCTTCTTTACCATGAAAATACCGAGACCGCCGATGGCGCGTTCATCTGCGGGAAGCGTGATGTCGGGATCCTCTTTTGCGGTCGGGTCATACGGCCTTCCGCGGTCAATAAAGGAGATGACCGCCATATTGGTATCTTTTTCAACGCCCGCACGGATGGTGGCATCTCCGCCTGTTGCAGCATACGCGTAGTGCGCGATGTTGACGAAGATCTCTTCAACTGCGAGACTGATCTGCATCAGTGTCTTGATCGGGCAGTCGAAGGCTTCAAGCGTCTGACTGACAAAGTCATTTACTTCAGACAGCTTGTCGATTTCGGCGCGAACCGTAAATTCTTTCATATCAATCCCACCTCCGTTATAGCGAAGACTCAGCATTGTAATGTCATCAAACTGGGGTGCATCCAGAACAAACCCGCGGATGTTTTCATGAACATGGTTAAGGATTTCATGGGATGACTTTGTGCGGACCTCATTTAAGGTGCTCAGAAGCCTGTCGGTTCCGAACAGTTCATTGGCTTCATTTGTGGCTTCCGTGACGCCGTCTGTATAAATAAACAGCGTATCGCCGGAATTCAGATGGATCTCGTAATCGCGGTATTTCATGTCGTCCATACCGCCGATAACAAATCCGTGTGGATCTTTAAACAGTTCAAATGTTCCGTTCTTTCTGCAGATCATCGGATACTCATGACCGGCGCTGGAAGCAGTAATGATTCCGGTGGATATCTCAAGAATACCGATCCAGACAGTGATAAACATATCCAGTGTATTATTTGCGCAGATCTGGCGGTTTGCAAACGACAGGATATCTTTCGGCGTGCCGCCCATCATTGCGCGGTTGTTGATCATAATTTTGGAAGCCATCATGAACAGTGCGGCAGGCACACCCTTGCCGGAGACATCTGCGATTACCAGTGCCAGATGATCCTTGTCCAGCAGGAAGAAATCATAGAAATCGCCGCCCACTTCCTTTGCCGGCTTCATATCTGCGTGCAGATCAAATTCCGTGCGGTCCGGATAAGGCGGGAAAAACGTCGGCAGCATACTCGCCTGGATCTGTGTGGCCAGATTCAATTCTGTACCGATCCGTTCCTTCTCTGCGGTTACCTCGGCGAGATTTGTCAGAAATCCCCGCATATCATCTTCCATTTTAGCCATGGTTTCGCTGAGATTTTCAATTTCATCGCCCGTCCGGATGTCAAGATCGGAGAAATAGGATGCGCCGGTCTCCTCATCATACTCGTGACGCATATATTTTTCAGCTGCCGCGGCCAGTTCATTGATCGGTTCTACAACCTTGCGTTTCAGCTGCTGTACGAGAACAACAGCCAGAACAGTGGTGACGAGCAGCATAATAATCCCATACTGCAGCAGGTAGGAAATATGCGAAGTATTCTGCAGGTCAAACAGGTTCCGCAGGGACGGGTCAGCTTCTACAGACATGATAAACATCACATAGCTGACAACGACCGATACGGCAAACAGGATGACAGCGATCAGGAAAACCGTGTGAAACATCCTTGCGCTGAGCGAGTACCGTCTTTTTTCCAGTTCTGACATTTCACTGACGCGTTTAGCGGGCATGAAAACAATCCTTTCTAAGTCATAATGATTAATCAGAAGAGCAGATCATCATATTTTTCGATCATCTCGGTCATCTTGTTAAGCCAGTGTTCAATGTAGCGCCGGTCGTCAGGATTGTCGAGACCGCCACGGCGGAGATACCGCCGGATCATGCGCGGACTTCCTATAATGCGGGCTTTGTCTGTTATGGCCTGAATGAGCGCCGGGTCATCGTCGCCCAGATATAATCCCAGCGTTTTGTTCCAGAAGCGTTTTCCCAGATCATAAGAGAAGCCGAGAAAACCAATCAGTCCGTCCGGTGTCAGTTCATTGTAACCGAGAAATGCATTGAACATAAATGCGAATTCGAAGATCGGATGTCCGACGGCAAGCGTGTCCATATCAATCAGCAGTGCTTCATCTCCCTGCATCATGATATTCTTTGTGTGATAGTCGCCGTGAATCATATGGTTGTCCTGCGGAATAGCTTCCAGCATGTTCATCATTTTGTCGTATGTGTGCGTCGGAAGATATTCTCTGAGAGACGGCATCCAGGAAATTACATCCTCTCTGGCATCCGGGAGCAGCCCTTCCGGGACCTCAGTACTGTGGATCAGTTTCAGAAGACTGACAAATTGTTCTGCGCAGTAATCAAAATTATCTTCTGACTCTGTGAGGAGTCTGGAAAGAGAGGTCGCATTGAGCAGTTCGAAGACGGAACCGTAACTTCCGTTCACGCGCACGATATCATAAGAGATCGCAGTCGGTATTCCGAGAATGAATGCCTCGCGGGCAACTTCCCGCTCGTGACGGATTTCTTCAAGTGAATCCGGATTGCGGTAAGTCTTAACAACCGTCTCCGGATCAATCCGGTACACTTCTCCGTTGGCGCCCTGGCCGATCATCTCGCATCCCTCGATGGAGATTTCCTTATAGGCGCGCTCTATCGGGAGCATTTGCGTAAAACCGGTCATGTCCAGGATTTCATAAACTTCACTGGAGACATGTTCGATGCGCAGATCCGGATGTTTCTTCCGGATTTTCAGCAGAATGCGCAGACCTGCGCTGGAAATATATTCCAGGTTCGCTGCATCAATAATGACAGGAATTTCAGGTCCCACATTCAAAGCGTCATTGCACTGTTCCTCGATTTCAGATGCATTGTTTGTGTCGATGTGGCCGGACAGCTGCAGTGTCACCATATCATCAGCAAAAATCGCCTTTACCTGTTCCATAGTTTACTCCTGTTGTGTGCCGGATTATCTGGCAGGTTTGTCTTCTTCAAATTCTACATGCAGGGACCCGTTCAGAAAAATAGCTTTCAGCAGCATTTTGTATTCCTGATAGGCATAAGTTTTTTTCAGTGAGCCGCACAACTTCAGAATGCGCCGGTAATACCATTCCTGCTCGGATTTGTTTTTGTTGTTAAACTGATTCCACATGGCATCACCCTGCTTCAGCCTGGAGCGGCAGAAGGAGCGGAGATTGGACAGTTTATCTGAAAGCCAGAGGATCTGAACATCGGAATCACCGCATTTCTCAAGCTCCTCCAGGGATTCTTCCTTCCTGATCCGCCAGGTTTCCGCGGCGGGCTGTCCGCGGCGTTTATTCTCAGTTTCCATTGCCACAAGCCAGGCAATGTGTTCGCCGAAATTTTCATGTATTTCTTCCAGGGTGACAGGTGTATCTTCAACGACATCGTGAAGTACAGCAGCTGCCAGAACGTCCTGATCGTGTGTCAGTGTACTGGCGATCTGCGCCACCTCCATCGGATGCAGAATAAACGGGATCGGAGCTGCTTTGCGCATCTGGCCTTCATGTGCCTTAAGAGCAAACGCAGCTGCTTTTTCAAACGTATTCATAGAGACCTCTCTGTTGATTCAGAATGATGTATTTTGATAATCAGATGATTGAGTCGCCAAAAGTGCTGAAAAGATTACAGCCGGACGCTCATAACGGATATCACTTGCCATGCCGTAAATCATGCGGATTCCGATATGTTCTGCCGGGTCATCCGGATCATAGTGTGCAGATCGTTTTCCCGGTCAAATGCAATGCAGTTGTCGCGCAGCCGGATGATCCAGACATCCGGTTTTTTCATAACACGAAGTTCCAGAAGAAATGCTTCTGCTGAGAATCAGCATATCATATTTCGGGGGGAGAGTAAATCGCGATCTCCGATCGCGCGCGAGCTGTGCGCAGCACTTGTGCGTCTTTTTTACGCGGTTCTGCGGCCCGCCGGAGCGGCGGCAGGGCATTTGGAAGACTGGTGGAAGATCATCAGGGAAGCTGTTTTGTCTATCCGGGTCCGTTTGATGTACAGCTGGACTGCGATGACAGAACGATGGTACAGCCGGATCTTTCTATTATCTGTAAGAAAGACAGGCTGGTGCGGCGCGGCTGCTTCGGCGCGCCTGATCTTGTCGTGGAAATCCTGTCTGAATCAACTGCGGGGAAGGACCGGGTTCTGTACGATTTGCAATAATCTGGTTCCGGTGAGGGACTTCCCCTGAGGTGAAGAATAAGAAAACAAAAAAGGGCAGGGAAGCATATCAGATTGCTTCCGCTGCCCTTTTGTAACTTACTGGTTTACAGATCCAGTCCGTCTGCCCAGATCTTCAGATCTTCCGCAGAGGTCTCGCCGCCCATGCGCTGGCCGTTGACGACCGTTGCCTTGCCGTCGAGGAGTGCTTTGATGCGGTCGCCGACGAAGCCGATGCCGTTGCCGCCGGATGTGCAGAACGGAACGATTGCCTTGCCGGCGAAATCATAAGACTCCAGGAAGGTGTCGACGATGCTGGGCTCTCTGCCCCACCAGATCGGGAAGCCGAGGAAAATGACTTCGTACTGAGACATGTCTTCGACCTTGCTGATGACTGCCGGGCGGCAGTTCAGATCCTGCATCTCAACGGTGCTGCGGGACTGCTTGTCCTGCCAGTTCAGATCTTCGGCAGTATATGGTTTTTCCGGAACGATTTCAAAAAGATCCGCGTTTTCAGCTTCAGCCAGAGAAACTGCTACTTTCTTGGTTGTGCCGGTTGCGGAAAAATATGCGACCAGTGCCTTTTTCATGTGGTGTTACCTCCGTTTTTCTATTATGTGCTGCTGCGGAAGACGTATCTGTTTCTTCTCTGCGAATTCCGCCTGAGCAGAGAGACAATGATTTGTCTCCCTGTATAATTATGATTATCATAGCATATTTTCGAAGGAAACACTACTGTAAGAAACCGGGCCGGGTGTTATGCGCCGCTTGCGCCATAGTTGGAGAGGACGCGGGCAGAGGGATCGTTAACATTGCAGCCTTCCCAGGATTTATTCGGCATCCAGAAATCCACGATCATCTCAGCCTGATCTGGATAATGTTTTTCAAAAAGTTCACGATAAAGAAGCGATTCTTTTGTAAATGGAGCCGCATGATAATACTGGCGGCATCGTTTGCGGAATTCGCTGTCACTGAATTTTGTTTCTGCGAAAGACTGCAGATCATCACGCAGAGAATGTCCGACTGCATCTGAAAAGGCGGCTTTTTCACGAAGCCGTATGTTCTCCGGGATAACGGGATCATTCACAAAAGCTTCCCGCAGCAGGTATTTGCCGATGCCATACCGGTTAAGTTTGCGTTCCGGATCAATATGCATGACGTAGTCTACGAAGTCAAGGTCGCCGAAAGGAACGCGTGCTTCGAGGCTGTGTACGCTGATGCACCGGTCTGCGCGCAGTACGTCATACATGTGAATTTCATGAATTCGTTTTTCTGCTTCTTTCTGAAAGGCTTCTGCATCCGGCGCAAAGTCGGTGTATTTATAGCCGAAGAGTTCGTCTGAGATTTCTCCGGTCAGAAGCACACGTATATCAGTGTGTTCGTGAATATATTTGCATATCAGATACATACCGATTGAGGCACGAATCGTGGTGATATCATAAGTGGCCAGCGCTTTGATGACAGGCTCCAGTGCCGCGAGTACATCTTCGGTCGTTATGATAACTTCTGTGTGCTCACTGTGAATATAGTCTGCAACTTCCCGTGCATATTTCAGATCAATCGCATCTTTGTCCATGCCGATCGCAAAGGTGCGAATCGGTTTCTCAGAGCATTTTGCCGCAATACCGCAGACAAGGGAGGAATCCAGTCCGCCGGAGAGCAGATAGCCGACCGGCGCGTCGGCATCGAGTCGTTTCTCAACGCCGGCAACCAGTTTGTCATGGATGTTCCGAAGAATCTCCGGCAGGGAATCATGGAGATAGGGATCTTCTGCAGGCTGTTTTCTCTGTCCGGAAACACAGCTCATATCCCGGTAACAGACAAAGTGTCCGTTTCTGTAATAATGACCCGGAGGAAACGGCATGATGCGGCCGCAAATTTGAGTCAGGTTCTTAGGCTCTGAGGCAAATACGATGGAGCCGTCATGCGTAAAACCATAGTAGAGAGGCCGGATTCCGATCGGGTCCCGGGCTGCGATCAGTTCATCCCGCCTGCCGTCATAGAGGATCAGCGCAAATTCAGCGTCGAGGCGGCGGAACATATCAGTCCCATAGCGCTCGAAAAGCGGAAGCAGGATTTCGCAGTCACTGTCGCTTTCAAACCGGCACCCGTCTTCTTCGAGCAGTCTTTTAATGGGACGGAATCCATAGATTTCTCCATTGCATACAACGGCACTGTTTTCGCGGGTAAACGGCTGCATCCCGGAAGCGGTCAGTCCCATAATAGAGAGGCGGTTAAAACCGAGAAAGCCGCCATTCTCCGTGCGGATGACACGGGTATCGTCCGGTCCGCGGGATGTTGTCTGTGCGAGTGCTTCTTTGAATTGATGTTCCGTCAGGTCAGTGCCTGCATAACCCATAATTGAACACATGGGAGACCTCCTGTTTTATATCTTGTTAAAAATCATATCTGCATCTTCAGATCGTGACAATCAGCTGCTCATGCCGCAGATCATTGTAGATTCTGCAGTCAGAAGCACTGACATCGCAGATCCGGACAACGTCGTTCAGTGCCGTAAGTTCCGGGAAGATGTCGCCTAACCGGTTCTCGAACTGAAGAAGTTTTTCCGGGTGATATTGTTTTGTTTTGCTGTTTTCAAAAACGGCGGTATAAAGAATCTCGGCTTCAACGAGATCCTGAAAAATGTGACTGCCGTAGGAGAGTTCCGGATTGTATCCGGCGCCGGATTCTGCGACTTCACAGATCACTTCAAACGCGCTGATATCAGAGAATGAAGTGGGTACGCCGAGTTCCGGTGACGAGGTGCCGATTCTGCCGGGAACAATCAGCATCATATGTGAACCGGAATTCCTGAATTTCCAGTTTACCTTGCCGATCACTTTTGCGACGCGGGTTTTCTCCTGATACGGCATCTGATAGTAGTAAACCGGATCTATGTACACGATCAGGTCAAGCCTGATCATTCTGGAGAGTCCCATGGAGGCACCTTCCGAAGACAGCAGAATGTGCTCGGAAGAGACTATTTCGGGAATCTGTACATCCTGCGTGTCCTGAAATACATGCAGAGGTCTGCACTGCAGCAGGTTGATCACATAATCGCCGCTTTCGGACAGGTTCATTGTAAATTCTATGTCGACCGGCTGTTCATATTCACTCTGAATCAGAAGCAGCATTTCCTGCATCTGCCGCATCAGTTCCTTCCGGCCGACCAGTCCTCTGCATGAAATGAACTGAACAGAGCGGGTTTCACCGCGCTCCCTGAATTGCCGTTCAATGTCATAGTCATGTTCCAGAAGCGCAGTTTTCAGCCAGGCGGGAAGCTTCGGTTCAATCTGCCGCAGGGTGATCTGCTCTAAGGTTCTTGTTTCTTTATTAACCGCCTCAAGCGTCCGCTGTGAATACTGGTGTTTTTCCGCAATGGTTGTTGCGGAGGTTGCTTCAGGCCGGTCCAGATTGACGAGGCGCGGATAGGATCCTTCCGTGCGGTCCACAGCAGAAGTGCCGAGGCCCATGACAAGCCGTAGCATGCCGGCAGAAGGATTAAGATCCTTTAAAAAGCGGTAGGGGCTGTAAGAGTAGCCGACGCCCGCGGCACAAGGCATATAATACTGGTCGTAATGAGAGCCGGAAACACGCTGAACCAGCAGCGCCATCTGTTCGTCGCGGTCCGCAAGGCCGCGCCGCTTCCGGTAGTCGAGCGCTGAAAGACTCATAGTGCTGGCATAGACCTTCCGGACCGCGTTTTCAAATGCTTCCAGCCGTTCCTCGGGTGTACCGGTATTTGCGCAAAAGACGGATTCGTATTTTCCGGCAAAAGCATTTCCGAAGCCGTCTTCCAGAATGCTGCTGGATCTCACGATGATCGGATCCTGGCCGTAGTATTCCAGAAGGATGGTGAACTGTTTTTCCATGCTTCTCGAAAATTTTCCTGAAAGCAGAAATTCGGCAAACGCAGAAGCGAGTGTAAAATATTCCTTCTCTGTACGCTGCCTGACACGCAGATCCCATCCGCCATTCTCAACAATATAGGAGTAATAGACGTCGGATCCGATAAAGTGGGAATCATGTGGTTCCATGACGCGGTATAAATCAGGCCGCCTGTTTTCAATGATTTTGCGTGCGAGCAGCATGCCGCAGGCTTTTCCTCCGATCATGCCGGTTCCGATCATGTGACTGCGCACAAAAAAGTAATCTTCCGGCCGGAAATGCGCTTTGATCATTTTGCGCATTTTTTCATCGCGGCTCATCATAATATCACACATACGGGAGCAGGCATTGGTGATCTCCATTCCGTTTTCGTGCATCTGTTTCGCAAAATTGAAGAAACGGTCCCATGCATCCGTGCTCTGTTCGTCGCCGGGACGCTGATACCGGTTCATAACCTGATAAAAGCGGCTCACCTGAACGCCGTCCAGCAACGGCCGGAAGGCGCCTGAATGTCTGTCGTAAAGATGCGGAAGAAACATGGTTTCAGAATTGCGGTTCCACACCTTTTCCGGGCGCACATATGTGATCTGCGGATCGGTTTCCCGGTCGGAGTACACATCCAGAAACAGCTGTGTTGTGTCCAGTATTTTCGAGATGGCGGCGAGAGAATGCCTGCCGCGGATAATCGGGAAAAATGCGACAGTGTCCAGCTGAAACAGAAAAGGGCAGGTGACGCGGAAGAAATTTCCCATCATCAGGTCTGTCGCCCATGCTGTCTGCAGCTCGGAGAGACAGTCGAATACATAAAACACATCTTTACCTTCTCTGGCGATCAGATTATGGATTTCCACAGAGAAATTCTCGAACCGGTGAGATAATTCAATGGAAACCGTTTCGATCTCAGGATGTCCTGCCGTCAGGGGTTCGTGAGAGGCAAACCTTACATATATAATTCTTCGATGATCCCGGATAGCCTGTTCAAGATAAGGGTCAAGAAACAGATGGAATTCCTCCAGATCAGATACGCGCCACACGACATTGTCTCCCAGACGGATGTGATTGAGCGCCAGATCCATTTCCGGGATTCCGGATAAAATGGGTTCAAATGCAGCCATGGGGTACCTCCTCTTTATTGCTCTCGCGCAAAAAAGGCGCCCTGGAATCAACTCCAAGACGCCGTTGTCTTTTTCTGATCATATTCTAAAAGCTGCATGAAATCATGTCAAGTATACGGAGGCAGACGTATTTTACAGGTTGCCATATCGCATAGATATGTCTGAAAGGCGATAATGCAAATAATAAATAGCAGGAAGCAGATGGATCAGTCTCCGTTTCCAGGGTGAAACATTGTCCGGAGCAGCAATATCTTATGCAGATAAAGATATCAAAAACGTATATCGCAATGCTTAAAATAAAGGATTGACATATATAGACATTGAGATTATGCTATGTATCAGCAAACAAAGGCGTTTGAGGAGTTTTCTTTCCGGAAACTCCCCGGACGTCTTTTTTTAACAGGAGGAAGAAAAGATATGAGTAAAAAGGTGAAGAAACTGCCGGAAATTTTCGGGAGCATGGTATTTGACGAAGTGACAATGAAAGAGCGCCTGTCGGCAACGACCTATAAGGCGTGGAAAAAATGCGTGACCGACGGCGCGCATCTCGAGTTGTCCGCGGCAAATGGCATTGCAGAGGCGATGAAGCAGTGGGCTGTGGAAATGGGAGCAACCCATTATACGCACTGGTTCCAGCCGATGACTGGCGTGACAGCAGAAAAACATGACAGTTTTATCGATCCGGTCGGCGGCGGAAGAATTATGATGGATTTTTCTGGAAAAGAACTGGTCCGCGGCGAGCCGGATGCGTCTTCATTCCCGTCGGGCGGACTTCGCGCAACCTTTGAAGCGCGCGGTTATACTGCCTGGGATCCGACATCATTTGCTTTTATTAAAGACCAGTCACTCTATATTCCGACGATTTTCATGTCCTATTCCGGACATTCACTGGATAAGAAGACACCGCTTCTGAAATCTATGGATGAGGTTTCCAAACAGGCCATCCGGATTCTGCGGCTTTTCGGTGACACCGATACGAAACGGGTTATGGCACAGTGCGGACCGGAACAGGAGTATTTCCTGATCGATAAGAAACTGTTTGCACAGCGCGAGGATCTGCGTCTGACGGGCAGAACCCTGTTTGGCAACAAGCCGCCGCGCGGACAGGAACTGGAAGATCATTACTTCGGACAGTTAAAACCGCGTGTATCTGACTATATGAAAGATCTCGATAATGAACTGTGGCGGGTCGGCGTGCTGTCAAAAACCAAGCACAATGAGGTTGCACCGTCCCAGCACGAAATGGCACCGGTTTATTCCAATGCAAACCAGGCGTCGGATCAGAACCAGCTGACGATGGAGCTGATGAAGAAGGTTGCGGACCGGCACGGTTTTGTCTGCCTGCTGCACGAAAAACCATTTGCGGGCGTGAATGGATCTGGCAAGCACGATAACTGGTCACTGGGCACCGATACCGGCAAAAACCTTTTGAGTCCGGGTTCTACCCCGAGCCAGAACGCGCAGTTCCTGCTGTTCCTGGCCGCTTTTATCAAAGGTGTGGATGAGTATCAGGAAGCACTTCGCTGCACCGTTGCGAGTGCCGGAAATGATCACCGCCTCGGCGCGCAGGAGGCACCGCCTGCAATTCTGTCTATTTTCCTGGGAGATGAGCTGGATGGCGTTGTACGTGCGATTATCGAGGAGAAAAACTTCCATGAGACGGGTGACCGAACACTGGAAATCGGGATTGATATGATGCCGACCATCCCGTTGGATAATACGGACAGAAACCGTACCTCGCCGATGGCATTTACCGGAAACAAGTTCGAGTTCCGTATGCTTGGTTCTTCACAGTCCATATCTGATCCGAATACAGCGCTGAACACCATTATGGCGGAGGAACTGCGTCAGTTTGCGGATGAACTGGAAGCAAGCAGCAATTTCCAGAAAGATCTGCACGAGCTGATCAAAAAGACGCTGACAGAACATCAGCGGATTATCTTCAACGGCAATGGATATGATCAGGCGTGGGTTGAGGAGGCGGAGCGCCGCGGACTCGCAAACCTGGTATCCACAGCGGATGCACTGTTGTGCTATCTGATGCCGAAGAATGTGGAATTGTATGAGAAAAATGGTGTCTTCACGGAAGAAGAACTGCAGGCAAGATACAATATTTTTGTTGAGACTTACTGTGCGCAGATTTCAATAGAGGCACATACAATGGATGACATGATCCGCAGACTGATTCTGCCGGCAGTATCCGCTTTTGCTGCGGAACTCTGCAGAAGAAGCGGAGATCTGAAGGCAGCAGGTGTCCCGGTGGTCTACGAGGCAAAGACCTGTGAGCGTCTGGCCGTTCTGACTGACGCGCTGCTGGATGCTACCGAGCAGCTGGAGACACATCTTGATGAAGTGCCCGCGGAAGAGACTGAAGCCATGAAATATTATCATGAGGTCATTCTTGCGGACATGGCATCGGCAAGAGATGCCGCGGATCAGCTGGAGAGCATTACGGATGAGAAATACTGGCCGTTCCCGATCTACAGCGAGATGCTGTTTTCTGAGTAGCAAGGGGCATTGATATGAATGGATTTAACAATGTAGAACATGACGCGTGCGGAATCGGCGCGGTTGTGAATATCGACGGCCGCCGTGACCACAGGGTTTTGGATGATGCTCTGACAATTGTCGAGAAGCTGGATCACCGCGCCGGTAAGGATGCAAGCGGCAAGGTGGGCGACGGTGTCGGTATTCTGACACAGATTTCGCATCGGTTTTTCAGGAGAGCCGCAGCTGCTGCCGGCATTCAGACAGGAGAAGAAGGTGATTACGGAATCGGTATGTTCTTTCTGCCGCAGAACCGTCTGCGCCGAACGTTCGCGATTCGCATGTTTGAAGTGATCGCGGAGAAGAACGGGCTGGAAGTACTGGGCTGGCGCGAGGTACCGGTGCACCCGGAGATTCTCGGGGAGCGCGCACGGATCTGTATGCCGCACATCAGTCAGTGCTTTATCAGGCGGCCGGAGCACGCAGCGCGCGGCTTTGACTTTGACAGGGAACTGTATGTTCTTCGCAGAGAATTTGAGCAGAGCGCGGACAGCCCGGCGGAGGAGCGCATGGCGCGGCCGGGAACTGCTCCGGCAGGAACGGTACATCCCGGTGACAGAAAGAAGGAAATCTGCGCGGGGGTTCTGCCGTTTGATAAGACATACATCTGCTCGCTTTCTTCCCGGACAATCGTTTATAAAGGAATGTTTCTTGTTAAACAGCTGCGTGCGTTTTATGAGGACCTGCAAAGTCCTGATTTTGTGGCATCGATTGCAATGGTGCATTCACGATTCTCCACAAACACGACACCGAGCTGGGAACGCGCACATCCATATCGTATGATCGCGCATAACGGCGAGATTAATACCATCCGCGGCAACGCGGACCGTATGCTGGCACGTGAGGAGACAATGTCCTCAGATCTTCTGCGCAGCGAAGATACCATGCTGAAAATATTTCCTGTCATCAGCGGAACCGGGTCAGACTCCGGCATGCTGGACAACACACTGGAATTCATGTATATGAACGGTCTGGAACTGCCGTTTTCTGTCATGACCATGATACCGGAGCCGTGGCGGCATGATATGGATATGGATCAGAAAAAACGGGATTTCTATCATTATTACGCGACCATGATGGAACCGTGGGACGGTCCTGCCGCAATCATCTTTACAGACGGCGAGACATTGGGCGCGACACTCGACCGAAACGGTCTGCGGCCGTCGCGCTACTACGTGACAAAGGACCGACGCCTGATCCTTGCTTCTGAGGTAGGCGTGTTGGATCTGCCGCCGGAACAGATTCTGGAAAAAAAGCGTCTGCAGCCGGGTAAAATGCTGCTGGTGGACACTGTCAGAGGAGAAGTGATTTCCGATGAGGTGTGTAAGAACACATATGCTGAAAAGAATCCTTATGGCGAATGGTTGAACAGGCACCTGCGGCATCTGGCAGAGCTGCCGATTCCAAACAAAAAAATACCGATGTATTCGCCCGAAAAAAGGGAGGCGCTCTGCAAAGCTTTCGGCTATACCTGGGAGGATGTCAGGGAACTGATTCTGCCGATGGCAGAAAACGGCGCAGAGCCGATCGCGTCGATGGGACATGACATTCCGCTTGCGGCACTTTCGGAGCGGCATCAGAATCTGTTCCATTATTTTAAGCAGCTTTTTGCACAGGTGACCAATCCGCCGATTGACAGCCTGCGGGAGAAGATCGTCACGGATACGGCTGTATTCATCGGATCAGACGGAAATCTCCTGGAAGAGAAGAGCGGCAACTGCCGCGTGCTCGAAATTCAGAATCCGATCCTGACAGGTGTGGATCTGATCAAGATCAGGGCACTGGATCAGCCGGGATTTTGCACCGCGACGGTATCCATGCTGTATTACAAGAACACATCCCTTTCACACGCTGTCGAACAGCTGCTGATCAGCGTGGACCGAAGCATCGGCGCGGGGGCAAATATTATTATTCTCTCTGACCGGGGAGTGGATGAGAATCACGTGGCGATTCCTTCTCTGCTGGCCGTTTCAGCGGCTGAACAGCATCTGGTCCGGACAAAGAAGCGGACGGCGGTCTCGCTGATTCTTGAGAGCGCGGAGCCAAGAGATGTACACCAGTGCGCGTGTCTGCTGGCGTTTGGTGCCAGAGCAATTAACCCGTATCTTGCACATGAATGCATCTCCGGAATGATCGATGAAGGAACACTGGACAAAGACTATTATACAGCGATTGATGACTATAACAGAGCGCTGCTGAACGGTGTGGTGCATATTGCGGCAAAAATGGGTATCTCAACGCTTCAGTCCTACCAGTCGGCCAAAATCTTTGAAGTCGTCGGTATTCGCAAAGATGTAATAGACCGGTATTTTACCGGGATCGAGAGCCGCGTCGGCGGTATCGGTCTCGACGAGATCGGCGCGGGCGTACTGTACCGGCATGATCACGCGTTTGATCCGCTTGGTCTCGGTCTGGACACAGCACTGGACAGTCTGGGATTCCACCGGCTGCGCAGCGGCTCAGACAAAGAAGATCATCTCTATAATCCGGAGACGATTATCCTGCTGCAGCAGGCAGTCCGGACCGGAGATTATCAGAAATTCAGGCAGTATACAGATCGGGTTGACAGTGATCTGCCGCATACGCTGCGCGGGCTGATGCAGTTTGTCCCGCAGCAGGAACCCGTACCGCTCGAGGAAGTGGAGCCGGCTGCTGAAATCGTGAAACGGTTCAAGACAGGGGCGATGAGTTATGGTTCTCTCTCCAGAGAGGCGCATGAGACGCTGGCGCTGGCCATGAACCGGATCGGCGGCAAGTCCAATACCGGCGAGGGCGGCGAGGCTGAAGACAGGTTTGGAACGGACCGGAACTCCCGTATCAAACAGGTGGCCTCCGGGCGCTTTGGCGTCACAAGCGCTTATCTGATGAGTGCGGATGAGATTCAGATCAAGATGGCACAGGGCGCAAAACCCGGAGAGGGAGGACACCTGCCCGGCCGTAAAGTTTATCCGTGGGTTGCGGCAACCAGATATGCGACACCGGGTGTATCGTTGATTTCTCCGCCGCCGCATCACGATATTTATTCCATTGAGGATCTGGCGCAGCTGATTTACGATTTGAAAAATGCGAACCGGAAGGCGCGGATCAATGTCAAGCTGGTATCCGAGGCGGGCGTCGGCACGATTGCGTGCGGTGTTGCCAAGGCCGGCGCGCAGGTAATTCTGATCTCCGGTTACGACGGCGGAACAGGCGCGGCACCGTTTTCGTCGATTCACGGCGCGGGACTTCCGTGGGAACTCGGGATCGCCGAGGCGCACCAGGCGCTGATTGAAAACGGTCTGCGCGGCAGGGTCGCGCTGGAGACGGACGGCAAGCTGATGAGCGGCAGAGATGTTGCGATTGCATGCCTTTTGGGGGCAGAGGAATTTGGCTTTGCGACGGCACCGCTTGTATCGGTGGGCTGCATGATGATGCGTGTCTGCAGCAAAGATACCTGTCCGGTCGGTATCGCGACACAAAATGAGAAACTCCGGAAGCGCTTCACAGGGAAACCGGAATACGTCATCAATTTCATGATGTTCATCGCAGAGCAGCTGCGGGAAATCATGGCGTCACTGGGATTCCGCACCGTGGAGGAGATGGTGGGAAGAACTGACTGCCTGATGCCGAAAGAAAGTCAGATTACAGAGCGCGCGGAGCAGATGAACCTGTCCGGTATTCTGAACCGGACCTGTGCAAATGCGGGAATCCGTCATTTTACACAGGAGGAAATATATCATTTTCATCTGGAACGCACGGTTGACGAACGCGTGCTGCTCCCGTGGCTCTATGAAAACAGCAGCGGCGAACCGGTTGAAACAACCATTGAAATATCTTCAACAGACAGAGCAGTGGGAACCATTCTCGGCTCTGAAGTGACAAAAATATACGGAAAATCACTTCCGGATGATACTTATACCGTACACTGCCGCGGAGGCTGCGGCCAGTCATTCGGCGCATTCCTTCCGCGCGGCATCACACTGGAAGTGGAAGGCGATGCGAATGACGGATTCGGCAAGGGTCTGTGCGGCGGAAAACTGATTCTGCGGACGCCTTCAGGCAGCAGTTTTGCGGCGGACGAAAATATCATTGCCGGAAATGTGGCGCTTTACGGAGCTACAGGAGGAACAGCCTATGTCAATGGCGTGGCCGGCGAGCGGTTTTGCGTCAGAAACTCCGGCGCTACGGCTGTCGCAGAGGGGTGCGGCGATCACGGTCTGGAATATATGACCGGCGGACGTGCGGTAATTCTCGGAAAAACCGGGAAAAACTTCGCTGCCGGCATGAGCGGCGGCGTGGCATATGTGCTGGATCTGGATCATACACTGTACCGGAAGATGAACCGCGATATGGCACCGCCGGAGGAACTTCAGGACAAATATGATATTCAGGAGCTGCTGGGCATTCTGCGTGATTACCACGCGGCGACAGGATCGAAAAAAGCGGCTGAAATCCTGCAGGATTTTGACCGGTTCCTTCCGCATTTCAAGAAAATCGTGCCGGAGGAATACCAGCGGATGACAGCGGCCATCGGAAGATTTGAAGAACAGGGACTTTCGCATGAGAACGCGGTGAATGAAGCGTTCCATACAGTGATCGGTCATTGAGGCAAAGGAGCAGATAATGGGTAAGGAAACAGGATTTCTGGAATTTGAACGGGCGGATAACTGCGCGGCTGCTGTACCAGACAGAATCCGGAATTTTGATGAGTTCAGACAGGGTCTGGATGCGGATGCAAGACGTCGGCAGGGTGCCCGGTGCATGAACTGCGGCGTACCGCTCTGTCAGTCTGCCATGCGGCTTTCCGGCATGGTGACAGGATGTCCGCTCCATAATCTGATTCCGGAGTGGAATGATGAAATATACCGTGGTCATGAAGATCAGGCGCTGGCACGCCTTCTGAAGACGAGTAATTTTCCGGAGTTTACCGGGCGGGTTTGTCCTGCGCTCTGTGAAAAGGCATGTGTGTGCGGACTTCACGATGATCCGGTGACAGTGCACGACAATGAGCTGTATATCATTGAGCGGGCGTTTGCAGAAGGACGCATGCAGCCGCGTGTGACCAAAAACAGAAGCGGCAGGAAGGTGGCTGTTGTCGGCAGCGGCCCGTCAGGGCTTGCCGTGGCGGACCAGCTCTCCCACAGAGGGCACGATGTGACTGTGTTTGAGCGCGATGACCGGATCGGCGGGCTCCTGATGTACGGGATCCCGAATATGAAGCTGGATAAGCAGGTGATTGCAAGGAGACAGCACCTCATGGAAGCTGAGGGCGTGACATTCTGCACAGGCGTGGATATCGGAAAGGATATCAGCCCTAAGGAACTGCTGGATCAGTTTGACGCGGTCGCGCTCTGTACGGGCGCCAAGAATCCGCGTCCGCTGCAGGCGGAAGGCATGGAGGATAATCTGAAGGGCGTGTACTACGCCGTCGATTTTCTGAAAATGGTAACGAAATCTGTCATCGCAAAAAAGGGAGGCCGGAAAACAGCAAAAGCGCAGTCATCTGCGGATCCGGCTGCGCTGGTGAAGGGAAAACATGTAATTGTGCTGGGCGGCGGCGATACCGGAAATGACTGTGTCGGATCGGTGATCCGTCTCGGCTGTAAATCTGTTACACAGCTGGAGATGATGCCGCAGCCGCCGGTCGGGCGTCTGGAGAGCAATCCGTGGCCGGAGTGGCCGAAGGTGCTGAAAACCGATTATGGCCAGGAAGAAGCGATCGCCGTGTTTGGTAAAGATCCGCGTATCTATACTACGACCGTTAAAGCGCTTCACGGAAAGGCGGGCAAACTGAAATCAGCTGAAATTGTTCAGGTTGGATTTGACCAGGGGAAACTGGTGCAGAAAGCAGGAACAGAACAGACGCTTCCCTGTGATCTGCTGCTGATCGCTGCCGGATTTATCGGCTGTCAGCCCTATACAGCAGAGGCATTTGGCGTGCCGCTCACCGGACGCGGCACGACGGCGACCCCGGAGGGGAGTTATCGCACCGGCGTCGAAAAGGTTTTTACAGCGGGGGATATGCACCGCGGGCAGTCACTCGTCGTGTGGGCGATCGCAGAGGGGCGCGGCTGCGCATTGGAGATCGACCGTTACCTGATGGGTTATACGGATATGGATGTGTGAAAAGAAATCGCTCATATTGTAAGAGAGAGGGAAATGATGCAACATGGATGAGCAATACCTGCCAGCGGAAAAGCGAACAGATGTCCGGCAGGGTGTCCGGGAGGAGTGCGGCGTCTTCGGCGCGTTTGACGTGGACGGGAATGATGTGGCGCCGCTGGTATATTATGGTCTGATGGCGCTGCAGCATCGCGGACAAGAGGCTTGCGGGATTGCGGTTTCGGATACGGCGGGACCGCGGGATGCGATTTTCAGGAAAAAGGATCTGGGACTGGTAAGTGATGTTCTGCAGGATGCGGCAGCCGGCGGGATTCACGGAAATCTCGCAGTCGGCCATGTGCGCTATTCGACAACCGGCGCTTCTACCAGAGAAAACGCGCAGCCGCTGGTACTGCATTATCTGAAGGGAGCACTGGCGCTTGCACACAATGGAAATCTTGTCAACATGAATGCGCTGCGCGAAGAGCTGGCCTACAGCGGTGCGATCTTCCAGACGACCACGGATTCGGAACTGATCGCCTATCTGATCGCGCGCGAGCGGGTCAGGACGGGGAGTATTGAAGCAGCCGCGGCTGTGGCCGCCAAAAAACTGAAAGGCGGATTTTCACTGGTAATCAAAAGTCCGCGGAAACTGATTGCGATGCGTGACCCGCTGGGACTGAAACCGTTGTGTATCGGGAAGACGGACAGCTGTTATATAGCTGCATCTGAGAGCTGTGCGCTGGATGCAGTCGGCGCAGAACTGATCCGGGATGTACTGCCGGGGGAGATCCTTACGATTACAAAGGATGGAATTCATACAGACCGGACATTGATGCAGAAATACCATGCAAAATGTGTTTTTGAGTGGATTTATTTTGCGCGTCTGGACAGCCGGATCGACGGGATCAGTGTGCTGGAGGCCAGGCGGCGTGCAGGACGATTTCTCGCCCGGGAATACCGGGCGGATGCAGATCTTGTAACGGGCGTGCCGGATTCAGGACTGGCGGCAGCGGAAGGATATGCAATTGAGAGCGGCATTCCTTTCGGTCTGGCATTTCATAAAAACAGCTATATCGGCAGGACCTTTATTCGTCCTTCACAGGAGGCGCGGGCAAGCGGCGTCCGTATGAAGCTTTCTGTTCTGAAGCCGGCTGTCGAAGGGAAGCGGCTGATTCTGGTGGACGACTCGATTGTCCGCGGCACAACGATGAGGAATCTGATTCGGATGCTCCGGGAGGCGGGTGCCGCAGAGGTACATGTACGAATCAGCGCGCCGCCGTTCCTGTATCCGTGCTATTACGGGACAGATGTTCCGACCGAAAAACAGCTGATCGCCTCCTCACATTCGGAAGAGGAGATCCGGAAAATGCTGGGTGCGGATTCTCTGGCGTATCTCAATGTAGAATATCTTCCGGAAATGGCCGGGACAGATGAAATCTGTGCGGCGTGTTTCATGGGAACGTATCCGACAGAATTGCCGGAGATATAAGATCTGTTTCCATTGAGGCTCTCCCCATCTTGAAATTGGTTAGGAAAAGCAATGCTCTCATATAGGCGATACATATCAAATTAATATATGCAGATGGCTAAAAAAGCATATTGACATATCTGGAATGTTGTAGTATGCTTTAGCAGGAACGAACAAAGACGTTTGGGAGAGGCAGATAAATGCCCCGGTCACGTCTTTGTTCTTTGTTTTTCGAAAAACACAGGAAAACGTGGAGAATTTTGACAGAAGACTCCGCGTCTACATATGGCAAGGGCGCCGAACCGGGATTGTTCAAAATCCGGGAGTCGGTGCCCGTTTTTTTACGCAATGGTTCTCAGTATGGCAGAGACTGTAAAGTCAGGAAAAGAAAGATTTGTAAGTGTGCTGCCGGGATCGCACGTAATTGTCAGGAGCATCCTGGTGAAAGGGGCGTACCGGAAAGAGAACCGGAGCGGACTGAAGTACATGAGGGAGGAGACTATGACACAGGAAGTTTTATCGGCAATTAACGGGGAGGTGTACGGCGTATGGTTCCTGATCGGAGCCGCGCTGGTATTCTGGATGCAGGCCGGCTTTGCCATGGTGGAGGCCGGATTTACAAGGGCAAAGAATACAGGCAATATTCTGATGAAGAACCTGATGGACTTCTGTATCGGAACGGTTATGTTTATTCTGATCGGATTTGGTCTGTTTCTGGGGGAAGATCTGATCGGAATGATCGGAAAGCCCGGATTTGATATCTTTACGGATTACGCGAACTTCGACTGGTCGAACTTCGTGTTCAACCTGGTATTCTGCGCAACAACAGCAACCATCGTTTCCGGTTCCGTGGCTGAACGGACAAAATTTCTGTCCTACTGTGCCTATTCGGCCGTGATATCGGCGATTATCTATCCGGTTGAGGCGCACTGGACCTGGGGCGGCGGCTGGCTCGCGCAGATGGGATTTCATGATTTTGCCGGATCCAACTGCATTCACATGGTCGGCGGCGTGTGTGCCCTGATCGGCGCGTATATGGTCGGACCGCGCATCGGAAAGTTTTCAAAAAACAAAAAAGGGGAGATTGTCAAAGTCAATGCATTTCCCGGACACAACCTGCCGCTTGGATGCCTCGGCGTATTTATTCTCTGGCTCGGATGGTACGGGTTTAACGGGGCGGCGGCAGTCTCAACAGCCGAACTTGGTTCTGTCTTTGTGACAACAACGATTGCACCGTCGGTCGCAACGGTTGTCTGTATGGTATATACCTGGATCAAATTCGGAAAGCCGGATGTTTCAATGAGTCTGAACGCATCGCTGGCCGGTCTGGTGGCAATTACGGCGCCGTGCGATGTCTGTGACGCGTTCGGCGCGGTTGTAATCGGCGTGGTCGCCGGATTTCTGGTGGTCTTCGGTGTCTGGCTGCTGGACTATAAGCTCAGGATCGACGATCCGGTCGGCGCCGTTGCAGTTCACTGTATGAACGGGATCTGGGGAACCATCGCGGTCGGCTTATTCGCGACCGAGAGTGCGCCTGCTTTTGCACGCGGAATCGGCGACGGCACTGCATTCGGTGCAAACCAGATTGCGGGCGAAGGGCTGTTTTACGGCGGCGGTCTGCATCAGCTGGGACTTCAGATGGCTGGTTTATGCGCGACCATGGCGTGGGCAGCCGTGACAATTACCATTACATTTGCTGTGATTAAAGCGGTTCTGGGCCTGCGCGTCACGGAAGAGGAAGAAATTCTCGGACTCGACCGGACAGAACATGGTCTTCCGTCTGCATATGCCGGATTTAACATTGTCGATCTGTCAACCGGCATGGAGATCAATGAAAATACAGCCCTCGGCCAGAGCGACTATGATCTTGCGAGTCAGCTGATTCGTGATACGGCGGTACAGGTTGTCCGCACTGATACAGTCGGGCAGCTGACCGCAGCAGGTGTCATGCCTGCAGAATCCGGCGGACAGGGTGCAGGAGTCCCGGCGGCAGCAGGAACCGGCCAGGCAGCGGTTGTTCCGGCAGAAGCCATCCAGGCTGCAGTTCATACCGGCATGTACAAAGTCTCTATCATCGCGAATCACTCACGGTATGAAATCCTCAGGGAGGCCCTCAATGATCTGGGCGTAACCGGCATGACCGTCACACAGGTGATGGGCTGCGGCATCCAGCATGGAGCGGGCGAGAAATACCGCGGTGTTGAACTCGATGCAAACGTACTTCCGAAGATGAAGGTAGAAGTAATCGTCGGTAATATCCCGGTTGATAAGGTGATCGAGGCAGCGAAGCGTGCCCTTTATACAGGCCATCTCGGCGATGGAAAGATCTTCGTCTATGACGTTCAGCGCGTCATAAAGGTCAGAACAGGCGAGGAGGATCTGGAGGCCCTGAAGGATGTCGAATAAAGTCAGAACTTGGATTGTATATCAATTTAATATAACAGAGGATTCAGATATTTACATTGGGTCTGATATGCGCTAAAATCGTTAAGAAATACAGAAGAAACGATAGAGGTGGCAAAGGGGTCAGTTTTGATCTATTTGTCACCTCTTTTTGTATATGGAGAATCATTATGGATGCCTTTTTAATACTTGCAGACGGAACAACATACCGGGGAAATGCGGTCGGTGCCGTGAAGGAAGTGATCTCGGAAGTGGTTTTTAATACGTCGATGACAGGGTATCTGGAAGTCCTGACAGATCCTTCCTATGCGGGACAGGCAGTGACGATGACTTATCCGCTGATCGGAAACTACGGAATCTGCCGGGCGGACATGGAATCATACAGAGCCTGGCCGGACGCATTTCTGGTAAGGGAGCTGGCGCAGATTCCGGGAAACTGGCGTTCGGAAAACACCATTCAGAATTTCCTGCGGCAGCAGGGGATTCCGGGAATCGCCGGACTGGATACGCGCGCGCTGACACGGCATCTGCGCAGAAGCGGCACGATGAACGGCTGCATCACGACGAAACAATACGCCGGGGATGAAAAAGAACAACTGCTGGAACAGATTCGCAGCTACTCCGTCCGCGGTGCCGTGAAGAAGACGACAGCTGTATCAATTTCTTCTTATGATCCGGAGACGGATCTGCGGATGCAGGAGAAATCCCGGTTTGCGGAACATGCCGGGCGGAAAACAGAAAAGGAGCTGCGCGGCAGAGAAAACTACCATGTCGCCCTGCTGGATGTCGGTGCAAAGCGAAGCATTCAGAAAGCGCTGCTGAAACTGGGGTGCCATGTAACGGTCTATCCGTCCGGTACGGCACCGGAACGGATTCTTGCCGACAAGCCTGACGGAATCCTGATATCGAACGGACCCGGCGATCCGAAGGAGGATCCGGAACTGATCCGGAATGTCCGGGTGCTCGGGGACTCCGGCGTACCGGTTTTTGCAATCTGTCTCGGCCACCAGCTGATGGCGCTTGCCATGGGTGGTGATACATTCCGTCTGAAATACGGTCATCGCGGCGGGAATCATCCGGTGAAGGATCTGGAGACGGGGCGTGTCTATATTACCGCACAGAATCACGGTTATGCCGTAAATCCGGACAGCATGGATCCGGCTGTCGCCGTGGAAGCTTTCCGCAATGTCAATGACGGCACAAACGAGGGCTGGCGGTATCTTGGCAGGCCGGTTATGACAGTACAGTTTCATCCGGAGGCAAGTCCCGGACCGTGTGATTCCGGATATCTGTTTCAGAAGTTTTTCGAAATGATGGAGGAGCATCATGCGTGACGCAGGCATACAGAAAGTTCTTGTAATCGGCTCCGGCCCGATTGTAATCGGACAGGCGGCAGAGTTTGACTACGCCGGTACGCAGGCATGCCGCGCACTGCGCGAGGAAGGGGTCGAAGTCGTTTTGCTGAATTCGAATCCGGCGACGATTATGACAGACGGAGATATTGCCGATCATGTCTATATTGAGCCGCTGACACCGGAGGTGCTCAAGGCGCTTGTCCGGAAAGAAAAGCCGGACGCGATTCTGCCGACGCTGGGGGGACAGGCCGGGCTGAATCTGGCGATGGCACTGGAAGAAGAGGGATTCCTGGAGAAACATCAGGTCCGGCTGGCCGGGACAACGGCGCAGACCATTAAGAAGGCGGAGGATCGTCTGCTGTTCAAAGAGACCATGGAGAAAATCGGGGAGCCGGTTGCGGCTTCAGAAATCGTTCACTCCGTAGAAGAAGGGCTGTTTGCGGCAGAAAGAATCGGCTATCCGGTAGTCCTGCGTCCGGCCTATACACTGGGCGGATCCGGCGGCGGAATCGCGCATAACACGGACATGTGCCGGGAGATTCTGGAAAACGGTCTCAGGCTGTCCCGGGTGCATGAAGTGCTGGTGGAACAGTCCATCGCCGGCTGGAAGGAAATCGAATATGAAGTCATGCGGGATCATGCCGGGAATGTGATCACTGTCTGCAACATGGAAAATCTGGATCCCGTCGGGATTCATACCGGGGATTCGATTGTCGTGGCTCCCTCGCAGACATTGTCGGATAAAGAATATCAGATGCTCCGGACTTCCGCGCTTTCTATTATTACGGCGCTTGAAATTACCGGCGGCTGCAATGTGCAGTTTGCGCTGAATCCGGAGAGTTTTCAGTATTGCGTCATCGAAGTCAACCCGCGTGTCTCCCGCTCGTCGGCGCTCGCGTCGAAGGCGACGGGCTATCCGATTGCGCGGGTGGCAGCCAAAATTGCGCTGGGCTATACGCTGGACGAGATCAAAAATGCAGTTACCGGAAAAACGACAGCCTGCTTTGAACCGGTGATTGATTACTGCGTCGTTAAGATGCCGCGGCTTCCGTTTGATAAATTCAACACAGCGGAACACCTGCTGGGTACCCAGATGAAGGCGACCGGCGAGGTGATGGCCGTCAGCGGAAATTTTGAGAGTGCGCTGATGAAAGCAATCCGTTCACTGGAGCAGCATGTAAACAGTCTGCTCTCCTATGATTACACATCTGTCGATGACCGGGAACTGCGGCAGATGCTTCTTCAGGCAGATGACAGGCGGATCTGGGTGATCGCCGAGGCACTGCGCAGGGGGTACAGTACGTCTGAGCTGCATGAACTGACGCTGATCGATACCTGGTTTATCGGCAAGCTGCAGAATCTGGTAGAAATGGAAAACCGCCTGCGGACAGAACCGCTGCAGATCCCGCAGACAGGGGCAGACAGTGACAGAGCCGACGCGTTAATTCCTGTCAACCAGCCGCTTCTGAAGGCGGCAAAGCAGGCAGGATTTCCGGATTGTGTGATCGGTCAACTGACAGGAATTCCGGAGGAGCAGGTGCGCAGGATGTGTCGGCAGACGGGGTTAACGGCGGTTTTTAAAATGGTAGATACCTGTGCCGCGGAATTCGACGCAGAGACCCCGTATTTCTATTCGGTTTACGGACTGGAGGACGAGGCGGCAGCGTATATCCGTGAACAGGCCGGAAAGAATCCGGCGGACAGCAGGACAGAACCAGTA
Source organism: Lachnospiraceae bacterium FE2018 (assembly GCA_000702845.1). Classification (GTDB taxonomy): domain Bacteria; phylum Bacillota; class Clostridia; order Lachnospirales; family Lachnospiraceae; genus CADBRN01. The sequence continues at coordinate 65,748 of JNKK01000002.1, forward strand.
AAAAAGGTGCTTGTCCTCGGATCCGGACCGATCCGGATCGGCCAGGGCATTGAGTTTGACTATTGCTCGGTCCACGCGGCCCGGGCATTCCGGCAGGCCGGATGGGAGACCATTATCATCAATAACAATCCGGAAACGGTATCGACCGATTTCGATATTGCGGACAGGCTGTATTTTGAACCGCTGACACCGGAAGACGTGAGAAATGTTGTGGAACTGGAACAACCGGTCGGTGCAGTGGTGCAGTTCGGCGGTCAGACAGCGATCGGACTGACAGAGGCACTGCTGAAGATGGGTGTCCCGGTTCTCGGAACGCAGCCGGATGACATTGACGCGGCGGAGGACCGCGAGCGATTCGATGCGATTCTGCAGGAAACCGGGATCAGGCGGCCGCCGGGAAGGACGGTCTTTACGGCAGAGGAAGCAAAAGATGCTGCACGGGAACTGGGCTTTCCGGTGCTCGTCAGGCCCTCTTATGTGCTCGGCGGCCAGGGCATGCGGATTGCTGTCAATGAAGAGGACATCGATATATTTATGGGAGAGATCAATCAGATTGTGCAGGAACATCCGATCCTGATCGACCGCTATATCCGCGGAACGGAACTGGAGGTAGACGCCATCTGTGACGGAACGGATATTCTGATCCCGGGAATTATGGAACACATTGAGCGCACGGGGATTCATTCGGGAGATTCGATTTCTGTCTATCCGCCGCGGTCTCTGCCGGAGCAGGTAAAAGAGACCATTATCACCTGCACCGGGAAGCTGGCCGCAGCGCTGCATGTCAGCGGCATGATCAACATCCAGTTTATCGCCGACGGCACGGATGTCTATATCATTGAGGTAAATCCGCGCTCTTCGAGAACCGTACCATATATCTCTAAAGTGACGGGAATCCCTGTCATTCCGCTGGCGGCGGGTGTGATCTGCGGGAAGACGATCCGGGAAATGGGATATCAGCCGGGACTTCAGGAAGAGTCGAAGCGGTTTGCGGTTAAAATGCCGGTTTTCTCGTTCGAAAAAATCACAGGCGCAGATATTGCGCTGGGACCGGAGATGAAATCAACCGGAGAGTGCCTCGGCGTTTCTGTAAATTTCCATGAAGCGCTGTACAAGGCATTTCAGGGAGCGGGTTATCGCCTGCCGCACTATAAAAATATGGTAATGAGTGTGCGGGACGCTGCAAAGGAAGAGATGATACCGGTCGCACAGCGGTTTGCCCGCATGGGATACCGGATTTTTGCAACGCGCGGGACATTTCAGGCGCTGCAGGAAGGCGGCGTACCCTGCCTGCAGGTGCGAAAAGCAGAACAGGAGTCGCCGAACATTCTGGATCTGGTGCTTGGACATGAACTGGATCTGGTGATCGATATTCCGGAGGAAGGAGCAGAGGCTTCCAGAGACGGATTTCAGATCAGGCGCTGTGCAGTTGAAACGGGAGTTCATGTAATCACGGCGGTTGATACGGCAAAGGCACTGGTTTTATCGCTGGAGGATGAAAAACCCGGAGACACAGGGGAACATGTGCGGGAACTGACAGATCTGGCAGCCGGCAGTTCTGGATCCGCCTGAAAGAAGATGGAACTTGAAGGAGAATGTGTCATGCAGAAAAAACGAATGGTAATCGCACTGGGTCACAAAGATCTCGGTTTTAATCTGCCGGAGCAGTACCGGGCGGTGCAGAAAACCGCAAAATTGATCACAGAATTTGTCAAAAAGGGATATCAGATTGCGATCGTATTTTCAAATGCACCGCAGGTCGGCATGATTCATACCGCGATGTCAGACCTTGCACGGAATTATCCGGAGCAGTATACGAAGACGCCCCTGGCGGTCTGTTCTGCAATGAGTCAGGGATTGATTGGCTATGATCTGCAGAATGCCCTGCAGGCAGAACTGACCGCGAACGGAATCAGCCGGACCGTTTCAACGATACTGACGCAGGTGCAGACAGATCCCTATGATGAACAGTTTTACGCGCCGTCCAAAAAGGTCGGAAAGCAGATGACACGGAAGGAGGCGGAAGAAGAGGAACAGAACGGCAATCTGGTAACAGAAATCCGTCCCGGCGTTTTTATGCGTATCGTCCCGTCCCCGCTTCCACAGGCTATCATCGAAATCGACGCGATCCGCGCTCTTTTAAATCAGGACCAGATCGTGCTTGCGTGCGGCGGCGGCGGAATTCCGGTGATCCGGCAGGGCACACTGCTGCGGGGAGCTGCAGCAGTGATTGAGAAAGACCTGACAGCCGGACTGCTGGCGCGGGAAGTGAACGCAGATCTCCTGCTGATCACGACAGCGGTAGAACAGGTTTCACTGCACTTCGGGGAACCGGATGCAGCGGCTCTTTCCCACATGACAGCCGGGGAGGCCAGGCAGTACATCGATGAGGGTCATTTTGAATTCCGGTCTATGCTGCCGAAAGTGCAGGCAGCAGTGGATTTTGCAGAGGCGGGAATCGGCAGACGCGCGATCATCACGACGATGGAACAGGCACTGCGCGCGGAAGCGGGCGAAGCTGGCACAACCATTACCTGCTGAAAAACAGAAACAGAAAACATTTTTATTATGAAACCGGAGTGAAAGAGGGAGGAATATTATGCCTGAATATACAGAAAACGATATCATGCGGATCGTCGAGGAAGAAGATATTAAATTCATCCGTCTGCAGTTCGTCGATTTTTTCGGGGATCTGAAAAACATCGCTGTCACAGCGGGGCAGCTTCCGAAGGCATTTGCAGGAAAATGCTGCATTGACGGATTCCATATCCGCGGTATGGAAACGCTTGGCCGGAATAAAATCCATCTGGAGCCGGATCTTTCCACGTTTGCAATTCTGCCCTGGCGTCCGTCGCACGAAAGAGTGGCGCGGTTTTTGTGCCGGCTGACAGATGAAAACGGCCATCAGCTTCGGGAGAGTTCCCGTTATATCCTGCGCAGTGTCATGAAGCGCGCGGAAGAGCAGGGTTACACGTTTGATCTGAACCCGCGGTGTGAATTCTTCCTGTTTCGCAATGACGAAAACGGGAATCCGACGACCCATACAGGTGAATGTGCCGGATATCTCGATGTGGCGCCGATGGATCACAGTGAAAATGTCCGCCGTGACGTAATCATGACGCTGGAGGAAATGGGTTTCGAAATAGAATCATCTTATCACGAAAATTCTCCCGGTCAGCATGCGGTTGAGTTTCGTCAGGCGGAGGGAATACGCGTGGCGGATCAGATCGTTACGTTCCGGACAACCGTCCGCACGGTTGCGGAGCGTCATGGCATGCACGCGACGTTTATGCCGAAACCACGCACAGATCTGATGGGGTCGGCGATGTCACTTCGCATAACAGCTGCCAGAGACGGGAAAGATATATTTACCGGATCTGATGCCGGGCTGGAGAGCTGGTACAGCCGGGAAGCCTCACAGTTTACAGCCGGTCTTATGGAACATCAGCGCGGAATTGCCGCATTCTCCAATCCGCTGATCAATTCCTACAAGCGGCTGAAGGCTTATTTCCACGCGCCGACAGAACTGTTCTGGTCCACATCGGATTATTATGCGCCGGTCAGAATTCTGCGGGATGAGAGAGGCGGCGTACAGATTGAGTGGAAGCTGCCGGACGGCGCCGCCAACCCGTATCTCACTATCGCTATGGCAGTGGCGGCCGGAATGGACGGGATTAAACACGGCAGGATTCTGCCGGAAGAAGGAGTGCGGACCGGGAGTCTCCCGGCAACGCTGCGGGAATCTGTGCAGGCGTTTGAGCAGGATCTGTTTTTGCGCAGTGTTTGTACGAATTCGTTTGCAGAGATGTATGTTCATGAAAAACTGAAAGAATGGGAGCGGTATTCACAGGAAGTGACAGACTGGGAAATCAATGAATATCTGCGGAGAATCTGATGAACGCAGGAGGTGTAAGATGGGCATTTTGATCATTGCCTTTCCCGATGCACGGCGGAAAACGGCCGAAAGGATTGAGGAGATCCTGATTCGTCACGGATTCCGGGAAATCATTCGTGTGAAGACAGGATCAGAAGCGCTGCGTAAAATGGGAAGACTGAAAGGAGGAATTCTGATCTGTCCGAAACGTCTGTCGGATCTGTATTACACAGATCTGATAGAATACCTTCCGCCGCATTTTGAAATGCTGCTGCTGGTTACAGAAAAAGATCTGCAGGGAGACCCGTTATCCGGCCGGGATACAGACAGTATCGTCACAGTACAGATGCCGGTAAAAGTACATGTTTTTATTGAGACAGTGCGGATGATGGATGATTCGGCAGATACACACAGGATCGAGCGCTTCCGGCGGGACACCGGCAGAACCCGGGATCCGCGGGAGGAGAATTATATCCGGAACGCCAAGGAAGTACTGAGGCAGCGGCACCACATGACAGAGGAAGAGGCACATAAATATTTACAGAAGAACAGTATGGATACCGGGCGGAAGCTGGTGGAATCCGCGCAGATGATTCTTTTGATGGAAATCATGGATTGAGAAGCGTTCCGCTGCGCCGGGTCTCCGGCAGATCACATGAAAGACTGAACAGAACAGATAATTACGATAAGAAACAGATAAGGAACGGAAATAGATGAAATATATATTTGTGACAGGTGGTGTTGTTTCGGGACTTGGAAAAGGAATTACGGCAGCTTCTCTCGGCCGGCTGCTGAAGGCACGCGGGTTTCGTGTGACAATGCAAAAGCTGGATCCGTATCTGAATATTGACCCGGGCACAATGAATCCGATTCAGCACGGGGAAGTGTTTGTGACGGATGACGGAACGGAGACCGATCTGGATCTGGGACATTATGAGCGGTTTATCGATGAGAATTTAAACCGGTATTCTAACGTGACGTCAGGGAAAATATATGAAGCTGTTCTGCAAAAAGAGCGGGATGGCGGATACGGCGGCGGGACGGTTCAGGTGATTCCGCATGTGACAAATGAGATCATCAGCCGTTTTTACGGAGTTGACACGGCATTTTCACAGCTTTCCGCCCGGACAAAGACGGATCCGGAAAATGAGATAGCAATCATTGAGGTGGGCGGCACAGTCGGAGATATTGAGTCTCAGCCGTATCTGGAGGCGATTCGTCAGTTTCAGCACACAATGGGACATGAAAATGTCATGCTGATTCTGGTGTCTCTGGTTCCGTATCTGAAATGTTCGCAGGAACTGAAGACAAAACCGACACAGGCAGCGGTTAAGACGATGCAGGGCATGGGTCTGCAGCCGGATGTGATCGTGTGCCGGACCGAGACCGAACTGCCCCGGGACGTACGGGATAAAATTGCGCTCTTCTGTAATGTGGACAGGCGGTTTGTCATGGAGAACCGTGATCTGAACTATCTGTATGAAGCACCGCTTGCTCTGGAAGCGGAACATCTTGCGGAAGCAGTATGTGAGATACTCAGAATGCCGTGTCCGGAGGCAGATCTTGCAGACTGGCGCAGGATGGTTGAAGCACTGCATCATCCGGATCAGTCTGTCAGAATTGCACTGGTTGGAAAATATACGAAGCTCCATGATGCTTATCTGAGTGTTGTGGAGGCGCTGAAACACGCCGGGACGGCAAACCGCGCAGAGGTCACAATTCTGTGGATCGAGGCGGAGGATCTGGAAGAAACACCTGCGGAAGAACTGCTTCGGGATGCGGATGGCATCATTGTGCCGGGCGGATTCGGAGAACGCGGGATTCCGGGGATTATCCGGGCAATTCAATACGCCAGAGAAAACAAGATTCCATTTTTGGGAATTTGTCTGGGCATGCAGCTCGCCTGTATCGAATATGCGAGAAATGTCGCAGGTTTTCCTATGGCAGATTCGCTGGAATTTGCGCCGGATACACCGGATCCGGTGATTCATCTGCTGCCGGATCAGACTGGAGCACTGCCGATTGGCGGTACGCTGCGGCTCGGAAGTTATCCCTGCGTTCTGGCGGAAGGGTCTCTGCTGCACCATCTTTACGGAGAGAAATCGATTACGGAAAGACACCGGCACAGATATGAAGTGAATAACGAATATCGCGCGGTGCTGGAACAGAAGGGTCTGTTTTTCAGCGGTCTGTCTCCGGACGGAACCATTGCGGAAATGCTGGAGCTGCCTGACCATCCTTATTTTGCGGCCACACAGGCGCATCCGGAATTTAAATCCCGTCCGAACCGTCCTCATCCGCTATTTGACGGACTGATACGCGCAGCAGTTTCCGGCACCTGATGTCTGCTCAGAGCCAGCACTGTGTCTCTGTGATTTTCCGGGCAAAAATGCGTCCCTGGTCGGCGGGATCTTTTGCCTGGTGATATTTAAACAGCATGGTGTCTTCGCCGCGCATGCCGAGGATCTCGATTTTTCCGGTGACATGCGACATCATAAACCGGAAGTTTTTCCCGGGACCGTTTTGCAGATTCATGGTATCCTGTATAATCCGGTATCCGGTCCGGAGCGGAATCTGAAAATGATTCATCACGCCGATAACCGGACGGCACTGGAACACGTAGTAGGGAATAATGCCCGCTGCCGTTAAATTTCTCAGCAGGCAGGACAGGGTTTCCGGATTGTCATTGATCCCTTTTAACAGTACCGTCTGGTTGCGAACCGGGATTCCCAGTCCGTTCAGTTCTGCGATCGCCTGTCTTGCCTCGGCAGTGAGTTCGCGCGGATGATTAAACTGTGTTACGACATAGATCTGTTTCTGTTCTGCGTATTTTGCCAGAATCCCTTTTAATTCGCCGTCGGTTGTGATTCTCTGCGGAAGAACAACCGGCGTTCTTGTTCCAATAAAATGGCAGACCAGTGTTCCATGTTTGATACCTTTTTTAAACAGCAAAACAAAAAGATACAAAGATGTCGCATATGTGGTTCCGTGTCCCGCCTGTATGTAAAGTAGTTTCGGAGTAAGTATCAGAGATGTGAACCGTGTCAGATGACAGTCCCTTAACCGGATGATCGCAGAAATGTGAGAGATAGGATATAAACTGCCAAAACAAAAGCAACATAAATATTATTACATTCATAGAAGAAATTGTCAACTTTTCGTCAGAGGTCTGCCGCGCCGTTTCATTCGCCAAAGAAGGAAAATGATGCTATAATGAACGCGAAAGTGTTTTACCGCGCATGGGACGTAAAACAGGAGTCAGATTTCGTGAAAGAGAAGGATTGTGCGGTAAATGAATTAAACCAGATATGAATCAAGGAGGCACTTCATGGGACAGAACATTTTTACAAATGATATCATTATTTCCTGGCTGCAGTACTTTGCGCAGAATACAACGATTGATCTGGAGCGCGTCAAGATGCTTGACATCACGCGGAAGAATAAGAATGTAATACCGACGGTTGAAGCAAACAAGGCGACTCTGGTATTCACAGAAGCCGGCGACAAGGATATTTTCTACCGCATGTGGAACGCGGGACTGGGCGAGTGCGAGGTCTGGTACAACGAGGGATCAGATCCGGAGGGCCCGATCAAGCATGATCATTTAAAAGATATGATCGACCGCGGCATCAATGCATCAGCAGGCATGCTGATTCTCAATGAAAATGCGCGCAACACCTACAAAATCGGCATGGACAACGACAGTTTCCGGCGCGGTTCCGTGCGCTATGTCGGCAGCGAGATCAGGTCGGTTATTCTGAACAAGATACAGGTCGGCCAGCAGGATGAGATCATGGTCATCAGCGGCGAGAGTATTGCCATTGAGGCGGCGCTGATCGCGACGGAGGGTACCATCATTGCCGTTGAATACAATGGTGATGACAGGGCCACCATGGAAGAGAACATCGATCATTTCGGCCTGCATAACATTGAGGTGATCGATCACGTTGATGAGGAGAGCATGAAGGATCTTCCGGTTCCGTCGCTTGTCTTTATGGTGGCATCCGCAAGCATGGAGCAGGAGCTGGATCTGCTGACAAAACTGAATCCGAATATCAGCGTTGTCGTCTATACGCTGGACTTCAGCGTCGCAGCCAACATGGATTCCGTCTTTGAAAAGTACGGGATCAGGGACAAAGAAGTAATTCAGGTAGCCGTTTCCAAGCTGAATGCAAAGAATGCGTTTGAGCAGCAGCCGGCGCCGTGGATTATTTCCGGCAAGGCGGCAAGAGCATAAACTTATTTATCATTGTTTTTTGTGAGGGGCCGCTGATTGATAATTGTCTTCCTGCTCAGGTGGAATTCGCAGAAGACAATTATCAATCCCCGGCCTCGCGAAGACAGCGCAGGAGAAAACGATAAGAAAATATGGAAATGAAACAACGCAGCGTATGGTTTAGAAGATTTGCAGGACTGCTTCTGGCAGTTCTGCTTTTGCTGGGAATGATTCCGCTGGCAGGATGCGGCGGAAGCAGGGATCAATCCGGCGCGCAGAGTACGGCTGCAGTGGAAAGCACAGCTGATGCAGAAAGCACAGCGCCCGAAGAAAGTGCGGCAGATGGACCTGATGTGTCTTTGTCTGAAATTGCCGCGGGGACACGGAGTGCGGTTTCCGGTTCTGGTTCTGAGGCAGAAACTGAGACGTCAGATGCGCCAGATGCCGGGGCAGCGGATGAAACAGATCCGGAAGAAGCGGACGGCAATGAAGATGCACTGACTCTGGCTGATTCAGACGGGTCCGGTGAAATCGACGAGCACGGCTCCTATACATCCAAGGAGGAAGTAGCCCTCTATCTGCACACGTACGGACATCTTCCGGAGAATTATATTACCAAGAAGCAGGCGGAGAAGCTCGGCTGGAACAACCGCGCCGGCAACCTGCAGGACGTGGCGCCCGGCAAGAGTATCGGCGGCAGCCGGTTCGGCAATTATGAGGGACTGCTTCCGGACGCAAAAGGGCGGAACTACTACGAGTGTGACATCAATTACGAAGGCGGATACCGCGGTCCTGAGCGGATCATCTACTCCGATGACGGACTGATTTTCTATACCGCGGATCACTATAAGAGTTTTGAGCAATTATACTGAGCAGAGGAGCCGGATACGGATAGTTGTCTTCTTGCTCAGGTGGAATTCGCAGAAGACAAATATCCGCCCCCGATTCTGATTTAATCGTTAATTACAGGTAAAATATGAAAAGAATAGAATTAGATTTTACAGAAGTGTTTACGCCGGAACAGGCGCATGTGATGATCGCGGAAGAGCTGGATTTTCCTTTCTACTACGGACGGAATCTGGATGCGCTGTATGACTGTCTGACGGATCTGCAGGAGGATGTGCATCTGGTTCTCGTGCCGCCGTCAGAGACAGCGGCACTTGGCGGGTGGTTTCAGAAAGCATGCCGGGTTTTTGAGGATGCCGAAGCGGAAAATTCGCATCTGAAGATTGAACTGCAGGAGCATGAAAAACCAAAGCTGGCCGTTTTGTTTCCGGGAATCGGTTATACATGTGACCGGTCACTGTTATATTTTTCAGGAAAACTGGCGCAGACGGCCGGTTATGAGATCCGTGTGGTTCCGTACAAAGATTTTCCATCCGGCGTGAAGGGGAACCGCAGCAAGATGGAAGCGAGCTTCTATTCCGCCATGGAGCAGACGGAGACATTGCTGGCAGACGTTGACTGGGCGGCGTACGGTGAGCTGTTGTTTATCGGGAAAAGCATCGGTACGATTGTCGCATCCGCATATGCAAAACAGCACGGCCTGCAGGTCCGGTCGGTTCTGTTCACGCCGCTCGCTGATACGTTTCAGTTTCTGGATGCGGAATCGGACGCTGCTGCATTTCACGGCACAGCTGACCCGTGGGCGAATACAGACGAGATCTCTAAGATGTGCGAAGAGCTGCAGATCCCGCTGTATCTGACGGATCGTGCCAATCATTCGCTGGAGACAGGGGATGTGGAGACGGATCTGAATACGCTGACGGAAACAATGCGGATCGTAAAAGCGTTTTTGTAAATAAGTTAAGGCAGGGACCGGTTATGAACAAAAGAGTATTCGGAACTCTGAAAAGCGGTGAAACGGCATTTCTCTATACCATTCAGTCTGAAACACTGAGGGCGGATATCACGGATTATGGCGCAGCCCCGGCAGCGCTGCTGGTGAGAGATCCCGCCGGCGGGAACATGACGGATGTTATGCTCGGGTATGATGAAGTGTCCGGCTATGAGGCGGGCACGAGTTATATGTCTGCCCTGATCGGACGGTTCGCCTCCCGGATTGAGGGCGCATGTTTTGCCCTGAACGGAAAAACATATCATACGGTTCAAAATGAAGGATGCAATACGCTGCACAGCGGAAATTATGGTTATTCAAAACGGCTGTGGCGTGTTGATGAGAAAACAGCATCGGACCGGCAGATCACCTTTTTGCTGAACAGCCCGGACGGAGACCAGGGATTTCCCGGAAACGCAGAACTGTCTGTTACATACAGTGTAACGGACAGCGGGGAATTCCATATTGTTTATGAAGCGGTCTGCGATCAGGATACGCCGTTGAATCTGACAAGCCACGCGTATTTCAATCTGAACGGACATAATGCAGGTGACGTGCTGTCTCACAGCGTCAGGATTCCCGCGGAGTTATTTACTCCGGTTCGGGCTGACTGTATTCCGACCGGAGAGATCCGGTCCGTGAAAGGAACGGCATTTGATTTTACAGAAGAAAAGGAAATCGGCCGGGATCTGGATCTGCAGACAGGAGAAGAACAGATTCGTCTGACGGGCGGCTACGATCACAATTACTGCCTTGCCGTTTTGTCGGATGCGGGCGCGGCGATACATTCCGGACAGGCGGATTCATCCCGAGAAGGAGGGCTTGCGACTGTACTGGAGGCCCGGGGAGACCGGAGCGGAATCTGCATGACTGTCAAAACTAGTCAGCCGGGATTTTTGTTCTACACAGGCAACAATCTGGAGCAAGAAGCCGGTAAGGGCGGAGCTGTCTATCCGCGCTGGGGCGGTTTCTGTGTGGAGACAGGGCATTATCCGAACAGCATCAGCCAGCCGGGATTTCCATCTCCCGTTCTGCGTGCCGGGGCGAGATACCGCGCAGAAACGGTGTTATGTTTTAGATGATAAAGGAAAAGCCTCGTTCCTTTTTGGGAAAAAGCGAAGGAAGACATGAATTTGTCTGATCCTTCGCTTTTTTTGATCCGGCGCGATCTCCGATTAAGCAGACGTTTTTAAAGTACATCTTAGGTTACGCCGGTATGATACGACCAAAAGGAGGTATCCTATGAAACAGGTTATTATCATACCGGCGCTGAATCCGGACGAAAAGATGATCCGGCTGATCCGGAATTTAAAAGAATATGGATTTGAGAGAATCATCGTTGTAGATGATGGAAGTGAAGCGGTTTATCACGAATGGTTTGATGAAGCACAGACGGCAGGGTGTCTGGTCATCCGGCATGAACGGAACCGGGGCAAGGGCGCGGCTCTGCGCACAGCCATCCGCACCGCACAGGAAATGTACGGGGATGTTTCTTATATTACAGTTGACGCGGACGGCCAGCATCTGCCGGAGGATATCCGGCACGTCGCAGAGGCAATGGTACAGTACCCGGAGTCCCTGGTGCTGGGTACCCGGGATTTCTCAGGCGAAGATGTGCCGAAAAAAAGTCTGCTGGGCAACCGGATCACGGCAAAGGTGTTCCGGCTGACAACAGGCATTGACTGCCCGGACACCCAGACGGGTCTGCGCGGCATCCCGTCCTGTCTGGCGGATCTGGCCTGTGAGACCACAGGAAACCGTTATGAATATGAGATGAATTTTCTTATGGATGCATCGCAGCGGGTGCCGTTTGTGACGGTGCCAATCACGACGGTTTATGAGGATGGAAATAAATGTTCACATTTCCGCCCGGTACGCGACTCCGTTCTGGTGTATAAACGGCCGCTGCGGTTTATTGCTTCTTCCCTGACCGGGGCAGTCTGCGATGTTCTTCTGTTTGCCTTTCTGCTGTATTTCCTGACGGGAGAGTGGAATGTGACAGCACAGCAGAGTCTCAGCAGCGGTTTTACACAGCAGGGAACTGGCGGAACAGCAGGACTTCAGACATTTGCATCCGGCGCGCATGTGATTCTGTTTGCGACCATTGCAGCCAGAATCGGATCAGGAATCGTGAACTTTCTGATGAACAAGTACTGGAGTTTTGAAAGCCGGGCCTCCGGGCGCCGGGAGATGATGCGGTATGCGATTCTGTTCGTCGGACAGATGTTTGCAAGTGCGGGGCTGGCAATGCTGCTGTCACTGGTGATCCCGTCAGTTGCCGGCAAGATGATTGCCGACACAAGTTTGTTTATTATAAGTTACGTCATTCAGCAGCGCTGGGTGTTCTCCGGGAGAAAGAACAGGAGTCTGACCGGAGATTGTTCTTTGCGGGAAAAACCTGCAATGACAGCTGTTGTAAAGAAGAAAGAAGCGAAGAAAGCAGGGAAGAATTATGTTTGATAATAATAAAGAAGAAAGAAATGTGCCGGAGAATTTGTCCGGGCAGAAGAGAAAACGGATCCGGATCCGGCCTGTTCTGCTGGCGGCAGCGTTGACAGGCTGTTCGGTTTTCACATTGCTGGATGCCTTTGTCATACCACGGGATGTCGTGACGCTGGAATCGGTACAGGCTGCAGCGGCAAATGATACGGCTGCTGAAGACAGAGCAGCGGCGGCAGACAATGCTGCAGCGGCAGAAGATGCGGCAGCGAATACACAGGAATCGGAAACAGAAGATCAGTCCGGCGCAGCGAATGCCGGAGATGAAAGCGGAACAAAGCATAAACATAAGCCGGGCGGGAAAGGAAACGGTTCCGGCAGACCGGGTTCAGGAAAAGGGAAACCGGGAAAGAAGGGAAGCGGATCATCGGAAAGCGGTTCATCTGACGAACAGAAGGAAAGCAGGAATCAATCCGAAAGCAGCCTTGAAGACAATGCGGACAGTGCAGATGCCGGCAGCCAGGAGAATCAGTCCGGCGAAACCGCAGAGGCAGCGGTTGTCACATCCGACAGCTATCAGGCCGACGGCGTATCGGTTACACTGACCGAAGAACGCGTATATGATACAGAAGTCTATATCGCGGACATTCAGCTGGATGATCCCACAAAGCTGCTGTCCGGTCTTGCGGATAACAGTTTCGGGCGGAATCTCAGTCAGAAGACGTCAGAGATGGCTTCCTCGCTGGGTGCAGTTCTGGCAATCAACGGCGATTATTACGGGTTCCGGGACACAGGGTATGTCATGCGGAACGGCTATCTGTACCGCAGCACGGCGCGAAGCGGCAGCGGCAATGAAGATCTTGTAATCTATGACGACGGTACCATGGAGATCATCGATGAATCAGAGGTGACGGCGGAAGAACTGTCCGAAAAGGGAGCGGTTCAGATTTATTCATTCGGACCCGGCCTGATCAGCAGCGGAACGGTGACGGTCACGGAGGGTGACGAAGTAGATCAGTCGATGCGGAGCAACCCGAGGACAGCGATCGGCATGGTTGAACCGGGACACTATGTTATGGTTGTCTCGGACGGCAGAACAGATGAGAGCGCAGGCTTGTCGCTGGCGCAGCTTGCAGAAGTGATGCAGAACGCAGGCTGTACAGAGGCGTACAATCTGGACGGCGGCGGTTCCACGACGATGTGGTTTAACGGAGAAATCGTAAACAATCCGACGGGCGGAAGAGGATCAAATGAAAGGGCGGTGAGTGATATTGTATACATCGAAAAATAATACGGCAATCCGTACAATGAAAATTTATGCAGGGATTACCGTATTCTGTGCAGTTGTATTTCTTGTTTATGATCAGTTTTCCCACGGCGTCCGGTCTCCCTATATGACCTGGCTGTTCGCCTGGCCGCTGGTGTTCGGATGCGGACCGGCGCTGATCCGGCTGGCCGCAAAGCTGCCGGATCCGGATCTGCTGACAAAGGATATCTATCACACCGGCGTGATGGCAATGATGCTTTCCAGCCTGCTGCGCGGGGTTTTTGAGATCGCAGGGACTGCGTCGGATTACCAGAAAATTCTGATGAGCGCAGGGATTGCGCTGGCAGCGGCCGGCCTGCTGCTGTATGGATACAGGAGTTTTGTGGGCGGCAAAGCAGGGAGTCTGTAGAAGTTACCGCAGCTTTTACAGCATCTGCCGCGCCTGGTTCAGCAGGCGGAAATAGATGAGTCCCGCGACCAGTGAAACAATGACTGCCAGGAAATTAACAATAGTACCGGCTGCAAACGCCTGTTTCGCAGATAAGACGGTCGCAAGCACATCCAGAACAAGAATGACGGCGTAAAAGATCAGAATCAGTTTCAGTGTGGCAAGTCCGGTCACCTGCACGTCCCGGTCGTGTACGGCTCTGGCGAGATTGAGCGTTCCGCTTACGACATAGTATGTGACAAGGAATTCACAAAATGTTCCGACGAAGATGAACAGTCCTTCAACAAGCGCGCCTCTGCCGGTTACAGCACTTTGTGCAATATTGGCAATGATGCTGACAAACAGTGCAGCCATGGCATTTTTAAAATTGGTTTCATCTTTTGAAGCGTTTGAAATACCGACAATTGTAAGGATAAATGCGGCAAGCGCGATTGCTGAGGAGAGGAAAAACAGTCCGCCGGAAGAAGTATTTGCGCTGACAAAGGAAGCCGCTGAATTCAGCGGACGCCCTTTCACGAACATGTGAATCATGGCAATGACAGCTGTAATGATAGAAATCAGTGCCAGAATTTCACCGATAAAAATTCTCCGAATGCCTTTTTTTGCATTTGCATAATCCATGGAATAACCTCCCGATTTGTATAATACTTGAGCTGATTTTCATTATCCACAGAATGGAAACCAATGTCAACTCAGATGGGGCGATCTGAGATCGTGATTGAAACAGAACGATAAACGAAAAACGGGTAAACCCGGCAGAAACGACGATTTTCTTGACAATTCAGCAGGCACTCGATAAATTAGGGAGACAGAGGACACTGTCTCCTTTTTATCTGTACAGTTACAGATCTATCTGCAGAGGAGAGGGATGTCCGGTCTGAGTTGATCAAATGAAAAACAGAAAAGGAATCGTTATGAAACAGCTTTCATTTAACCGCGACACACAATACGTTGCTTCCGCAGATTTGATGAATACCGTAAATATTGCCATCGCGCTGCAAAAGCCGCTGCTGGTAAAAGGCGAGCCGGGCACCGGAAAGACGATGCTGGCGCAGGCTGTTGCCGACGCACTGGGAAAGAAACTGATTATCTGGAATATCAAGTCCACAACGAAAGCGCAGGACGGACTCTATGTTTATGATGTTGTTCAGAGACTTTACGACAGCCAGTTCGGCAATGCCGGCGTGGATGATATCGCCAGCTATATTAAATTCGGAAAGCTCGGCGAGGCATTTCAGTCCGACGAACAGGTTGTCCTTCTGATTGATGAAATCGACAAGGCAGACCTCGAATTTCCAAACGACCTGCTGTGGGAACTTGATCAGATGGAATTCTATATTCCGGAGACGAAGGAGACAATCCGCGCAAAGCAGCGTCCGATTGTAATCATCACATCCAACGCGGAAAAAGAACTGCCGGATGCATTTCTGCGCCGGTGTATTTTCCATTACATTGAATTCCCGGATCCGGAACAGATGGAAGATATTATCAACGTACACTTTGACCGCCTGGAAGACAAGCTGGTCTCGCAGGCAATTACTGCGTTCTATCAGGTCCGCCAGATGCGCGGCATCGAGAAAAAGCCAAGTACATCCGAGCTGATCGACTGGCTCCGCGCCCTGACCGTCAGCGGCGTCAATCCGAAAAAGATAACAGGAACGATTCCCCTCGCCGGTGTCCTTCTGAAGAAGGACAAGGATCTGGCGGTACTGAACCGGAATCTGCGGCGTTAAAGTCGTTTCCGGCCGGTATTAGATAGGATGAATGTATAAGAATGCACGCATTCCGAAAGGAAGAAAAAATGTTCATAGAATACTTCTACCTGATGAGAAAGCGCGGCCTGGATGTGGCGCCGAATGAGTGGATGTCGCTTCTGGAGGCGCTGGAAAAAGGTCTGCACGGATCTACGCTGACAGGGTTTTATCATGTGGCCCGGGCGATTCTGGTAAAGAATGAGACGGAGTTCGACCGTTTTGATCAGATTTTTCTGGAATATTTTCAGGGGGTTCCGTTTCAGGGAGAGATTCCGGATGAACTGATGGACTGGCTGAATCATCCGTCGGAGAATCTGTTCCGGGAACTGGAGGAGCTGAAGGCGGCCGGTGTCCTGGATGAGACGCTGGAAGAATTGCTGAAACGGCTGGAGGAGCGGCTTGCGGAGCAGACAGAAGAGCACAACGGCGGCAATTACTGGGTCGGCACACAGGGGCGTTCCGCTTTTGGCAACAACGGCTGGCATCCCGGCGGGATCCGTGTCGGCGGGAAATCAATGCACCGCTCGGCGGTGGCAGTCGCGAGTCAGCGTGTTTACCGGGATTTCCGCAAAGACAATAAGCTGGATACCCGTCAGTTTCAGATGGCTTTCCGGCTGCTGCGGAATCTGTCCGCCCAAAGTAATGAAGAAGAGTTTGACGTGGATGCAACGATCCACGATACTTGCGAGAATGCAGGGACACTGCAGGTGCGCTATAAAAAAGCGCGGCGGAATACCATCAAGGTTCTGATGCTGATGGACAGCGGCGGTTCTATGGACTATTATGCCGGACTCTGCAGCCAGCTGTTTCAGGCGGCAGTTTCATCCCGGCATTTCAAGGAACTTCACACGTATTATTTTCACAATTGTATCGGATCCAATGTCTATACGGATCCGCGGATGAATTTTGACAGCGCTGTACCGTTTGAAAAGTTTCTGGCACAGTATGACAAGAGTTACCGCGTGATTCTGGTCGGAGACGCGGCGATGAATCCTTATGAACTGGATCATCCGCAGTATAATTTCCAGACCCATTCGTACGGGCTGTCCGGGATTGAGTGTTTCCGGCAGATGAAACGGCATTTTCCGCATATCATCTGGCTGAATCCGGAGTCGATGCCGACGTACGATAACTACTGGACACGCACCCATCTGCAGTTGGCAGAGCTGTTCAATATGTTCGATCTCTCTGTGGACGGACTGGAGAGCGGTATGAAGCAGCTTCTGGTGCGGCGCGCAGGATAAAAACAGAAATGTAATCAGATCGACAACCGTTTCGCGGGATGACAGGCGGAATATCTGCCGGGAAGGTAAAAAAATTGCGATGAAAAACTCGAGCAGCTTTTTCGAAAACAGGGAATGCCGGTATTTTCCGTGCCATGAAGGGCAGGAGCCGTTTAACTGTCTGTTTTGTTACTGTCCTTTTTATCTGGAAGAGCGCTGTCCGGGCAATCCGGCATGGCTGAAAATCAAGAAGAAAACCGGTACGGACAACCCGGAAGCAGAGGCGTCAGGAATCCCGGGCGGGGATGAGGGCAACAGGTATAAAATCATCAAGGATTGCACGAACTGTACCTTCCCGCACATGCCGGAAAGCTATGAAGTGATCATTGACTGGATCCGGAAGGCGAATGAAAGCCGGAAGTTCAGTGAAGAAATCTGGGAAAAGGCGGTTGAAATCTGAGTTCGGCATCCGGCAGTCTGCCGATGTGATTCTGATAAAACAGATATTATTATAAAGGAGCAGTATGGGAAAAAAACTGATATTTCTGGATCTGGACGGTACGGCACTGACGGATGACAAGAAGCTTCCCTCGGGAAACCGGAAAGCGATTGATGAGGCGATGGCAGCGGGTCATAAAATTGTTGTCACGACCGGGCGTCCGCTGGCGAGTGCCCGGAAGCAGGCATTACGGCATGGTCTCGCAGGCCCCGGGAGCTACATTGTTGCCTACAACGGGGGTCTGATTTATGATGCGGAGCATGAAAAAGTGATTTTTCAGCAGACCATTGATCTTGAGACAGTCCGTGCGGTGTTTGCCGAGGCGGCAAGGCGCGGCGTGCATATTCAGGCTTACCGGGGCGACAAGGTTCTGGTGGATCCGCGCAATGAGGATGCAGAGCTGCGCAGCTACTGCAGCCTGATTGAGATTGATTATGAAGTGATTCCGGATATCGCGCAGCTTACGGACGAGCCGGTGAAGCTGCATTCCAGTACGCTCGCGCTGCAGCCGGGGGGAAGTGATTCGGAAGCAGTTGAACCGGATGCGGGTCTTGTCGCGCTGCGCGACTGGATCAACACCGAATATCCGGAAAAGCTGGATGCATTTCTTTCGGCGCCGGTCTATCTGGAGATTGTTTCTCACGGGATGAATAAGGGAATTGCAGTGCACAAAATGGCGGAACTGCTTGACTGCTCGATTGAAGATACGATTGCAATCGGAGATGAGGCAAATGACATCCCGATGATCCGCGAGGCGGGAATCGGAGCGGCGATGTGCAACGGACTCGCCGAAGCAAAAGATGCGGCGGATTACGTCACGGAAGCGGATAACAATCACAATGGCGTGGCAGAAGTTATCCGGAAGTTTGTTTTGTGATTAATAAATAAACCGCGCTGGATTTCTCCAACGCAGTCTGCTATGATAAAAATGTCTATATGGGGAGCGGCGGCAGGTCCGCCCTCCCTGTTCTCTTGTTAGGCCTCAATGTCTTTTTGGGTGTCCTCAATCAACTCATTGACCAGAAGCTTTGCCTGTTCGATGTCATTTTTTTCCAATGTCTCTTTGAGTTTCATAAGACTGCGAAGAAGTTTTCTGCTGTAAGCTACGAATTCTTTCATGTCCTCCATTTTTACCTCTCCTTATTTCAGTGATCCTGCCCTCGCCTGATTATTATAGTATAAAATAGAAGGGGCGAATAGTCAACATAAAAATTATCCGACGGTTTCTGTTTCGCTCAGCTGATGTGAGGCGGAAGTATTTGACTGCCTGTTCTGCCGGAACAGAGACGGCAGAACATCTGCCAGTATAACTGCGGCAAACATCAGGCTGCATCCGAACAGTTCCCGCGCGGACATTGCCTGCTGAAGAATCAGCCAGCCGGAGATGACGCTGATGCAGGATTCCATGCTCATCAGCAGAGACGCGACAGCCGGATGGATTCCTTTCTGTGCCACGATCTGCAGGGTGTAAGCGATTCCGCAGGAAAAGATTCCCGCATATCCGAGCGGAATCCATGCCGCAAAGAGCGCCTGGAAATCCGGCCGCACGAACAGGATCATCAGAACAATGGAGATAACACTTACGGTCAGAAACTGAATGCAGGACAGCGCGATGCCGTCAACCCTGTCTACGTAGTGATCAATTGCCAGAATGTGAAACGCGAAGACAAATGCGCAGATCAGTGTGTAAAAATCTCCCTTGTTCACGGAGAAAGATCCGTTGATGCAGATCAGATATAGTCCGGCGACCGCTAACAGGATCGCAAACCAGATGATACGGGATACTTTTTTTCCGAACATCAGGGCAAATACAGGTACCAGAACGACATAGAATGAAGTAATAAATCCGGATTTTCCCGCAGTTGTGTATTTGATTCCATAGGATTGGATCGTGCTTGCGGCAAAAAGCAGAGTCCCGCAGAGAATGCCGCCGGTCAGATGAAGCTTCCGGTTTTCCTGGATCTGTATGCGCAGTTCCGGTTTCTTCGCCATGCGGATCAGCATGACAATCAGAAGAAAGAAGAATGCCATAACTGAGCGCATGCCGTTGAAAACCAGCGGGTTAACTGTTTCCATGCCGACGCTCTGCGCCACAAAAGAGGTTCCCCAGATGGTCGCGGTCAGCAGGAGCAGGAGTGAATTACGAAATGTGTGTTGCTGCATAGTGATAGATTCCTGATAATAGCAGCCGGATCAGTTTCCGTCTTGATCGGAACTATGATTCCGGATGTTTATGCTGAAACGCTACTATCTTAGCAGAATCGGGATGATCGGACAAGTATTACTTCAGTCCGGACCGAAGCGAAGCGCAGACATCGCGGTTTACAGGACCGCCTGTTTCATTTCATGTACATATGCGCCCACATATCCGGGTGCCTCCGTTCCGTGCAGTGCCAGCTGTTTGATGATGGCAGAGCCTACGATGACGCCGTCAGCAATGGCGGCCATTTTTTCTGCCTGTTCCGGTGTGGATATTCCGAAACCGATGGCACATGGAATATCCGTATTTTGCCGGACTATTTCAATGATGGATTTGAGATCGGTTTTGATTTCGCTGCGGGTGCCTGTCACGCCCAGACTGGACACGATGTATAAAAAGCCCTCCGCCTCTTTTGCAATCATTGCAATGCGGTTCTCGGAGGTCGGCGCGATCATGGAGATCAGATCAACGCCGTATTTCCGGCACAGCGGAAGAAATTCTTCCTTCTCCTCGAACGGAAGATCCGGCAGGATCAGCCCGTCGACGGAGAGATCTTTGCAGGTGGAAATAAACCGTTCCGACCCGTAGGAGAATACCACATTTGCATAAGTCATGAAAACCAGCGGGACGGTGACATCTTTCCTTAGCTCTGCGACAAAGGCGAAGATCTTATCTGTCGTGACACCGCCCTGCAGTGCCCGCAAATTGGCAGCCTGAATGACCGGCCCTTCTGCAGTCGGGTCAGAGAACGGAATCCCTAATTCAATGAGATCCGCGCCGTTTTCGACGGCTGTACGGATGACGTTTCCCGTTGTTTCCAGATCCGGGTCACCGCAGGTGATAAAGGGGATAAATGCCTTGCCGTTCAGAAATGCTTTCTTAATATTACTCATGGAGATCCTCCCCTCTGTAGCGCGCAATAGCCGCGACGTCTTTGTCACCTCTGCCGGAAATGGTTATGACGATGATCTGATCCGGACGCATCTGCGGGGCAATTTTCATGGCGTGGGCAACTGCGTGTGATGACTCAATAGCCGGTATGATCCCCTCGGTCCGGGAAAGATATTCAAATGCACAGACTGCCTCTTCGTCGGTGACGGCGACATATTCGGCGCGGCCGGTGTCATGCAGATATGCGTGTTCCGGTCCGATGCCGGGATAATCCAGTCCGGCGGAGATGGAGTAGACCGGCGCGATCTGTCCGTATTGATCCTGACAGAAATACGATTTCATACCGTGAAAAATCCCGGGTCTTCCGGTTGCGATGGTCGCGGCGGTTTCAAAGGTATCAATGCCCCTGCCTGCTGCCTCGCAGCCGATCAGCTGAACGTCTTTGTTTTCAATAAAATGGTAGAAACTGCCGATCGCGTTGGAGCCGCCCCCGACACAGGCGAGGACTGCATCCGGAAGCCGGCCCTCTTTCTCCATGATCTGTTCTTTGATTTCACGCGAAATGACAGCCTGAAAATCCCGCACGATTGTCGGAAATGGATGCGGACCCATGACTGATCCCAGACAATAGTGGGTATCATCGATCCGGGAGGTCCATTCGCGCATTGCCTCAGACACTGCGTCCTTGAGAGTCGCCGTGCCGGTTTTTACAGGCACAACTTCTGCGCCCAGCAGGCGCATGCGGTAAACATTCAGTGCCTGCCGGACCGTATCTTCCTCACCCATAAACACGACACATTCCATATCCAGGAGCGCCGCCGCAGTCGCTGTCGCGACGCCGTGCTGTCCGGCGCCGGTTTCCGCGATGAGGCGCGTCTTCCCCATCTTTTTCGCAAGCAGCGCCTGCCCGAGCACGTTGTTGATTTTATGTGCGCCGGTATGATTCAGGTCTTCACGTTTGAGATAAATCTTTGCGCCGCCCAGATCACGCGTCATTTTTTCTGCAAAATACAGACGCGACGGTCTGCCGGCATATTCGTTGAAGAGCGTCTGCAGTTCCTGCTGAAAGGCAGGATCGTCTTTGAAGTGATTGTATGCTTTTTCCAGCTCGATGACGGCGTTCATCAGGGTTTCCGGAATATATTGTCCGCCGTGGGAGCCAAATCGTCCTTTACGCATGGGTTTTCCTTTCTTTATATATAAGCGTATCTGCCTGCCGCGGCATTCCAATCTTCAACACAGGATTCTCGTGACTTCAGTCGTGAGAGGAATGTGCAAAATCAAATTCGTCTTCAACATGGGTTAAAAGCCCGTGTTGAAGATTGAGCCTCCGGCGGATCGCAGAGCTGCGCAAAGGAAGACGCACTTCGTGCGTTGCGCAGCTCGCGCGCGATCGAAGATCGCGATTTACAAGCAGGATGCGCCGGAGGTTTCAGGAAGCATGTGCTGCTGCAACTGCAGCAAGTATTTTCTTCCGATCTTTGTATCCGGCAGTTTCGACGCCGGAGGAGAGGTCTAGAAGTGCGGGTCGGAGCGTACGAACAGCTTCAGAAATGTTTTCAGGCGTCAGCCCGCCCGCGAGATAAAACGGCCGGTTAAAGTTGTCTGCCAGAGACCAGTCAAATGGTTTTCCGGTTCCGTATCCGTTGTCCAGGAGGACCGCATCGGCATCGGGTTTTGCCGCGTCTTCCAGATCGGATGCTGTACGGATCCGGAATGCTTTCCAGACCGGCAGTCCGGATTGTTTCCGGATTTCCCGGATATATGAATTATCTTCATGCCCGTGGAGCTGGATGACATTCAGGCCGGCCTTTTTTGCGGCCGTGAGAACTGATCCGGCAGACTGATCGACAAATACACCTGCCGCCTGAATTCCGGGAGCAAGCTGCCGCCGGAGAGCTGCAGCGGCATCCGGGTTGAGATTACGCCTGCTTTTGGGAAAGAGCAGGATAAATCCGGCATAATCAGGCATTGCTTCATTCACAAACATAATGTCCTGCGCCCGCGTGAGGCCGCAGATTTTGATTTTCGTCATCATTTCTCCTTTTTCCCGCCGGCAAGATACATGAAGCACATGCAGAATGCACGCGGCGGGGTCCCTCAGCAGGGGGATGATACATGTCTCGCCGGCGAATTCCACCTGAGCCGGGAGACATGTATCATCCCCGGACTCCGGATGTCATTGACAAGAATCATGTATCTTACCGGCACTTCTCACGCATGGCCGTCAGCAGCTCCCCTTTATTATCTGCCCGCATCAGTGCCTCGCCGATCAGGACGGCATCTGCACCGGCCGCATGCAGCGCAGCGACATCTTCCGGTGTCTGCACGCCGCTTTCAGCCACATAGAGGCATTCGGCAGGGATGAGATCCCGCAGGCGTGAAGCATTAGAGAAATCCACTGAAAAATCCTTTAAATTTCTGTTATTCACGCCGATGATATTTGCACCTGCGCTGACGGCGGAGGCGATTTCATCTGCATCGTGCGCTTCCGTCAGGACTGCCAGCCCCAGATCGGATGCGATCTGCAGATACCGGGCAAGGGTATCTGTGGGCAGCAGCGCGCAGATCAGCAGGATACAGTTTGCGCCCATCAGCTTTGTCTGGTAGATCTGATATTCATCCACAATAAAGTCCTTGCGCAGCATGGGTGTGCGGACCAGTGCGCGGATTTCCCGGAAAATAGCATCGGATCCCAGAAACCAGTTCGGCTCGGTCAGGCAGGAGATACAGTCGGCACCTGCATTTTCATAGGAGGCGGCAATTTCCGGATAATGAAAAACGGGATCGATCAGACCTTTTGAAGGCGAAGCTTTTTTCACCTCACAGATAAACCGCATGCCGGGTTTTGCAAGCGCATTGTAAAAAGCGATGCCATCTGCCGGTCCGCCGCTTCGGGCAAGGGCCCGGATTTCATCCGTACTGATGCGCTCTTTGTCTTTTGCGACGCGTTCTTTCGCGTGCGCCGCGATCTGATTCAGGATACTCATACGGTTTCCTCCGGACGGTTGCTGACAGCGATAAACTTCTCCAGTGTCTCCAGTGCTTTTCCGGTATCGATCAGACCGGCCGCCATGGACACACCGTACTGGAGTTTATTTGTCTTACCGCCGAGATACAGCGCCGCGCCTGCATTCAGAAGAACAGCGCTGCGCATCGGACCTCTTTCTTCGCCGCTGAGGATTGCGCGTGTGATGGCAGCGTTTTCCTCCGGTGTACCGCCGACCAGCTCTTCTTTGGCGCAGCGGGCAAATCCGAAATCTTCCGGCTTGATGACATAGGTTTTATACCATCCGTCCCGGATCTCACAGATTCTGGTGGGTGCGCTCATGGAGATCTCATCCAGCTTATCCTGTCCGTATACGACCATGCCTCGTTTTACCCCCAGGCTGATCAGAACCTGTGCCAGCGGTTCGACAAGATAGTCATCATACACGCCCAGAAGCTGCATGGTAGGACTGCCGGGGTTTGTCAGAGGTCCGAGAATGTTGAATACAGTCCGGAAACCCAGTTCCCTGCGGATTGCGCCGACGTATTTCATGGAGGTGTGATACTTCTGCGCGAAGAAAAAGCACATGCCGACCTCATTCAGCAGTTCGATACACCGCGCGGGACTCTGGTGAATGTTGACGCCCAGCGCCTCAAGGCAGTCGGCCGTTCCGCTTCTGGAGGATGCCGCCCGGTTTCCGTGTTTGGCAACCTTCATGCCGCCGGCCGCCGCGACAATCGCAGATGTCGTGGAAATATTAAAGCTCTGCGCGTTGTCTCCGCCGGTGCCTACAATCTCAAACAGATCCATGCCGGTCTCTACTTTTGTTGCATGATCCCGCATGGCCGCCGCGCATCCTGCGATTTCGTCGGTCGTCTCGGCCCGGGCGCTTTTTGTGGAAAGGGCAGCCAGAAAAGCAGCATTCTGCGTCGCAGTCGTTTCGCCGCTCATGATTTCATTCATGACGGTGTAAGCCTCGTTATAGGTCAGGTCTTCTTTGCTTACGATTTTTACAATTGCTTCTTTAATCATTGTTGAAACTCCTTTTCATAATAAAAGACAGATGGTTCATTCATGAATGGAACAAAGGCATCGTTATAAAATTCCGCAGCATCGTTTTCCCCGCGGGGGTCATGATGGATTCGGGATGAAACTGGACGCCGAAAACAGGATATGCTTTATGCTGAACGGCCATGATTTCGCCATCTTCTGTCCGGGCGGTAATCAGGAGTTCGTCCGGAATCGTTGTGCTGTCTGCTGTGAGGGAATGATACCTGGCAACCGGCGTTTCTGCCGGGCAGCCCGCAAACAGCGGGCAGTCCTGATTCAGGTACGCGGTGGACTGCTTTCCGTGCATCAGTTCTTTTGCATAGGTGATCACCGCCCCATATGCGGCGCAGATGGCCTGATGACCCAGACACACACCGAGGATCGGTATTTCCGGTCCGAGCTTCTGTACTGCTTCTATGATGATGCCGGCATCTTCCGGCCGGCCGGGTCCGGGTGAGAGGATAATCCGGTCCGGCATCAGCGCGCGGATATCTTTCGTTGTCACCTCGTCGTTGCGGATAACGCGGATATCCGGATTAATCGCACCGATCAGCTGATAGAGGTTGTAAGAGAAGCTGTCGTAATTATCGATTAAAAGAATCATAGGTCCGCCTCCTGTGCCAGTTCCAGTGCCTTAAGGGAAGCGCGGGCTTTGTTCAGGCATTCCTGGTATTCTTTCTCCGGAACGGAGTCTGCTACGATTCCGGCTCCGCTTCTGACGAATACATTTCCGTTTTTCTTATAGACGATCCGGATGGCAATGCAGGTATCCATATTGCCTGTAAAGTCGATATAACCGATTGCGCCTCCGTAAATGCCGCGCTTGTCATTTTCCAGTTCGGCAATCAGCTGGCACGCCCGGATCTTTGGTGCGCCTGAGAGTGTACCGGCCGGCAGAACGGCTTCTATGGCGTCCAGTGCGTCTTTGTCCTGCCGGATCTGACCGCGGACCGTGGAGCCGATATGCATCACGTGGGAGAACCGCTCGATGCTGTGCAGCTTTTCCACCTGCACGGTGCCGAACCGGCTGATTTTTCCGAGATCATTCCGCCCCAGATCTACCAGCATATTGTGCTCTGCCAGTTCTTTTTCGTCCGCCAGGAGATCCTGTTCCAGAGCGAGATCTTCGGCCTCTGTTCTGCCGCGCGGCCGTGTGCCGGCGAGCGGAAAGGTATGAAGAATTCCGTCTTCCAGACGGACCAGCGTCTCCGGTGATGCGCCGGCCACTTCCACATCCGTTCCTGAAAAATAGAACATGTAAGGAGAAGGATTTATTGTGCGCAGCATCCGGTAGGTATTCAGCAGACTGCCTTCGAACGGCGCCGACAGCCGGTTGGAAAGTACGATCTGGAAAATGTCTCCCTCAAATATGTGTTTTTTTGCTTTTGCGACCATATCGCAGAACTGCTCCCGGTTAAAGAGGGGTGTGACTTCACCGGTCAGCCGTCCGCCGGGCTCCTCCCGCTTCGCGCCCGTCCGCAGGAGTGCTGCGAGCTGTTTCAGCTCCAGGACTGCTTTGTTGTAACCTTCTTCGCCGTCGGAAAGACGCATATTCGCGATCAGAATAATTTTCTGCCGCAGATTGTCGAAGGCGATTACCTTGTCAAACAGCATCAGATCTACGTCCTTGAACGCTTCGGTGTCATCTGCGCCGCACCGCACGGACGGCTCGCTGTAGCCGAGATAATCAAAGGCAAAGTATCCGACGAGACCGCCTGTAAAGGGAGGAAGATGTTCAAAGCGGGGACTCCGGTAACCGGAGAGGATCTGCCGCAGTACGTCGGAGGGATTGCCGGTATGTATGCGGATATCTCCGGCGCGCATCTTTCCGTCAACACATGTCACTTCCATAATCGGGTCATAACCCAGAAAGGTGTAACGTCCCCATGTTTCATTCGCCTGCGCGGATTCCAGCATGTAGCAGTGTCTGGATACATTTTTCAGAATCCGCATGGTTTCAATCGGCGTGGTAAAATCGGAAAGAATTTCACAGCTGACCGGCAGGACATCATAGTTTCCTGTCCCGGCGTAATATCTGACGTCGGTCAGATCCGGTGTAATACGCATAGGATCACCTCTTTCTGTAAATAAACAAAGCCCCTGACAGAACAAATGCTCTGTCAGGGGCGAATCAGCAAAATCCGCGGTGCCACCCTGATTCACGGGTTTCCCCGTGCGCTTTGCGGGATACCATCATATCCCCGGCAACTGACGTATGCCTGCACGTTGCAGAATACTCTGTGATCCACCGGCAGGACAATCTGTTAAAACGATGTCCTTAAATGGGGATTCACATTTGACTGCACCCTCTGCGGTCCATTTGACAGGTTGTTTCCCGCCTGATTCTCAGCATCTCAGGCTCTCTGTGGGGGCATTGCTGCCGTTATCTCCGCTTCAACGGTTTAAGGTTATATTAAAGTTATAAATTGGTAGCATTGTAGCATGGTAAATTAATGGTGTCAATAATCATTCTGCAGTTTACAAAAAAAATAAAGTGGCTTATGATGATACCTGAGTCGGATTTGATTTTTACCCGATGCCCGGATTACGGATCCGCAAAGAGGTAAATCGGAAAGATGGGGGATCATTGGATGACACTGAAAAGACATATCGCGGGCGCATCCCTTCTGATACTGCTGATGGCAGGCTTGCTGGTATTGCCTGCGTGCGGCAGAGAGAAAAATGCAGCAGATAAGACAGAGGCAGCGGAGCGTGTGCCGGAAACTTCCGCGGCGGATGAATCGGAAGTGACGGAGCGCTTCGGGGATGAAACTCCTGCGGGCAGCGGAGGTCAGACTGCTCCGGCGCCGGAAGATGCGGAAGAGAATGCCGGGGATGCTGCACAGATGGCTGCGGATTCAGAGCGCGAACCGCAGGCTGAAAATGCACTCAAGCCGGTTGCCGCGGAACCGGAAGATGATGACCTGGTCCGCGTGCGGGATTATATTCCGGATATTCTGGTAGATCTCAAGTACGCGACAGAGGACAATTTTACCGGACAGATCATCTATGATTTCAAGGATGCCTATCTGCGGTACGGCACGGTAAAACGTCTTCAATATGTGGAAGATGTAATGAAGGAGCAGGGGCTCACGCTGAAGATCTGGGACGCTTTCCGGCCGCTCTGGGCGCAGCAGGCACTCTGGGACGCATATCCGGACACCACATATGTTTCCAATCCGGAGGAACGCGGATATACATCGCATAATTTCGGCAATACCGTGGATATCACGGTCGTGCGGGAGGATGGAACAGAGATTCCCATGCCGACCGGATTTGATGATTTTTCACTGAGAGCCGACCGTGATTACGATGACTGCACGGAGGAAGAAGCGGAAAACGCCTGGATGCTGGATCAGACCATGTCGGATGCCGGATTTGAAGGCTACTGGGGCGAGTGGTGGCATTATCAGGATATTGATGAATATCCCGGCGAGGATCTGGAAGGAGCCGTTCTGCAATAAAAAAAGACAGGTATGTATGGTCTGACTGTTTTGACAACGATTTATGCAGATGGTATCATCATATTGCTGTATGTGGGAGGAAACAGCTCAAGTGCGCTGTACAGACCCGCATGCGTTCAGAAATTGTGATTTACTTTTAGCATGCTTTATGAATGAAAAGGACAGGGGAGCAGAATAACATGGCTGAAAAGAAGAAAAAGAAAAAGAAGAAATCCGGCAAAGTCGGGATGATACTGACGATTATCATCATTGTCCTGCTGGTGGGAATCCTTGCGGCACTGGTGCTGCAGCGCGGGTTCGGAAATGCGTCATCCGGAGAAATCTCGGAGGTCTCCGGCAGTTCTGCGGATGAATTTAAGATGCACTACGTCGGCGACAACAAGGTTGAGATGCCGCAGCTTGCTTCTGCAGAGGAAGAAGCGGCAGCGGAAGCCGAGGCAAAGGCGCAGGCGGCAAAAAATGTGAAGAAGCTTTCGGGTGAAGGCGTGTACAGCGATTATGCGCGGATGGTCCGGCTGTCGGACGGCGCCGTATTTTTCACCAAAGCATCCAAAGAGAAAATGTATCCTGCTTCTATGACGAAAATCATGACCTGCATTCTCGGCATCGAAAATGTTGATAATCTGGACGGCGAAGTGACGATCAAGCAGGAATATATTGATGCGCACTACGCTGAGCAGGCGAGCCGCGCAGGGTTTGAGGCCGGTGAGAAGGTCACGTTCCGCGATGTTCTGTACGGCGTCATGCTGCCGTCCGGCGCGGAAGCATGCATGGCGGTGTGCGACAAGATTGCAGGATCGGAGTCGGCTTTTGTAGAACTGATGAATCAGAAGGCCGGGGAACTGGGGATGAAAAACACCCATTTTACCAATTCCATCGGACTTCACAACGAAGATCACTATACGACATGCAAGGACTTTATCAAACTGGAGAAATATGCGCTGAAGAATGATATCTTCAAACAGATTTTTACCGCCCGCAGCTATACGACATCCCAGACAGATGTGCATCCGGCAGGCATTCCGTTCACGAATAACAGTTACATGCACATTGATACAGTCAATCTGCCGAACGGCGCGGTCTACATGGGCGGAAAGACCGGCTACACGGATGAAGCGATGCATACGCTGGCAAGCATCTGCCGCTATGAAGGTGAAGAATATATCATGGTAACAGGACATGCCGGCGGTGTGGAACACGCTAATATTGTAGATGCAGTTACGCTGTACAGCCGGCTTGGATCAACAGATGAAGATGAAGAAACCACAGAAGAAGGATCCTGACACAGCGCAGCATAAGGATATCGCAGAACAGAAGCGCAGATACTATACATACATGGTCCGGTGCAGTGACGGCAGTTATTACACAGGTTATACCACGGATCTGGAAAAGCGTGTGGCCAGCCACAATGCAGGATCCGGCGCAAAGTATACAAAGAGCCGCCGGCCGGTACAGCTGATTTATTCCGAGACCTATGAGACAAAACATGACGCGATGTCCCGGGAAGCGAAGATCAAGCAGCTGTCGCACCGGGAAAAAGAACAGCTGATCACAGGAATTTAATATTGTTTATAATGAGGGCATCCCCTGTCACCGTCTGGTGGCAGGGGATGTTTTTCTTACGGGATATCCATATTGGCGGTACAGCTGCTCGGCCTGCTCCTGTGCCCGGATGAGCGCTTCTTCCGGCGTCACTGATCCGTCGGCAGCCGCGCGGAACGCGTCACAGAGGATCGACATCACATCTCCGGTCGGGATCACACGCTGCCCTCTGCGGTGCGGAATGTAACGGGGAACAGAAGGCGCGATACTCTGTTCTGACCACACAAGCCAGGGATAGAGTTTCTGCAGCTTGAAATTGTGGTACGGCTCTGTAAATGGCGAAGCACCGTTCAGAACGGTCAGATAGAAGCTGGTATCACGCCTGCAGAACCAGTTCAGATATTCATATGCTTCCCGCTGTTTCGCCGAGCGCGGGTTCACACCGAAACTGAAACCGCCGCGGACGGGCTTGTTTCCGGGAATCCGGAAAGAACCGATCTGCGCCTGCAGGTTCTCACGGAGCAGACGGCTGATCATATGCGCGTGGTCACTGAAGGAAATCAGCATCGCCGTCTTTCCGCTGCAGAAGTCTTCGATGCTCTGGTCAATATCTGTTTCTGTATAGTCGGACGGGACATACTGCAGGGTTGCCAGCGCGGCGTCAAAGGCGCGCACATTGGCGGAGGAATAAAAGGTCGGATGATTGTATGCGTCCCAGAGTGATCCGCCGTAGGAAGACAGACGGATCAGAAGTTCGGGGCCGAGAAATTCATTGCTGCGTGCGGTAAAAGAGGTCCCGTATTCTGTCGGAGAATCCGGATTAAAAGACCGCGTAAAAAAGGCGGCAATGTTATTAAACTCTGTCCAGGTCCGCGGCGGGCGCAGCGAGAGCGTGTTATTTGAACTGAACGCCTTCTGGTATGCGGGATCCTGAAAAAAATCACTGCGGTAAAATAAAATCTGACTTGCCGCGGTAAAAGGAATTCCCTGCACTTTTCCGTCAACGATACAATTGTCAAGTGTCTGGCGGAAGAACCGGTCTGTATGGATATTGTACTGACTGATAAAATCCGAAAGATCTGTCAGACAGCCATTCTCCGCCATCAGATCACGCCAGGGAGAATTATACGTATACAGGTCATAGGTTTCAAGAATCGACTGATAGTCTTCCCGCATCTTTTCATGCAGTTCTTCCTGCCGGCATACATCATAGTTGACAGGAATACCTGTCCGGTCCGTAAAATGACGCGTCAGCGAAATGATCGGCTGGGTCGCAGTGGTGTCAACAATGAGAATCCGAAGCCCGGTGCGCTCCTGCGCGGCAGATGGTTCCGGAAGGACCGGGCGCTTCTGCAGCGTTTCGGCGGCCGGGAAATCCAGCGCATCATCCGCAGTCGTATCTTCCAGTTCGAGGTAGACCAGATCGTTTAATTCGGGCTGTTCGATGCTTCGGATCAGTGTCTGTGCAGCCAGGTCGCCCAGCTGCATAGCAGGACGGGAAATCTGATGAAGACCGACCCCTGCCTGGATGTTATTCCAGGATTCTTCACCAAATGTGATAATCATGAGATCTTCCGGAATACGAAGTCCGCAGTACCGGATCGCGGCAGTTATTCCTTTTTCGATTTCACGGCTGGTACAGATGACAGCTTCCGGCCCGATGCCTGCATACTGCTCAAGATAGTCACGAAATGCGTCCTCTTTGTTCATGCTCACAGAGAAGATGAGAGACTCGGGTGCGGGCATTCCGCTCTGTCCGGCCTGTCCTCCTTCTCCGGCAAAGGAAGCAAGTGCGTCCTGATATCCCTGCAGACAGTTCCGCTCAGGAGAAAAATTCAGCGGTCCGCAGGCAAGTAGAATTCTGCGGTAACCTTTTTCCAGCAAATGTGTCATGAGCCGGTAGGTTGCCTGATACGAGTTAAAACCGATGAAGTTTGTGGCAAAGGAAGTCGGGGCGCGCTCGATAAAAACGGTCGGCACGCCGACATCTGCCACGCGCTGCTGGAAGAAATCGGTCCTTTCCGGCTGACAGGTGATCAGCAGAAGACCGTCAATATTCATTGCGACCAGTTCATTGATGCTGCTCTGTTCCTGTTCCGGTATGTCATTGGAAAAGGCAACGCGGGGAATGTAGCCGTGACTTTGTAAATAAGAAGACAGACTGGTAAAGATACTGGCATACAGAGCGTCCTGGATATTCGGCAGAATGATTCCGATTGATTTTGTGGAGGTCACCCGCAGATTGCGCGCGGATGCATTCGGAACATAGCCGAGTGCCTGCGCTGCTTCCAGTACGCGGTCACGCGTATCCGGCCTGACCGGCCGGGAATTGTTTAATACATAAGAAACAGTTGCGACAGAGACGCCGGCCTTTGCGGCAACTTCTTTAATGGTACTCATGTGAAAAGTCCTTTCCTGATTAACAGAGTAAACAGTTTCCTAAAGTATAAAACAGAATGCGGATAAAGTAAAGGTGAAATTAACTTAAACGATTAACCAATTATATTTAAAAACCTGTTGAAATTCAAAAAAAGGCATTGTATTATAAACTCAACAAGCGGGACAACAAACCGCAGAGAACAAACGAGATGAAAAAGAAACCCGTCGGCAAATCAATTAAAAAAGAAAAGCAGCACTTAAATAAATCACAATCAGAACAATAATCAGTCATTCAGAACAACAATCAAAAAAGAAAAGGAGAAATCAAAATGAACATCGGCGAAAAGAAAATTGCAAGACCTTTCAGATGGGGAATCGTAGGCGGCGGACGTACAAGCCAGGTTGGATACAAGCATCGTCTTGGCGCGCGTATGGACAACACAAACTTTGATCTGCAGGCAGCAGCATTCGACATCGACGCTGACCGCTGCGTAGATTTCGGTAAGGCTCTGAACATGGATCCGGAGCGTCTGTACCCGGACTACAAGACCATGTTCGCAAAAGAGGCTGAGCGCGAAGACGGCATCGAAGTTGTTGACATCGCTACCCCGAACTTCCAGCATTACGAAGTCTGCAAGGCTGCTCTTGAGGCAGGACTGCATGTTATCTGCGAAAAGCCGCTGTTCTTCGAAGTTGAGCAGGGTCTCGAGATCAAGAAGCTCGCTGAAGAAAAAGGCAAAGTTGTCTGCGTAACATACGGATTCTCCGGATTCCCGATGCTTCTGCAGATGCGCGCAATGGTTCAGAGCGGCATGCTCGGAAAGATCAACATGGTTGACCTGCGCTATGCACACGGATTCGGATGCAACGCTGAGGCAGACGTCAAGGCAGAAGGCCAGAAGTGGCGTGTTGACCCGGCAAAGGTCGGAAAATCCTTCGTACTCGGAGATCTGTCCACACATACTTTCTACATGTCCCAGCTGATCTGCCCGGATCTGAAGCTGAAACAGGTTCTGTGTGACCGTCAGGCATTTGTCGGTTCCAGATATCCGCTCGAGGACAATGCATACTGCCTGATGCGCTATGAGAGCGGTGCTGTCGGCCGTATGTGGGCATCCGCAGTCAATGCAGGCGATATGAGCTCCCAGCACATCCGCATCGTCGGCTCCAAGGCTTCCCTGGAGTGGAACGACCAGACATGCGATCAGCTTCGCTACGAAGTACAGGGCCAGCCGGCACAGATCCTGACCCGCGGCATGGATTACCTTGACGGACTTGCACAGGAAGACGAGCGCCTGGGCGCACTTCATTACGAAGGACTTCCGGAGAGCTGGGCAAACCTGTACACCAGATTCGCACAGGTCATCGACGCTAAGAACCGCGGCGACGAAGAGACTGTCAACAGCATCATCTATCCGGATCTTGACCACGGCATCGACGGCATCCGCTGGATCAACAGCTGTGCAAAATCCGCTGACGAAGGCGCTGTCTGGGTTGACTTCGAATAATAAAACCGAATAAGAACGTGTAAACCGGAATCATGCGGCAGATCAGACGGAACACCGGCATCTGCCGCATGTCCGGGTTTATCAGGAACAGGGTGTTCCCGTGAATGTGCAGGCCGCACAAAGCCTGAAATGCAGGAATTCTATGATTTGATTTTATGCGCGGGACTGGAAAAGTGCTTATTTCTACTGTTTCCTGAGAAGTTCCGAAAGAATACGGAATATTATTTGCAATAATCATATGGTACAGAGCATCTGTATCATCTATACTGAATATAAGATAAAAAGGGCGCTGCATACAGAGGGCTGAGAAGGTACTTTCTGATATGCAAAACGGATGGATAAGGAGGAAGCAAATGAAACTTTCAATCTGCACAGATGTATTTGGACCGATCCCGTTCACAGAGATGCTTGACAAAGTTGTCGCATACGGTATTCCGGCAATCGAACTGACCGCAGGCGGCTGGGGCGGATGTCATTTTATTCCGTCCGCGGAAGAACTGATCAACAACCCGGATAAGCTCGCTGCTTTCAAGGCAGAGATCGACAAGAGAGGTCTTGAGATTTCCGCACTGAACTGCTCCGGCAATCCGCTGATCGATACACCGATGGGCAAGGCACACAGCAAGACCCAGCACGACACACTGAAGCTGGCAGGCCTTCTGGGCGTTAAGACAATCGTCACCATGTCCGGCCTTCCGGCAGGAGCACCTGGCGACAAGACGCCGAACTGGATTGTTTCTACAATTTCATGGCCGGAGTATGACGGCTTCAATTACATGGCAGAAGCTGTGAAATACCAGTGGGAAGTTGCTGCAGAGTGGTGGAAAGAGTTCTGCCAGTGCGCAAAGGACAATGGCGTGGAGAAGATCGCGATCGAGGAGTTCCCGGGCGCGCTTGTTCATAACGTCCGCACATTCAATAAGCTTGTCGAAGTAGTCGGACCGGAGCTGTCTGATGTTCTCGGGCTGAACCTGGATCCGTCCCACCTGATGATCCAGGGCGC
Organism: Lachnospiraceae bacterium FE2018; assembly: GCA_000702845.1. Lineage (GTDB taxonomy): Bacteria > Bacillota > Clostridia > Lachnospirales > Lachnospiraceae > CADBRN01. Next base: position 100,331 of record JNKK01000002.1, read on the forward strand.
AGAGCCGATTGCCGCTGCACGCGCACTTGGCGATAAGATTTACTATGTACACGGCAAAGATGCCCGTCCGGAACAGTACAATGTTGACATTGACGGACTGCTTGAGAACCTTCCTGTCACAGAGACAAAAGACCGCACATGGAACTATGTCGCAGTCGGCTGCGGCAAAGACCTGAAGTGGTGGAAAGAATTCTTCTCTGTTTGCTCCATGATGGGATATAACGGATATGTTTCCCTCGAGATGGAAGATCTCACCATGTCCGTTGAAGCCGGTCTGCAGACATCTATCGATGCGCTGAAGATGACAATCAGCCAGTAATTCTGATTGAAAAAGGCTGTCTTCTGATTGATCGGGAAAGACAGCCTTTTTTCAGTGCCTGTCAATGCCTTTGGTTACCCTGGACCTGCTGTGCGGCGGCAGGCGGACCTTTCGGAATTTATAATTTGTTTATTGTTTAACAATGTGAACGAATGATGAATAAATTATTAACGAAATATTCGAAATGTCCAAGTAATAAATCATTTTGTGCTACTTTCAATTATGCAAAAAGTGATAAAATGAATTTTGTCCAAGTGTATAAGTAATTTGCCCTTTTTTTTAGGCGGTTTGTACAAATATTCGGCTTAGATTTGTGCAGGTTGCTGAGTTGAAACAGGGAGACGGTTACTTTAGGGGGGACGCAGCGATTAATTTGGTAAAGGAGGGATAGAGTGGCGGAAAAAAAGGTTGCTATCGAGCTGAAAAACATTTCCAAGTCTTTTCCGGGTGTAAAAGCGCTGGATAATGTCAGCTTCACAGTAAACGAAGGCGAATGTCACGTTCTGGTAGGCGAGAATGGCGCCGGAAAATCGACACTGATCAAATGTATCAATGGTATGTACACGGCCGATGAGGGCGAGGTATATGTCTTCGGAGAGAAAATTACGACTCACAATCCGAGATACATGAAGGAAAAAGGTGTTGCGACAATCCATCAGGAGCTGAACCCGGTTCCGGATCTGACAATCGCAGAGAACATTTTCCTTGGAAGACTGCCGCAGAACAAGTTCAAGATGATCAACAAGAAGTATATGTTCAGCGAGGCACAGCGCCTCATCGATGAACTCGGCTTCAAGTATGACGCAAAAGCGCTGATGCGTTCACTGACCGTATCAGATACGCAGATCATCGAGATCATCAAGGCAATCTCAGTTAACGCAAAAATCATTATCATGGATGAGCCGACATCCTCAATCACAGAGGCAGAGGTAGCAGTCCTTCACGAGCAGGTTATGCGCCTGAAGAAGATGGGCATCGCTATTATCTACATTTCCCATAAGCTGGACGAGCTGAAGGTCGTCGGCGACAGACTGACCGTTCTTCGAGACGGACACAGTATTTCTTCGCACGACATCAATGACCTGACGCAGGATGAGATCATTGCGAAGATGGTCGGACGTAAGATGGACAATGTCTATCCGGAGAAGACCAATAAGGTCGGCGAGCCGCTGTTCGAAGTCAAAGATCTTTCCGGTGAGAAATTCCACAACGTCAATTTCACACTTCACAAAGGCGAGATCCTTGGTATGGCAGGACTGGTCGGCGCAGGCCGTACAGAGACATGCCGCGGAATCTTCGGTCTGGACCCGATCACAGGCGGAACCATGCTGCTGAACGGCAAAGAAGTCAAGGTTTCCAAGGTTAAAGACGCAATCGACAACGGTATTATTTACCTGTCTGAGGACCGTAAACTGGAAGGTCTTGTCCTGATTCGCTCCATCTGTGAGAATATCGGACTGCCGAACCTGAAGAAATACAAAGGCGTATTCCTGAACAAGATCGCAGAGCGCAAGGATGCTGAGGAGATGAAGACAAAACTCCGCATCAAGACCCCGACGGTCGACACACCTGCAATGAGCCTTTCCGGTGGTAACCAGCAGAAGGTCGTCATTGCGAAATGGCTGTGCAAGAACTGCGACATCCTGATTTTCGACGAGCCGACCAGAGGTATCGACGTCGGTGCGAAGTATGAGATCTACAAGATCATGATCGACCTCGCAGAACAGGGCGCAGGTGTTATCATGATCTCCTCAGAACTTCCGGAGATCATCGGTGTCTGCGACAGAACACTGGTCATGGCAGAAGGACGTGTTACAGGCGAAGTTATGAGAGAGGACTTCTCTCAGGAAGCGATTATGAGTTTTGCATTAGGAGGAAGTGCGGCTAATGGCTAAAGCAGAGAAAAAAGAATTTAATTTTGGTGAATTTTATAGTAAATATGGTATTTTCCTGATTTTCATTCTGATGTTCATCATCTTCGCAGTTGTTAACCACAACTTCCTTTCCGGAATGAACATCAGAAATATCCTGAGACAGGTCGTTGTTATCACCCTGCTTGCCTGCGGTGAGCAGTTCATGATCATCTGCGGCATGATCGACCTGGGTGCTTCCCGAGTCCTTGCCTGCGCAGGTACCCTTTCAGCATACTGCATGCTGACAACACACAATCTGTTTCTTGCAATTATCGTAGCACTGTTCGTAGGACTTTGCTTCGGCGCATTCGCGGGATTCTTCATCACAAAATTTGACATTCCGCCTTTCATCGCAACACTGGCAACCATGATGGTCGCTGAAGGTTTCATCATGACCTTCACAGGCGGACAGAACTACTCCAACCTCGGTGATGCATACACATTCATCGGCCAGGGCTACATCGGAATCATTCCGTTCCCGGTTATCCTGATGATCATCATCCTGCTGATCACCTACTACATCCTGTCCTGGACTCCGATCGGACGCGGCATGTATGCAGTCGGCGGCAACCAGAACGCAGCAAAAGCTTCCGGTATCAACGTCGGCATGGTTAAGTTCTTCGCAGCAATCTACTCCGGACTGATGTCAGCATGCGCAGGTATCGTCCTGATGGCACGTATGAATTCCGGACAGCCGGCAGCAGCGCTCACCTACGAGATGGACGCAATCGCAGCCGTTGTCATGGGTGGTACATCCATGGCAGGTGGTACTGGTACAGTTGTTAACACCATCATCGGTTCTCTGATCATCGGTATCATCCGTAACTTCATGAACCTGCAGAACATCACAGCATCCCTGCAGAAACTCGTTCTTGGTCTTCTCGTACTTCTCGCAGTTATCATCGATACTGTCGTACGTAACTCCAGAACAAAAGGCTGATTCTTATCGCTTTTTAATAATGTGCGTAAGCGGATTCCGGGCGGGAGCTGCCCGTCCGGATCCCTGCAATTCTTATGGTTAATATATGCAGTGCCGCAGACGGCATGTGTATATTAATAGATAAATCTTTTTCATTTTTCATTAAGGGAGGAAAACAAATGAAAAAAAAGATTCTTGCATCGATTCTTGCAGCAGGTATGGTAGCTAGCCTCGCAGCATGCGGCGGCGGCGCAGCTTCTTCAGGCGGAGACAGCGCAGCAGCAAGCAGTGCAGCAGAAGCAACATCTGAGGCAGCAGCAGAAGATGCAGCAGCTGATGACGCAGCAGCAGAGGATGCTGGATCAGAAGATTCTGAGACAGATATCATGTACACAAAGGCAGACATCGAGGCAGCAGGCGATGGACTCGGCGACTGGGAAGCAGACTATGATATGCCTACAGCTGGTGACGAAGCGTTCACATGGGGCTACATCGACATGGGCTTCAAAGATACCTTCACAACCAAGATCCGTAACACATTCAAATATTACTGCGAACTGAACTTCCCGAATGTCAAGATCAATGAAGGCGACGGCGAGATGGACCCGAACAGACAGCTTCAGCTGGCTGAGAACTTCATCACACAGGGCGTTGATGCAATCATCCTTGACCCGACAGATGCTGACGGATGCCTTGGTATCGTAGAGCTCTGCCAGGAAGCTAAGATGCCGCTCGTTCTGGTAAACGCTATTGTTCACACAGACGCTATGAACAACGGTATTGGTTTCGTTGGTTCTGATAACTACTATGCAGGACAGCTTGAGGCTGAATGGATCATTGCAAACGTTGATGACTCTGAGACAGTTAACATGTGCTACCAGAGAGGTCAGGAAGGTTACGACCACACTGAGCTCCGTCAGAAAGGTGTCTTCGAGACACTCGACAAGGCTGGATTCAACTATGATCTGAAGGCAGTTCTTATCTCTGACTACATGCGTGACAAAGCTATGAACAACGCAGAAGACTGGACAAACAGCTTCGGCGAAGACATCAAGGTTATTCCGTGCTGCAACGACGAGTCCGCAATGGGTACTCTGCAGGCATACCAGGCAGCAGGTCTTGCTGATGGTGTTGATATCCTTGGTATCGATGCAAACCAGGATGCTCTTCAGGAAGTTAAGAAAGGCAACCTTGCTTGCACAGTCTTCCAGAATGGTCTTGCACAGGCTAAATGGGCAGCAGCTTCCGCATACGACGCTTGCGTAAACGGCACAGTTGAGACTAAGGGCGTTGACGTTCCGTTCGAGCTGGTTGATGCTACAAACATTGACGATTATCTCTAATTCCTGAAAACTGATTCCGACAGCAATGTTGTCCGGTATCAACAGGGAAAACTTCTGAAAAAGAAGAAACTTGAGACAATTGCATAACGTGAATAAAGGGGTCTGTCGTGGCATAGAAAGCCGCGGCGGGCTTCTTTTTTGTCTGCCGCTTTGTTGCCAGAAAGAAATGTCTCTGCTATAATCTTCCCGAGCGGGATTTAAACGCGATGGAAACGGATCAAATGCTGCGAGGGATTGCGGCGATGCAGTACCGGAGGGACACAGATGGAACAAAACCGGAAAATAGATCTGCAATTTATCGGAGATGAAAACGGATGGGGACTGCCTATCTATGACGGTTATCTGGAATTTCCACGGCAGGATAATTCCGGAATTGCTGTTTTAAATCAGGAACATGCGGTTACTGTAATGCCGCACAAACATTTATATCATGAAATGGCGCTGATTATTCGCGGGCGCGGAACACACTCTTATCAGGGAGAAGATCCGGTACCGCTTCTGCCGGGTGATGTGCTGCTGATAGAACCGAATGTTGAACACGGTTATTATGTTGAGTCACAGATGACAATCATAAACTGCCAGTTCTTTACGCGCAAACTGAATATGGATTTTAACCGGATGGTGAAAAAAAACTACAGGCATCTGGAAACGATTTACGAGGAGTCAAATGTACTGCAGCGCTGGGATGAGCTGCGGCGCGAGACAGATATTCTCTGGGAAAAAAAGAATCAGTCAGGCGAAGAATATGGCTTGAATGAATCATCTGTGCGAAGGCGCGGTATTATCGGGCTCACCATGACAGAACGGGCGACAATGGAACGGATCTGTATGGATATGATCAGTGAACAGGAGCTGCAGGACCGCGACAGTTCATCCATGAAATCACTGCAGCTGCAGTACCTGCTTACCTGGCTGAAAAGGATTGCCCGGCGGCAGAATGCAGTCAATGCGAATCAGCGCGTGGATAACAGACAGGCAAAGGTGCAGAAGGCGATCACATATATAGAAGAACACCTGGCAGAAAATATTGAAGTAGGAGATCTCGCGTCACAGGTTTTCTGGAGTGAGGGATATTTTCGTAATGTCTTCAAAGAAATCACAGGATTTACGCCGATCCAGTACATCAATCGGAAAAAGATCATGAAATCCATTGATTATATTGAAAAAAGCAACATGAACGTGCAGGAGGCAGCAGAGAGAGTCGGGATTTACGATCCTTCTTATTACAGCCGCCTGTTTAAACAGCATATGGGGTATTCACCGCGTGAAATCAGCAGAATCAGCTGATGGTACGAAACAGATGAAACCCGGAGGTTGTATCTGGATTTTGTAAACAATATACGGAGAGAGGAGTGCATCATTATGGAAACCGGAGGCATGTTTTTAATACTGGACATTATCATTGCAGTGTATGGCGCATATCTGATATACAATGCATGGAATCTCAGAAAAAACGGAGAGATCGGGGGAGGGATCTGGAGCAAAGATCTTCCCATGCGGAAATGCAGGGATAAAGAGGGATTTTCCGGATTTATGGTTCCGCGGCTGCTGGTATGCGGGATTCTTGTACTGGCCGACGGAATCCTCGGAATTCTGGATGACAAAATAACGGATCTTCCGCTGGCGGTTTCACTGCTTCCGATGATTATCATTCTGATTGTTGTAATCTGGTATATTGTTTTTTCCAGAAAGGCACAGAGGCTGTTCTTCTAAAAAGCGCATTCGAATGGTGAAACTGCGAAAGCATTTGTTCACAAAAATAAGTTCGGAAAATTGGCGAAAATGACAATTGCGTACACGCGCACGCAAATGATAAGATTTCATCAGGCAACCCTGATCAAATACGCCTGCCGATGGCTGTTCAAGCTGCCGGCGGGCTTTTGTTTTGTTCTTATCTCAAAAAACTAGTCCTGAAAAACTTGTCCAAAAAACGAGGTGACAAATCTATGGCTGTAACAATCAAAGAAATTGCAGATGCCTGCGGTGTATCGAGAGGGACTGTGGACCGGGCGCTTCACAACCGCGGACGCGTTCAGCCGGAGGTGGCAGAACGTATTAAAAAAGTCGCCAATGAACTGGGGTATACAATTAATGTCAGCGGAAGAGCGCTGGCTATGACCGGTAAAAACATAGCGATTGGTGTGATTCTGCAGTTTGCCGAAACCCCTTTTATGCAGAAGGTTCGCGAGGGAATCCTCGAGGCAGAGAGTGAGATCAGCCAGTTCGGATGTCATGTTGAACTCTGTGAGATCAATGGGATTGATATACAGAAAACAATCCGTCAGATGGAAAAGCTGCGGAAAATGAAAGTCCGGTCGATTGCAGTTGTGGCAGCTGAAGATTCGCGGATGCGTGAGGAGATCAGCAGATGTGAAGCGGACGGAATCAGTATTATTACACTGAATTCGGATCTCACGGAATCGGAAAGGAAATGCTTCGTCGGTCAGGATGCTGAAAAGAGCGGAAGCATGGCAGCCGGCATTATGGGAGATATTCTGCAGGGTACCGGAAATGTGATTCTGTTTTACGGAATCGATGAAACCAGTCAGGGTGCCAGAATCCGCGGTTTCCGCAATGTAATGAAAAGCGATTATCCGGATATCCGGATTGCAGCGGAATATAAAACAGATAATAGTCCGGAAAAACTTGCTGAGCAGCTGCAGACATTTTTGAAAGAGGAGAAGAAACCGGACGGAATCTATCTTTGTGCTGAGGGGGCCGTGGAACTGGCGCGCTGTCTGCGCAAAAACGGCTGCGAATCGGAAATCCGTGTGATTGTTCATGATCTGGCCGGCTGCAATCCCGATGATATTGCGGACCGAACGATTGACTATGTAATTGATGATGACGGACACAGGCAGGGGTATCTGGCGATCCGTCTGTTGTTCTGGTGGTTCTACCATCAGAAAGAGCCGCAGGATGAATTTTACGCTACGGATATCCGGGCGATCAGCAAATATAACATGCACCGCGAAGAATTCGTGAATGTGCAATAAAAACGGAACGATAATTTATGTAGTTTTACCAGTTGCGTGTGCGTGCACGCAATGATATAATAAGACTATCTTAAGAAACAGAAAAGACAGGAAAAAAGGAAGCAGTAAACAAATATACAGTTATAATTTAAGGAGGAAAGTTATGTTACGTGTTGGTGTTATCGGATGCGGCGGAATGGGAAGAAGTCATATTGAGAGAATCACAAACCGCACACAGGGCGCAAAAGTTGTTGCAGTTTCTGACGTTTTCGAAGAAGGCGCTAAGAAGGGTGCTGAGATCGCCGGCGAAGGCTGCAAGGTTTACACAGACAGCAAACAGCTGATCAATGATCCGGATGTTGACGCGATCGTAATCGTTTCTCCTGGATTTGCACACTGCGAAGACCTGCTTGAGGCAATTAAAGTCGGAAAACGCGTATTCTGTGAGAAGCCGCTCTGCACAACAGCTGATGACTGCAAGAAGGTTATGGATGCTGAGGCAGCTGCCGGCAAGCACCTGATCCAGCTTGGATTCATGCGCCGTTATCATAAGGGTTACATCCAGATCAAGGATGCGATCAAGACCGGCGAATACGGCGATCCGCTCATCATGCACTGCACACACAGAAATCCGGAAGTTCCGGAAAGCTACAACACACCGATGGCAGTTCATGACACAGTTATTCATGAGATCGATCTCTGCCACTGGATGGTAGATGATGACTATGACAGCGTTCAGGTAATCATGCCGAAGCAGACACGTTACATCCATAAGAACTGCAAAGATCCGCAGATCATGATTATGCGCACAAAGAGCGGTATCACAATCGACGTAGAGTGCTTCGTAAACTGCCTGTTCGGTTATGATATCAACTGTGAAGTCGTCTGCGAGAAGGCTTCCCTGAAGATGGGAACACCGATCGCTCCGTTCATCAAGAAAGACGCTACACTTTCCACAGAAGTATCCACAGACTGCTTCGTACTGTTCAAAGAGGCATATGACGAAGAAATCCAGAACTGGGTTGACTGCGCAGACAAGGGCGTTATCGAAGGCCCGAACACATGGGACGGATATCTCGCAGCTGTTACTGCTGACGCACTTGTAAAGGCACAGGAAAGCGGACAGATCGAGAAAGTTGTCACAGTTGAAAAGCCTGAGTTCTACAAATAAGAAGAATTAAGAAGAATTCTGATTCAGAAAACAGATTGTTTTGTGTGCGCCGCACCGCAGTGCACCGGGGGTTATCATTTACAGTTTCAAAAATAAGGAGAAAGCAGAATGAAATTAGGTTTTAACGAAGCGAACAGCAAAGGTTGTGCAGGACATACCGTCATGAAAGATCTGGAACTCTGCGATAAGTACGGATTCGATCTGATCGACATCCAGTCTGAGTGTCTGGACAGAGATCTGGAGGCAGGAATTGTTACACTTGAGGAGATCGGTGAGTTCTTCAAGACCCATCATCTGAAAATGTCCTCCTACAACGCACTGATTTTCTTCAACATGAAGAAGACACAGGAAGAGAAGGATGCTGTTCTTGACGAGCTTCGTGAGATCGTCCGCCGCTGCAAAATCTTCGACTGCAAGATGATCGTTGTTGTTCCGTCTATGGATCTTGATGTTCCGGCAACACGTCCGGAGATCCGCAAGGATGCTGTTGAAGTGATCAAGTCCATGCTTCCGATCGTAGAGCCGGAAGGCATCAAGCTTTCAATTGAGTTCTGCGCAAGCCCGACGATGTCAATCAACCGTTTTGATGACGCATATGCAATCATCAAGGAAGTTGATCATCCGCTTGTAGGTCTTACCTGTGACCAGTATCATTTCCGCACCATGGGATCATCCTGGGAAGAGCTGGAGAAGGCTGACGGCTCCAAGATCTTCGTATGGCACCTCAATGGTTCCGAAGATATGCCGCTGGGCGCTTCCTACAACACCGACGCTGTCCGCGTATGGCCGGATGATGAGAAAGACTGCCTGGATCAGAAGCGCTTTGCTGACACCTTCAAGAAGATCGGCTACAGCAATGACAACTGCATCATCGAGATCTTCCGTCCGGAGTACTGGGAGATGAGCCAGGAAGAGAACGTAAAGAAATCCTTTGAAGTTACAAAGGCTCACGTTGAGAAATACTGGAACTGATCAGGAACAGTAATGATCAGAACCTGACATGATCAGGACAGAACGTGCACAGAACCGGAAAACCCGGAGAAAGCGGCAGTATAAGTTAAACGTTTCCGCAAAATTCTGTGTCAAAGCAGGTATTTATATCAGGAAATGCTTGTAAATATGCTATAATATTGTACAGGCGGGTGCAGTAGAAGCTGTGCTGCGCCTGTACAGTTTTTATCGGAAAATGCAGTTTTGCTGAATCGTCAGGACGTGAATCAATATGGACCGGCAGGTCATAAATCGAAATAGACCGGCATAATTGGGCAGGGATTGACATGAATCTGAATGAATCAGGCTGCAGGTTTCCGGGGGGATCTCAAAAGAGAAAGGAGTTCTTACATGAAAATTGCTTTTGATGTAGATGTATTGGCAAAGCAGTATGACATCAACACAATGGTGCATAAGGTTGCTGACTGGGGCTATAAATATATTGAGCAGTCTCCGCATCCGCGCATCAATCCGTTTTACAAACATCCGCTGTTCTCAAAGGAGTGCGAGGCAGAGTACCGTCAGGCACTGAAAGAGACAGGCGTTGAGATTTCTTCCTTCATCGTTGTTTACCGCTGGTCAGGTCCGACTGAGGAACAGCGCAAGATGGCAGTTGCAAACTGGAAGAAGATCATCGAGATCGCAGTTAACATGGGCGTTCCGGTAATCAACACCGAGCTCTCAGGCGATCCGAATCAGCAGGAGATCTGCAACGGCATGTGGTTCCGTTCCATGGAAGAACTGCTTCCGATTATTGAGCGCGAAGGCCTTCGTGTTGAGATTCAGTCTCATCCGTATGACTTCTGTGAGCTGAATGACGAGACCTGTGACCTGGTCAAATCCTTCCGTTCCCCGAACCTCGGCTACGTATATTCAGCATCTCATGGATTCTTCTATGATCAGGGCAAGGGCGACGTCCGCCATATGCTGAAATATGCAGGCGATGAGCTGACCCATGTACTCTTCGCAGACACCTGGAACCAGACCAAGGACTGCCGTTACATCCTGAATCCGCCGTGGCTGAATGCACGCGGAGCTGCTGATGTTACCATTCACCAGCATACCGCTATGGGTGAAGGCGAAGTTGACTTCCCGGGTATCTTCGAGACACTGCGCGAGATGGACTTCGCAAACAAACAGCTGAAGCCGGACGCTCCGAAGGTCGGCGGCGACAACATCGCATGCGTATCCTACTTTGGATTCCCGGAGAAGATGGAACAGCAGGCACCGGAAGCACGCGAGATCATCGAGCGGGAGCTTCTTGGAAAGTAAATATTACTGGATTGTTCAGAGATGCAGGGTTTAATCCTGCATCTCTTTTTTCGTATATAAAACTAGTATAAAACTATATAATGGGATTTGCCGGTCGGAGAATCGGACTGGGCATCCGCAAAGGTGCAGTCGGGAAGGATGCGGATGCCCAGAAGCCGAAGACCAGCGCCAGCCGGAGGAATCAAAGCAAGATGCACAAGTGCGCAGGGCAGCATGCGCGCGACCGGAGATCGCAATTTGAAGCGCAATTTGCAGAATAGAGAAAGAATAAACCCCGGGAACAGCATGTGTTCCCGGGGTTTGTTAAAACCTCATTCAAACTGCAGAAATCAGGCCGGTCAGTCCAGCTTGATTCCCTTCAGCAGGTCACCAAAGCTTGTGGTAAGCTCTTCGCTCTTCGGAAGCTTGTAGTCTTTCGGCATTGCTCCCTCGTCATCACGGCGTTCGCGGCGTTCACGCTGCGGCTTATCAGCACCTTCCGGACGCTCAAGAAGCGCTTTGATGGACAGGCTGAGTTTGCCGTCTTTGACATTAAGGACTTTAACCTTGACTTCTTCGCCGATCTTCAGTACATCGGCCGGATCATTGACACGCTTGAAAGCGATCTGAGAGACGTGTACCAGTCCGGAGATGCGGTCGCCAAGATCGATAAATGCGCCATAAGGCTGCAGGCTCTCAACTTTGCCGTCCAGAACTGTACCCGGCTCGATTGCCTCGATCTTCGCCTTGCGTGCTTCATCTGCCTGTGCGCGAAGTACTGCACGGCAGGAAAGCAGGAGACGATTCTTTGCCTCTTCTGCTTCAAGCACCTGAACCTGGATCTCTTTTCCGACATAGGCATTCAGATCATCCACGTGTGTCAGTGCCAGATGGGAAGCCGGAATAAATCCGCGAATGCCTTCAAGATGTGTTACAACACCCTTGTTGACAACTTCCTCAACTGTGACAGTGATTACTGTCTTTTCAGCAAGGTACTGGTTGATCTGTTCCCAGTTTGCGGCGCCCTCGTCCTTGAATGTATCAAAGGATTCGTCCACTGCGTTTGAAAGATCATCCATGGTCATGTTTTCTTCTGACATAGTTCCACCTCATTTTTAATACATAAATTTAATGCTGCATTTCGCAGACACCTCAGCAACGATTATAACACATACATTGTCTGTGTTAAAGCGGAATTATAAGATTTTTCGCATATTTTCAAGGGTTTTTAAGGGGGGTTAAGTATTTGTATACACTAATAGCTCTTTGATTTGCCATATCTGTATCATATAGACGCATATCATCATGAGATAAATAATCCGACAATTAACAAAAAATAGAAAAAATTTCAAAAATCTTGTTGATGAATACTGGCGCATAGTGCTATAATGCAAGCCGTATGAATGTTTTATATCAGGAGGTACCATTATGTCATATGTAGATGAAGTAATTGCACGCGTGAAAGAAAAGAATCCGGGACAGCCGGAATTTCACCAGACCATCGATGAGGTATTGGAGTCTCTCCGCCCGGTGATTGAGCGCGATGAGGAAAAATATAAAAAGATGGCACTTCTGGAGCGTCTGACAGAGCCGGAGCGCCAGGTGAAATTCCGCGTACCGTGGGTAGATGATAACGGTCAGGTTCAGGTAAACTGCGGCTACCGCGTACAGTTCAACAGCGCAATCGGACCGTATAAGGGCGGCCTTCGTTTCCATCCGTCCGTAAATATCGGTATTCTGAAATTCCTCGGTTTTGAGCAGATCTTCAAAAACTCTCTGACCGGACTGCCGATCGGCGGCGGCAAGGGTGGTTCTGATTTCGACCCGAAGGGCAAATCCGATATGGAAGTAATGCGTTTCTGCCAGAGCTTCATGACAGAGCTGTTCCGTCATGTCGGAGCGGACACAGATGTACCGGCCGGTGACATCGGCGTAGGCGGCAGAGAAATCGGTTATATGTATGGACAGTATAAGCGCCTGACCAACAAATATGAGAGCGTTCTGACCGGCAAGGGCCTTTCTTACGGCGGATCTCTGGCAAGAACACAGGCAACAGGCTACGGCCTCCTGTATTTCACACGCGCACTGCTGAAACTCAATGGCATTGACATTGCAGGAAAGACCGTTATCGTTTCCGGTTCCGGTAATGTTGCAACCTATGCAATTGAAAAAGCATATCAGATGGGTGCAAAACCGGTTACCTGCTCCGATTCCAACGGCTGGGTATATGATCCGGAAGGCATCGATCTTGAAGCGCTCAAGGAGATCAAGGAAGTAAACCGCGCACGTCTGACCGAGTACAAGAAGTATCGTCCGGATTCCGAGTATCACGAGGGCAAGGGTGTATGGACTGTTAAGGCTGACATCGCTCTTCCGTGCGCAACACAGAATGAGCTTGATCTGGATGATGCAAAAACGCTCGTTGCAAATGGCGTAGTCGCAGTCTGCGAAGGCGCAAATATGCCGAGCACACTGGAAGCTACCAAGTATCTGCAGGAGAATAAGATTGTCTTCGGACCGGCCAAGGCTGCAAACGCAGGCGGTGTTGCCACATCCGCACTTGAGATGTCACAGAATGCAGAACGTCTTTCCTGGACATTCGAGGAAGTTGATGAGAAACTGTGCGGCATTATGGAGAATATCGTTGCCAATATCGATGCAGCGGCAAAAGAATACGGCATGGACGGCGACTATGTCGCAGGTGCTAATATTGCCGGATTCAAGAAAGTTCTGGATGCTATGGAGGCACAGGGTATTGTCTGACCGGGCATCATCTGATACGGGGAGTGTTTCATATATTAATGAAATAATAATCAAATAATAATCAGATCAATCCGCCGCAGTCTCTGGCTGCGGCGGATTTTTCGTACGATTTGTTACCGGAATTCTGGTCAAGTGTTAAAAAAACGACAAATCAGTAGACCATAATTGTTAAGTAATCTTCACATTGTTTTCTTTTTCTTTACAAACTCCCGTGTATGCGATAATATGACACTATATTAGTTTACAAAGGATACTCTGATTGATAAAAGCGCATCTGTTCGTGCGCGTGTATCAGGAAGATGTAAACTGATATAACAGGGAGATAAAAAGAATAATCGAGGTGGAGAATGGACAAGTATGTCATCAAAGGGGGCAATCCTCTCGTTGGTGAAGTGGAAATTGGGGGAGCCAAGAACGCCGCGCTTGCAATTCTGACAGCTGCCATTATGACAGATGAACCTGTCACAGTGGATAATATTCCGGATGTCAGTGATATCAATGTGCTGCTTGAGGCAATTTCCGTCATCGGCGCAACAGTAGAGCGTCTTGACCGCCACACGGCCCGCATCAATGGGGTAACGATCGGGTCTGTCAGCGTGGATTACGCCTATATTAAGAAAATTCGTGCATCTTATTATCTGCTCGGCGCACTGCTTGGCAAGTACAAGCGCGCAGAAGTACCGCTCCCGGGCGGCTGCAATATCGGCAGCAGACCGATTGACCAGCACCTGAAAGGATTCCGGGCGCTCGGTGCGAAGGTTGAGATTAAGAACGGTAATATTATAACTTCCGCCGAACGGCTTCACGGAGCCCATATCTTCATGGATATGGTTTCTGTTGGTGCGACCATTAATATCATGATGGCTGCGGCTCTGGCAGAGGGCAATACAATTATTGAAAATGCAGCGAGAGAGCCGCACGTGGTAGACGTTGCGAACTTCCTGAACTGCATGGGTGCCAACATCAAAGGTGCGGGCACGGATGTTGTCCGGATCAGGGGCGTTCAGCAGCTGCACAGAACTTCCTATACAATTGTCCCGGATATGATTGAAGCAGGCACCTATATGTTCGCTGCCGCAGCGACAAAGGGTGATGTGCTGATCAAGGATATCATCCCGAAACATCTTGAGGCGATGACGGCGAAGCTTCAGGAGATCGGATGCGAAGTGGAAGAATTTGATGACGCAGTTCGCGTCTGCGCAAAGACCCGTCTTGGCAAGACACAGGTCAAGACACTGCCGTATCCAGGCTTCCCGACAGATATGCAGCCGCAGATGGGCGTCGTTCTTTCACTTGCAAACGGCACAAGTATTGTGACAGAGAGCATCTTTGAGAACCGCTTTAAATATGCGGATGAACTGATGCGCATGGGCGCTAATGTCAAGATCGAAGGCAATACGGCGATTATCGACGGTGTTCCGGAACTGACCGGCGCACGCATCAGCGCACCGGATCTGAGAGCCGGCGCGGCGCTTGTTATTGCAGGTCTCGCAGCTGAAGGTGTGACCGTCGTTGATGATATCGTGTATATCCAGCGCGGCTATGAGAATTTTGCCGGAAAGCTGCGCAGTCTCGGTGCTGAAATCGAACAGGTACGCGAGGAACGTGAGATTATGAAATTCCGTCTGCGCGTCGGCTGACTTCAACGTTTTGGCATGCCGGAAAGAAGCCCCGTGACTTACAGGGCGGAGCGTTATTATTAGAGAGAAGAATTCGTGGGACAATTTTATAAATGTGTCCCACGAATTTTGTTTTTTTCTTGACGATTATTTGGAAACGCGCTATTGTATGTATGTTATTGAGCCCGGACTGCAGAGAATGTGTTTCTGTAAAGGACCGGAACCAAACAGAATAGAAACTCTTATTCAGAGTGGTGGAGGTACAGAGGACCTGTGAAGCCACGGCAACCCCGCTGAGCGGAAGGTGCCAGCCTGAGCGAGCAATTCGAACAATAAGAGGATGATAGAAGATCCGTCTTATTTTCAGAATCAATAAGATGGTTTTTTTTATTATAAAGGTATTTAAAGATACTATTTACTACTTTACAATTTTTCACAGGAGATATAAAAGCATATGGAAAAATTACTCTTCACATCCGAGTCAGTTACTGAGGGACATCCGGATAAAATCTGTGACGCCATTTCTGATGCCGTGCTCGACGCATGCATGGAACAGGATCCGATGAGCCGCGTTGCCTGCGAGACATCAACAACAACCGGTCTTGTACTCGTTATGGGTGAAATCACAACCAAGGCGAATCTGGACATTCAGAAGATTGTCCGCGACACCGTTACGGAAATCGGCTATACACGCGGAAAATATGGATTCGACGCGGAAAACTGCGCGGTCATCGTGGCGCTTGACAAGCAGTCGACTGACATCGCGATGGGCGTTGACAAAGCCCTTGAGGCAAAGGAATCCGAGATGTCCGATGAAGATATCGAGGCAATCGGTGCCGGAGATCAGGGTATGATGTTCGGATATGCCTGCAATGAGACAGAAGAACTGATGCCGTATCCGATTTCTCTGGCACATAAGCTGGCAAAACGCCTGACAGAAGTCCGCAAAAACGGAACACTTCCGTATCTGCGTCCGGACGGAAAGTCCCAGGTTACAGTTGAATACGACGCAAATGGTGTTCCGAAACGTCTGGATGCTGTCGTCATTTCAACACAGCACGGTCCGGATATCACACAGAGCCAGATCCATGAGGAGATCAAGAAGTACGTTCTGGATCCGGTACTGCCTAAAGAGCTCCTGGATGGCGGCACCAAATTCTACATCAACCCGACCGGCCGTTTTGTGATCGGCGGACCGCACGGGGATTCCGGTCTGACCGGCCGCAAAATCATTGTAGACACCTACGGCGGATATGCACGTCACGGCGGCGGCGCATTCTCCGGCAAGGACTGCACGAAGGTCGACCGTTCTGCAGCGTACGCGGCGCGTTATGTTGCAAAGAATATCGTTGCTGCCGGACTGGCAGATAAGTGCGAGATTCAGCTGTCCTATGCAATCGGCGTTGCACAGCCGACATCTGTACAGGTATTTACATTTGGCACAGGTAAGCTTGATGACGAAAAGCTGACAGATATTGTCCGCGAAAACTTTGACCTGCGCCCGGCAGGCATCATCAAGATGCTTGACCTCCGCCGTCCGATCTACCGCCAGACTGCAGCTTATGGTCATTTCGGAAGAACAGACATTGATCTTCCGTGGGAGAAGCTGGATAAGGTCGAGGTTCTGAAGCAGTACTTATAATATACAACTGAATCAGAAAGTTCCGTTAAAGGGGATTTGTAAGCACCGAAAAGAAAGAGGTTCTTAATCAATGCGAGCGAATTTGTCCAAAGGAGCCTGAAGACAGCGGCAGCTGGCTGAAGGGGACGACGACTGAGCGTGCATGATAAGAACCTCTTTTTGCTGCAGGGGGAGCGAGTTTAGAAAGATTTCACATCACCGCGAAGAGGAGTGTGTTATACTGTAAACTATGGGTGAAGAACAAGGCATGCGCCTGAAAAACCGAATACGAATTGCATTTACTCTGGTGGTTCTGGTCCCGCTTGTGCTGACGGGCCTCATTTTTGTGCTGTTTTTGCAGCATGCGGAACCCATGTATCCCGTGGCAATGCTGCGCAGTGATATCTGGTTTACCGTCATTGTCGTGTTTGTCGGCATTCTGATTCTGACCAGTGTGATCGCAGCCGTCTGGATTTATCATCAGATCGCTTCTCCGCTGGCAGAACTGAAGTGGGCAGCCCGCAATATCCGGGATGGCAATCTTGATTTTACCATTGATGCCATGAGCAATATCCGTGAGGTGAATGAACTCAGTGAGGATTTCGAGGAGATGCGTCTGCGCCTGAAAGAATCTGCTGAAGAAAAGCTGGAGGGGGATAAGGAGAGCAAGGAACTGATCAGCAATATCTCGCATGATCTGCGGACGCCGATCACGGCAATCAAGGGATATGCGCTCGGCCTGATTGACGGTGTGGCTTCTACACCGGAGAAAAGAGATCACTACATCCATACCATATATAACAAAGCAAATGATATGGACAAACTGATTGACGAACTGACCATTTATTCCAGACTCGATACCAACCGGATTCCTTATACCTTCGCGCAGCTCAATGTATCAGACTATTTTGGGGACTGTATTGAAGATCTCCGGGTGGATCTGCAGGCACAGGATATCGGACTGGTTTATCAGAATGATGTAGCGGATGATGTTCTGATGATCGCAGATGCCGAGCAGCTGAAGCGCGCGGTCAACAATGTGATCAGCAATGCCGTGAAATATATGGACAAACCCGCTGCAGTAATTCAGGTGCGCCTGAAGGACGTGGGTGATTTTATCCAGGTAGAAATCGAGGACAACGGAAAAGGAATCGCCCAGCGGGATCTGGCGCGCATTTTTGACCGGTTTTACCGGACAGACGCTTCCCGCAACAGCCGCGTAGGGGGCAGCGGAATCGGATTATCGATCGTGCGGAAAATCATAGAGGATCATGAAGGAAAGGTCTGGGCAACCAGCAGAGAAGGCGCAGGGACGACCATTTATTTTGTACTGCGGAAGTATATTCCGTCGGAAGAAGTTTTCGCGCCGGAAGATGTGTGAAACGCGGCCGGAACCGGCGGTCATGGGCAGATATAGTTAAGCGGGAGGAAACTGCAGATGAGTAAAATACTGATCATTGAAGACGAAGAAGCGATTGCAAATCTGGAAAAGGATTATCTGGAACTGTCGGATTTTGAAGTGGAAATTGCCGCCGACGGAACGACCGGGCTGGATCGGGCGCTGGAAGGGAATTTTGATCTGATCGTGCTGGATCTGATGCTGCCGGGCGTTGACGGATTTGCGATCTGCCAGCAGATCCGGGAGCAGCGTGATATCCCGGTGATTATTGTTTCCGCGCGAAAAGACGATATCGATAAGATTCGTGGTCTCGGACTTGGAGCGGACGATTATATGACAAAGCCGTTTTCTCCCAGTGAAATGGTGGCGCGCGTAAAAGCGCATCTGGCGCGGTATGACCGGCTGGTCGGCATCAAGCCGGAAAATGATATCATCGAAATCCGCGGCATAAAGATTGATAAGACGGCACGCCGTGTCTGGGTCAACGGGGAGGAAAAGGCATTTACAAATAAGGAATTTGATCTTCTGACGTTCCTCGCGGAGAATCCGAATCACGTGTTTAAAAAAGAGGAATTGTTCCAGAAAATCTGGAACATGGAGTCTTTTGGCGATATCGCGACGGTAACCGTTCATATCAAGAAGATTCGAGAGAAGATAGAGTTCAATTCTTCCAAGCCGCAGTATATCGAGACGATCTGGGGCGTGGGATACCGGTTTAAGATATGAGTGCGCGAAACACGGAGCAATCCGTATATCACGAAGCGTTTATGAGCGTGTTGCAAAGAGCGGCCAGGTAAAAAAACCAGGCCGCTTTCTATTAATACAAAGTAAGAACCTTGTACTTTTTTCCGGCGTAGGTTATAATAATTTTTACAGTATTATTAACAAGAATGAATAGGAAAAATTCTTCTGTTATGTGATTCGCCTTATATAGTACAGACAGACATGCTTTACAGGGGAGAAGAACATGTAAGGTGTGTCTTTTTATTTAAGGAGGTTATATCTATGCGATCTGAAAAGCTGAAAAGGTTCTGTGCGGTGCTTCTCTCGGTGCTGATACTCTTTACGATGATGCCGTCTCTCGCACTGGCAGATGATCCCGTTATGTATGCAATCACAGTTGATACCGGGATTTCATACGGAGGAACAGTGAACGTTCAGGCAGAGGCTGCAGAAGGAGATATTGTCACATTTACTTTGATGCCGGATGAAGGCTATACTTATAAGAAAGAAAAAGTGACTGTAACAGGGAATGATGGAGAAGTGTCTGTGACGGGCGAAGGCCCTGAATTCACATTTGAAATGCCTGCTTCTGCTGTCACGATTACGGCGGAATTTGTGCGCGAAAGTACCATTGAGGTAAAAACGGCAGAGCATGGAAATGTTCAGGCTGATAAAGAAAAAGCGTGCACGGGAGATACTGTCACATTTACTGCAGTACCTGAAGAAGGTTATGAGAGAGTAAGTGTAACTGTAAGTGGAAGTGATGGGGAAGTATCTGTGACGGACGAAGGCTCGGATACATTCTCATTTGAGATGCCTGCTTCTGTTGTCACGATTACGGCTGCATTTACACCGATTGAGAGTGACGTTGTGGTAGAAACGGCAGAGCATGGCAGTATCGAGAGTAATAAAGAAACAGCTTGCACTGGCGATACTGTTACACTCACAGTTAAACCGGATAATTACTATAAATTAAAGTCGCTGCATTATGTAGTGGAAGGAAAAGCTCCGGTAGAGATTACGGATCATCCTTCTGATAATACGTATACGTTTACAATGCCGGGTGCAAAGGTCACAGTTGTTCCGGAGTTTGAGGATATCATTTACACGATCAGTGCCGATCCGGATATGAAGAATGGTTCTGTCACGTTTACAGATGACAGTGGAAATCCAGTAATAGGCGCCAAGTATTTTGGCAGAGTCAACGTAAATGTCGATCCGGATTCGGGCTATCTGCTTGAAACAATCCACGCAGAAGGCGGCGGCAGACGATACGACGATATTTTCAGCGAATCCAGCGGCAGATATTATATCAGCGCAATGCCTGCTGTTGACCTGACGGTATACGCGACATTTAAAACACATACACACGCGCTGGTGCATACTGCGGCAGCGTCGCCTTCATGCGAAACGAGCGGAAATGTCGAGTACTGGCACTGTGAGGAGTGCAGCTCATATTTTACTGATGCCGAAGCTACGAATAAGATCAGAAGAGCCGATCTTATTCTCCCTGCAATCGGACACAGCTGGGGTGCCTGGACTGTGACGAAACAGCCGACTGCAACCAAAGCAGGCGAAAAGAAGCGCGTTTGCAAACATGACAGTTCTCATATTGAGACTGAGAAGATTCCGGCAACCGGAAAGAAGGAAACGCCGACACCCACACCGGAAAAAAAGAAACCGGAAAAATCCACTAAAAAAGAGGTTTTAGTTGCAAAAGCAAAGACGGGAACAAATCAGGTGACACTGTCCTGGAATAAAATCAAAGATGCGGACAGATATGTCATTATGTTCAGCAAGTGCAATGACAGCGAAAAAGACTATAAAGTAAAGAAGATTAAAACTGTAAAGGCAAATGTTCTTAAGTATACAGTTAAAAAGCTTGAAAACGGCAGATGCTATAAATACAAGATTATTGCACAGAAGAAGAAGAAAGGGAACTATAAAAATCTCGCAAAAACATTCCTGAGTCATACGATTATCGGAAACGAAAGCAGTCATGAGGCGGTGCCGAAGAGTCTGAAACTGAACAAAAAAGCAGTTACGCTCACGGCGGGCAAGACGGTTAAGCTGAAAGGAAAGATTAAACTGTATAATTCAGAGAGAGAAATCATGTCACATGCCCCGGCCCTCAGATTTGCCACCAGTGATCCGGGTGTTGCGACTGTGAGCACGGCTGGAAAAATCACAGCAAAAAAGAAGGGGACATGTACGGTCTATGCGCAGACCATCAACGGAATCTGCCAGAAATGCAAGGTGACGGTTAATTAAGTTAAGTGATCCATGAACTTTTGGTGAAGTCCTGACAGACTGTATTGGAATACCACGGCATGTATGATATGATATAGCCACTTTCGGAAAGGTGTGTGAATAATATGGGAAATATGTCTGAAAAAGAAATAGCTGCAAAGGGCAGGATCAAAGGAAAACTTGAAGAATTGATGCCGAAGGGCTCTGTGGTGGATGATGCACTGCTTGATAAGGTTGCAGGCGGTCTGTCAGAGGAGGCGTTTCTCTCACAGATTTCGAATATTGAACTGATCATGGCAGATGCAAAACCCTATCCGGGAGGACTTGGAGGAACTAAGAAAAAATAAACTGGAGTCCTTAAGAGCAGATGAAACAAAGCAGTAAAAAAAATATTTCACTGAAAACAAAAGCGTTCCGTGTCATAGTGGCCGGGACGCTGTTGTTGATTTTTATGATCAGTGCGGCCAGCTTCGGGCTGTATTCTTTTGAATCACTTCGGAATTATCACGACGAGGCATCCAACCTTATGGACTACGCGATGTCCATGGAGGACATGACGTATATCGAAAAGATTTTCCGGAAAACGAAGGATATTTATTTTGCGCTGCCGGATGACGTGCGGCGTGAACCATCCTCAGAGGAATTCATGGATGCGTTCCGTCCGCTGGTTGACGATGATTTCTATCAGGCGCGCGATATACTGGTCCGGTGCTGGGAGCAGACAGAGAACCGCAATGTATTTCTGATGTTCACAGATCCGGAACTGAGCGCCATTGTCTATGTGGTTGACGGTGATCAGATCGAATGGGCGTACCTCCCGGGACAGTGGCTGGAATCTGATCTGAATCAGATTGAAGAGATTTCCCGGTCATCCTGGAAGCTGCGCATCACACATACAGACGAATATGGATGGGTCGGAACAGACTATCAGCCGATTACGGCGGAAGACGGCAGTCAGATCGGGTATATCGTCATCGATGTTGATATCAATGATTTCTTTAACAAGATCAGACGCTTTCTGATCATTATGATACCGGCGGCAGTCCTCATGATAGATCTGACAGCGCTGCTGGCATCCAGACTGCTGCGGAAGCACGTGATTCTTCACGTGACGGATCTGGCAGCTGCGGCGAAATCCTACACGGAACGGGACAAGCTGGAAAATCTGAATGAAACGACATCACACTTTGCGCAGCTGCAGATCAATACCCGGGACGAACTGGAAGATCTCTGGCGGACCATGACAGACATGGAAAATGACATCAGCGATACGATGCGGCGGCTCGTAAAAGTGACAGCTGATCAGGAGCACCTTAACGCGGAGCTATCAATCGCTACCGAGATTCAGGTTGGTACACTGCCGCATACATTTCCCGCGTTTCCGGAGCGTCATGAGTTTGATATTTACGCATCTATGGTACCGGCAAAAGAAGTCGGCGGCGACTTCTATGACTTTTTCCTGATAGATGAAGATCATCTGGCACTTGTCATTGCGGATGTGTCCGGCAAGGGAATCTCTGCGGCGCTGTTTATGATTAATGCGAAGGCGGCCATTCAGAATCAGACACAGCAGGGAACAAGGGAGATATCGGAAATATTCGCAAATGTGAATGAATATTTGTGTGCGCAGAATAAGGCAGAGATGTTCGTTACGGCATGGCTCGGGATTCTTGAACTTTCGACCGGGCGTGTACAATACGCAAATGCCGGACATGAGTATCCTGCAGTCCGGAGATGCTGCGGCAGCGGTACAGAAACCGATACCGGATTATTCCGGATCGAGAAGGATGTGCACAGTATGCCGCTTGCCGCAATGGAAGGCATGCGGTTCCGGTCGGCAGAATTCTTCCTGGATCCCGGAGATACTTTATTTGTCTATACAGACGGTGTGACGGAAGCAAACAATGCAGAAAATGAGTTGTTTGGAACTGAACGGATGCTGCAGGCACTGAACCGGGAACCGGACGGAAGTCCGCAGCAGCTGGACGAAACTGTCAGGGAAGCCGTTGCGGCGTTTGCCTCTGGCGCGCCGCAGTTTGATGATATGACAATTCTCTGTCTGAAATACTTTGGCAGCGGAGAGAATCAGAAGAATACAGATGGGCATCTGACGGATGCGAAAGGTTGAAAACGTGAAAATACAATTTGACACCAGGGCAATCAAACCAAAGCTATATCATCTGATCATTCTTGCGGTGCTGACAGTGGTAACGCAGCTGATTCTGCTGTCCGGGGAAGATCCCGCGCGGCAGCGCGGTGCCGTAATCATACTGGTACTGTACTTTCTGGCTATGATTATCTGCCTGTGGGACGCGTTCTTCAAACAGCTGCAGTACAATCCATATTCATATAACACGATTATTTATGCAGGATTTGGACTGTTCTGCGTGTTTCTGCTGGTGACGCATATCTATCTTACCGTGCAGAGCATCACCGATCCGCAGGGGATGCTGCGGGAACGTATCTTATACGTCCTGTACAATTCCGCAAAAAACTATATGCTGATTACAGCGCCGTTTCTGGTCGTGTTTTCAGTACTGCTGTTCATCTCCAACATCTCCCTGATCCGGCATGAGGGCAGACGGTTCGTAAATCTGCTCGGTATCCTGCTCTCGGTTTTCCTTGTAGCAGGAGAGATCCTTGTGTTTGCCCTGGACCGGTATCTGGGCGGAAGTACACTGCTTACGAACCTGATTGCTGTTCTTTATCTCTATTTTGAGTGCATGATCATCGGCACCATTATTGCGGACAGCATTGCTGCGAAATATGTGCCGGAGCGGAATAAGGATTTTCTGATTGTGCTCGGATGCGGCATCCGGAAGGACGGAACGCCGACACCGCTGCTTCGGGGAAGAGTGGATCTGGCACGGAAGTTCCGGGAACGGCAGATGCGAGAGACCGGAAAACAGGCTGTATTTGTTCTTTCCGGCGGACAGGGACCGAATGAGGTGCAGTCTGAGGCGGCTTCCATGCGGGACTATCTGATTGCGCAGGGGGTGGCACAGGAAGATATCATTGTGGAAGATCAGTCTGAGAGCACAGCGGAAAACATGCGTTTTTCAAAAGAGAAAATCGATGCGGTCAATCCGGATGGAAAAGTCGCGTATTTTACGACCAACTACCATGTATTCCGGGCCGGTCTGAAAGCCCGTCGTGTGAAAATGCGCGCGCAGGGCATGGGTGCAAAGACAAAATGGTATTTCTGGCCGAATGCGGCGGTGCGGGAATTTGTCGGACTGATCACGGAGCACCGCCTGAAACAGGGGCTGCTGCTGGGCGGACTGCTGCTGGGGTATGTATTGCTTTCATTCTTCAACGCAGGATACTTGTGACTTAAGTCATGAGAGGAATGCGCAAAATCAAACTCGTCTTCAACATGGGTTTAAAGCCCGCGTTGAAGAATGAGCCTCCGGCGGATCGCAGAGCTGCGCAGAGGAAGACGCACAAGTGCGTCGCGCAGCTCGCGCGCGATCAGAGATCGCGATTTACTCCAGGTGTGATGTGTATGCCGGGCAGGACAGCCCTGTATCTGCTTAACAGGGTGAATTGACCGTACCTGCCGGCCGAAGCAAAGCACATACATCGCAGAGCTGCGCAAAGGAAGACACACAAGTGTGTCGCGCAGCTCGCGCGCGATCGGAGATCGCGATTTACATCAGAAAGGATAGAGAAGTATGGTTCAGGTCGATTTGATTACGGGTTTCCTTGGAAGCGGGAAGACAACCTTTATCCACCGGTATGCGGAATATCTTTCGCGCTCGGGCAAGAAGTACATGATCATTGAAAATGAATTCGGCTCCATCAGCGTGGATCCGATGCTGCTGAATGATCTGAATGTCCCGATCAAAGATCTGGCCGGCAGATGCATGTGCTGCAGTGGATTTGATCAGTTCCGCGGCATGCTGATTTCGGGCGCGGAGAGTGGATGCGACAGGATTCTGGTAGAACCTTCCGGAATATATGATGTGGATGAGTTTTTTACGATGATGAATCTGCCGGCGGTCCGGGAATGCTGTGAGATCGGGTCGATCATCACGATCGAGGCACCGGATTGTAAAGCGGGAAGTGACGAAGTGGATTATCTGATGTTTTCCCAGCTGCTGGCGGCAGGCAGTGTCGTGGTGAGCAAGACACAGCTGTATCCGGAAAACGAGGTGGAAGAGACGGTCAGCCGTCTGCAGAAAGCGCTGCAGCGGCGCGGCGCGGAGCCGTTTCCGGAAGAGCGGATCATTCGAAAAGCGTGGGATGATTTCACGGATGAAGATTTTGCCTGGCTCGCGCAGTGCGGATATCATATTGCGGAGCATGCGCGGGAAGAATTGAATCATCAGGAACTGTTTACGACCAGCATGATCGTCGTGCAGGGGACAGAGCCGGAACGGCTGCGGAAACAGACAGAGCAGCTGTTTGCGGATCCTGAGACATATGGAATGGTTCTGCGCATCAAGGGATTCGCGCGCGGAACGGATCAAACCTGGTATGAGGTCAACTGCACGCCCGGGACAACCGTGATCCAGCCGCGCAGTGTAAAGCGGGGGATACTGGTTGTGATCGGACAGAATCTGAAAGAGGAAGAAATCAAGAGGCTGTTTGCGTAATTGCAGACAGTCTCTTTTATAAATTCATTCCAGTTAGGAGCAGGTCGGCTGGCTGTATTATTCTCTGCCAAACAGAGGCAGCAGATGAAACGTGAAGACAAGAATAGCAGGACCAAAAATCTGAAGCCGCAGGAGACAGACGCTCTTCGGGATCCCGTTGCAGTTTATGGAAAGCGTCCGCTCGGACCATATACGGTAAAAGATTATTATGCCATTCCGGAAGACCGGCGCGTCGAATTGATTGACGGATATATTTACGATTTGGCTTCGGCCAGCAAAGTGCATCAGCGGATCCTGCTGGCAATTGCGACGCAGATACAATCCTGTATTGAATCCCTTAGAAAGGAATGCGAAGTATATGTCGCTCCGAGTGATGTGCAGCTGGACAAGGATATTTACACGATGGTGCAGCCGGACGTGTTTGTTGTCTGCGGGGATGATGACCCGAAAGAACACGCGCATCAGGGAGCGCCGGAATTGATTGTAGAAATACTGTCGCCTTCCGGCCGCATGCACGACAAAGTGCGGCAATTCCCTCGGGTTCCGCGCCAAGTCTCGCGAGAGAGACTTGAATGAGACCATGACAGTACGTATGCGGCCGGCGTATGCGATTAGATAAAGAGAAAAAGATGGTGTATAATGCCTTTGAGAAGACGTGCAAATACGCTGCCCCGGCCGTGCGGGAGCGGCAGGAGAATCCCGATTAAAAAATCGAAATAAAGGAATCGCAAATGAATAAAAATAAAGTAATCGCGGTGACAAACCGGCATCTCACAGACGGGGATCCGCTGGATGTAATAAGAAAAATTGCAGCGGCCGGGCCGCGCGCGCTCATCTTAAGAGAGAAGGATCTGCCGGAGGAAGCATATGCCGCGATGGCGCGACAGGCGCTGGAGATTTGCCGGGGGGCCGGCGTACAGCTGTTTGTTCACTCACATATCGGAATTGCTGAAGAGATTGGCTGCCGGGCAGTACACCTGTCCATTCCGCTGCTGCGGCAGATTTTGAACGCGGCAGAACAGTCTCCCGGGCGAGACTTGAACGCGGCGGAACAGTCCCCCGCTTCTGCAGGCGTTGGTTCTGCAGGCGGCGGGATTGAACGGCTGGAAGCATTTGATGCCGTCAGCATCTCCTGTCACAGTATCGAAGAAGTCCGGGAAGCTGTGGCAGCGGGTGCCGCACAGATTGTCCTGGGCAATATTTTCGAGACGGACTGCAAAAAGGGAAAGCCGGGCAGGGGACTGGATTTCCTCCGGGAGGCAGCGGAAGCGGCATCACCTGTTCCTGTTTACGGAATCGGCGGTATTACGCCGGAAAATCTGGATGCCGTACTGCAGACCGGCGCGGCCGGCGGATGTATGATGTCGTGGTGGTACCGGTGAAGAAGCGCACTTGTAAGAAGCATGCCGATTTAGTAAAATAAAGTATATCGTGCAGTGTAAAAAGGAGGTATTGTTTTGGGTGAGTTTTTATTCAAAAGAAATGAAGTGCTTGCGCAGAAAGTAATTAAGGGACTGGCATCCCGCAATATGACAGGATACTATGCGGAAGACCGGGAAGCGGCTCTGAAGATTGCGCTGGATTTGATTCCGGAAGGCAG
The DNA here is from genome assembly GCA_000702845.1 of Lachnospiraceae bacterium FE2018. Taxonomy (GTDB): domain Bacteria; phylum Bacillota; class Clostridia; order Lachnospirales; family Lachnospiraceae; genus CADBRN01. The sequence continues at coordinate 127,785 of JNKK01000002.1, forward strand.
CAAAGTCACGATGGGCGGCGGCATGAGTGTTCATGAAATCGGCCTGGTTGAAGCACTGAAGGAAGGAAATTATGATTTTATCGACCGCGATGAATATGAGGATAAGCGCGCGGCTATGCTTGCGGCATACGATGCGGATTTCTTCCTTTCCAGCACCAATTCGATGACATCAGACGGTGTTCTGGTCAACATCGACGGAAATGCGAACCGCGTCTCCGCCATTGCGCAGGGCCCGCACAAGGTGATCTTCATTGTCGGGATGAATAAAGTCTGTACAGATCTGGATGACGCGATGAAGCGCGCGCGCAATTTTGCTGCACCGGTAAATATGCAGCGGATTGGCGGGAATACGCCCTGTGTCAAGACGGGACAGTGCATGGACTGCAAGTCGCCGGATACCATCTGCTGTCAGTTTCTGATTACAAGATTTTCGAAGCATGAAGGAAGAATCCACGTAATTTTGGTGAATGATGAGCTGGGATTTTGAAACGAATGGAGACGTTTTGCAATGATCCGTTGATAGGTGAGGCAGAAAGGAGAAGCGTATGGTAAGAAAAGAAACGTATGTGATTAAGGAAGGGCTCGGCGGAGGTACCGGGATCGGACCGGCAAAGGTGTATGATATTGTGGCGAAGGAGGACCTGTACGGGCACGGCCGCATGTATGCGAAAATCGTCCTGCCGCCGGGCTCAAGCATCGGCTGGCATCAGCACGTGCATGAGACAGAGCCGTATTATATCCTCTCCGGCGAGGGGGACTTTAAGGATAAGGACGGCGTTACAAAGGTTACGGCCGGGGACATCTGCACCATCCCGCCCGGTGAATCTCACAGCATTGCAAACAACGGGACAGAGGATCTTGTGTTTATCGCGCTGATCTATAACGATTGACAAGCCAAACAGGAATCCACTATAATTCTATGTATCGGAAAAATGACCTGGAAGGTCATACAATCAGGAAAGGACGTAATAATTATGAAAAAGTATGAATGTGATCCTTGTGGATATGTTTATGATCCGGCAGTCGGCGATCCTGACAACGATATCGCGGCAGGAACAGCTTTTGAAGATCTTCCGGAAGACTGGGTATGTCCGATCTGCGGAGCAGGCAAGGATGAGTTTAAAGAGGCTGAATAATTAAAAAGTCAGATTCTTTGGTAAAAGAAAGCAGTAACAAGCCGTCGGGGCCGGAGGCTCCGGCGGTTTTTGTGTATGAGACAAGACAAAAAAAGACAACGGTATTATGAATAAACGTGCAATACTATCCAACAAATCCTTTCTCTACATGACCGAATTCTTTGCCGGCATGTCTGTCATGGCGGTGGAACTGGGAGCGAGCAGACTTCTCGCGCCGTATTTCAGTTCTTCACAGATTGTCTGGACGATCATCATCGGAACGATCATGATTGCCATGGCACTGGGCAATATTTACGGCGGCAGGTCTGCAGATAAAAATCCGGATCCGGACCGGCTGTACCGGCGGATTCTGATCGCCGCCATCTGGATCGCTGCCATTCCGGTACTCGGAAAATATGTGATTCTGGGGATCTCAGGGCTGCTGATCATCACAATCAGCACAAATCTGCTGATCTGGGCGGCATTATTTGCATGTCTGGTGATTTTCGTATTTCCGCTGTTCCTGCTGGGGACGGTCACGCCGTCGCTGATCAAGTTTTCCGTAGATTCTCTGGAAACCAGCGGCAGCATCGCGGGACGGCTCGGTGCGTTCAATACGATCGGAAGCATTATCGGTACATTTGTGCCGACGTTTGTGACGATTCCGGCAGTCGGAACATCTATGACCTTCCTGATCTTCTCCGGCATTCTTCTGGTGCTCGGCATTATCTATTTTGTAAGTCCGAAGCAGGGAGGCGCGGGCGGATCTGGAGAAAACGGGACAGGCCGCGGCAATGATTCCGTGCATGAGCAGGGTTCTGATGAAGAAAAGGAAACCGAAACAGAAACTGAAACAGGAAGTGAAAAAAAGACTGTCTTTCGCGAAAAAAAGATGAAGCCGGTCAACGGTAAACGTCTGATTGCCATCGCGTTGATTGCATTCGTTCTCTGCGGCATTTTTGGACACAGTGACAGCTTTGCGTTCTGGGAAGATGATCTGACTTATGAGGGAGAATCCGTCTATAACTATCTGCAGGTGAAAGAAGATGAGCAGTCGGTCGCGCTCTCTACAAATGTGCTGTTTGGTGTACAGTCAATCCTGATGAAAAACGGCGCGCTCACCGGCATGTATTATGATTATGCAATGGCATCCCTGTATATGGCAGATGTGCAGAATAAGGATCATCTGGATGTGCTGATTCTGGGAAACGGAACCGGGACGTTTGCGACACAGAGCGAGCGGTACTTTGAAAACCTGAAAATCGAGGGTGTTGAGATTGACGGAAAGATCATAGATCTCGCAGATCGGTATTTCGAGCAGCCGGAAGATATTCAGGTAACAGAGTATGACGGCCGCGCTTATCTCAATGCCGTAGATCATCAGTATGATGTGATCATGGTAGACGCGTTCCGCGATATTACGATCCCGTTCCAGATGTCTTCGGTTGAGTTCTCTTCAGAAGTGCGGGATCATCTTGCTGATGACGGTGTCATGGTCGTAAACCTGAATATGCGGGGTGATGAGCCGGGGGATATCAATCATTACCTCTGTGATACCATTTCCAGCGTATTTGACGAAGTCTATACGGCAGACGTTCCGTATACAACCAACAGGGAACTGTTCGCGTCAAACCGCGTGCGGACAGGAAGCGGCGCGGACGGAATCAAAGAAATGCTCCGGCGCGGGATCACTGCGGAAGGCCGGGAGGAACTCCGCGTGCTGATGCAGACCATTTTGGATGAACTGGTGCAGTATCAGGCCGGGGATCTGGTGATGACCGATGATAAGGCACCGGTAGAGATGCTGGGGATCCGGCAGATTGATCTGATCATACAGGATGAGATCGGGTATTATAAGGAGCAGATTAAGAGGGGGGATTTTTCTTTCTGAATTGCAGAAAGGAAGATCCTGCGGCGTATATTATTCTATCGGCGGTAGATCCGCAGGATTTCATCTGTATAAATCCCGGGGGAGGTGTAGACGATCAGCGGCGGGTCGACGCGCATGCCCGAGCGTCCGCCTCTGGCGGCTTCGATGAGGACGAGATTAGGTTCTCTGTCCGCATAGGGATGGACCAGGCGCATTCGTTTCGGTTCGAGTTTGTGAGCGGAGAGGGTGCGCATGATTTCCGCAAGGCGGAAGGGTCTGTGTACCATGTAGAAGCGGCCGCGGCTTTTGAGAAGTTTTGCGGCGGATGCGGCGAGATCGTCCAGCGTGCAGCAGACTTCATGCCGCGCGATTCGGATACTGTCTTCTGCATTTGTCAGACCGTGCTGCCCGATCATGTAGGGCGGATTGCTCGTCACGACATCAAAAGAAGCCGCACCGAATGTCTGTGCGGCTTCTTTTATATCACCTGTTACAATCCGGACGCGGTTTTCAAGTCCGTTATACTGAATACTTTTCCGTGCGAGCGCTGCGCTCGCCTCCTGGATTTCCAGCCCGGTAATGGATGCGGCATCGGTGTGTGCCGCCAGAAGAACCGGGATGATCCCGTTTCCACAGCCGAGGTCGATGACGCGTTCGCCTGTCCGGACGTCTGCGTAATCTGCCAGAAGGACGGCGTCGATGCCAAAGCGGAATCCGGTTTTTGACTGTACGAGCCAGAATCCGTTCTGCAGGTCGTCCAGCTGTTCTTCCGGGGTTAATATGATATTATGCATTCTGCTGCGGCTCCTGTTTTGCCTGCTGTGCGGATTTATCGCCGGATGGTTTTCTGCGGTGGCGTCTGCGGCGCCGTCTTTCCTGCTTTTCCGGTCCTGCATTTTTGGCTTCTTCACCGGATTTTACAGATCCTGCGGAGTTAGCTGCGCCGGATCTTCCGGATGCTGCCGGGTTTCCTGCACCGGATTTGCCGGATGCGGGGGCAGGTCCTGTTCCGTTTCCTGCTGCTGCAGATTGTCCGTGCTTCTGCTGCCGGTCAGTCTGTTCAGAGCGCGCAGCTGCATCGGCGTTTCCGGTTCTGGTCCGGACTTTAGCAGGACGTTCTTCGAAGTCTTCTTCGGTTTTCTCAGCGCGTGACGGTTCCTGTACTTTCGCGCGCCGGTTTTTGCGCTCTGCAGCGCGTTCTTTTGCCTGCTCTCTTGCAGCGGCCTGCCGCTGTTCCTGCTCGGCTCTTGCGTCCCGTTCTTTTCTGCGGCGCGCACCTTTTTTATGACGTTCCAGAATGTTAATCTGATCGGCCGTCATCTCTTCGACTGTTGTTTCGTCCTCGGTTTCAATCAGGACCCGCACAGTCTGCTTGAGAATGTTGACGGTCTGCACCTCTCCCGAAAGGCCCTCTTCATTTTCAACAATATCGCCCACGTTCGGAAGCTGTTTGTTCAGGTATTCGTATGTTTCCTGTTCGTTCTTCAGGCAGCACATGAGTCTGCCGCAGGCGCCGGAGATCTTCGTCGGGTTCAGTGACAGATTCTGCTCCTTCGCCATCTTGATCGAGACAGGGATGAAGTCTGAGAGATAGGTGCTGCAGCAGACCGGTCTGCCGCACACCCCGATACCGCCGAGCATTTTCGTCTCGTCGCGGACGCCGATCTGCCGGAGTTCGATTCTCGTTTTGAAGACAGAAGCCAGATCCTTGATCAGTTCACGGAAATCCACCCGCCCGTCAGCAGTGAAATAAAAAACGAGCTTCTTGTGGTCAAAGGTGTATTCGGTGTCAATCAGTTTCATTTCGAGTCCGTGCTCGCGGATTTTTTTCTTGCAGACGGAAAAGGCCTCTTTTGCCTGCTGGTCATTTTCGGTCCGGCGGGCATTATCCTGTTCTGTCGCGATGCGGATCACTTTCCGGAGCGGCTGCGTGATATTTGCGTCGTCCACCTCACGCGGATCCATTACGACACGTCCGATCTCAATGCCCCGTGCCGTCTCGACGATTACATAAGAACCGCGGCTGATTTCATATTCGTCCGGGTCAAAATAATATATCTTTCCAGCGTGCCGGAAACGCACGCCGATGATGTTTGTCATGTTCTTTAGTTCTCCCTGATTGTCAGAAACAGTAATTCAATTACAAGATCAAAGTTTACATTTGCGCGCAGACGTGTTGCTGCGGTGTCGATCGCTGCCAGAATGGTTTCGATTCCTTCATAGGAACTGACGGCAGCCCGGTCTTTGATGGCATTGATCTCATCTTTAAAGACGAGGTTGTCGATTTCGCGCGTCGCCTTAAACAGTAGCACATCGCGGAACCACATGGCGAAAATATCCAGATAGCCATAGACCTTCTGTTTTTCTGCAGACATGAATTTCATCGCATCGATCAGGTCAAGGCTGTCCATTTTCTTGGAAGACTTCATCAGACGCACGGCGTCCTGCGTCATATGCATAAAATCTGCAGATTCTGCCGCCCGGATTGCCTTCCCGACATTTCCCTGTGCGTAGGAGGCCTCGATTTCCGCCTGATAGTCCGGAACATGCAGATTCTGCATCAGATATTCCTTGACCTCAACGTCTGCCGCAGGCTTGAAGTTCAGCGTCACGCAGCGGGACAGAACGGTAGGCAGCAGAATATCCGGATTTTCGGCAAGCAAAATGACAATGACATATTCCGGCGGTTCCTCGATTGTCTTGAGCATCGCGTTCTGAGCCGAGGGGGTCAGCTTTTCTGCCTCATCGATGATATAAATTTTATATGCACTCTCGTACGGACGGATGTCCGCAGTATTGACAAGCTGATCCCGGATGTCATCGACGCCGATGCTCGCCGGTTTTTCATGAGTTACATATATAATGTCCGGATGATTTCCGCTGATCGCCTTTGCACAGGAAGGGCAGGTCATACAGGGCTCGTCGCCGTCTTCTTCGCACAGAAGATCCATTGCAAAAAGTGTGGCGAGCAGGCTTTTTCCCACACCGTCTTCTCCGCCGAATATATATGCATGTGAAATATTGCCGCTTCTGACGGCATTGCGAAGGTGTGTTTTCAGATCTTCCTGACCGACGACCTGATCAAATCCCATAAATTTTTCCAGTTCACGCATGTCAAATCCTCCGCGTATAGTGTACGTGTTTCAGAATTTTTACATAACGGGCAGATTTTCCCATAGTTTATATAGTATAGCATAGAATAGGAATGTGGTCAAAAAATGTCTTTTGCCTTCAATATCATTATGATATACTAGAGTGCGTTGAAAGGGATTAATATATGGGAAAACTTTATTATATTATGGGAAAAAGCGCGACGGGTAAAGACCATATCTACCGCGCGCTGCTGAAAAACGACGTACCGTTGCTGGAACCGCTGATTCTCTATACGACCAGGCCGATGCGCCGGGGTGAGACGGACGGCAGAGAGTATCATTTTATCGATGCGGAAAGGCTGGAAGAGATGCGGAAACAGGGACACGTGATCGAGGAGCGTGTCTATCAGACGGTCTGCGGTCCGTGGCATTATGCGACGGTGGACGACGGCAGTGTGGACCTCGCGCATCACAGCTATCTGTCGATCGGAACGCTGGAGTCGTTCGTGCGGCTGCGGCAGTACTACGGAACGGAACAGGTGGTTCCGCTGTACATTGAGACGGAGGACGGACTCCGGCTCGCGCATGCGCTGCAGCGGGAGCGGAAACAGCCGGAGCCGAATTACGCGGAGCTCTGCCGCCGTTATCTCGCGGACTGCGAGGATTTTTCCGAAGAAAAAATTGAAGCGGCCGGAATCGGCATCGAAGAGCGGATTCCGAACAATGATACCCTGCAGGGCTGCATTTTGCGTGTGCAGGAGAGAATTCTGGAACAGGAGGCGGGAACAGGAGTTTTATGATGGATATTACCTATGATTATTATCGTATTTTCTACTATGTGGCAAAGTATAAAAGTTTTACCCGCGCGGCTTCGATTTTAATGAACAGCCAGCCGAATATTACCCGTTCCATGAATAATCTGGAGCGGCAGCTCGGATGCCGCCTGTTTGTCCGCTCAAATCGCGGCGTGCGTCTGACGGCAGACGGGGAGAGTCTCTATAAACATGTCGCAGTTGCATTCGAGCAGCTGCAGACAGCTGAGCGTGAGCTGGAAAATGCGGCAAGCCTGCGAAGCGGATCGGTTACCATCAGCGCGACAGAGACCGCGCTGCACGGAATTCTGCTGCCTGTGCTGCGGGATTACCACGCCCGGTATCCGGATATTCATCTGCGGATTCAGAATCAGAAAACACACAGCGCGGTCGAGGCAGTGCGCAACCGTCTGGCAGATCTCGCGGTAGTGACAACGCCGACGCAGATCAGCAAGCCGCTGCAGGAGACAAAGCTTCTGGATTTTCACGAGGTCCTTGTGTGCGGAGCACACTGCGGCGATCTGGCCGACAAGCCGCGTCACCTTAAAGAAATCCAGGAATATCCTATGGTCAGTCTGGGACGGGATTCCATGACATTCCAGTTCTATAATGATTTCTTTTTCCGGTACGGGCTGGAGTACACGGTGGATGTGGAGGCAGCCACGGCAGATCAGCTGCTGCCGCTGATTACGCATGACCTTGGAATCGGATTTGTTCCGGAGAGTCTGATTGAGGGACGGAATCTGACAGATCAGGTGTTCCGGATTCCGCTTATTGAAGAAGTTCCTGTCCGGTCAATCTGTCTGATTGAGTATGCCGGCAGCGCGCTGGACAGTGCTGCGGCGCGCCTGAAAGAGATGCTGCTGCAGGCGGCCGGCATCTGATTTACGCAGATAACAGGCTGCGGGACAGCTGATCCTGTGCAGAAACCGGGCTGCGGGACAGCTGCTGTGAAGGAAAAGAAATGGAATTGTAACAACCTGTGTATAGACAAAATTTTATAAATATTTTATAATTGACTCTGTTTTCATTTTACTAACTTATTAACGGAACAATCCAACAGGAGGAAGTTCAATGTTAGAAAAACTGTTTCATTTAAAAGAGCACAATACAGACGTGCGCACTGAGGTTGTCGCGGGACTGACGACATTCCTGGCTATGGCGTATATCCTGGCGGTTAACCCGAACATTCTGGGAACCGTAATGGACCGGAGCGGTGTCTTCGTTGCGACTGCGATTGCATCTGCTTTTGCGACTCTGTTCATGGCACTGGTTGCCAATTATCCGATTGCACTTTCTGCAGGTCTCGGTCTGAATGCATACTTTGCATACACGGTATGCCTCGGCGAACTGGCAGATGTGGAAAATCCGTTTACAATCGCGCTGACGGCTGTTCTTGTAGAAGGTATTATCTTCATTATCCTTTCTATTTTTAAGGCACGTGAACAGATCATTAACGGTATTCCGACCAATCTGAAAAACGGTATTACAGTCGGAATCGGTCTCTTTGTCGCTTACATCGGCCTGCGCGGCGCCAACATCCTGACATTTACAGGCGAAGGCAGTGATATGGTCATTGGCATCGGTCAGTTCGGAAGTGCAGAAGTGGCGCTGGCCCTGATCGGTTTCCTGATTATCTGTGTACTGGTTCACTATAATGTAAAGGGTGCGATTCTGATCGGCATTCTCGCCACCTGGGTACTGGGTATGATCGCGCAGGTGTCCGGATGGTATGTGGTTAATCCGGATGCGGGCGTATTCAGCGTTTTCCCGGACTTCTCACAGGGACTGCAGCTGGGCGGCATCGCCAATACAGCTTTTAAATTTAACTTTGGCTGGGCGGCAACGCATGTGATTCAGTTTATCGCAATCGTATTCTCGTTCCTGTATGTCGATCTGTTCGATACCATCGGAACTGTCATCGGTGTCGCAGATAAGGCAAACCTGCTGGATAAGGACGGCAAAATGCCGCGTGTCGGCAAGGTTCTGATGGCCGATGCAGTCGGAACCACACTGGGTGCATGCCTGGGAACTTCCACGATTACAAGTTTCGTTGAGTCCAGCGCAGGTGTCGCAGAAGGCGGAAAGACAGGTCTTACCTCCTTCACCACAGGATGCATGTTTGTCGTAGCGCTGCTGCTTTCTCCGATTTTCCTGGCAATTCCGGCATTTGCGACGGCACCGGCCCTTCTGTATGTCGGTCTGCTGATGTCCAGCAGTGTCAGAAAAATCAGCTTTGACGGAGATATCGCTGATACCGTCGGCGCATTCCTGGCAATGGTTATGATGCCGCTGTCATACTCGATCGCAACCGGTATCATGTTTGCAATCCTTGCATGGGTAATCCTGAAGGTTTGCACAAAGAAAGCAAAAGATATCAGCCCGGCGATGTGGGTTATTTTTGTACTGTTCCTGCTGCGAATTGTGGCACTGATTGCAAACTTCCAGTAAGGAAGAGGATTCAACATGCAGAAAAAAACGGTTATCTTCGATATCGGAAATGTACTCATCCGTTTCCGCTGGATTGATTTTATTCATGAATTATTCGACAGTGAGGAGACAATCCGCGGTGTGGAAGACGCCATGTGGATGAGCGGTCTCTGGAATGAACTGGACCGCGGGGTTGTCAGTGAAGAGATGATCCTGCAGGATATCATTTCGCGCCGCCCGGAGTATGAGGCGGAGATCCGGAAGACATTTGATCATGTGGGTGATGCGATCGCCCGCGTCGATTATGCGATTCCGTGGATCCGGTCCATTAAGGCGGCGGGACATCAGGTACTGTTTCTGTCCAACTATTCGGATATCGTGCGCCGTTCCAATGAAGATGCGCTGGATTTTCTTCCGCTGATGGACGGAGGCATTTTCTCCTATGAAGCCGGTCTGGTTAAGCCGGATCCGGCGATTTATCAGAAACTGGTGGATGATTATCAGCTGGACCCGCACAAATGCCTGTTTATTGATGACAATAAGGCAAATGTCCGCGCGGCCAATGCAGTCGGACTTCCGGCTGTGCGTTTTAAGGATTACGAGCAGGGACATGCTGCCGTCGAGGCATTTCTGAACAGTGAGACTGCGCCGTTCCGGCCCATGCGCCGCATCCGGCAGCAGCTTCCGGATGCGGAATGCGTTGAAATCCTGAAGCGCGCTTCTGAAGGCGTGCTGGCGCTGAACGGCGATGCCGGTTATAACTATGCAGTACCTCTTAATTTTGCATATCAGGACGGAAGCATCCATTTTCACTGTGCAAAAAAAGGACACAAGATCGATGCGATCCGGCGCAATCCGCGGGTATCTTTCTGCGTGATTGATGCGAATGAGGTGGACGCGGAAGGCATGGCAACCGATTACCGCAGTGTGATCGTGTTCGGATATGCGCGTATTCTGGAAGATCCGGAAGAGATACGCGCATCCGCCCGTCTGATCGGCGAAAAGTATTCTGCCGCTTACCGCGAAGCATACGAGGCCGAGATCGACCGGGAATTCCCGGCACTTGCCTGCGTGGAGATCCGGATCGAACATATCACCGGCAAAGAAGGAAAGGCGCTTTCGGAAAAGCGCCGGAAACAGTATAATATATGAAGATATAACAGAACGGCGGCTCTTGACGGAACCGCCGTTCTATTTTATCATAACGGTGTATGTCTTACGATAAGGAGCAATATACCATGAGCAAAGAACTCGCAAAACAGTATGACCCGAAAGGACTTGAAGACCGCCTCTATCAGAAATGGCTGAAGGGCGGCTATTTTCGCGCAAATGTAAATCCGGATAAGAAGCCGTTTACCATCGTGATGCCGCCGCCAAATGTCACCGGCCAGCTTCATATGGGACACGCGCTTGACAATACAATGCAGGATATTCTGACCCGCTACAAGAGAATGCAGGGTTATGAGGCACTGTGGCAGCCCGGCACCGATCACGCTGCGATCGCTACGGAAGTGCGTGTGACCAATATGCTCAAAGAGAAGGGCATTGACAAAAAGGAGATCGGCCGCGAGGCATTTCTGGAGCATTGCTGGGCGTGGAAGGAAGAATATGGAAGCCTTATTTTGAACCAGCTGCAGAAGCTGGGTTCTTCTGCTGACTGGAGCCGAGAGCGCTTCACGATGGACGAGGGATGTTCCAGAGCCGTCGAGGAGGTTTTTGTACGCCTGTACGAAAAGGGTTGGATTTACAAGGGAAGCCGCATTATCAACTGGTGTCCGAAGTGCCAGACCTCTCTCTCTGACGCAGAGGTTGAACATGAGGATCAGAACGGCTTTTTCTGGCACATCAACTATCCGGTTGTGGGCGAGGAAGGCCGCTTTGTGGAAATCGCCACGACACGTCCGGAGACGATGCTCGGTGATACTGCCGTAGCCGTGAATCCGGAAGATGAGCGCTATCAGGACCTGGTGGGCAAGGAGCTGGTTCTGCCGCTGACCGGCCGCACCATTCCGGTCATCGCCGACGCCTATGTCGATAAAGAATTCGGAACCGGCTGCGTGAAGATCACACCGGCGCATGACCCGAACGACTTTGAAGTCGGCAAGCGTCATGATCTGGAAGAGATCAATATCATGAATGACGACGCCACAATGAACGGATTGTGCGGCAAATATACCGGCATGGACCGCTATGAGGCGCGCAGAGCAATTGTGGAAGATCTTGAGGCACAGGGACTGCTTGTGAAAGTGGTTCCGCACACCCATGCGGTCGGAACCCATGACCGCTGTCATACGACTGTCGAACCACTGATCAAGCCGCAGTGGTTTGTCCGCATGAAAGAAATGGGCGAGGCAGCGCTGGAAGTGCTCAAAACAGGCGAGCTGACATTTGTCCCGGAAAGTTTCGGAAAGACGTATACGCACTGGCTGGAGACGATCCGCGACTGGTGTATTTCCAGACAGCTCTGGTGGGGACACCGCATTCCGGCGTGGTACTGTGACGACTGCGATGAAATCGTTGTGCAGCGCGGCGGCGCGCCGTCCGTCTGCCCGAAATGCGGCGGCACACATCTGACGCAGGACGAGGATACGCTCGATACCTGGTTCTCCTCTGCGCTCTGGCCGTTCTCGACACTGGGCTGGCCGGACAAGACACCGGAGATGGAGTATTTCTATCCCACCGACGTTCTGGTGACCGGTTACGATATTATTTTCTTCTGGGTGATCCGTATGGTATTTTCCGGTCTGGAACAGACCGGCAGGAGTCCGTTCCACCACGTCCTCATTCACGGACTGGTACGCGATTCCCTGGGACGCAAGATGAGCAAATCCCTCGGCAACGGAATTGATCCGCTCGAGGTAATTGAAAACTACGGCGCGGATGCACTGCGTCTGACACTGATGACCGGAAATGCGCCCGGCAATGATATGCGTTTCTACTGGGAGCGCGTCGAGGCAAGCCGCAACTTCGGAAACAAAGTGTGGAATGCGTCCCGCTTTATTATGATGCATCTGGGTGATACAGTACTTCCGGAGACTGTCCCGGCTGATTCATTAAGCATTCCGGACCGCTGGATCCTGCATAAGGTCAATCTGCTGGCCCGCGAAGTCACCGAAAATATGGATAAATTCGAGCTCGGTATTGCGGTGCAGAAGGTCTATGACTTTATCTGGGAAGAGTTCTGTGACTGGTATATCGAGATGGCAAAGCCGACGCTGTACAACGGCACAGATGAAGAGAAGCTGCCGGTTCTCTGGACGCTGAAGACAGTACTTTCCAATGCGCTGAAGCTGCTGCATCCGTACATGCCGTTTATTACCGAAGAAATATTCTGTACGCTGAATTCTGATCTGGAAACCATTATGACGGCTGCGTGGCCGGAATACACAGAGGCATGGAATTTCCCGGCCGAAGCAGAAGGTGTAGAGCGTATCAAGGATGCCGTGCGCGGCGTCCGCAATATCCGCACAGAGCTGAATGTCTCACCGGGCAAGGAAATCAGCGAACTGTATGTCGTATCGGATGATGAGAATATCCGCGGCATGTTCGAACAGGGCAGGGTGATTCTGACATCACTGGCCCGCGCAGGAAAGACCTGCGTGCAGGCTGACAAAACCGGTATCGCGGACGACGCGTTTTCCGCTGTCATTCACGGTGCGACGCTCTATATTCCATTCGCGGATCTGGTGGATCTGGAGAAAGAGAAAGCACGTCTGGAGAAAGAGCAGCAGCGCCTGCAGAAGGAGATTAAACGTTCTGACGGCATGCTGAACAATGAAAAATTCCTCGCAAAGGCACCTGAGGCAAAGGTTGCAGAGGAACGTGAGAAACGCGAGAAGTACTTCCAGATGCTGGAACAGGTAGAGGAGCGTCTCGCGGAAATACTGGCGAGATGAGAAGAGACCGCATCATACAATTTTGCAACAGGTTTGCAGTCCCGCTGCAGTTTCTGGCATCCTGCATCGTGTATTTTCTGATGGAGTGGATGTCCCGTCATTCTGCAGGGGAAGCATGGCAGTTTATGACAGGAAAACCGCTGGTTTTCCTGTTTAACGCCATGATTATTTTTGCGTCAACGACCATCGTGTTTCTGTTCCGGCGGCGTGTTTTTGTGCGTACGCTTGTCTGTGTGTTCTGGCTGCTGATGGGGGCGGTTAACGGCGTCATTCTGGGCAGCCGCGTGACTCCTTTTACGGGACCGGATCTGAAGCTGATTTCCGATGCCGCAAAAATTGCAAAGAATTATATCACACCGATTGTGCTGGTCGCAGCAGTTATTGTGCTTGCGGCAGTACTGGGTGTGCTGATTGTTTTATTCCGAAAGGCGCCGCGCACGTCCGAAAAGCCCCGCATACTGCGCAGCCTGATCCTTTCGGCGGCAGTGTGTGCAGCGGTGACTGCCCTCTGGCAGATTGAGCTGAATGCGAGGCTGATTTCCAATTACTTCGGGAATATTGCCTTTGCCTACAAAGATTACGGATATCCGTACTGTTTTCTGGTCACTTTGTTTGACACGGGAATCAGTCAGCCCAAAGGTTATTCCGAAAAAATGATGGACCGCATTGAGGCGGGCGTTGAAAAAAAACTTACAGAAGACGGCGCGCAGAATGCAGCGGACGTAAAGCAGCCGAATATTGTTTTCCTCCAGCTGGAATCCTTCATGGATCCGGAACTGGTGGAATTTTTGCATCTGTCGGAAGATCCGATTCCGTACTTCAGGAAGCTCACGGAAACCTGCAGTTCCGGTTATCTCAGGGTACCGGTTGTAGGTGCAGGTACAGTGAATACGGAGTTCGAGTGCATCACAGGCATGAGTCTGCACTACTTTGGCGCGGGAGAATACCCTTATAAGACAATTTTGCAGGAACAGCCCTGTGAGAGTATTCCTTACATTCTGCAGAAAGCCGGATATGCCACGCATGTGGTTCACAACAACGAGGCAAATTTCTATACGCGCCGTGACGTATTCGCAAATCTTGGCTTTGAAACGTTTACATCAGAAGAATATATGCCTGATACTGCGAACACGACCGAAACGGGATGGGTCAAAGATGCTGTTCTGACAGATCAGATTGTACAGTGTCTTGATGCGACAGAAGAGCCGGACTACATATACACGATCTCAGTACAGGGACATGGTGACTATCCGACAGATCCTGTTGTGGAGGATCCGCCCATTGAAGTTACAGGCGCGGACGGCCGTGAACAAAACAACAATTCCTGGGAATATTACTGCAAACAGATCCGGGAAATGGACGAGTTTGTAAAAGAGCTGACGGGCAGACTCCGGCATTATCCGGAGCCGGTTGTTCTGGTTATGTACGGGGATCATCTTCCCACGATGGGCCTTACGACACGGGATCTGTCCAACCGGTATCTTTTTCAGACACAATATGTGATCTGGGATAATTTCGGGATGGAGAAGCAGGAAGATAATCTTACTTCTTATCAGATCGGCGCGGAAGTACTGAACCGTCTGGGTATGCATGAGGGCGTTATTGTCCGTTATCATCAGGCAAGGCGCAACACGAAAAATTATCAGAGCGATCTGGAGATGCTGCAGTATGATATGCTGTACGGAGAACACTATGTCTATGGCGGCAGCCTGCCGTGGAAGACGCATGAAGTGCAGATGGGAATCGCGCCTGTTACATTAGACCGGATCGAGGAGATGCCGGGCGGCGCCTGGCTGTTCTGCGGAACGAATTTTACAGCGGCAAGCAAGGTGGAAATTAATGATAAACTGATGGATGAGACTGTATTGCTGAATGCCGGGCAGCTGTATCTGCCCGCGACGGAAATCGATCCGGAAGCGATGGTTGATATCGCGCAGAGAAGTAATTCCAGCCAGACAGCTGAGAAAATACTGACGCGGACAACGCCGCAGCCATTCAGCAGGTTATTAAAGAGGACAGAGCAGTGAATTACACAGAAGCGGCCGCATATATTGAATCTGTTCCGAAATTCACAAGCAAGACAGATCTGGCCCATACGGCCCGGCTGCTGGCCGCGCTCGGGAATCCGCAGAAGAAGCTGCCGCATATGATTCATGTGGCAGGAACAAACGGAAAGGGAAGTGTCTGTTCTTATCTGAACAGTGTCCTGACAGGCGCGGGGTTCCGTTGCGGGCTTTTTACGTCGCCGCATCTTGTAAAGATCAATGAACGCATGCAGGTAAACGGAGTCCCCGTGTCGGATGAGATGTTTGCGGAACTGTTTCAGAAGGTGATGGATGCCGCGGAAGTCTGTATGGCGGCGGGCGATGCCCATCCGACTTATTTTGAAATTCTGTTCCTGATGAGCATCTGTCTGTTTGCGGATCAGAACACAGAGTGGTGTATTCTGGAAACCGGAATGGGCGGCAGACTGGACCAGACAAATGTAATCTCCGCGCCGGAAATCACGGTGATCACTTCCATCGGCATGGATCATATGCAGTATCTCGGAGATACGGTAGAAGCAATTGCCGGGGAGAAAGCCGGAATTATCAAGCCGGGAATTCCTGTCATTTATGATGCGGGAAGACCGGAGGCGGCAGCAGTAGTGCGCGCGCGGGCAGAAGAAACAGGAAGCCCTGCAGTCGCTGTGGAGCCGCGGCAGTGTATTCTTTTGCAGCAGAGCGCAGACGGGATCCGGTTCCGGTATCTGCGCGGGGGAACCGGTGCGGCCGGAACGTACCGGATCAGCAGCATTGCCTCTTATCAGATGATGAATGCCGCGCTGGCGGTTGAAACACTGGAATATCTGCGGAAAAGCCGCGGTGGTTCGGGACTGCCGGTATTAGACGTGACAGAACAGCAGATACAGGATGGAATTGCAGCTGCAGTCTGGCCCTGCCGCATGGAACAGGTTGCAGACGGGATATTTCTGGACGGCGCACACAATGAAGACGGGATTGCCGCATTTGTGCAGACAGTATCAGAATTTCGTGCAAAAGGGGAAATCACGATTCTGTTCTCTGCAGTTTCCGATAAGCAGTATCCGGAGATGATCCGGAAGATCGCAGAAGAAATCCGGCCGGAGCATGTGGTTGTCACAGGGACCGGCGGCGTCAGAAAGGTTTCGCCGGAATCACTGGCAGATCAGTTCCGCGCATGCGGATGCGCCGACGTAACGGCTGAGGAGACCGCGGAAGCGGCTTTTCAGACAGCCTGTGAGAAACGCGGAACAGGGATGTTGTTTTGCGTGGGATCATTATACCTGGCAGGAGAACTGCGGGGACTGATTATGAACGGAATGAAGCTGTTCGCTGCTCCAGATCAATGAAGTGCCGGACGGCGCGCAGAAACCAGGGAGAGGGAAGTAATTATGATTAATTATGAGGAAGAATTAAAGAAATTCGAGCCCTGCCTCGATGTAGAAGAGGTTGAAGAGGCGGTCTACAGCCGTGATCTCACGGATATGCTGGATATTATCAGGGAAATGCAGAAAAATCAGAACCAGAAGGCGGAATAGGCATGGATATCGAAAAAAAGGCGGTGCAGCTCTCGAACCTGATGTATAACCGCGGTCTGGACAAGGCGCAGATCCGGGATCTTTCAGGTGCGGTGGAACTGCTGCGGCAGAGCCTTCAGTATAATAAAAACAATATCAATGCGCGCAATCTTCTGGGACTTGTGTATTTTGAGATGGGCGAGGCGGTCGCTGCGCTCTCGGAGTGGGTTATCAGCAAAAACCTGCAGCCGGAGGACAACATTGCAGCCCAGTATATAGACCGGCTGCAGTCCAATCAGGCGAAGCTCTCGATCATCAACCAGACGATCCGGGATTACAATATCGCGCTGGAAAACTGCAGGCGCGGGGATGAAGATATCGCCGCCATCAGTCTGAAAAAGGTGATTGCGCAGAATTCACATTTTATCAAGGCCTATCATCTGCTTGCATTGATCTATATCAAAATGGAGCGGTATACGCGCGCGCGAAAACTGCTGCGCAAAGCGGTCAAGATTGACGCGACAAATGCGACGACGCTGCGTTTTATGAAGGAGATTGATGAGCAGACGGGACAGTTTGTCCGTACCGAGGGGCGGCGGAATCATGCAGAACGTACGACGGAAGACAGTGAACGCGCCACGGCAGCGGTGCCGTTCCGTGAGCGGGCACCGATTCACGGTCTGATCAATCTGCTGCTGGGACTTGCCGTCGGTGTTCTTGCGATGTGGATTGTCATTGTTCCGTCCATCCGGCAGTCAGCGAGCCGTGACGTCAACGAACGGATGGTGGAATACACAAATACACTGGCTGTGCAGGAGAACAAAATTTCGGAACTGCAGGGTGAAGTAGATGCTTCGAAAGATACTGCAGATTCCGCCCAGAAGACTGTGGATGACGCAAAGAAAGCATCGGAAGGAACGACTAAACTCCTGCAGGCGTACGTCGCGTATCAGGATGGCCGCTACACAGATGCAGCGGGTCTGATTGCGGATGTGGACAGCAGTCTGCTTTCGTCGGATGCCCGCGGAATCTATGACAGTATTTACAATGAGACAAAAGAGATTGTTGTCGAGCAGTACAAGACAAACGGAATGAATGCGTTTGACTATGAAAACTGGGATGAGGCAATCGAAAATCTCGAAAAAGCACTGGAACTCGACGCGGAGAATTATACAGTTCTGGATTACCTCGCACTGTCCTACCGCGCAAAAGGCGAAAAGGAAAAAGCCATTGAACTGTTCAAGCGAATCATTGAGCTGTTTCCGGATACCCGCCGCGCTGAATCTGCAGAATATTATATTCAGGAAATGGGCGGAGAAACCGGAAGCGTAAATGCGTCCGCCGCAGCGCAGGGTGAAAATGTGCAGAATGCGGAATCTGCCGGAGAAGCTGCACAGAATGCCGGAAATGAAGATACGGGTGAATATAGTCAGAACGAAGAGAATCCGGACGAGTCTTATCAGGAATACAGTGAGGAAGAATACCAGGAAGACGAATACTGGGATGAAGGCGGAAACGAAAACGGAGACTGGGAGTAGTACAGTATGAGTGCAATCTATGAGATGCTGGCAGAGTGCGCGGGAGAAAATCAGGTATTCTGTATGGAACCGATGAGCCGCCATACAACATTCCGGATCGGGGGACCGGCAGACTGGTTTGTCGCACCGCAGAATGCGGAACAGCTGCAGGCGGCGGTATCAGCCTGCCGCAGAGAGAACCTGCCGTTTTTTATCCTCGGCAACGGCAGCAACCTCCTGGTTAGCGATGCCGGTTATCACGGCGTCGTGATCCAGATCTATAAAAACATGGAAAAAATCTCTGTCGACGGAACAAAAGTCCGTGCTGAGGCCGGCGCGCTGCTCTCGGCACTTGCCGCGTCCGCGCGGGATGCAGAGTTGACAGGCATGGAATTTGCATCGGGAATTCCCGGTACGCTGGGCGGCGCGGTGACGATGAACGCCGGTGCCTACGGCGGAGAGATGAAAGATATTCTGAAAAATGTCACGGTGCTTGATACTGAAAACAGGATTCGGAAACTCGATGTTGCTGAGCTGGGACTCGGATACAGAACCAGTCTGGTCAAGAAGGAAAACTGGATTGTGCTGGAAGCAGAGCTGGAACTGATGCCCGGCGATGTCAGTGCAATTACTGCCAGGATGGAAGAACTCAGAGAGATGCGGACTTCAAAGCAGCCGCTGAATTATCCCAGTGCCGGCAGTACGTTCAAGCGGCCCGAGGGATATTTTGCCGGAAAGCTGATCATGGACGCGGGTCTCGCAGGAGCATCCGTTAATGACGCACAGATTTCTGAAAAACACTGCGGATTTCTGATTAACCGCGGAACAGCGACGGCAGAAGACGTCTGGAAGCTGATGGAGAAGGTCAGAAGAGCGGTGTGGGATCAGTTCGGAGTGGTTCTGGAGCCGGAAGTCAGACTTCTTGGAACATTTCCGGAACCGGAACAGCTGAGGTGAGACATGAAGTGCAGAAACTGTGTGATCGTGACAGGCATGTCCGGTGCGGGAAAAAGTACTGCGCTGGATTTCTTCAGAGACAACGGATATTTCTGTGTTGATAATATTCCGCCGCAGCTGATCGGACAATGTATCGATCTCGCTGAAAAAGCGGGAGAACCGGCAGACAGGATTGCCTGCGGGGCGGATGTCAGGATCGGCCGGCTTCTGGAGGGGCTTGGTCCGCTGATGGATACGCTGCAGAAACGGGGGATAGAAGCAGAACTTTTGTTTCTGGACGCAGATACACAGACGCTGATCCGGCGCTGCAAGGAAACACGCCGCGCGCATCCCACTGCCGCGGGCGGACCGCTTGCGGAGGGAATCCGCAGGGAACGGGAACAGCTTGCGTCTGTGAAGAGCAGGGCAGACCGGATCATAGATACCAGCCGGCTGCTGACACGGGAACTGCGGCAGATGCTCCGCGAGATTTACTTTGACGGGGCCGCGTTCAGCGGTTTGAATGTCACGGTGATGTCTTTCGGGTTTAAATACGGGATTCCAAGGGATGCGGATCTGGTTTTTGACGTGCGTTTTCTGCCGAATCCCTATTACGTTGATACGCTGCGCACGCTGACGGGAAAAGACGGAGAGGTACAGCGATATGTGCTTGACAATGAGATTGCCGTGTCTTTTCTGGAACAGCTGACAGAGATGATCCGCTTTCTGATTCCGCATTATATTGCAGAAGGGAAAAACCAGCTGGTGATTGCAGTCGGGTGTACCGGCGGACGTCACCGGTCAGTGGCAGTGGCGGAGGCACTGTATCAGGCACTTTACAGGAAAGATCAGGCCGGGATCCGGCTGGAGCACAGGGACACACGGTTTTGAGAAAATATCAATTTTCAGCGCAGGAGAAGCAACATGTCATTTTCAGGCGATATCAAGCAGGAACTCTGCAGACAGACAGGCGGTGCGCGCCATTGCCAGATCGCAGAACAAAAAGCAATGCTGCTCTATTCGCAAAGCGGAACAGAGAAAAACGGAGCGCATGTTTTCCGGACAGAAAATCTGCAGATTGCCGAGAAATACTGCCTGCTGCTGAAAAAACTGTTCGGACTTCAGACCATACGGCACGGTGAAGAGGAAGATGGATCCGCGCCGACGGAGGAAATTGGACCTGCGGCAGAACTGGTCGAAGACAGAAGCCGGCGCGGCAGACCGTCGTGGCAGGTTGTCGTGCGCGGGGACGAAACGGTGGAACGCATTCAGGAGACGGTGGAACATGCAATTGTCAGAAAGGACTGCTGCCGGCGTGCGTTTCTGCGGGGCGCATTTCTTGCAGCGGGATCGATCAGCGATCCGAACCGCTCCTACCACTGTGAAATTGTCTGCCGCAGCGAAGCATCGGCACAGCTGCTGGAATCAGTACTTGCGGATCTGAAGATTCGCGCCCGGACATCGCGGCGCAAGTCGCATTATATCGTATACGTCAAGGAAAGTTCTGATCTGGCGGATGTTATCGGTCTGATGGGTGCGCGGGTTGCGCTGATGGAGTACGAGAATATCCGGATCCTGAAGGAGATGCGCGAAAATGTTAACCGTCAGGTGAACTGCGAGGCTGCCAATATTAATAAGACTGTCAATGCGGCGGTCAGGCAGATTGAGGATATCCGCCTGATTGAGCGCACGGTGGGATTCCGAAGCCTTCCGAAGGGTCTTGACGAGATGGCGCGGGTTCGGTTACAATACCCTGAGGCGACTCTGCAGGAACTCGGGCAGAAGATGAATCCGCAGGTCGGAAAATCAGGGGTAAACCACAGATTGCGGAAATTGGGGAAAGTAGCAGAAGCAATCAGGGGCGACCAAGGAGGAGAACGTGAATGGTAAGGTCTAATGTAACTGTTAAAATGTCAGGCGGTTTAGAAACACGGCCGATCGCCATGCTCGTTCAGCTGGCCAGCCAGTTTCAGAGCAAGGTACATCTGGAATCCGGCGAAAAAAGCGTCAATGCTAAAAGCATCATGGGAATGATGACACTTGGGATCGACAACGGGGACGACGTTACTGTAACAGCTGAGGGCCCGGATGAGGAAGAAGCCGTTGAAAAGCTGAGCAGCTTTCTCGTGCAGAACTGAAGAGATCTGAATAAAGATCTGAACAGAAACCAATCCGGAAAAACAAAAAAGGCAGAATAAAAGAGAACTGTCAGGATCATTGAATGATCTGAGCAGTTCTCTTTTTCATTCTTCAATGCGAGTTGCTTTTAAAAATCCTGCAGTTTCTGCAGTGCGTGGTCCGCCAGGATAACATCCCCGTGTTCCAGAAGATGCGCTTCAGAAGCCGGGGTCATGACCAGACTGCTTCCGTATTCGGTCAGTATGTTGCAGATTTTATTAAACAGTTCCGGTTCGGTATGATCTGCGTGAAGTACCAGTGTGCAGGCGCCGTCAGCGGGATCTTTTACCAGCGTATTGGTCCCTGTATAGAGACTGCCGATACTGCGTGATGCCAGGATGATTTCCGACAGAGACCGGAACCGGTAAGCCTGAATCAGATTGACAGCGGCGGAAATGGTTATCTCTTTTTCCTCTGCTTTGTCTGTCCCGGCGGACAGTTCCTTTGCTTTGCCGGATGAATTGTCTTTTCCGTCAGCCTGTTTTCCCGAGATCCTCCGGAACAGATCCAGAACTTCATCTGCGCCGGTGTAATGTCTTTCCGGAAAATCTTCTGTTTCCGGATCGGGCTCTGAAAACCTGGAAAAGCGTGTATCCAGTTCTTCCGGATCCTCCACTTTCGTGATAATCAGAACAATGCTGTCATGCGAAAGCGGGATCGCTTCAATCATAAGCGGAGAATTATCTGATTCAAATCCAAAGCTCTTGTGGGCCTGCTGCATCATATCCTGAAACAGAAGCCGGGCTTTATCTGATCCGTAGGCCAGTTCGCTCAGACGGATTTTGCGGCTTTCCAGATCATCGCTGGTCAGCGTGCAGCGGATCTGATTTTCGCTGATTTTTTCAATCTTCATATTACATGCCTCCTAAGGGGTATCTATACCATATTTTCCTGGAAAAGTAAAGGATCCGTGCGGGATTGAACAAAAATTTACATAAAAACAAAAATAGTACTTGCAAAAGGTATACATAATGATTATAATTTACATAAGAACAGGGCGCGGCGCCGAATCCGGATCGTTAGCAATGCACTGCGGCCCGAAATCTGTTCAGGGATGAAACATAAAGAAAATTCAGAAGAAAGGAGCGTTTGGATTTTTTCACAACAATAGAAAATTAAAATATACGGAATAAGTCTAATCCGGCGGCACAGACAAGATACTGCAAGGTTCCTCGACAGTCAGTACGATGTGCGGCCGGATTTTAATGTGCGCCGGACAGCTTCGTCAATCTATAAAAACATCGATTCCTATTTGATATCTCTTTGTCATCATGCTATCATATTGCAGAGAAACCGAAATATTAACAGGAGCTTTTTATGAGCAGCAGAAGACGTGCAAAAAAGAAGAAACTATCTAAAATCCCGCTGATTATATCTGCCCTTGCAGTCGCATGGATCATATTTTTTACGGCATATTTTTTCCGGAAATATTCCCCGACAGATAAACTGATGGATCCGGCTGAATATTTTCAGCTGGAAGAAGCGGATGACGCGGCGCTGATTGTCAATGATGAAGTACTCGAAGAAAAGGGAAAAGTGATTAACGGGGCAGTTTATTTCGACTACCTGACAGCCTGGGATATGCTGAACAACGCATTTTACTGGGAAGAACCGGCCAACACCCTTTATCTGACACTTCCGAAAGAGGAGCGGACATGGACACCGGAGGACGGCACCGGTGCGGTTGTACTGGTCGACGGGCTGCCGTATATTTCTGCGGCGTGCATCCGGGAAAATTCGGATCTGGATATGGAAGAGTTTGACCGGCGCGTGGTCGTCCGGACGGAATGGGACAATCTGGAGACGGCAACCGTCACATCCGACGCGGCCGTCAGATACCGCGGAGGTCCGAAGAGTGAAGTGCTTACGACGGCACCGGAAGGAAGTACGGTGGTCGTGACAGAGCGGCTTGACGACTGGACCGGCGTATCAACGGAAGACGGATTCGTCGGCTACTGCAGAACATCTGCGCTTTCTTTCGATGAGACACCGGCAATTACACACACATCGGATGACCGGTTTACAGGAAATCACCTGATGCTTGACCAGAAACCGGTTATGGTCTGGCAGTATGTCGATTCACCGGAAGGAAATAACATGCTGAAGGATCTGATCAAAGATGCACAGGGTGTCAATGTGATTTCACCTACCTGGTTCGACATCACCAACAAAGACGGGCTGTTAGTTTCCTTCGCCAACAAAAAATATGTCAAGCGTGCCCACAAGGCGGGCATGTCTGTCTGGGCGCATTTTGGCGACGTCAAGGGAAAAGATGTCAACATCGGAGAGGTGTTTGAGACGCGGGAAATGCGGACGCATGTAATTGAGCAGGTGATTGCGGAAGCAAAGAAGGCAAAGATTGACGGAATCAATCTGGACTTTGAGTCAATCCGGCAGGATTCTGCGCCGCAGTATCTTCAGTTTATCCGGGAACTGTCGGCGGCAGCGCACGAAAACAACCTGATCATTTCCGTTGACAATATGGTTCCGAAGTTCTCGGAATATTACAAGCGCAAAGAGCAGGCAAAGTGGGCTGATTATATTATCGTCATGGCATATGATGAACATACATCAGCTTCTCCGGAAGCGGGGTCGGTTGCATCCATGCCGTTTGTAGAGGAAGCAGTCGACGGAACGCTGGCGGAGGTTCCGAAGGAACAGGTCATCTGCGGAATACCGTTCTATACGCGCGGCTGGACCGTTCCGTTCGGTACAGATGTGCCGCAGAGTGAGGCAATGGGTATGGAGCAGGCATATGACTTTGTCACGGCACATGATATTACCCTTTCCTACGATGACTCCTTCGGTCAGAATGTCGGAACGTCATCGGACAGCGAAGCGCGGTACAGCATCTGGATGGAAGACGAGCAGTCTGTTACCAATAAGATCAATCTGATCCGTCAGAAAGAGCTCGCAGGTGTTGCCGCATGGCGGATTGGTTTTGAAAAAGCATCTGTCTGGAGCATAATTACAGGCGGACTGGAATAATATTTTTAAAGGAGAAAAAAAGTGAAAGAATTTGAAATGATTCAGGCAAGAGACAGAGAGATTGAAGAACTGAAAAAGAAACTGAGCGAGCGGGAAGCGGAAGTTGAGAAACTCAAGGCAGATATCCGGGACAAATACCAGTCTTATATTGACAATTATGAGAGTATCGGAAGTCTTGTTTATGATGCCAAGATCCGCTCTGAACAGATGATCCGCGATGCGGAAGAGCAGCGCCGTCAGATTCTCGAATCGGCAGACAACGAGGCAAAACAGAAGATTGACGATGTCCAGTTTGAAATCGACAGACGGATCGATGAAGGTGAACAGCGCTACAAGACCGTAGAGGAAGAGCTGCAGGGAATTCTCGGCATGATCAATCAGGTACAGAAGAAGTTTATGGAATCTTATCGTTCCATCAATGGAATTGTTCGTGATCTTCCGGGCATCGAGCAGCAGAATCCGGAGGATTTCTGATGCTGCAGGCAGACGCGGAAGTACATTGTCATGCAAAAATCATGCGCATGACGGAGGCTGACCCCGATGAGGCGGCACTTCGCGAGGCCGGTGCGATTCTGGCAGCGGGAGGACTTGTGGCATTTCCGACGGAAACGGTCTACGGGCTCGGCGGCAACGCGCTGGATCCGGAGGCATCCCGCAGGATTTATGCCGCGAAAGGACGTCCTTCTGACAATCCGCTGATCGTTCACATCGCATCGATTGATGCATTGGACCGCATAGCGGCAGAGGTGCCGGAGACGGCGAAACGGCTCGCATCGCAATGCTGGCCGGGACCGCTCACGATGATTTTCCGGAAACGAGAAATCGTGCCGGATGAGACCACCGGCGGACTGGACAGCGTGGCAGTCCGTTTTCCAAGCAACCGGATTGCATCTCTGCTGATCAGATATGCAGGAGGCTATGTTGCGGCACCGAGCGCCAACACATCAGGACGGCCGAGTCCGACGACAGCTGCGCATGTAATTGAAGATCTCCGGGATGCAGTTGACTGCATTATTGACGGGGGACCGGTAGAGATCGGTCTTGAATCCACGATTGTCGATTTTACGGTCACACCCCCGGTAATTTTGCGGCCGGGTTATATCAATCAGGAGATGCTGACCGAACTGATCGGTACCGTGGATATGGATCCGGGAATTCAGTCAGAGTCAGAAAATATACGCCCGAAGGCACCGGGTATGAAATACCGTCATTATGCACCGAAGGCCGAACTGACGATTGTTTCCGGCACACAGAAAAATGCCGCGGAACGGATCGCAGCACTGGTCCACGAACAGATAAAAGCCGGACGGAAGGCGGGCATTATCTGTTCGGATGAAACAAAAGAAATGTACCCGGAAGGAACAGTCTGGTCGCTTGGTGCGCGTACAGAGGAAACGCAGATCGCAGCACATTTGTATGGAATTCTGCGCGCATGTGATACGGCAGGTGTCGATGTAATCTATTCAGAAGCCTTCCGCACGCCGCAGCTTGGGGATGCCATTATGAACCGTCTGACAAAGGCGGCGGGGCATCGTATCATTGATGCGGATGAAAAGGATGAACAGATATGATGCCATATAAAAGAGTAGTTTTTGTTGATGGAGATGCCACTGCACGCAGCGTGATGGCAGCTGCGATTATGCGGGAGGAGCCGATCGGGACGGAAGTTGAAGTGCTGGCGAGAGGCCTGGTCGTGCTGTTTCCGGAACCTGTCAACCAGAAGATCGAGGCGATTCTTGCCAACAATAACCTGACTGCAAAAGGGCACGAAGCAGTGCAGCTTACGCCGGAAGACATTGATTCGGATACATTGCTTCTGGTTATGGAAAAGGATCAGATCAAAAAGGTGCAGGAACTGTCTCCGCGGGCGGAACACGTTGCCACAGTCAGCGGATTTGCCGGGTTTGCCGGAGATATCGAACCGCTGTACGGCGCAGATCTGCCCACTTGCGGAAAATGCTTTGAAATCCTTCAGGGACTTGTAAAAATCATTGCTGAAAAACTGTTGAATGAGGAAGATTCACCTTATTAATATTATAATAAAGGAGGAGAAAGCAGAATGGGGAAAGGGAAAGTAGTCATTATGGATCATCCGCTGATCCAGCACAAGATCGGTATCATTCGTGACAAGGAAACCAGTTCCAAGGAATTCAGTGAGATGATCGGTGAGATCGCTATGCTGATGTGCTATGAATCTGCCCGTGAACTTCCGCTGGAAGATGTGGAGATCGAGACGCCGATTACAAAGACAACGGTAAAGCGTCTGAAAGGTCTGAAAATGGCAGTTGTTCCGATTCTGCGCGCAGGACTGGGAATGGTCGAAGGATTTAAGACGATCAATCCGGCGGCGAAGGTCGGTCATATCGGTCTGTATCGTGATCCTGAGACGCTGGAACCGGTTGAATATTACTGCAAACTTCCGAGCGATATTTCCCACAGGGATGTATTTGTAACAGACCCCATGCTCGCAACCGGCGGTTCCGCATCGGCAGCAATCAGCATGCTGAAATCCCACGGGGCGAAATCCATTCATTTTATGTGCATTATCGCGGCGCCGGAGGGAATTAAGCGCATGCAGGAGGATCATCCGGATGTAGATCTGTATATCGGTGCGCTGGACGATCATCTGAATGATCACGGTTATATTGTGCCGGGACTTGGTGATGCCGGCGACCGTATTTTCGGAACTAAATAAAACAGACAAAGCAGCCCTCCCGGAGGGACTTCAGCAGAGGAATAACGGGTATGACAGGAAAAAGAGAAGATTATCTGTCCTGGGATGAATACTTTATGGCGGTCGCCAAACTCGCCGGACAGCGTTCAAAAGATCCGAATTCGCAGGTTGGTTCCTGTATTGTCAGCAGAGATAATAAGATACTCTCGATCGGGTACAACGGACTTCCTGTCGGGTGTTCGGATGATGAATTCCCCTGGGCGAGGGAGAATGATGATCCGCTGAAGACGAAGTATGTCTATGTGACACACAGTGAGCTGAATGCGATTTTGAATTATCGCGGCGGCAGTCTTGAGGGCACAAAGATTTATGTATCACTATTTCCATGCAATGAGTGTGCCAAAGCGATCATTCAGGCGGGAATCAAGACTGTCATATATGACAGTGATAAATATGCCGGTACGCCGGCAGTAACAGCATCTAAAATGATGCTGGCAGCGGCAGGAATCGAAGTTGTACAGTATCAGGCATCGGGGAGACGTATTGAACTGACTGTATAACGCTGCAATTAAGTTAAAAGGGGTTCTGATAAGGGGAAATATGCAGTATCAAGAGGAGATGGATCTGTACGAAAAGCTTACAGATAAGGATCCTGTGGATGAGATTGAGCGGCAGGATCAGGAAGACTACCGCCGCTATGTCCATGAACGCAGGAGACGTCTTCAGCGCCGCCGCAGACGCGAAAAGGAGCGGCAGAACCGCATTCGCCGCATCCGGCTGATCACAGGATGTATTGCAGCTGCGCTGATTCTGATTACAGTGTTTATGCGGGTTGCCGCCGGAAATCCCGTGCGGGATTCCCTGACACTGCAGGTCGGCAGTCCGATGCCGGAGGCGCGGGCTTTTCTGCGCAGTGAAAAAAGCAAGGCGGAAATTTATTTTCTGAGTGATATGACGCAGGTCGATATGAATGTTGCCGGAGAGACGGAAATTCTTCTGGAGGTAAACGGCAAACAGTTTGAGAGCAGACTGATTGTACAGAATCCTGACGGAACAGGTGCAGGAAACGGCACAGTCGTGACGGATTCATCGCTGCAGGAGACGCCCGACAGCGCTGTGCAGGAGACGTACGACAGTACTGTTCAGGAGGCGTACGACGGTACTGTTCAGGAGGCGTACGACGGCGCTGTCCAGGAAACGGACACAGACACTGCGCCAAATCCGGAGCGTGATACGCTGCAGCCGGCCGGTGCGGCAGGAGATAAACAGTATGATTGATTACACGGAAGGTGCAGGCATTCAGTATCATATCGGACTGAAGCCGGAGGACGTGGGGCGCTTTGTGATTCTGCCGGGAGACCCGGGCAGATGTGAGAAGATCGCCGCATATTTTGATCATCCGGTTCATATTGCGCAGAACCGCGAATTTAATACCTACACCGGGTATCTGAACGGCGAAAAAGTCAGTGTGACTTCCACCGGGATCGGCGGACCTTCTGCTGTCATTGCGCTGGAAGAGCTGAAACGCTGCGGTGCGGACACATTTATCCGCGTCGGTACATGCGGCGGCATGCAGGAAGAGATTCTGGGCGGCGATCTGATTGTCGCAAACGGAGCGATCCGCATGGAAGGAACCAGCCGCGAGTATGCGCCGATCGCATTTCCGGCCGTGCCGGATTTTCAGGTGACGCGTGCACTGGCAGATGCTGCGGAAAAGCTGCAGTACCGGACGCATATCGGCGTCGTTCAGTGCAAGGATTCTTTTTACGGACAACATGAACCGGAAGCAAAACCGGTCGGATATGAGCTGCAGAACCTGTGGCAGGCCTGGGTCCGGTGCGGTGCACTCGGTTCTGAGATGGAGTCAGCTGCGCTGTTTACCGCAGCGGCCGCACTGCGTGTCCGTGTGGGTACGGTTTTGCTGGTTGTGGCAAATCAGGAACGTGCCGCGAAAGGACTTTCCAACCCGCAGGTTCATGACACAGGCCATGCGATCGAAGTGGCAGTTGAGGCAATCCGGATGATGATTAAAAAAAGCAGCTGATCAGTTATTGTTAACAAACGGGGAGACTGAATTGGTGCAAATGGATACAGAATTAAACCGGCAGGATCATTCATATGATCAGGTTTTACAGGAACAGGCAGTCAGGGCGCGTAGGAATTCCTATGCGCCTTATTCCAACTTTGCTGTCGGTGCGGCGCTTCTGGCAGCCGATGGCAGCGTTCATACAGGCTGCAATATTGAGAATGCTTCCTATCCGCTCGGCAACTGCGCGGAGCGGACCGCTTTCTTCAGGGCGGTCTCTGAAGGGCAGCGGAATTTTACGGCAATCGCAATTGCAGGCGGACCGGTCCCGCCTGACAGGACCATGGCATCCGGCAAAGCGGATTCTGCGGCCGGGAGAGACGATCAGCTGGTATGCTGTCCGCCCTGCGGCGCGTGCCGGCAGGTAATGCGGGAATTCTGCGGACCGGATTTCAGAATTCTGTTCAGCGACGGAGCGGGAGGATTTACAGTCAGAACACTCGCGGAACTGCTTCCGGAATCGTTCGGACCGGAAGCAGTAAACGTAGTGGAACAGGAGGTGCCGGAATGACTTACAAACGTATTTTTCTGATTGTCATAGATTCGCTGGGCATCGGAGCAATGCCTGATTCAGAGGCGTTCGGAGATGTCGGTGTTGATACGTTCGGGCATATCGTTGAGCGGGTTGGCTGTCTGGAAATTCCGAATCTGCGCCGGCTGGGCATGCTGAATCTCCATCCGTGTCCCGGCGTATCCGGAATGGAGCCGGCGGCATCCCCTGCCGGGAAGTATCTCCGGATGGCGGAAGCGAGCAAAAGCAAAGATACCATGTCCGGTCACTGGGAGATGATGGGCATCTGTACAGAAAAGCCGTTCCGCAATTTTGCGGAAAACGGGTTTCCGCCGGAACTGATCCGTGCACTGGAAGACCGGTGCGGGAAAAAAATCATCGGCAACCGGGCGGCAAGCGGGACCGTGATTCTGGATGAACTGGGGGAAGAGGAAATCCGGAACGGTAAGATGATCGTCTATACGTCTGCGGACTCTGTCCTGCAGATCTGCGGCAATGAGGAGACATTTGATCTGCAGAATCTGTACCGCTGCTGTGAGATTGCGCGTGAGCTGACAATGCGGGAAGAATGGAAGGTCGGTCGTGTGATCGCGCGCCCTTATGTCGGGAAAAAGCGCGGAGAATTCAGGCGTACCTCGAACCGGAGAGATTATGCACTCGCGCCTCCGGGACCGACAGTGCTGAATGCGCTGCAGGATGCAGGGCTGGATGTCATTGCAATCGGAAAGATTCAGGACATCTTTTCCGGCGCGGGAATCACAGAAGCACTGCATTCCGACAGTTCTGTTCACGGAATGCAGCAGACCACAGAGACTGCGGACAGAGATTTCACAGGTCTCTGCTTTACAAATCTGGTTGATTTTGATTCGCTCTGGGGACACCGCCGGGATCCGGCGGGTTACGGAAAGGAAATCGAGAAATTTGATGCAGGACTTGGAGATCTGATGAAAACCCTGCGTACGGATGATCTGCTGCTGCTTACGGCAGATCACGGAAATGATCCCACCTATACAGGAAGCGACCACACGCGGGAATATACACCGCTGCTTGCGTGGTCGCCTTCTATGACACAGGGCGGGCAGCTCCCGGAGGCCGGAAGCTTCGCGGTGATCGGCGCATCGATTGCCGAAAACTTCGGTGTGCCGATGCCGGAGGGAACGATCGGATCATCTGTCTTAAAACAGATCACCGGTTCTTGTTGTAAATGATCATGAGTCCTTTCAGGAGCAGCTGTTCATCCATTACGATTTCACGGCGGCAGAAGGGAATGACCTGATTGGCATAACCGCCGGTAGAAATCAGTGTGCAGGATGTGCCGAGCTCCTGCTCGATCCGGTCAGCCACACCGTCAATGGCCGCAGCCGTGCTGTAGATCACGCCGCTCTTCATACAGTCTATGGTGTTGGTCCCGATTACTTTTTTGGGAGTCTCGAGACTGATATGCGGAAGCTGTGAAGCCTGTGAGGTCAGAGATTCCAGTGAAACGAGCATTCCCGGATAAATCATGCCGCCCCGGAAGCTGTCTTTTTCATCGATGACAGAAATCGTCGTTGCGGTGCCCATATCAATGATGACCAGCGGTGTCGGGTAATAGCGAATCGCCGCAACCGCTTCGGCGACCCGGTCACTGCCCAGCTGTGCCGGGTTGTCAAGCTGAATTTTGAGGCCGGTTTTGATGCCCGGACCCACTACAAGCGCTTCTTTTCCGGTGAGCCGGCTGATGGCGTGTCTCACAGTGTGTGTGACGGAAGGCACAACGGAAGAAATGATGGCGCCGCGAATACAGGATGCGTCGAGATGATTCAGTTCCAGAATCGTCTTGATGGTGACAGTGTATTCAATGGCGGTGGCGTTGGGCGTGGTTGAGAGCCACTCTTCAAACAGGATGGTCTCATCCTCAAAACAGCCAATGACAATGTTAGAATTACCGATATCAACTGCAAGAATCATGGGATCCTCCTTTTTATCGGATTTTTTTGGTACCATAATAAACTTTAGCATGATTTTCCGGGAAAGTAAACGCAGGAATGCGGCCGGAATCATGCTTTTCTTTTGTGTGGAACCAATAACGGGTGATACTTGAATCAGAGGGATTCTTGTTGTATACTATGCGCATTAGGTAAAAATGAATGATCCGGCCGGGCGGATACCGGTGGATTCAGAGGAGCAATTATATGACAGAACAAACAAATACAGTGCAGAATGCGCTGATGTACTGCGATCAGTGTCAGGAGGCCGCAGCCAGCGCTGCCTGTACCAGAACCGGCATGTGCGGCATTACGCCGGAAGCGGCCGGTCTTCGTGATCTGCTGATCTATGTGACACAGGGTCTTGCATCAGTTGCCGCTGTTCTGCGCGAAGAGAAGCAGCCGGTTCCCGCAGAAGTCAACAGGACAATTCTTGACAGCCTCGTGATGTGCACCGTCAATGTGAATTTTGACCCGGATGCGTACCGAAGGCAGATCAACCGGACACTTGCACGGAAATCTGAACTGGCAGCTTTCTGCAGCACAGAAGGTCTTCCGGAGGCTGCCTCCTGGCAGGGTGCAGAAGAGCAGTACGCGGAAAAAGCGGCTGAAGTCGGGCGCATGGCGACAGTAGATCCGGACATCCGGGGACTTCGCGGCCTGATTCTTTACGCGATGCAGGGTACTGCGGCATATCTCAGGCTTGCAAATAAGCTCGGGAAAGATGACGAAGAAATTCACGCATTTATTCAGGGTTCTCTGAAAAAAGCATCGGACGATACAATCCGCGGCGGCGAACTGATCGCCAGTGTGCTTGAGGCAGGACGTTACGGAATTAAGGCCATGACACTGCTGAACAGGGCCAGGAAAGAACTTTACGGAACACCGGAATCGATAGAGGTGGACACCGGCGTCCGCACAAATCCGGGCATCCTTGTTGTCGGCGATGACATTCAGGCGCTTTCCAGACTGCTGGTGCAGACGATGGGTACAGGTGTCGATGTGTATACCTATTCAGATCTGCTTTCTGCGCACGCATATCCGGAACTTGCGAGACATACGCACTTCGCGGGAAATTACGGCGGTGCATGGCATCAGCAGAAGGAGGAGTTTGAATCCTTCAACGGGCCGATCCTCGTGACGGGTGATGAATTTACCATTCCGCGGAAGCAGTATATTGACCGCGTCTTTACAACCGGTGCTGCAGGATGTCCCGGTTGCCGTCACATCGATGAAGCTGCTGAAGGTGACTATTCGGAGATCATTGCACTCGCAAAGACCTGTGAGCCGCCGAAGGAACTCTCCCGTGAAACGGTTGTCACCGGATACGGAAAGGAGCAGCTGGCCGGTTACGTGAAGCCGGTTGCCAGAGGACTGTCAAAAAATGAAATCCGCAAGCTGGTTGTTATGATCGGAACGGACGGCCGCGCAAAGAGCAGAAGCTATTACTCGGATTTTGCAAAGGCAATTCCGGATGATGTGCTTGTTTTGACAGCAGGTTCTGTCAAGTACCGCTTTAACAGGCAGGAGCTTGGAGAAGTGGCAGGCATTCCGCGTCTGATTGATGCAGGTGATTCTGCTGACAGCTACACAATCTGTGATTTTCTGCTGAATCTGCAGGAGGAGATGAATCTCGCCGACGTCGGTATGCTGCCGGTATACTTTAATGTGGCATGGTATGATCCGAAATCGGTGATTGAGATTCTGGAACTGCTGTACATCGGCATGAAGAATATTCATCTCGGACCGTCTTCGCTGAATTTCCTCTCCAGAGGAATCCGCGAAGTGTTCGTCAGCTATTTCGGTCTCTCTCAGATCGGAGATGTGGACGAGGAGGTTAAGGCGAACTTCGGTGACCGCGGCGGTTCCGTCACGGCAGATATGATCGTCGGTGATATTGTCACGCAGTTCCCGGAACTTGTTCCGGTTATGCTTGATGTAGGTCTTCACTGCCTCGGCTGCGGCGTATCGCAGGTCGAGACCCTGAAGGAAGCCTGCGAAGTGCACGGACTTGACATCTATGATATTCTGGATGTGCTGAATGATGAGCTGAATCATCCGGATGAGGATGAAGATGAGGAATAAATGATGAAAACAGGGCGGAAAGTCCTGTGTTTCCTATCAATAATCTGCAGTTTTATAAAGGAGAAACAAAAACGATGGCAGGAAAAAATATCATGACACGCGCAGGTCTTCAGCAGCTTGAGGACGAACTCCATGATCTGAAGGTGAATCAGCGGCGTGAAGTTGCGCAGAAGATCAAGGAAGCCAGAGAGCAGGGGGATCTTTCGGAGAACGCGGAATATGATGCGGCAAAAGATGAGCAGCGTGATATCGAGACGCGAATCGAGGAAATCGAAAAGATCCTCAAAAATCTGGACGAAGTAATTGACGAGGAGGAAGTCAATTCCGATACCATCAACATCGGATGCAAAGTAGGCGTTCTGGATATGGAATACAATGAAGAGATGACATTCTCGATTGTCGGATCCAATGAAGCCAGCAGCCGCAAAAAGAAGATTTCCAATGAATCTCCGGTGGGCAAAGCCCTGATCGGTGCGCGCGTGGGTGATATTGTTACGGTAGAGTCCATGGCAGGCGAGATCCAGTACAAAGTGCTTTCAATCGAGCGCAACATCGGCTGAACAGGCTGAAAAAAGACAGACTGAAAAACAAAGAAAATAACAAAAAAACGAAAACCGCTCCCGGTGCATAAGAATTGCGCCGGGGGCGGTTTTTTGCGTTTATTCAAGTCTTGTTCGCGATCTCTGATCGCGCGCGAGCTGTGCGACACACTTGTGTGTCCTCCTTTGCGCAGCTCTGCGATCCTCCGGACTACCGGTCAAACAATGTCCGGAAAATGCCGAGGAATACCCACCGTATGACGGCGAAGATTCCAAACAGAAGAATAAAGCCGCATATGCCGAAAACAATGTCGTCGAAATCCATTGTTCCTCTGCCGGACCAGCCCTGTCCGATTTCAATTGCGAAGGTCAGGACAAGGATCATTGTAAAGACATAAATCCATGAAATAACCATGACGTGATCTGTCTTTGCCAGAAGTGTAAACAGGGGATGAATGACAAAGATCAGGAGCATGCCGATGATGCCGATGACCCAGAAATGAAGCTGCTTGTCAGAGAAATACAGTTCATAGTGGTCATTCAGTGTCAGCAGCCTGCTGTGCGCATTGGACAGAAACTCGACAATATGATAAAGGATTGTATTTAACATCGGAAATACCTCGCGTTTTTCCTATAGTTATAGAAACGAATCCTCTGTTTGTCAAGTGAAATATAAATTACTGTCCCCGGATAAGCTGCGCGTCTGACGGTTATGAATGCTGCTGCGGAACGGAATCTTCCACGTATTCCATGATGTCACCGTAGTCACAGGATAAAACATTGCAGATCCGGCCGAGAATCGCCAGATTGACAGATTCATCCTTTCGGAGTTTTGTCATGGTGTTCGGAGCAATCTCCGCTTCTTTTCTTAAGTCAGCAGGCCGTATCTTTTTGTCAATCAGTAATTTCCAGAGTCTGTCGTATGAAACTGCCATAGCTCTCTTCCTCTCAAAGATAAGTTAGTTTAATAATACTAACTAGCGATTACTATAACATATTGCGAAAAAAAATGCAATAAGGAGGAATTGACAAAACGCAAAAGATAGTTTAATCTAACTAAAGTTAAATGAATATAACGCAATAAATTGAGACAATAAAGAGGTGGAGATCTATGTTTCTCAGGCTGGAAGGGATCCGGAAATCATACGGCGGGAAGGATAACCGCGTCGAAGTTTTAAAAGGAATTGATCTCACACTGGAACGCGGTGAATTCTGTGTGCTGTTAGGACCGTCGGGATCGGGCAAATCCACGCTCCTGAATATTATCGGCGGAATCGATGCGGCAGACAGCGGAACTATTACAATTGACCGGGTATCGATCGGTTCTATGAAAGAAAAGGAACTGACACGTTACCGGAGAGAACATCTGGGTTATATTTTTCAGATGTATAATCTGATTCCGAACCTTACCGTGCGGGAGAATATCGAGGTCGGTGCATATCTGAGCAGGAATCCGCTGCAGACAGACGAGCTGCTTGATGTGCTCGGACTGCGTGAGCATGCGGGCAAGCTGCCGAACCAGCTTTCGGGCGGTCAGCAGCAGCGCACTTCGATCGGCCGGGCGATCGTCAAAAATCCGGATATCCTTCTGTGTGACGAACCGACAGGCGCGCTGGATTATAAGACGTCAAAGGAGATTCTGAAACTGATCGAGACGGTGAATCAGACGTATGGGAACACCGTCATCATGGTTACGCACAACAGCGAAATCCGTCACATGGCCGACCGGATTGTGCTGCTTCATGACGGCCAACTCCGCGATAATACGCTGAACCCGAAGAAAGTACCGGTTGAAGAACTGGAGTGGTAAAGGAAAACAATGAAAAATCCGCTTCGCAAACGCTATCTGAGAGAGCTGCGCGCGGACCCGGGGAAGTATCTGGTCATCTTCCTGCTGATGATCCTGTCAATCGGAGAGATTTCCGGATTTCTGGTCTGCGATGAGAGCATGATCGGAGCATATAACGAGAGTTTCGAAAAATATAATATAGAAGACGGCAATTTTACAACGGAATCAGAACTGAAAGCGCGGCAGATCAAAGCAATTGAGGCAGCCGGCGTTTCCGTATTTCCGCTGATTTTTACGGACCGGCCCATGGCAAACGGAACGACGGTGCGATTTTTTTCGATGCGCGATCAGGTTGATCTTCCATGCCTGATGCAGGGGGAGCTGCCTGATGCGGCGGACGAAATAGCCATTGACCGGATGTATGCGGACAACAACAAACTGAAGGTCGGAGACACGCTGAACCTGCAGGATGGGGATGCGCTGAACCCGCAGGATGCAGACGCGCGGGCACTTCAGGACGAAACAGGTGACGGTGTGTTCCGGATTTCCGGTCTTGTGTCGCTGTCCGATTACAGTGCGCTCTTTGAGAACAACAATGACACCATGTTTGACGCAAAACAGTTTGGGGTCGCCGTGATTTCGCCGGAAGCATTTCAGCAGTTCGACCGGGATTTCCTGACCTGGCGCTATGCGTGGAAATATGACACGCCGCCGGTCAATGAGACGGACGAAAACGACCGCGCAGAAGAATTTGTAAAAACGCTGACAAGGACAACGGATCTGACAGGATTCCTTCCGCGCTACCAGAACCAGGCAATCATGTTTACCGGCGAAGACATGGGTTCCGACCGTGCGATGATGACCGTTTTTCTTTATATTGTCATTGTAATTATTGCTTTTGTTTTCGCGGTTACGATCAGCAATACCATTGTAAGTGAGGCGGCAGTGATCGGTACGCTGCGCGCCACGGGCTTCACCAGGAGAGAACTGATCCGGCATTATATGACGCTGCCTGTGATGGTTACGCTGCTCTCTGCAGCCATCGGGAATGTATTTGGTTATACCGTGATGAAAGATATAAATGCCAGCCTGTATTATGGAAGTTATTCACTGCCGACTTACGTCACCAGGTGGAGCGGGGAGGCATTTCTTGAGACAACGGTCGTCCCGCTGGCTCTGATGGCAGTGATTACCTGGTGGGTGCTGCACCGGCGTCTGAAGCTGTCTCCACTGCAGTTTCTGCGGCGTGATCTGCGGAGAAACAAGAGCAGGCGCGCATTTCCGCTCAGCAAACGGATCCCGTTCTTTACGCGGTTCCGGCTGCGCATAGCCGCCCAGAACAGGAACAACTACATTGTGCTGGCAATCGGAATTCTGTTCGCCAATTTTCTGCTTCTTTTCGGGCTCATGTTTCCGAACGTCCTGCACAATTATATGGACGCTCTGCCCGGAAATATGTTCTGCAGCTACCAGTATGTGCTGCAGCTGCCGGCCGGTGCGCTTGACGAAGACAGAAAAACGGAAAGCTTTCTGAAGATGATGCTTTTTATGCGGGCTGTCGAGACTGACAATCCGGACGCGGAAAAATTTTCCGCTTATTCCCTGCGCACGGTTGCAGATCAGGAGCATCCTTTTCAGGAAGAAGAACTGCTGATCTACGGCGTAGAGGAATCCGGCAGGTATATCCATCAGGAAATCCATCCGGGAGAAGTGTATGTTTCCAGGGCATATGCGGAGAAGTGGATGCTTCATGCAGGCAGTTCCATAACGCTGAAAGAGCCATATGAGGACAAGACGTACACTTTTACGGTGACCGGAATCTATCCGTATGACGGTGCACTTGCGGTATTCATGGAACGGGAAAACATGAATACGGTATTTGATCTTGGCGCCGGCACGTTCAGCGGGTATTTTTCCGCGACAGAAATCACGGATATCGATGAGAAATACATCGGGCAGAAGATTGATTTTGATGCTCTCTCTAAAGTTTCCCGGCAGCTTATGATTTCCATGGGAAGCATGATGGATATCGTTGATGTGTTTGCGGTCATTATGTTCATGATTCTGATTTATCTGATGTCAAAGATGATTATTGAAAAGAATGCTGCTTCGATCTCCATGGCAAAGATTCTGGGATACCGGAACAGTGAAATTGCCCGCCTGTATGTAATGGTGACCAGTCTGCTGGTAATTCTGTTTCTGGCTGTTACCATACCGGTGGAATCTGTTGCGCTGCAGTGGGTGTTCCGTTTAATTCTGCGAACAGAAATGACCGGCTGGATTCCGTTTGTTATCAGCGGATCGGTTTATCGGAATGCTTTGCTGACCGGGATCGGTACCTATGTGGCTGTCGCACTGCTTGAATATAGAAGGATCGGAAAGATCCCGATGGATGAAGTACTTAAAAACGTGGAATA
The DNA here is from genome assembly GCA_000702845.1 of Lachnospiraceae bacterium FE2018. GTDB lineage: Bacteria > Bacillota > Clostridia > Lachnospirales > Lachnospiraceae > CADBRN01. The sequence goes on from JNKK01000002.1 coordinate 166,225, forward strand.
AGCGCTGCCGCAGATCCACCGGGAATTCATCGGGAATCGATCAGAAACCGTATCTTTGAAGGGAGGTCCGGGAAAAGAATGAGAAAGATCAGAAATACAGGAATTCTTCTCATGACACTAATGCTGACGGTCTCTGCAGCCGGCTGCAGTATACAGAATGATCAAAAAGCCACAGCACAGGAAACTGCTGCAGAAACAGAGGCTGCAGACCAGAATGTTTCAGGACAGGCCGCTGCAGATCAGGAAGCTGCAGATCAGACCGCCGCAGATCAGGACATTGCGGGTCAGGCCGTTTCAGACCGGGAGGCAGATCAGACGGTTACAATCAAGGCGGGCCCGGACGGTACAGTCCGGAAGGCATCTGTGAGAACGTCAGAAGATGATATGGAGACAGATCTCAGCGCAGAAGAGATAAAGGATCTCCCGTTTACAGTTGCAATCCGGTATTTTCTGGATGACAAAGCTGTCACTGCTGAAGAGATTGCAGGGAAAACAGGGCGCGTCCGGATCCGGTTCGACTATGAAAACTGTACTCGTGTAAAGGAACAGGTCGACGGAAAGGAAGTCGAGACGATCGTTCCATTTGTCTTTCTGACTGCGGCAGTGCTTCCGGAAGACCGGTTCAGCGATGTCACTGTGACCAACGGAGATGTCAGCGGAATGCAGGACAATCAGATTGCCATCGGCTATGCAATACCGGGATTTGAAGATACACTCGGGCTGGATGATGTTGAGGATGCCATGGATGCGATCTCGTTTGATTTTGATGATGACGATGATGACGATGATAGCAATGATGGCAACGATGACAATGATGACAAGAAAGATACGGGACATGACGATAAAGAAAGCGGCGGCGCACATAAGGCAGAGGCAGTTTCAGAAGAAGATTTACAGGCCGGATCGGATAAAGATACAGATGAAGTAAAAGCCGGTGCTGCAGATGATAAAGAGGAAAGAATTCCATCATATGTTGAAATTGAGGCATACGCTGAAAATTTCAAGCTGGATTTTACTGCGACAATTGTCACAAACGGAATGCTGGCTGATACGAAGGATGATACAATTGAAGACCTGATCGATACAGTCAGTGATTTAAAAGAAATTTCAGAAGCAGGAGACGATCTTCAGGACGGCACGGAGGAACTGCGGGACGGTGCCGGAAAATTCCGCGATGGTCTTTCGCAGTATATCAGCGGCGCGGGCAGTCTTGCAGAGGGAGCATCACAGCTGCACGCAGGTGCTGAAAAGCTGGATCAAAATGGCTCTTCGCTGGCAGATGGCGCGGCACAGCTTTCAGACGCCCTGGCGGAATTGAGTAAGACGCTGGCACAGGCAGAAGGGAATGCAGAGGAAGAGCAGGCGGGGACAGGCGACAATACCGGTAATACCGGTCTGGATGCTGAAGCGCTTGTATCTCATGCGGCAGAAAGTGCCGCGGCAGCTGTGATGGAGCAGCTTGCGGCTGATGAAACGCTGACAGATGAACAAAAAGCAGGGATTGCGCAGTCAGCCGGAATGGCAGCGGCTATGGCGGCGGGATCGGATTTGCAGTCAGCGGTCAGCAGTATGTCTTCATCCGGAACAGAACAGCTTGGCCAGCTGCAGAGCGGGATTGCGCAGCTGGCGGAAGGTGCCGCCTCCCTGCAGCAGGGTGTCAGTGCGTACACCGAAGGTGTCTCACAGCTGACAGATGGAACAAAGAAACTGTCCGAAGGAGCAGATAAGCTGTCTTCATCCGGTTCACAGCTGCTCTCCGGCTACGATAAAATGAAGGACGGAATCAGCGAACTTGCGGATGGGATAAAGGATATGAACCAGGATGGCATGCAGAAAATCGGTGATCTTGCAGAAAACGAACTGACAGATACACTGGACCATCTGCGTGCGATGATCCTTGCGGACCGCGGCCATACGGCATTGGATGTATACGACGGAACCGCGGGGTCCGTCCGGTACATTCTGGAGACAGATGAGATCAAATAGAGAGTTGGTTGAAGTTTTTCGTGCGGGGGGTTGAGAATCTATTCTCTCAATCTCCTGCATTTACTATTTGGGGAGAGTACAATTGGTTGAATAGCCGGGGAAAGGAAACAAAGCAAGAAAAGTGCATCCGCAAGTGTATAGAGTGGCGGGATGCGGATGCCCTTTAGCGAGGG
>JNKK01000003.1 GCA_000702845.1 Lachnospiraceae bacterium FE2018
CGCCCCTAATAAACTTGGAGGTCCAGATAGGTCAGACCCTACTAATAGACCCTACTAAAGTTGGTGAAACCCCACTAAACTTGGATGACCCGTTTTTTGTTGCCATGCCATACCTACAGACCCCAAAAACTGCCGCACGGACGCAAATCCATACGGCAGTTTTGCATAAATGAATTATTTAATTTTCAGCTTTAAGGAATCTTTATTATAAAAGCTGAAGTACAGATATACAACCTCTCCTTTATTCAATTTAATCTTTCCGGTTCGAGAAGTACGATACTGTCCTGCTTTTTCACCGTAAGTCCCATTTCTCGTTGCAACATAGAGTGAGGTGGATTTCCCTCCATATGTTTTCAACGGTTCCTGACCAATATACTGATTAGAACTGCCATACTTTCTCATAACATAAAAATAACCACATGTATATCCACCAGCGCCGGACTTTAAATTTGAGAGTGTGAATGAATATGTTTTTGCTATTGAAGCTTTAAATTTCAGATAGCCACATCCCTTGCTTGAAAGCTTGACCGTTGTTGTTCCCTTTTTAACGGTAAGTGCTTTTTTATTCGCAACTGCTGTTGTTGTTGTAAAACTCTGTTTTTTTAACTTTTTGGTGGCCGCAAAAGTCGTAGTCGTCATTCCACCGACAAGCAATCCCAAAACAAGGATCATCAATAAACTTTTTTTTAATAACCTTCTCATGCCATTTTCCTCCTTTAACGGTATTTGGTATAGATATATCCGTATGCGGACCTGTCCATAAGACTCACATTTTTACCACAGACAGCCTGAACTTTAAAGTAATAATTCTGATACTTTTTCAGTTTCTTCCCTTTTACTTTTGAAACGATATAAGAAGTTTTCTTTTTCTTTACCGTCGCGATTTTTTTAAATCCGCTGCCTGATTTTGTTGATGCGTATATAATATATTTAGTAGCACCTGCCACCTTTTTCCATCTGACTTTAATCTTTCGACCGTCAGCCAGTTTCGGTTTTTTCAACTGCGGCTCCGGGACGATAATCTTGGAATACCATGGTCCATAGTACTTCTTTCCGTCAACCAGTGAATAACCGCGTACTGAAAACTGATAAACCTGATCCCGGGTCACATTGGAAGCAGCAATCCCCTTATTCTCGGTTGTTCCACTGTACTTTACGGTTTTTCCGTTCTTTGTAAGTAATCTCCAGTCAACTCCTTCAAGAACACCCGGATATGGATTATCATTGATTATAAAAGAAACTCCTTTTGAATCTCCCCATGATTCTAAGTTAAAACCTTTTACAAGTCCCGGCGCCGGCTTTGCGAACTTAAGCCAGTCATTTGCCTCATTTAATACCTCATTAGAAGCATTATAAGCTGCAACATCGCAGTAATATGAAGTATTTCTGTTAACACTTAATGTACACGTCGGTACTTTTGTGCTTACACTTTTCATGCCCGTCTTTTTATCTCCATACTGTCTGTCCCAATATGAGAAAACATAATGATCAGCCCCGGAAATTGTATCGCACCTGACTGTAACAGTTGTTTCCGTAGCTGCCGTCTGGCTGACAGTCATGGTCATAGGATGATCTGCTGCGCTGGCTGCTATTGCCGTTCCGAACAGCAACACCGCAAATACACTTAATAAAAGAATTATTCTTCTTACCCGGAAGCTTCTTTCTTTGATGTCTTTCACCATTCTCTCCTTTCATCTTTTTGGTTGGTGCTGCTCTTTAACAGGAATTAATCCCCCGAACAACCTGCTTTACTTTTCTACTTTGACCTTCACCGTATCCTTCGCTGCAAAGCTAAAGAAAACATACACTTCCTGACCTTTTTTCAGTTTGATTTTCGCCTTTCTCGCTGTGCGGGTCCACTCTGCCTTATTGGAACCATATTTTTTATTCCTGATCCCGAGCCACAGAGAATACGTACTGCCGCCCCAGCTTTTTACTTTCTGCTTTACCAGCTTTTTGGTCTGGCCTTTCTTCGGCAGCTGCAGATTAATATAACCGTCCTGGCTGCCTTTTTTCTTTGTCAGATCTGAAAAAGTAAATTGATAAGTGCCTTTAACCGGAGCCTTAAACTTCAGATAACCCTTTCCTTTGGAGGGCATTTTTACAATGGTTTCACCCGCCGTAACTCTGATTGCCTTCTTCTTTGCCGTTGAAGTCTTCGTGGTAAAATCCTGCTTCTTCAGCGTAACCACAGGAGCGGTTTCCTCTTCAACAGCTGCGCCGGCTGTTTCCCCTGTCGTTTCCGTCTCTTCTGCCGGGACAGGGACCGCAGCAGATCCGGTCAATAATACTCCTACCAGCAGCATCAGCATCATTTGTTTGATTTTCTTTCTCATTTTTTCCCTTCCTTGTTCCTTTCCTGGTCTACTTGACTTTCTGTCGTTCCCGGATGAAACTACTAGATTGCTCTGTCAATCCTCAGTTTTACACGGTCTCCCTTATTAAAACTGAAATACAGATACACTGTCTGATTCCTGACAAGCGCTGTCTTTCCGATCCGCTTCGTCAGCCGCCAGCTGACCTGATTTCCAAATTGCGTAAGCTTTGTACCAAGCCACAGTGTATTGGTAGTGCCGCCGCTGGTTTCAAGCGGCGTCTGCCCGATTCGTTCTCCATCTGCTGATGCCGTCATCACGTAGAAGTAACCGTTTGAGAAAGGCCGTACTTTTTTTTTCTTTACTGTACCTTTTTTCGTCGTAACTTTGACTTTTTTTATCTTTGCCTTCAGACCTGATAACGTAAATGCATATTCCCCGTCCGCCGGGGCGGTAAACTTCAGATATCCTCTTCCCTTTGAAGGAAGCTTTACCGTCGTCGTACCGGTGTTCACAGCAAAGGCTTTTGCATCTGCTTTCAGACGAACGCGCGTGAATGCCTGATTTCTGAGTTTTCTTACTGCCGCTCCTGCCGGTACCGCCATTATGCCGAAGAGAAGCACCATGACAATTACCAGGAGAACCGCCTTTCTTATTTTCCCTCTCATACCTTTTTCCCCTGCAAATCCTCCGTAGTATTATTCCGCATCCCGCGTCTGCGGTGCGCGAATGCTTCTGGAAATTGAATCATCCTTATTTGATGATACCATGCAGCCCGTATTTTCTCAATGTCCGATTTTAACACTTTTCCAGAATTATTGTCAGATTCTTGTGCTTTCAATTCGGACTTTTTATTCAGATCATGCCCAGATGCCGCATACCGAAAAGCACAAACTTCGCACCGGCATACAGAATCACCAGTGCCGTCACTGACAGCAGGATACGTTTCTGTTTTTTCGAAAGGATCTCAAAAAGCAGCTTCAGAAGCATCAGACAAAGAACGCCAAAACATGCAAACATGAGCAGCGCCGGACGCAGTGAAAGCGCGCGGTCCGGGTGTAAAAAAACAAATGCGATATTAGAAGCCGCTCCTGCAAGAAATACAGCCGAAAACAGCCAGGTCATCCACCCGTTCGAATAGATCAGGTAAAAATTAATGATCATATTGCAGATAATCCAGACAGAAACGGCAGTTCCAAGATACGGCTGAATATTAATGAAATTAGTATTGCTGACTTCGTTCTCAAACAGCAGAAGGGTATGCGGAAACCACCCTGCATACAGCGGGGTCAGTATGCCGGTTGCCAGTGTAAAAAATGCCGGGATTGCTCCGAGTATCCGGTACAGCTTTTCCCGGTTCAGCTTCCAGACTGCCGCGGCCGTCAGCAATGCGAGCAGCGCAAACGGCTTTGCCTCATTTACGAACATGAACTGCGCTGTATTTTCAAACGCATAATAAATCTGATCCAGCATATTTTGTCCCCAAAATAACGATTATACAAACAGAAGGAAATCAAACCAGGAGCATACCGCAAGTATCATTACTGCATTGCGGGCGATCCGCCAGGTCCTGCTGCCGACATAGATTCGTTTCTTACTCTTCGAGGTTCCTGCTGCTTCCTCATATGTCCTGTGATAAATGACATCAAGCATCCGGAACATCAGGATGATAAAAGACAGGTACATTACCAGCGCCGTGCGGTAGCCGGACGCATAGAGAGAAGCAGAAAGTCCCATAATCATACGCGTGCAGACAGCGCCGAAAAACAAAGCCGCATAAAACAGAGACGCAAAGCTTCTTCCGTAAACGAGATACAGATTGATCATCATATTACAGATGTACCAGATCACGATACCGAAAGAAATATAAATGACCGGATTACGGAAGTTGCTCAGGTTGATGTTCGTCTGAAAATCCAGATTGACCGTATGAAACTGTCCCGGAAAATAAGTGACGCCGACGCGAAATCCAAAGGAAATCAATACCGGAAGAATTGCAATAAACCTGTAGAACCTGTCCTTATGCGTCTTCCAGACTGCGGCTGCCACAAGGCAGGCCAGCAATGTCAGAGTCATCGATGCTCCGATGAATGCGTGCTGCATCGTATGATTAAACGCAAGCAGAAGTTTGTCAATCAGTCCCAGCGACGGATGATTCGGGAAATACGCGGCTGTTTCGGACATGACCCGCTTCGTATTGGCAGGCCAGGTTGCCGCCCGGAACAGCTGAATCAGCGAAATTGCAGTGAACAGCAGCAGCTGAAATGATAGTTTCTTATGAACCAGTTTGTTCAGGAAAATCAGAATCATCAGTCCGGCCATCAGCGCGGAAAGCTGCTCATGACCTGTTCCGACATAAAGCAAGACGCCAAAGAAAAGCCAGTAAACGATTCCGTGATATTCATCATCATACATTTTCCGGATGCCGATGGCTGAAAGCATTGCCACACTCGCCGGAACAATATAGACCACCGATGTTGTCAGCCAGCCGGTTTCGGACATGATCGCAAAGGGAAACAGCACTGTGACACAACATGCCAGCGTATTGTTCCATGCCGGCTGCAGATGTCTGATCGGAAAAACACGTGACAGACCGAAAGCAAAGCAGACATAGGAGAAAGCGAGTGCCGGCCGCCAGAAAAAGCCGCCCGCAAAGTCAATCAGAAAAACACAGTAGACACTGTAAAGATAACGGCAAAAAAGCGCGCGGCCGGTACCGTAGGCAGCTTTCATTGCTTCCCAGGTTGTCCTGCCGAGCGCACGCTTTACCGAAACAGCGTCATCGCTGAAATTATGCTGCATAAAAAGATGCCCGATCAGCATCAGCGCGAAAAAAATCAGAAACGGAAGGTAATCCAGAACCACAGTTAATTTGCGTTTTGATTGGTTGTCAGCCATATGCCGCCTCTTTCATATTGTTCAGGTATCTGCCGGGCTTTAGATCAACGTTTCCTGCACAGATATCAGGCACGCTTTAATATCTTATCCGTCTCCACAACTTCATTGTGTCCGTCATTCTGATACCAGATACAGATCCGGTAATCTGTGCCTTCCTGCAGTTTTGTATCCTTCACCTTTGCCACAAAATTTCCGCGTTTGAAAGAAACACCGCCGTTTTCGACATCCGGTTCCCTGCCGTCTTCCACATATTCCGTCTTCAGCTTCATATAGGAAGCATCCGATTCATTGCGAAGCAGCACACTGGTATTGAAAACACGGATATCTTCCCCGTAAACGCCTGCCCATCCCTCGATGGTGTAGTATTCCGGTCCGGCACCGGTCTGTGTCAGCCCGAACTTCCCGGACGTTTTCAGGGTATCACGCTCTGCCTTTTTTATCTCATACATGATATCATTGTTGATCTTCGTCTCTGCCGGCAGTGTGACGGCAGATGCTTTCTGTGCATTGTAAAACAGCACAAAGCAGGCACCGGCTGCCAGAAGCACACCGAGGATCATCATGATGATTACGACCGGTTTTCTGATTGATTTACTTCCCATAGATCTTTACCTGCTCAGAAATATATTCCCGCATGGTTTCAGGAGACTGATTCCAGTGCATACACCATCTGACAATCTCCTCCATCGCCTGTTCCACATGCCAGTGCGGCTTCCACCCGAAAGTATTCTTCAGAAGGGAGCAGTCCAGTTTCAGGAAATTTGCCTCGTGCGGTCCGCCGTCGTGTTTGCTGATCCACTGCATCTTTTCGCCGGTAAGCTCCTGCCATGTATTACAGAAAAGATCAGCGATCTCACCGGTTGTCCTGCAGTCTGTCTCATCCGGTCCGACATTATAGCTTCCTGCCAGTTCCGGATGATCCAGCTGGGCAGCTGCCACCATCAGATAGGCCATAACCGGCTCAAGAACATGCTGATACGGACGGGTCGAATAAGGATTGCGCAGCACAATCGCTTCCTTTGCCTGCGCAGCGCGGATGCAATCCGGAATAATCCGGTCTTTCGCAAAATCTCCGCCGCCGATGACATTTCCGGCACGCATGGTTGAAACTGCGACCTGCCGGCCGCCGTTTTTACCGGCGCCGCTCTGCTGTGAAACTGCTTCTGCGGAGAAAAACGCGTTTTTATAGCTGTCAGTAACCAGCTCGGAACAGGACTTCGAATTGGAATAAGGATCGTATCCGTTCAGCTCCTCGTTTTCCCGGTAGCCCCAGTTCCATTCTCTGTTCTTATAAACCTTATCTGTCGTCACGTTTACAACAGAGCGTACACTGTCTGTCACACGAACTGCTTCCAGCACATTCACCGTACCCATCACGTTGATCTCATAGGTCTCAACCGGACTGTCATAGGAACTGCGTACAATCGGCTGTGCCGCCATGTGGATGACCACCTCCGGACGCACTTCCGCAAACACCTGCTTCAAGTGCTTCAGATCACGCACATCACCCTTGACGGAATGGATCAGGTCCGCATAACCGCATATTGCAAACAGGCTCGGATCCGTCGGCGGATCAAGCGCATAGCCTGTCACTTCTGCGCCTGCCTGCAGAAGTGCCTCGCACATCCAGGTCCCTTTAAATCCGGTGTGTCCTGTGACCAGAACACGTTTTCCTTTTAACTGTTCCAGCATAATCTGTCTGTCTCCTGTTTCTATAACAAATCTGATTCACGATGCACGACAGCTTCATGTCCGCGCTTCAGACGATTTCAAAACTTATACGTTCTTTTTCTGCAGTGACAGCATTTCCTGCACGCCCTCAGCGAAGGAAACCAGCGGTTTCCATCCGGTATCTTCTGTCAGCTCCGCGATATCTGCCACGAGATGCATCGGCTGCGCCGGTCCGTACGGTTTCTTTCCGAAATCCGGTTTGTAGTCCCGGTTGACAGCTTCGGTCAGTTCGTCGACATAACTTTTCAGACGTCTTCCGTCTCCGCTGCCGAGAACATAGATCTTGCCTGCGACACCGCTCCGTCCCGTCTCCAGAAAAGCGCGGCCGGCATCAGATTCATAGAGATAATCCCAGGTCTGCTCACAGCCGGACAGCTCCATGGGTTCATCCTGCAATGCATGCTGCACCAGCTGGCTGATCAGTGTATTGGGTTTATCATGTGCCCCGTAGATACTCAAAACGCGAACCCAGATATGCTCAATCCCCTTCTGTTCACATGCAATGCGTGAAAGACTTCCTGCCGCCAGTTTTGCAATGCCGTACGGCGTAACCGGACGTACCGGTGTATCTGCAGTCAGCGCTTCATCTGCCACGCCGTATTCTGCCTGGGAACCGGCGCCGATAAATCTTTTACAGCCCATCCGTTCTGCCAGATCAACCGCATCAAGCGTGTACCGGATATTATCCTCCTGCAGACGTACATTTCCGCGGTTTGCGTGACCGGTCGCCCATCCGAAATGATAAAAGACGTCCGCATGGAGATCAGAACAGTCGACAGCGGGAAACTCATCCAGTTCTGCCTCTTTCAGATGCAGCAGCGGCGACTCCGGCAGCCGGTCCAGTTTGGCACTGTTGCGGCGGACAAACGCGATCACCTCGATCCCGTTCCGGACACATTCTTCAATTAACGCGGCGCCGATCATTGATGTCGCGCCTGTTACGGCAATCCTTTTCAATTCTGCACTCCCATTATCTGTCTTTACTGCTTCACAGCCTCCGCAATCGTCTTTGCCATATAATCCAGCTTCGCATCTGTCATGCCCGGATACAGACCAACCCAGAAAGAGTCCTTCATGATTCGTTCTGTATTTGCCAGATCGCCGATTACACGATAGCAGTCTGCGCCTGCTGCCTGCTCTGCACGCATCTGGTCAAAGCAGGGATGCTTTGTGAGATTGCCGGCAAAGAGCATACGCGTCTGAACGCCGTGACCCTCTATATAGCGCACCACCTGCTCGCGGTCGATGCCTTCTTTACAGGTCATCAGGAATCCAAACCAGCTCGGATCGCTGTTCTTTGTTGCCCGCGGAAGAATCAGTCCTTCCTCGGCCCCGGCTTCGATCAGTTTTTCCTGCAGATATTTGAAATTATATTTTCTCCGCTCTACAAACGACGGGAATTTCTCCAGCTGCGCGCAGCCGACAGCTGCCTGCATATCCGTCGCCTTCAGGTTATAGCCGAAATGTGAGTAAACATATTTATGGTCATATCCTTTTGGCAGTTCGCCGTACTGGCCGTCAAAACGATGTCCGCAGAGGTTATCCTGTCCGGGCGCGCACATGCAGTCACGTCCCCAGTCGCGCATGGACCGGATGATCCGGTTGAGCAGTGCGTTGTTCGTATATACGGCACCGCCCTCACCCATCGTCATATGATGCGGCGGATAGAATGAAGAAGTACCGATATCACCGATCGTTCCGGTCAGATGTTCTTCACCGTTATACTTGTAGACAGAACCGAGTGCATCGCAGTTGTCTTCAATCAGCCACAGATTATGCCGGTCGCAGAATGCGCGCACTGCGGAAAGATCAAACGGATTGCCAAGTGTATGGGCAATCATAACGGCTTTTGTCCTGTCGGAAAGCGCTGCCTCGAGCTGTGAAACATCAATGTTGTACTCCGGAATCGTCACATCAAGAAAAACAGGCACACAGCCATACTGAATTGCCGGTGTGACTGTCGTCGGGAATCCGGCTGCCACCGTGATCACCTCGTCGCCGCGGCGCAGCTGACGCTCGCCGAGCAGCGGGGAAGTCAAAGTCGCCAGTGCCAGAAGATTCGCACTGGAACCGGAATTCACAAGACTGACAAAACGCACATCCAGGTACTTTGCGAATTCTTTCTCAAACTGATCCGTATAGCGTCCTGCCGTGAGCCAGAATTCCAGCGCAGAATCTACGAGATTAACCATTTCGTGCTCGTCATATACACGGGAAGCATACGGAATTCTGTCTCCCTCAACATACGGCTTGTCCGCTCCGTGGTAATTCCGGGCGTACTCCGCCACCAAATCAAGAATCTGCTGTCTTGCTTCTTTTTCACTCATACCTTATCGTTCTCCATTCATTCTTTGTATAAAAACGCTCCGGCTCCGGTTTAAACAATACAGAAGAGAAGCCGGCCGGAATAATCCTCAGTCTTCCCAGACCTTCCACGGTGCATTTCCGGATGCCCAGAGTTCCTCCAGCATTTTTTTCTGCCGCTGGGTATCCATGCACTGCCAGAAACCGGTGTGCATAAAACCCATCAGCTGCTGCTCTTTTACCAGTTCACGCATCGGCCCAAGTTCAAAACTGGTCTCATCTCCTTCGATGTAATCAAAAATCTCGGGGTTGAGCACCATGAAACCGCCGTTGATAATTGCACCGTCCACGCCGTCTTTTTCGCGGAACGCGCGGATCTGTCCGCCCTCGCCGACATCCAGGACACCCTTCTGCTGTGCCAGATTGACCATAGAAATTGTCGCAATCTTCCCGTGACCCTGGTGGAACTTCAGCAGTGCATTGAGGTCGATATTGGAAACGCCGTCACCGTAAGTAAGCATGAACGGCTCATTGCCCACGTACTTCTGGACACGCTTGATACGGCCGCCCGTCATAGTATGAAGACCGGTATCGATAATGGTTACTTTCCACGGTTCTGCCTCTTTGTTCAGAACCTCCATCTCACCGGTCGCCAGGTCAAACGAAACATCTGCGTTATGCAGGAAATAATCCGCAAAGAATTCCTTGATAATATACTGCTTATACCCGGCCATGATAATAAACTCATTGAAGCCGAAAGACGAATAATATTTCATAATATGCCAGAGAATCGGCATGGATCCGATCTCAATCATCGGCTTCGGCCGGAACTGTGACTCTTCTGCGATACGCGTACCAAGCCCGCCGGCGAGGATCAAGACTTTCATGAATTTTTCCTTTCCTGAACATATCATTTTCATTCTTAAAAAATTTTATCCTATTTCCCGCAGATGGTCAATGTTTATCCACAGGTGCTCTGCCCGTCCATACAAAACAGGGGCTGCAGCATTAAACATCTTCATGCATAATATACATTCGAATTGTTTAGTGCTACAGCCCCTGTTTCTCCTGACTGCAGGTAAATCGCGATCTCTGATCGCGCGCGAGCTGCGCGACGCACTTGTGCGTCTTCCTCTGCGCAGCTCTGTGATCTGCCGGAGGCTCATTCTTCAACGCGGGCTTTAAACCCATGTTGAAGACTAGTTTGATTTTGCGTATTCCTCTCATGACTGAAGTCACGAGTATCCTGCGTTGAAGAATGAATTTACTGCAGCCGCTCAATCATCTCAGCCAGTGTGTCCGGATTCTCAAAATTCTCTTCTGTCTTCTCTTCCATAGTAATGATGATATTGAATGCGTCCTCCAGCTCGGCGATCAGCGCAATAATATCCATGGAATCCATGTCCTCTGCAAGATTCAGATCCTCGCGGTCCAGCTCAAGTGCCGGACTGATGGTTTTAATCAGTTCGATGATTTTTTCTTTCATATCTCAGTCCTCCTTTAAATCCTTTCTGATGATTTTCCCGTTGAATGTCCGCGGAATTTTGTCGATTACTTCATATATTTTCGGTACTTTCAGTGCTTCCAGCTTCTGCAGCAGGAACCCTGACAACTCCGCCTGGTCAAATGTACAGCCTTCTTCCAGCTCCACAAACAGCTTCGGGGCTGATCCGGTGATCGGATCCGTTACCGGAATGCAGGCGCAGTCCCGAACCATCGGATGCAGTGCTGCGACTTCCTCAATTTCCGTAGGGGCAATTTTAATGCCGCCCATGTTGATTACATCGCCCTTCCGGCCGATCAGATAAACCAGTCCGTCTTCTCCGATGTACCCGATATCATTTGTGTAAATGATGCCGGCATCATCCATTGCCTCTCTGGTAATCTCCGGTTCTTTGTGATACCCGCGCATGTTCATCGGCCCGTCAAATGCAAGATAACCGGTGTGTTCCGCTGAAGATTCGATCGGTTTTCTGTCTTCATCAACGACCAGAAGATGTGTGTTGACGGTCGTGCGGCCGATGCAGCCGGTCCGGTTTTTATACCTGCTGAATTCCAGAATGATGGTGCAGCCCGATTCGGTCGCGCCATATGTATTGTAAAGCCTTACATGCGGAAACATTTCCAGCAGGATTTCCTTATTGGTCTCAGAAAGCGGTGCGGAACCGAACTGAATGTACCGCAGCTGCCCGTCATAAGATGCAAATTTCTCCCGGTTTGCAGCCAGAATCTGTTCCAGGATCGCCGGTACCAGTGTCACGGCACTGATCTGAAACGTATCCATCATCTTAAAAAATGTATTCGCAAACTTAAAGCCCTCGGTCAGAATCAGGGAACTGCCGATCCACATGGCCGCATAGGTGCGGCGCATGGCGAGTGAATGACTGACCGGCGTCGCAATCAGTTCGACATCATCCGGAAGTTTGCTCACGCTGTCGATAACATTCTCGGCAATGGCAACGTTGCATCCGAATGTAACCTCAATTCCTTTTGAACGTCCGGTCGTTCCTGTTGTAAACAGGATGTCCGACAGTTCATCCGGTTCCGGGAAGACACATTCATACGGGATCCGCTCCGGGTCAGATGCGGCCGAAAGAAAATCCCGGTACGACAGATTGCGGATCTCCTCTGATGTTACGGGCTTGTCTGCCAGATAACAGGATGCGCCGGCAAACTGCATGATTTCCAGAATACGGTCATCGCGGACTGCCTTTTCCAGCGGGCAGATCACCGCTCCCATTGCATGACAGGAAAACACTGCAAGCAGATACTCGAATTTCTGAACGCCGCGCAGAACAACGATATCACCGCGGCCGATGCCCTGCTCCGCCAGATAAGACGATCCCCGCAGCACCATCTTCCAAAATTCGCCGTAGGTTGCCGTGTGTTTTTTATCACCAATCGCCAGACGGTCCGGCTGATGTTCTGCGTGATATGCAAGCGCCTCAACAATTGTCCTGCATTTCTTTTCCATATTGCCTCCAGATCAAATTCAATTAGAATGCGCCATAGACAAATTTCGACGCATCATAACCTTTTCCATAAACGCCGAGAATCAGAATCGAAGCAATCAGAAGCAGATACAGGACCCACCGGAACAGCAGATTCTGCTTTCCGATCCAGTCCCGGATTACAACACCGCGCTCCTGAACCATGCCGATTCCCCAGAGCATGGCAATTAAAAGCCAGGCCAGATAATAAGCATACTGATCCAGTCCGTAGGTATACATGCTTCCGTCCCACAGTGTATACAGCGCCGGGTTCCGGAAGTTGAACATCCGGAAAAAAATAGCCCTGGCCTCCACCGCATTCGCCGCAAAGAAGAAGATACGTCCGATTGCTGAAAGAATGAATGTCCGCGTCATCTGAAACAGTTCATAGCTGAAGGTATCCTTGCGGATTTTCATGGCAGCGACTGCCTTCTCCGCCGGAATCTCCAGAATGTTGCTCCCGATAATCAGGATTCCGTGATAAAATCCCCAGAAAATATACCGGACTGCGGCGCCGTGCCAGATACCGGTTACCAGCCAGACGCAGATCGACGGAATAATCGTGGAAACAACACGTGATACTGCCGCGCCGTATTTACGCCTGGTAACACGCGTCAGATTTTTGCAGAGCGGTGTCATAGACACCGGATAAAGCAGGTATTCCTTAAACCATGCACCCAGCGTGATGTGCCATCTTCTCCAGAATTCAGGCATGGTTTTCGAAAAATACGGATGATTGAAGTTTAACTCCAGCTCGATGCCGAACACCTGGGAAACACCGCGGCCGATGTCCATGCACCCCTGAAAGTCCATGTAGAGCCGCACAGAAAAGAATATGATCGCAACCACCAGCGGCAGACCGTTCAATGATTTCCAGCGGCTGTAGACGCCATTGGTAAAAATTGCCAGCCTGTCGGCAATCACAAGCTTCTCAAAAAAGCCCCACAGCATCAGCTGCAGCCCTTTTGCGGCGCGGTCATAATCAAAACTGTGGTTCTGCGCGAGCTGCGGCGCAAGCTTGTTGTAGCGCGAAAGCGGTCCCTGTGTAATATGCGGGAAATAACTCGCAAACAGCAGCATGCGGAAGAAGTTCGTCTCTGCCCGGTAGCGCTTCCAGTACAAGTCCAGAATATAGCTGACCAGCATGAACGTATAAAAAGAAATACCGAGCGGAAGCACAAAAGAAAAACTCTTTGACCACTGAATTCCGAAATGCTCCAGCAGCAGCGAGACCTCCTGCAGCGCAAAGTTCGTATATTTGATCACGCACAGAATTCCGAGATTGATCAGAAGATCCAGCACCATCCAGAATCTTCTGCGTTTTAAAAACTCTGCGCGATGCTGCTTTATGATCTCCTTCTCAAGCGTTTTATCTGAAACAATCTCCTTTTCCCGGTCATTCAGGCTCTGGATTTTCAGACCGATGAGCCAGGTGACCAGCGAAGAGATCACGATAAATACGATGTATTTTACACCCGCAAATACATAAAAGACGATGCTCGCCGCCAGCAGCAGTACCCACTGACGTTTCCGGAACACAGTGAAATAGAGCAGAAATACAACGCACAGAAATAACAAAAATTGAATACCTGTCAGTTCCATATCTGCTCCTTAACGTGTGATCACAAACTGTCCGCCGGACGTGCTCAGCGCGATGTTGTCAGCAGTTTCCCCAAGAGCCGTATCATACAGAACGATGTTAAGTGTCCCCGGGGATACGGCATACTCCTGTTCTTTAATTTTGACTGATGTCATTGACGGACTGACCGTGATCTGACAGGCGTCACCGCTCTCAAGCGTGTCATACAGGCTCAGATATGTTTCTTCGTCGCTTTCCTCAACCTGCTCTGCATCGCTTCCCGCACCGGTCATAACAAGATAACAGCTGTTTTTCCAGTCACTTCCGATCACGGATTCAGACAGACCGAGCGTACGCAGCTGCGCTTTCTGCTCTTCTGACAAATCTTCTGAAAATCCGTTTCCCGCCGCAATCACAACATAGCGGGGATCGATAGTTTCCGCAAAATATTCTGCCGGATCTGTAACAAAGAGCCGCTCTGCCTTTTCCTGTTCGTAATGATATCCCGGAAGACCGGCCTCGAACTCTGCCGACGCAGCCGCATCGGTCCGAAGATCCGGTATTTCGTAATGCTCCGACAGATAGTTCCCCAGATATGCCGTTACTTTTTTTGCGCCAAAATAATTGATATGGGCATCTTCCGTTACATCAGCCGCATAATCCAAACCAAGTTCTTTCATCAGCGCGGAATCATTTAAATCGATGTACGCCACTTCGTACTGATCCGCGATTTCGCTGATTGCATTGTGCGCACCCGGACTCCAGGATTTGGTACAGGTCGTATAGAGAACAGGCTCCGTCCCGTTTTCCCTGCAGAGCTGTATGATTTTTTTCAGATAACTGCGGTTATTATCGCTGGAAATCCCGGCAGCCGCCGGATCCGGTGTGATCCCGGCATAGGGCTCCGCTTCTGTCCCGTACCGCCCGATCCGCATGGCAAATCCGCGGGTCGCTGTCGCAACGTCCCCGAGAATAATCTCGTAATCCCGCTCGTCCAGCTCAGACCACCTGGTATGATACAGATACAGCGGGAACAGATAGGACAAAAAGCGGCTGGAAAGCTCGTCCGCCTCCCGCAGCGCCTTCGCATACATCAGCTTATTCAAACCCCAGTGCATACAGTCATACGACTTCCGGATGTTTTCGTTGTGCTGGCTTTTCTCATGCTTCATATAGGAAGTCTCAAGCAGCAGGATTTTCGGATGCTGTCTTTTAAAGGCTTCCTTCGCCCAGTAATAATGTCCCACCATAGTCTGATGCACGGAAAACAGATTGTATGCCGAATATCCGTGTTCTTCATAAAGCTGGTAGGAATCGACGGCAGCGCCGCCGTAACTCGCGCCGATCGCAAGCACGTCGACTGAATCTTTTTCAAGCTTGTAGAATGACTCAAAACTCTTCCGGTAATCCCAGTTGCCCGTCCATGCAGGGGTGAAAAGCTGAGTCAGAAAGAAAATCATCAGAACGGCAGCCAGCGCAAATCCGGATATTTTTGCCAGTTTGATCGCTTTTGGTTTCATAGCATGTACTTTTATGACGCTTTCTCTCTTCCCTGAGATTCTGATGTCAGCATACTGTTCAGATGCTGCCAGAGTTCACCGTAACCTTTTGTCGCAGGTGATACTGGCTTTTCCAGCGGGTTTTCCATGTGTTCCCGGATTGTTCCGTTTTTAGACATGACCATAACGCGGTTGCCCAGCGAGATGGCTTCCTGAATGTTGTGCGTGATGAAAATCACCGTCATATTAACCAGCTCTTTGATACGCAGCAGCTCATTCTGCATCTGGTTGCGGGTGATGGCATCCAGCGCAGCGAACGGCTCGTCCATCAGGATAATCTTTGAACCGAGTGCGAGCCCCTTTGCGATCGCCACACGCTGCTTCATGCCGCCCGAAAGCTGATGCGGATAATAATCGCGATAAGCAGCGAGTCCCACCTTGTCCAGAAACTCCTCTGCCGTGCGGATCCGTTCAGCCTTATCTTTCATCCCGTTGATTTTCAGCGGATAGGCTATATTCTGCAGTGCTGTCTTCCAGGGGAACAGCTGGTTAAAATCCTGAAAAACCATAATGCGGTCCGGACCCGGTGAAGAGACACTGACACCGTCGACCTGAACAGATCCCTCAAACCGCTCAAGACCTGCGATACAGCGGATCAGCGTCGACTTGCCGCAGCCGGAAGGACCCAGAATTGAAAGAAAATCTTCCGCATAGACGTCAAGATTCATATCCGGAATGATAATCTCTGTTCCGTCATCGTACTTCTTCCTGAGATGTTCGATTTTCAGCAAAGGTGTACTCATCTTGCCATACCCCATCTTTTAAACGTTTTGTTTTCGATGATCCGGAAGATTCCGTATTCGATGATAATACCGATCACAATAATTACAATAATTGCCGCAAACACACCGGAAATATCCATGTTGGTGCGGCGGTCCGTAATAAAGTAGCCGATGCCCAGCGCAGCACCGCCGCCGAAAATCATTTCCGCACTGATTAAACCGCGCCAGGCTCTCGCCCAGCCCACTTTAATACCGGAAAAAATACGCGGCAGGGTGGCCGGCAGAAAAACGCCGGATATCATCTGCGCGCGGCTCATGCCGATGTTTTTTCCAACCTCGATGTACAGATTCGGAATCGCGTTAAATCCGTCGATTGTGCTTCTCGACATGGGCCATATAACAGAATGAATGACCATGAAAATAATCGACGCATCTCCGATTCCCAGCCACAGGATTGCGATCGGAATCAGCGCGACACCCGGGATCAGATCCATCATGGATACAACCATATTGTAAATTGCATAAAACGGCCGGAAGGTAACTGCAAGGCTCGACAAAATAACAGCCGCAAGAAGGCCTATGACAAGGCCTTCCAGCAGCAGTTTCAGCGAATGCAGTACCATCCCGCCGAGATTTCTCTTCACAAAGCCGTCCACAAGTGCCTTCCCGATGTCCCCGATGGAAGGGAACAGAATCTTAGGCCAGATCTCCATGGAATAGAGAATCTGCCACAATACAACAACGGCTATGATGAATATAATCTGTGCCAGCAATGGCGTTTTATTGTGTTTCACAGGTTTCGCCCCTCAATGATTTTTCTTCTTCTGTCTCAGAAAGGATGGAATCTGCCTGATGGCCGGTCCCCCGGCTCTTAGTTGCCTTTTACATTGTCAAAAGCAATATCCTGCAGGGAAGAAGGCACCTTGTCCTTGTCCAGGAAAGCCTCTTCTCCCATAAAGGATGCGAGTTCCAGCACGCCGGAAAGCTCAGTCTGATAAGAGGAACGCTCATCCTGCATCCAGCGGAGGATTTCTTCAGGCTCAGCATCATAACCCTCGGAAATGATTTCTGCTGTCTCTTCCGGATTCTCCTCGATGAACTTCATTGCCTCATCAATTCCGTCACAAAGTGCCTGATACAGATCCGGATCTTCCTCGTACAGCTTTGTGCCGGCGACGCCTACGATAAACGTATTGCCGTTCGGCCATACATCTTTTCCGATTTCAAGTTCGTGGATGTCGGCATCTTCGCTCTCCACTTCCATAAAGTTATAGGGAGAGATAACCATGTGACAATCCACTGCGCCGGTCAGGATGGAAGAATAGCCATCTGCGTTGCCCAGCACGACGAGGTTGGAATCGAGCGCATGCGCGTCACCCAGATACTCTTTTGCAGCCATTGCAAGCAGAATATGCGGATGGGAGTTGATATTTGTGATCGCGATCTGTGTTCCCTCGCCGATATCTTCTAACTTATTAATCGCCGGATCATTGGACAGCAGCGCATACGGCTGCGAGGAAAGTCCGGAGAAGATTTTGTACGGTACACCGTTCGCCATACCGGTAATTGCCGGTGCTGCACCGAGACATCCGACATCGATGCTGCCGGCGGTGATTGCCTCGTTAATCTCAGAACCATTTGCCATCAGCTGATAATTAACGGTAAGATCTCCGTCATACGCATTTTCGATCATCTGCTTTTCCATTGCAACGAGCAGCGGCGCATACGCGATGCTGGACTGGTAGGCAATGTTCAGTGTTTTTGCTTCGCCGCCTTTGCTCTCGTCAGCAGCAGATGCTGCCGCAGATGATGCTGCAGAAGAAGCAGCCGCAGATTTCGGGGAATCTGAAGAACCACACGCACAAAAAGACAGCGCCAGGGCTGCCGACATAAACAGAACTGCAAGTCTTTTTACCATATTCATTTTTCTTACACTTTCATTTTGAGTGAATTGCCGATGTGTGTTAATTTAGAACTGCTCTTCCAAAAGATGCTGAAAATAGATGTAATACTTTTTTGTCCGACTTCAGTGCAAATATACACACAGGCATAAAAACAAGTATCGGCACCATCTTACTATAAAAGAAGCCGGAAAGTCAACCAGATTCTCTGCAGAACAGCCTTTCTGCTACATCAGACTGTTCTGTTTACCGACTTTTATCACTGTATAATGATCCGTAACACCGATGATCGTTCCGCAGGCTTCAAACCACGGCATGACATATCTGTCTGTCTGGACGATGACATACTGATACGCTTTCTCTTCGAGCGCCTCCGCGATTTTATCCGGATCAAAACGGATCTCCCGGTCCGGATCCTGCGCATTGATCAGATAATTAAGAAGCTTTTTATACTTTTTGTTGCCGGACATCTTGTTCAGGCGCTTTTCCCTCAGCTTCCTGCTGCGGTATTTATTCTGCTTCTTCAGGGAAAGACCGCTGTAAATGGATGCGTCATATGTACGAATGTCCAGAAAAACTTCATAGCCGTACAGTGCCTTAACCGTAACTGCCGGATCTCCCTTGTCTTTCTCAATGATATTACAGATTTGCAGCGTATCATTTTCTACTTTATATACGTTGTCAATCATCTGCATACCGGGATTCGGTGAAACCCCTGTATAAAGCCGGGAAGTGACTGACGTCAGGGGTTTCACACTGTAAACCAGAATCACCACTGACACTGCATATGCCAGCAGCGCAGAGACTCTCTTCTGCCGGATCAGATTTACAGCTGCCGCAAACGCATAACCGTAAGTCAGTGCGGCAGGCGGCAGCCACAGAAAACGAAAATAGCGTGTGGAAAGATCCGCGTATTTTGAGATGTAATAGACACTGAACGGATTCAGGCATACCACCAGCAGGATCGCCGCTGAAATGCCAAAAAACTTCCGTGCTTCCTTTTTCCCGAAAATCAGAATCAGGATTACAAGCGCAAGATAACCGTACAGAACCTTCCTGCAGACCGGCCCCATATCGCCGAGCACGATGTTCCAGAATATTTTATAAAATTCAAGCAGACTGCTGTTATTCGCGTTAATTGCCATTTATCTCACCTTATCACAAGATTAATAATCCCTGCTTTAATCAGAAGATACGCTGCCGCATAAAGAAAACACGGAAGCACCAGCAGCACCATATTCCCGAAAACACGGCCGGCCCGCTTTTTTCCGAACATTGCGGGAATCAGTCCGAGACACGCCACCGGAATCATGTACATCGTGGTGCCCGTAAAATGAAACGATCCCGTGACACAGAGTAACCCGAAGAGCAGCGCTTCTTTGTCCCAGGGATCCTGGTACATGCGCCAGAACACATAGAACACGGCAGGCAGCAGCACTGCCGGGATAACGGTTTTACCCTCGTAATTGCGGAAATACATATAAAAACTGCTGTACAGGTAAGAACCCGTCGTGCACGCGACTGCGGCCTGATACCCTGCAAAAAACAGCCACTGCTTTGAACGTTCCCTGAAAATCTCCCTGGCAGCCATAAAAACGATCAGATTGCCGGTGATAAGAAACAGCACAGGCATAACCCACCGGATCTCAATCAGCGGATGTACCCGGAATATTTTTGCCACGACTGCACTGTGGTCCATATAGGTTTCGGTAAACATTTTAGAGGAGAAACGTCTAAGCAGTACTCCTTTGACCGGATGTGTCGTGCCAAGCTCATCTGTAAAAACCGCGGTCGTAACATAGGCGACATAATTCGACGGATTATTACTGGAACTCCATCTGCCGAACAATTCCACGAAGCCTGCCTGAAGAACATTAAATGCAAGAAACAGAAGACTGTTCAGCAGATTTTCCTTCAGAAACTTTCCGAGCGATGCGAGCACCTCTCCCGCTGTCCTGCGCAGCAGAATCAGGATAAGCAGCACGCTCCCGCCCCAGATCACAGCCCACACAAGGCTCAGTACATGCAGCGGAACCCTGTGATACTTCGGCGCCAGAATCAGAACAAAAAACAGCAGCGAATACAAAAACATGCCAGCAGGAATCAGTACCCCCGAATTGTTCTGGCCGGAACCTGTCACTTTTCTGAAAATGAGTCCGTATGCAAAAAAAGTGATCATATACGCAATAAAAATAATAATTGCCTTGCAAATCAGCATCTGGCACACTCCTTGTTTTTATGATTTTTTCAGATAAATCTGTACCCTTTCCGGCTGTAGCAGATTTCAATCGCTCACACAGTCTGCAGCTGCGGGATTTGCTGTCTGCGCTGATATTTCACCCCGTTGACGTAAACGCGGGCTTCGCTTATACTAAAATACAAATCAGATTGAATCTTATACATATTTTGACAGAAAGGTTTCCATGAAAAAACGATTCAGATCCATTATATGTTTTCTTCTGCTCGCGGTACTTTTAATCCCGCAGCCTGTTTCTGCAGCCAGAGTTTCGTCCAATACGCTGAAGGAGATCTACCGTTATGCCATCCGGTATGCAGATGCAAAACCCGGCGGCGTCGTCCTCGCCGGCAGCTCCAGCCTTTCCCGCTGGAAATCCGCACCGGAACAGATTGCTTCCTGCGGCGTGTTTTCTGAAGAACAGGTTTATAATTTCGGAATCAGCGGCGCAACCTTCCAGGAACTGCTGGACGCGCGCTATATCAATGCAATTGCGGCGGCAAAACCTTCTGTCATTGTCGTCTACGGTGCGAACAGCCTTACGGTCAGCCGCAGAAAAGCGTCTCGAAACCGCTCTGTCGCAAACCGTGCAACCAATGCAACCATCAAGTTTATCGAGAAAACCCGGCAGGCACTGAGACGACAGGGCGTGACCGGCACACGCTTTCTGTACGTTTCCGCAGTTAAGACACCCTATCATTATAAATACTGTAAGGGGAAAGGCTATTCCTGCAACATCTGGAAGCGAATCGACATTCTCAACAGCCGGCTGCAGAAATATGCAAATGCCGTCTCCTACTGCGATTACATGGATACAGAGCAGTATTACTATTATGCAGTTCCAGGCAAAAAGAACAAATCCAGCCTGCGTTTTTATCTTGGCGCCGACACACTGCAGGACAGCACATCAACTGCAACCGCAAAAGCCCTGATCCGGAAAACGGCTGTTGATCCGCTGTTTGCTGCAGATCTCAGGCACCCGAGTAAGCTCGCATACGAACTGATCTGGAAAAAGGTCGCTGAACGCGCCTCGCATCTGAAACAATTCTGAAAACGGACACCTCACGATCTGTGAAACCGCTCCGCCGCTTTTTCCGGCAGTGTAATCCACAGATTCACAAGCGTCGTAAACGGTCTCCAGCTGAGCACCAGTGTCGTGACCAGCGCTGCCGCCAAGGCAATCCACGCGCTGCCGGGCATGCCCGGCAGCCATTCTTTTGCATTCACCATATAATAGAATAAATACAGCGGAATGTAATGAAGCACATACACCGTCAGTGTCCGGGATCCCAGTTTTGTCAGCGGCGTCTCTGCGTCTGATACAAAGCAGATCAACGAGACAATGAACAGTGCAGATCCTGCATACCAGCCCAGACGCAGCAGTCCGCCTGCGCGCTGAAACTGCGCAAATGATGCGTAGGGATATTTTGCGCGCAGAAGCCGGGTCAGCCACCACACATGGTCAATCCGGAAAACTGTAAAACAGGCTGCCACCGCAACATACAGAACCGACAGGATTTTAATCGGTTTTCCAATGGTGTGATAACGGATAAAATCAGAATCCAGATGATAACCTGCCAGAAAAAACGGATAAAAACAGATCAGTCTGGACAGGGATAAAAACGTTGCGATATGACTGCTGTATCCTGCGATACAGGCCATTGCAATCGTTATGCCGATCATCAGCATGGCCGGCAGTTTTCCAATGATCATCGTGACAAAATAATAAACAAACAGCGCAAAGATATACCAGGAAATATCATTCATTTCCCAGAGTCTGATCGCTGAATAATCGTGCGCGAAAACGCCCTTGACCAGTAAAAGAACCAGCTTTGTCAGCAGAAACGCAGCCAGAAAATCACAGATCTTCGCATATCTCCGCCCGTTGATTGAGCGCGTCGACATCAGGCCGGAAACAAACATAAACGCCGGCATATGAAACAGATAAATAAAGAAGAACAATCGCTGCGCTGTCCGGTTCTCATCAATCCGCGCAAGGAAGTGGCCGGCCACCACGCAGAAGATCAGAAATAATTTAAGATTATCCCATTTTGCGATTCTCGGTTTCATATTATCTCTTTTCTGTTACGATTCACGAAACCACGTTCCGGATATTCCCGGAACCTGCCCCCAGACCACAGGCCAGCCGTGTTTCACACGGCTTCCGCCTCCTGAGAGGCTTCTGCCTGTGGTTTGAGGGGCAGTCCTGGCTTCGCCGTTCCTGTGTGAATGCTCCCTCAGATGCATTCATGCATGATGCATCTTCTGTCTCATTCACACGTTCCGGGAATCGAAACTTATTGATCAATACTCCATGTATACAAAACTCGCCGCATCGTAACCCGGTCCGTAGATCCCGAAGATGATCACGGCAAGTACACCCAGAAGACACACGGCCCAGCGGAAGGCGAGATTCTGCACCGCCAGCGTTTTGCGCAGCGGCTGTTTTATCTGCATGGTGCTGACCGCACCGAATACGGCAATGGATGCGATTGCCAGTATGAAATTCTTCCAGTCCAGTCCATACGTGTACAGCGTTCCGTCGAAGAGCGCCCAGACCTGCGGATGCCGCACTGCCCGCTTTATAATCCGCCAGGAAAAGCCAAGAGACCCGGGACGGGTCAGCAGACGGCCGCCGGCAAAAATAAGCGTCGTCCGTGCCATCTGAAACAGCTTCCAGCTTGCCGCTTCTGTCCGGATTCCCCTGCTGACAGCAAACTGATGCATCCCCTCTCCAAATACAACCGAGATAAATATCCAGCAGGCATAATAAATGCCCCACGCAACATACGGGAGTCCCGTTCCGTGCCAGAGACCGGTCAGAACCCATGTCACGAACACCGGGATCACCGTCACAAGGCCGCGTGCAGCACCCTTGGAAAGCTGCTTTTTCGCACACCAGCGGCTGATGTTTTTTACACGCTTTGATGTGGAGAGCGGATAATACACATAATCACGGAACCACCCGCCCAGAGACATATGCCATCTGCGCCAGAATTCCACAATAGATTTAGAGGAGAACGGATGGTTGAAGTTCAGATCCATCTCGATTCCCATAATCTCTGATGCACCTCTTGCGATATCCATGCATCCGGAAAAATCCGCGTAGATAAAAACGACATCAAACAGAATGGTGAGCCAGTATATCGCTCCTGAAACCGGATATTCAGATCCATAAACCGCATTGATAAACAGATTCAGCCGGTCCGCAATGACCAGCTTTTTAAAGAATCCCCAGACCATCAGCTGCACGCCCTGACAGGCCCGCTCATAGTCAAACCGGAAGGTTCCTTTCAGGCGCTGTCCAAGACTGCCGTAACGCTCAATCGGTCCCTGAAGAATATGCAGGAAATAAATTTCAAACAGCAAAAAACGCGCGTAGTTTTTCTCGTATTCTACGCGCTGCCAGTATACATCCAGAAGATAACCGACTGCCGAAAATGTATAGTACGAAATGCCGAGCGGCATGATCAGAAATGCCGCAGAAAAGCTGCCCTGTCTGCCAAGGCGTGTCAGCAGAAGATTGACCGGATGTTCCAGAAAGTGTGTGTATTTAAACACACATAAGACGCCGATGTTCAAAATCAGCAGTGCAAGCAGAACGCTCCGGCATCTGGCTTTCGCAGCTGCCTTCAGGATTTTTTTCTGTTTTCTCTCCGTACAGGACGCCTGCTCCTCTGCCATCTTTGTATAGATTCTTCCCATTCTGCGGCCGCCCAGCCACACAGAAAGAGACGTGATCAGGATCCAGATATATCCCCGCACGCCGGAAAATCCATAAAACAATACGCTCATAATCAGCAGTACGATCCAGCGGTGTTTTACCGGGAACAGATAAAACAATCCGATCGTCACCAGCAGAAAGAGCAGGAATGTCAGTTCGATATAGGTCATTGAAAGGCGTTACTCCATCAGTTCCTGGATCATGTTCCACATTGCTTCCACAGAGTCCAGATTTTCAGGCGTCACATATTCCATGTCGATCTCGATGTCAAATTTTTCCTCCAGTTCGGCGAGGATCGAAGTGATATCGATCGAGTCAATCAATTTATCTGTCACAAGCTTTTTACTGTTGATAAAGTCCACGTTCGGATTGATTCGCTGGAGAATTTCAAGTAACTGTTCCATGTGCTGCTCCTTTTCTTTTCAGTTAAGTGCCTGGTAGATAATCTTCCCTGAGTCGTTGCGGGGGATTTCCGCGATTGCCTGTACACGGACCGCCTGCTGGTTGATATGTGTGCGCGTGATGAGGAATCGCTGGACTTCGCTGCATGCCCTCGGATCTGTGACATAGACCCGGAGCTGGTCGTCGCTTCCGCTGCACGCGCAGTCCGCATCCGGAAATTCATTGCGGATCATCCGCTCGACTTCGTCGAGGTTTACGCGGCTTCCAAACAGTTTCAGGAACCGTTTTTTGCGCCCGACAATATAGTAGTACCCGTCTGCGTCGATCTGTGCCATGTCACCGGTCTCGAGAACACCGTTTCGTTCATCACCAAGCGCAAGATCTGCGCGCTGTTCCGCATAGCCAAGGGTGACATTCGGACCGCGGTAGACCAGCTCCCCTGTCTTATTCGTTTCGGTAATCCTGCTGCCGTCGACATCGATCAGATCAAAGCTTCCGCCCGGTATGACGATTCCCATACTGCCGACTTTATCCAGCGCTTTATCTGCAGGCAGGTATCCCATACGTGCAGTCGCCTCTGTCTGACCGTACATGACAACAAATTTTTTTCCGTGTTCCGCTGCGTATTCTGCAAATTCACGATGCAGTTCCGGGAGTATTTTTCCGCCGGCCTGCGTCATAGTACGCAGAGACGGCAGATCCATCCGGAAGAACCGGATCCGCTTCAGCATCTCGTAGGTATAGGGAACACCTGCAATAGATGTCGCCTCCGCTTCCCTGAAAAAGTCCCAGAACGGTTTTCCGATCACGGATTCACGCGTCATTAATATACATGCGCCTTCCATGATATGAGAATTGATCACGGAAAGTCCGTATGTGTAATGCATCGGCAGCGTCGTAATCGGACGTTCTGCCGCATCGATTTCCAGGTATTCCACAATCGATGAAGCATTTGACTGAATATTTTCATAACTCTGGCGCACCAGTTTCGGGCTTCCGGTTGAACCGGAGGTCGTCAGCAGCAGCGCCAGATCCGCATAGAGTGGTTTCTCTTTTGCCTGATCGAAATCTGTCTCTGCCAGTATATAACCCCGGGCTTTTCCTTTGCACTGCGGGCTACCCGGAAGATTTTCCGTGCCGGCAATCTCTTCAGGAAGATAGATCCAGCCCGGCCGGTAAAGTTCCATCAGATCCGCAAGCAGCTGCTCATTAATGCCGGCATCCAGCAGCAGCGGTACAATCCGGTTCTGCAGGAATCCAAGATAACCGGCTGCAGACCCGATTACGTTTTCACAGAGGCAGAATACCAGTGACCGGGCAGGCACAATCTCACCGACCCAGTCTGCATGTATCTGCAGTTCTTCATATGTCATACTGCAGCCGTCATCCTGCTGCAGTGCCTTCTGTGCCCCGTACCTTTTAAAATCATCAAAGAAATACACCGTTTTCCCTCGATTCTTCTGATCTTTTTTCGCAGTTATATCCTTCACAATCTTAACAGAGATTGGCTTTTATTTCAACTCAGAAGGGATTTAAGACTGACTTGACGGAAATACCTGTCATTCGTTACACTTGTGTAAGCAGATCCAATTCGGAGGATTTCATCATGTCAAAACGAATCAGCCGCATCCTGCGGGTTGTGTGCTTTCTTATTATTTTCATCCTGCTGTTTCACACTGTGTCCAACATCCTGCAGGAAAAATATGTCGCATATGATACACTTGCAGAAACCTATATCACAGATCAGTTTAATGCGCTTGAGAAGGACAGCATCGAACTCGCCTTTCTGGGAAGCAGCCAGACCGTGCGCGGCATCTCCGGCATGCGTCTTCTGGAAAACTACGGGATCAGTGCATTTACTCCCTCTACCGGGAAGCAGCCGTTCATGTGCACTTATTACTATGCGAAGCGCCTGACAAAGACACAAAAGCTAAAGGCTGCCGTCATCGATGTCAGCATGCTGTATGAAGGGATCAAACCCCAGTGGTTCCGACGCGTCGCAGATGCCGCGCCCTGGAGCATGGATAAAGCGGAACTGCTCTTAAACTATGCGAAGTACCGGATGAAAAAAAGCGGGAAAAAGGAGACCCTTCGGGAGATGTGGTCTTATGTGTTCCCGGTCATGCAGTTTCATGACCGCTGGAGTACACTGACAGAAGATGATTTTAATTACAATGCGGACGGACCGATCGTATTCCGCGGAAACACCACCCGGATCAGCCGTGTTGTTTTCGATTCGTTTATCATCGACGGACAGAAGATCAATCCCGATACGCATCCGAACAAGTATGAACTCCCGTATTTCCGGAAGACACTGGATCTCTTCCGGGACGCAGGTGTCCCGGTTCTGCTGATTAAGACCCCGAAACTCGGCTGGACCCGCTCCAAATCGCTGGGCGTGCAGGAACTTGCAGACGAATACGGACTTGATTTTCTTGATTTCAATACACAGGAACTGTATGATGCCGCCGGGTTTGATATCAGCAGTGATATTGCCGATCAGGAGCATCTGAACTTCAGCGGTGCCTTTAAACTGACGGATTACCTCGCAGACTATCTGACCGCGCGCTATGAATTTACGGAAGCAGTCCTGACAGAACAGGACAGATCCGATCTCGACGCTTATCACCGTCTTCTGCGGAAAAACCAGCTGATGCTGACTAATGATGCGGATGAATTCCTCTCCTGCGCGCAGGATGAAGACTGTACGATGCTGGTAACCGCAGATGCCGGTAAAGAAATCCCGGAAATCCTGAAGAAAAAGATGGCTGACATGGGATTTCACACAGAGCTTTTCGGAAAAGAAAGTTACATCGGGCTCATGTCCGGCGGCAAAGTCACTTTTGAGCAGACAAAAAAAGGCGTGCTGAATTACAGCACCGTCCTGCCCTGCAAACTGGCCGTGCGCATCAGTTTTCCGGATAGCACGCCCGGATGGTATCCCGCACAGATGTGGCTGCACCCTGTTCAGGAAGCCGAGCCGGAAGATCCGGTGGCTTTCCCCGGAACAGGAATACGGATCGCCGTATTTGCAGACCGGTATCCGGACATCCACCGGGAAGTCGTCCTGACTTCTGAAGAAGGGCAGATTAAAATATGAAGTATATCAAACGCATTCTGCCTGTCCTGATCCTGCTATACGGATTACGACTTCAGAGCTATTATTTCCATGTTTATCATTTTATTCCGATAAAAAAACCGGCAGATTACTCAAAATGAGTTCTGCCGTTTTTTTACGATATTAGTATTTTTAATTTCCTGCTTCATAAGCATCCAGCGAGGAATGATCTGTCTGCAGTGTAAAAAATGCATCATTCCTGTTTTCCTTATCAAATTGATAATTATACACCAGATACTGGTATTCTTTCAATTTATCAGAATAAGGTCCGGTATCATCTTTACCGTTATAGTAATTGCCGTCCGCATCCAGCAGACCGACTGTAGAAATAACCGGCAGCTGTTCTTTCAGATCCACCAGATATTTCTGATACGCCGTCATCGGCAGCCCCGCCACGTTCATGACTTCTGCGGTGACATAGTTTACGCTGATATCCTCAAACAGTTTATCGAACCTGCCTCCTTTGTTGATGTCATAGTTTGCCCAGACAACAATCGGCGTCGTATATTTCGGGAACTTATCCCTTCCCTCTCGTTTTCCCCACAGCGTCTTGTAGAAATCATTGATAAAATTCGGCAGATGATCACCATACATGACAATAACAGTCGGTTCGTCCACCTGTTCAAAATAATCTGTCAGTTCATGAAATGCCTCGTCCGAATACTGTGTCAGATTAATAAACTGTTTCGTATCGGCAATTGCCTTCAGATCTTTAAACCGGGCTCCTGTTATCTCGATATCCTGCTCCCAGTTGTCAAACTGCTTATCATAGGAGCCATGATTCTGCATCGTCACATTATACATATAAAACGGTGCGTCACTGTTTTTGCGCGCTTCCTCATACAGTTTTGTAACATAGCGGAAATCCGAGCTGTCGGATAGCCATCTGCGCACATAATCCTCCGGCTTCAGTTCAGCTTTAATATCCTCGAGTGTGACAAACCGCTCAAACCCGAGAAATGGATACGCACGCGGACGGCTGTACCCGCTGGCGTGATACGGATGGAACGCTTCATCGCCGCAGTATCCCATATCCCGCATATTCCATGTTATCGCAGGCTGCGGTTCACGCACATACATCGCAAACGGAACAGCATTTTCCGGCATGTAGTAGAGCGCGTTGCCTGTCTGGATCTCATATTCCGTGTTCGCCGTACGACCGCCGAAAACATCCACATGCAGATTGCCGACGATGGCATTGTCCTGTCCTTTCAGGCTGTGAATATAGGGGAGCGGATCTTCGGTCAGGCCGATTTCATCATACCCGGAAAAATCCGAAAGACTCTCATTCAGAATAAAAATGACATTCGGATTCTTCTGTCCGTCATCGTAATCGGCCGGATCACTTTCATATCCGAGTGAATCCATGAGTTCTTTACACGCTTCACTTGAATAATCTTCCGGCGTATCAACGATCATATAATAAAAACTGCGGGTAAAGTTCAGCAGCTCACCGTGCGTCCGGTATGACTTAACCGGCCGGTACAGTTTCACCTTGACACCCTGCGAATTCGGCCAGTCTGATACAGCAAACAGCCAGATAATAAATACGAATGCAGCTGCAGCTGTGAGATCATAAATCACACGGGCTTTTTTGCGGAAAACCGGTTCTTCCTTTGGAAGCCAGGTCAGGAACGCCAGCAGAATCACACCCGCCATCACGCATTTCAGAATCTCCGGCGTGCATACAACTTTATAACTTCCCGCGACATTTGCCGCCGTGCCGATGCAGAATACATCCGCTGCGCTTGCCGCTTCTCCGCGGAACACATCAATATAATAGTTCAGCGCTGAAGCAAAAATAATCAGGATATATGTGAGCATCATTGCCCACTTGATCCGGTTTGTAATGATATGAAACAGCAGGAAAATTGCAAATGCCAGAATAGCATTAAACAAAATAAACCGCTTCCGGATCTCCAGCAGCGCGAATCCGTGGATATATTCCCCGAAATACAGAGTGATAAAAATGACAACAGGGATCAGCAGAACATAAATGCATGTCTGCAGCCACTGCTTCATCTGCACGGGCCACTGCCGGCGCACAAAGAAAGGGATCATGATACAGGCTGCCGCAGCAGCGAAATACAGGATGATCCGCGTCACAGCAGGATGTGTCCCCGCATCTGTCGAAGCTGTATATAATCCTCTGTCTGAAAAAAGAAGCGCGATCATAAAGACCGCAGCAACAACACGGACAGCCAGCCAGATATTCTGCCGCCTGTCCGCAAAAAAACCTTTCAATTGTCCGGAACTGCTCTTTTTTGTCAGCATAATAGAATGATTTGTCCCTTGTCCATATGTTTGCAGAATCTGAAGAAGCATACGCCCTGACGGCATACTTTGTCAAGTCAATCCTGCCATCCGTTTCCCGGCTTCTGCCGGTTACCGGTCTGAATAAAAATCAATCCCGGTCTGCGCCGCACACTTCTCTCATGCGCAGATCATTTCAACTTCCACTTCTCATATACACTGTGAATCGTCGTCTGGCTTGATTCGTCCACACCGGTACAATAACGGATAAAATCTTCACTCACATCACTGTACGTATTTCCGTAAATCATACGCTCTGTTTCGTACGGAACAAGAATTTTTTTCTGATTACTTCCTCTGTACGGGTAAAACCAGATGACTCTGTATTTATTATGCGCAAAAGAATTATTCCTGATTGTAATGTTTTTACTGCCCGGGCAGTTGATCGCGCAGTAGGAATCACGGAATGTACATCCGCTGATCACTGCCCCGTTCCAGTTCAATGCGCGGATAATATAATTGGCATCATAATTTCCGCGGAACGTGCAGTTTGTGATATTGATGTTCTTATGCTCATATCCATAAGAATACTGGTGTGTACCAATCGCACGGTTTACCTTCTCAAACGAACAGTTCCGGATTGTCACACCTTCATTCGGCGTCTTGTCCAGTGAACTCCAGGCCTGGTTAAATCCGCCTGTTTCAACATCCGGCGTATCCAGATTAATGGCCTCTTTCGACTTCTTTCCGCTCAGACCGCTGAATTTACAGTTTTCGATCGTAATATCCTTGCCTGCATCCAGTTCGATGAAATGTCCGTCCTTCAGGTTCTTGAACGTGATACCGGAAATTTTGCAGTTTCTGTTGTGTCCCATAAAGAACGCATACATATTCTTGTATCCGCCCATATCAATGGTCACATTCCCCTGACCGATAATGGAAACATTTTTGACGCCATTATGTTTTTTATAACCGCGGTTGTTCGGCTTTATCTTGTCGTACCGGGTCTTATAATACATCTTCTGCGCGCAAAACCGGAACATCATCGGTGAGCGTCCCATGATCTTGTGCTTTTTATACGTCTTCTTCAGGACAACTCCGTCCTTCAGTTTAATCGTTACATTACTGGGTACCGCAATCGTGGTGTTAATATAGTACGTACCCTTTTTCAGAATCAGGGTCCCGCCGCCCTTCTTCTCAAACTGATCCATGTAGGACTGAATCAGAAAATAGTGCTTTGTCACCTTGTTGTAGGCCGGATTTTTCAACAGACTCTCGTCCGCAGGCTTACTCTTCGGACTGATTGTGTACGTTTTATACTTCTTCGCATGCACCGTCGCGGCCGGATGAATCATGCATGCCGCCATGAACACCACAAACAGTATGAATATGAATCTGATCTTTTGTCCCTGACTTGCTTTCATATGCTCACCCCAAGTAATTGAATCTGTTTGAATCTGACTCTATGTACGCACTGCTGCTCTTCTGATTTCACTGTTCCTGCCATTCCGGCTCCATTTACCCGATGCACCGCTTAATCACGCGCATACTTGCGTCTGCGTCATCCAGATAATTAAACCGCGCATTAAATGCCTGATACTTATCCTGATACTGTTCTTCCAGTTTGTCCAGGCTGCGGATTGCCTCAATCACCTCTTCCTGTGTCTGCAGAATCGGTCCGGGCAGTTCTTCCAGATCAATATAAAAATCGCGCATCTCATTCTTGTACATTTCCAGATCATACATATAGAAGAGAATCGGTCTGTGCAGATTCGCATAGTCAAAGAAGACAGAGGAATAATCTGTCATCAGCACATCTGCCACTGCATACAGAACATTGATATCTTCATAATCCGAGAAATCATATGCTCTTCCGGTAAACTTTGACAAATCAATCTGATTCGCAATAAAGTAATGCAGCCGGACAAGAATGATATAATCCTCCGGCAGTGCCCGGATCAGTTTTTCAATATGCGAAACCGCGTCAAATGTATAACCTACGCCCAGCTCATGCTGGTTATCCCGCCAGGTCGGCGCATACAGCAGAATCTTTTTATCCAGCGGAACCCCCAGATCTTTTTTAAACTGCCGGATATCATCTGCCGTCCAGCGGAACAGATCATCGTTGCGCGGATAGCCGGTCTCGATGAGTTTCTCCTCCATACCCAGCTGGTCAAAACCGAATGCCGTCGTAAACACTTCTGTACAAAAGCGGGACGGAGAAATAAAGTAATCACATTTGCGCGCATTTTCCAGATAGTGCTGGCTGAGTTCCTCTTTGCTGATGTGAACATTATTTCCTTTTTTGATGTCAAAGCCCAGACGCTTGAGCGGCGTACCATGCCAGGTCTGAATAAAGACCTGATCCGGACGTTTTTCAATAAAAGCCGCCACGCGTGAATTCAGCACCCAGTACTTCGCGCGGCCATAGGTCTTCCAGCATTCACGCGTGTGATATTTTACAACCGTCGTTCTGTCGTTTTTAACCAGCGGCAGCTTGGTCTCAAGATCTGCTTCGCGGAAGACCCACACAAACCTGAAATCACTGTAGTCCGGGTCGCGCAGCATTGCCTCGTATATCGCACGCGGAGAATCCGCGTACTTCTTTGCAAAGAATGATTCAAACAGAACCAGCTTCTCGTCGGTTTGCTGTGTAATACACTCCTTCTGATAAAATTTAACATGACTCTTAAACCGCATATTCTTGATGATCCGGTTCAATGTGTAACTTCTCTTGCCGAGTTTTCTTGCCAGTCTGCGCAGCATTTTTTTCAACATGATCTTTCCTCTTTATTAAACGAAATCCATTAACAGAATCATCGGTTCAGATTGCAATGCATCTTCAGTACCTTCTATCAAAATCACAGCGCATCACCAGAACCGCCTGTTCGTCGTAATATAATCGATACCGTTGATTATATAATCTTCCGCCTTGTCTTGGTCGTCTACTGTCCACAAATTGACCCGGCTGCCGTTCTTACGAATCCCGTCAATGGCTGCCTGCGTGACGCCCTTATAATACAGATCGTATTCAAAACCATTGGTCTCACAGACCTGACGGACCTCGCTGTCGTATGTGCGGCTGATATACTGTAATGTGATATTGGACCGGTTCTCCAGGCCCAGTACCTCATTCATTTTCATCAATGTGATGTAGTCAAAATCAATAAACATGTAATCACGGGTGCCCATAATCTGCCGGGTAATTCGATATAGATCCTGCATATCGGCAATTTCCATATCCTGAAGAATCTGCCCTTCAACCAGATTTCCCGGTGATACCTGATTATCGCCGGAAGTATTTCCGACACCTTCACCGCCCGATGACTGTCCACTTTCCGGCTGGCTGCTGTCTTCCTGACCGCTGCCCATCTGACTGCCAGCTGCCTGACCTGTTTCTGTCTGACTGCCGGTTGTCTGGCCGGTTCCCGCCGGGGTATCATCTACGCCGCCTTCCTCCCGGTCATAACTCATCTTAATCTCGATAACCGGTACCATATTGTACTTCAGGCAGCACTGCAGATACTCTTCCAGCGTCGGAACTGTCGTCGCCAGCATGTCGTTCTTATAAAGTGAATAATTGTTCCCGGATATAATTTTCAGGTTCCGGATCTCCTCCAGTGTCAACTCTTCCGGCTTCTTATTCACCCCGCACATCCGCTGAAAGGTGGCGTCATGCATAAGAATAAAATGTCCGTCAGCAGTTTTGCGTACATCTGTCTCCGCGCCCCAGAACCCGGCCTGTCCGGCCAGTTCAAATGCCCGCAGCGTATTTTCCGGCACCTCTGCACTCAAGCCCCTGTGCGCGATAAATTTCGCGCTGGTACGCTTCATCGGATATGCGACATTAACCATATACGTTGCACTTGCGCCGGTCTTATTATTGATCTTCGCTGTAATCAGCGCAGTCCCCTTCCTGACAGCGGTCACAACTCCCGATGCGCTAACCTTCGCAACATCCGGATTGGAAGAAGACCACTTGATTCCGGAAGCACCGGACCGGGTCACCATTCCCTTCAGTGTATTACTGAACGTCTCTCCCATCTTAAGTGTGGCGGTTGTCTTTTCGAAGGAAATCATCCGCACCACGACCTTATACTTCACCTTTTTGTTGGATCCGTCCGTGGATTTTACTGTAATTTTTGTCGTCCCGGCCTTCAGGCCTGTCACGACACCTTTGGAATCCACCTTCGCAACCGACGGGTTGGAGGACGTATACTTTACCTTTGATTTCTTAGCCCCTGCAGGTCTGACCGTCAGCCTGTTCTGTACCTTGTCGCCGACATAAACATAAACCTTTTTCTCAGGAACTGTCAATGATTTGATCTTTGGCCGTCTGGTTTTAACCGTAATGGTACAGGTAAGTTTCTTCCCTTCCCGTCCCTTCGGCCAGCAAGTGATTTTTACCTTTCCCGGCGAAACCGCTTTAATCCTGCAGGTTTTGCCTGACTTGGAAGCTTTTACCTGTACAGCCGCAGGATTACTGGATTTCCATACAATCCGCTTCTGCTTTGTGCCGGTCCGGTACCTGACCTTAACTATCTTCGTTTTGCCGGTGTAAATCGTGTACTTTTTCTTAAAACTGACACGTTTCAGAATCGTCCCGGATGGCTTTCGGGATGCCGCCTGTACAGACACGGCAACGTGTCCGGAGTGGATGCCGGCACAGAAACACAGCACACATACCGCGAACAGCATAGCGATTTGTCTGATAATGTGTTTCTTTCGTATATACATTCTATTTCAGGTCCCACTTTTCATAAATACTGTGAATCGTTGTCTGATTTGCTTCATTCACGCCGGTACAGTAACGAATAAAATCCTCGCCCATATCACTGTACTTGTTTCCGTAGATCATACTCTCCCGCTCATACGGAACAAGGATTTTCTTCTGATTGCTTCCTCTGTACGGGTAGAACCAGATAACCCGGTACTTATTATGCGTAAAAGAATTGTTCTTGATGGTGATATTCCTGCTGCCCGGACAGTTGATGGCACAGTACGAATTCCAGAATGTACAGCCGCTGATGACAGCGCCGTCCCAGTTCAGTGCGCGGATAATATAATTGGCATCGTAGTTGCCGGTAAAATCACAGTTCGCTATATTGATATTCTTTTGCGGATATCCATAGGAATACTGATGCGTTCCGATCGCACGGTTTACATTCGAGAATGTACAGTTCCTGATCATTACACCATCATTTGGCGTCTTGTCCAGAGAACTCCATGCCTGATTAAATCCGCCGGTTTCAACATCAGGTGTGTCTAGATTTATAGCCTCCTTCGACTTCTTGCCGCTCAGGCCGCTGAATTTACAGTTTTCAATCGTGATGTTCTTACCGGCATCCAGCTCGATAAAATGGCCGTCCTTCAGGTTTTTAAATGTAATGCCGGAGATTCTGCAGTTTTTGTTGTGGCCCATGAAGAACGCGTACATATTCTTGCCGCCGCCCATATCGATCGTCGCACTGCCCTGCCCGATAATCGAAAACATTCTTGACTCCGTTGTGCTTCTTATAGCCCCGGTTATTCGGCTTGATCTTATCATACCGTGTCTTATAATACATCTTCTGGGCACAGAAGCGGAACATCATCGGCGACCGGCCCATGATCTTATGCTTCTTATACGTCTTCTTCAGAACAACACCGTCCTTGAGCTTGATCGTGACATTGCTCGGAACAGCGATGGTCGTATTGATATAGTAGGTGCCCTTCTTAAGGATCAGCGTGCCGCCGCCCTTTTTCTCAAACTTGTCCATGTAGGACTGGATCAGGAAATAGTGCTTTGTCACCTTGTTGTAAGCCGGATTCTTCAACAGGCTCTTGTCCGCCGGTTTGCTATTCGGGCTGATCGTATATGTTTTATACTTCTTCGCATGCACCGTTGCGGGGGGATGAAGCATGCAGGCAGCCATGAATACAGCAAACAGCAGCAATATGAGTCGGATGCTTCTCTTACATGTCATCTTCATCTTCTCACCTCACATTTCGATAACGTGGATTCAATCCCATTCCAAATAGGCACCGCCGGTTCCTGAAGAGAAATTAAGCATTGCCGAGGTATATCCTGCACCGGGTCCGTCATAATCAAACATGCCGCCCTCGGAATCGATATAGGATGTCCAGCCTGCAGCGCTGCCGCCAAAGTAGATCACCGGTTCCTCTCCTTTCAGAATTTCACCCTTCAGGTAAAGCGGTTTTTTCTTCGGCAGCTTGATGCCTTTGGCCGGAATCGGCTTCCAGGTAACATTATCCTTGCTGTACATTGTAAACCGGAAGTCGTACAGGCCGGAGCCGACGCCCTTTTTCTCTCCATGGTACTCGGAACCGGTATATTCTCCGTCCTTCCGCAGAATCGTAGTCGTGCCGTTATATTTTCCTTTGTTCTGCAGCATCATAGTGATTTCAAGTTTATCACGATCTGTATACGTACCCGCCGGTGTCAGACATTTCACTTTATACTTTGCGTGAAAATTTACTGCCGGAATCGTAATGGTTTTCGACATTTTAGCTTTGTACGTTTTGCCGCCGGCTTTCTTAATCACTCTTGCCCGGTAGGAATATTTCTTACCGGACTTCACATTTTTATCAGTATAATCCAGCGATCCGTTCTTCAGATTTCTTGTCGCGATTTTCGTGAATTTCTTTGCACCGGCTTTCTTTCGGTAAAGAATCACCTGCGCATTTGAAACCTCAATGCCCACCTGATCCGACATGACTGAGATATGCAGCTCTTTTCTGGAGTTTGTATAGTTTTCGCCATACCCGTCATTGCTGATCCACGTACGGCCGAGTCCCTTACACGCATAAGAAATCCAATCCGATCCGTCCCAGCTGTCTGCAATCTCTTTCCCGTTCTTATCAAATGCTCGCACAATATAGGCATAGTATCTGCCTTTTTTCGCTTTCTTGTCTGACCAGCTCAGAAGCTTCCCCTTCGGCGACTTTACCTTAAGCGTCTTCACCTTCTTATAGGAAGACCGTTCCGGAATCCGGTCACTGCCGGCTTCCACATCCGTCACATCTGCGCGGTAGATCTTATACTTTACCGCTGCCTTTTTGTTTGGCCAGGAGATCCCGACAGAAGTCAGGGCCGGATGCAGATGGACGTTGAAGGTTTCCCTGGCTGCTGCAGTGGGTTTTGCCGTGGCAAAAAGGAGCAGGCAGGTGAGGAGTGTCATGGAAAATAAGAGAAGCACACGATAACTATAACGAAAAATCTTACTGCTGTTTACGCATGAACCTGTTGTCGTCATTATTCAGTCTCCACCTTATGGATGTGCTTTATAAATGGCAAGCTGTGATCGCACGCGAGCTGCGCTTTGTGATTCTTCCATCGCGCAGCTGATGCAAAACAATCTCTGATTCTTTTTAGTATGCCAGAAAGTGACAAATCTAGCAAGAGATCCCGATTCCTTTCCTGTATGCCTGTCCTTCATTTGGGTGCATACTTGACGAAACCTGCATTTATTCGTTACTATAAAACATATTTATTCTCAAGTTAAAACAGGCTGTACTTTTCAGAGGACTTTTCAATGGACACAAGCAGAAACGGAACCATGACCGTAATCATACCGGCATATAATGAAGCCGAAAACATAATTATTGCAGCTGAAACAGTTTCCAATATACTGCAGAATGCTGCGATTCCTTATAAACTTCTCTTTGTAGATGACGGCTCCTCTGATGAGACCTGGGCGCAGATCCGGTATGCATCCGACCGATTCCCCCACGTGGCAGGATTGCATTTTTCCCGTAATTTCGGAAAAGAAGGAGCCATTGCTGCCGGACTTTGCAACGCAAAAACGGAATGCGCTGCGGTTATGGACTGTGACCTGCAGCATCCGCCGGAAAAGCTGGTTGAAATGTATCGCCTGTGGCAGACAGGCATCGATGTAATTGAGGGGATCAAAACAGACCGCGGAAAAGAATCCTTTCTCCATCGTTTTGCTTCCCACGGATTTTATCGGATTATCAGCAAACTGTCTGATCTTGACCTGGAAAACACATCAGATTTCAAACTGCTTGATCAAAAAGTCGTTAAAATAATTCGCGAAATGCCCGAGCGCAACGCATTTTTCCGTGCCACCACTTTTTGGGTGGGCTTTCGTCATGCCACCGTATCCTATGAAGTACAGGAACGCATTGCCGGTACTTCAAAATGGTCAGGCGGCAAGCTGATCCAGTATGCACTGAACAACATTGCCGCCTTCTCAAGCACGCCGATGAAGATGGTTCTCTATCTCGGTGTGTTTATGCTGATATTCGATTTTATCTTTGGTATGATCGCTTTCGTGCAGAAGATTATGGGGATCGCCCTGAGCGGTTTTACTACCATTATTCTTCTGCAGGTATTTATTGGCGCCGTCATGATCATCAGTATCGGCACCATCGGATTTTACATTGCCCGGATCTATACCGAGATTCAGGGACGTCCGCGGTTTATCATCTCTGATTCGTGCGGAGAGGATGAGGATGAATATACGGCGGTGGGATGAGTTATTATAATGCATAGAGTACTATTGATTTACGCTCAAACCATACCGCGTACATTTAGTCACAGAGTCTGCTCATTTACTTTTTCAAGTGCAGCTGCGATCACCTGGTCCATATCATAGTATTTATACTCGCCCAGTCTGCCCCCGAAGATCACTTTTTCTTCTTTATCTGCAAGTTCCTTATATTTCGCATATAAGGATGCATTCTTTGCATCATTTACAGGGTAATATGGCTCATCTCCTGGTTTCCACTCTGAGCTGAATTCACGGGATATTACAGTTTTGGGCAGGTCATTTCCACTCTCATCCTTCCCAAACTCGAACCACTTATGCTCGATAATCCGCGTCCAAGGCGTTTCTCTGTCTGTATAGTTTACAGCTGCATTTCCCTGAAAATTAGGCTTATCAAGCAGTTCTGTTTCAAATCGAACACTCCTGTACTCCAGATAACCAAGCTTGTAATCAAAGAATGCATCGATCGGGCCTGTGTATACAACTTTTTCCGCCTGATCATTCCAAAATGCCTGATCCTGCATATAATCCACATTAAGTTTGATTTCGATACCTTCGAGCATCTTCTCTACCATCTTGGTATAGCCGCCAACCGGAATTCCCTGATAGAGCGCATTGAAATAATTATTATCAAATGTCAGTCGTACTGGCAGACGTTTGATAATAAACGCGGGAAGCTCTTTGCAATCACGTCCCCACTGTTTCTCTGTGTACCCTTTTACCAGCTTCTCATATACATCTCGTCCTATTAACGAGATTGCCTGCTCTTCCAGGTTACTCGGCTCACCGGTGATCTCTTTCCTCTGCTCAGCAATCTTTGCTTCTGCCTCCTCCGGTGTAACTACCCCCCACATCTTGTTGAAGGTATACATGTTAAATGGAAGGCTGTAAAGTTCGCCTTTGTAATTTGCCACCGGACTGTTCGTAAATCGATTAAATGTAGCAAATCGTGTTGCATAATTCCATACTTTTGTATTATTGGTGTGGAATATATGAGCACCATACTTATGCACATGGATTCCTTCCACATCTTCCGTAAATACATTTCCGGCAATGTGATTCCTCTTGTCAATGACAAGCACTTTCTTCCCAGCGTCTACGGCTTCTCTGGCAAATACAGAACCATATAATCCCGCTCCAACTATAAGATAATCATACTTCATTTTGATCTCCCATCTTTACTTAAGTGTATGGTCAACAACTTCACTCTGTTATTCGCAAGTAATCTGTTATTCTGTAACGCTGCTGGTATTGTTTAGCTGCACAGTTTTCTTGTGCAATCCAACCTGCCATTTTGGCCTGTATATCATTCTCCTCTTTTTGAATGGCATCAGCACGATTGTACAGAGGGAATAATAATAAATTCACAACCAGACTAAGAACAATAATAAAAAGGCCGTAATATCCGTATATTATTTCAAATAATAATTCCAGCGGCCTTATTATTACACTAAATAATATGTTTAACATTTAATCTCCTTTGTTACCGTCGTGATTTGAAAATGATCATGCAAAATATGTACATAATATTTCGAATCTCTTGAACGTTTTCTTTGCTATAAATCAAGCTCTGGGAACATGGACAGCACAAGTCCCTCATTTTCAAATTTTTCTTATTTTCTTTTTTCGTATAATACACCTTTCACCCAGCCTTGAATCGCTAGTGTTACCTTCGCAAGTATCTCCGAAAAAGTTAAAATCAACACAATATAATACAGTAACGCAACTCCCAATTTACCGTATGAAACGTGTTGTTTCCGCAATTTTTCTTCCAGATCGTATAGTACAACATGATGCACTAAAAAAATTTGATAAGAAATACCGGATACGGCCATAATCAGTTGCTGAATAACATTGTTATTCATGAGGAAACCCGATACTTTCCATAACAGTACAAATAAGCTTATCGAAAAGCATATATTTAATACAAACTTGCTATACGGCAATTTGATACAATATAAAACACAGCATATTATCAACAAGAAAATCAAAGTGAAGTTCCTTTGTTGACTAATCGCATCCTGATGTTTCATCAACAGCATACCAATCCATTCCATAAACAAACATGTAATAATATTTCGGTTCTGCATAATCTGAAATGGATTTACAAAAGTAACAAAAAGAAACAACCCGATGAAAATAATAGTTGTTACCATTTCCATCCGGTTTATTAATATAGACAAAACCGGATAGAGAATATAGCATATAATTATCGCCCCCAAAAACCATTCGCCAATCAAATAATAATTCGGAGACTGATAATAGAAGTATCCATCTAAACCTATCAAACTTAATAATAGCTTCTTTATACTTCCGGCATAAAGCCATTTACCTTGCGCTATTACATTTTGTAAATAGAGATACCCCCATAAAATCCAAAAAGAAGGGAAAATCGTTTGTAAGCGACGATAATAAAAGTGATGCCATTCTGTTCTGAGAATCACAGAATGACGGTGATAGAGAAGTGCTCCTGATAATACAAAAAACACATTAACAGCGACTGTTCCCCAATCTCCGTTGGCATACATATAGAAGGGGTTTAAACTATTCAATGTGTCCTTGTTATTTTCGACTATACACGAATAATGAAATAATATGATGATAATTGCAGAAACTGCACGAATAAAATCAAACTCCTTGATTCTGCCTTCACTGTAGCATTGTTCTTTTTTATCACGTTTGAAAATAGTTATCAGCGCTAACAATAGCAATACTACAGGAACAGAATAATAACCTATTTTAGATATAATTTCCAGCAAAACTAATGTCCTCGTAATGTTATGGCAAAATCACCCTGATTCCTGGAATTCTCCGTACCAATTTTATACCTCCTGCCGATATACCAAAAATAATTGGCGGAGCAACCAGCCTCCATAATAGATTTCTGATATCAATAGCCGGAAAAATTCTACATATGACCCAGAACACACCCAAGTGTGTCAAATATATTCCAAACGTATATTTACTTATTTCAAAGATCAGTTGATTAACGCCTTTGTACCGCATAATCTTCGGTCCAATTTGTTTTAACAAAAGAAATATTCCTGTTGAATATAATATACACGGCGCATTCCAATAACCTTTATATGTACTAACTATCTGGCCTGCTTCCATTGATAATGACCATGTTCCGATCATATGCATACACAAACCAACAAACGACAATCCATAAATTATCAATCTTCTTTGAAAAGAAATGTCTGTGTTACATATAACATACCCTGCACAGACATAGAAAAGATATCCCGATCCAACTGTTACGTATATCGGAAATCCAATCTGCCACTTAAAAATATTGTTCAAGAAAGGTATTAATATATTTATAACAAAGGAAACACTTAACAGATATTTAAACACGGGAATCTTTTTACTTTTCGGAATCGCAGCTAAAACAGGAATAGATAAATATACACCAAATAATGCCGGGAAGAACCAGTATATACTTATCATGGAGCCTGAACACAGCCCATTGATAATGTATTTCAGATTAATGATGTTTTTGTCAATCATTCCCATTTGAACCTGAGCAAAAAGCACTATGATACTCCATGCCAAGTATGGAATTAGCGTCTTTTTAATCCTCCGTGTGAAAAACGTTTTCAAGTCGTATCTCTCATAAAAATCAAGAAGTGTCACACCAGTTATCAT
Source organism: Lachnospiraceae bacterium FE2018 (assembly GCA_000702845.1). GTDB lineage: Bacteria > Bacillota > Clostridia > Lachnospirales > Lachnospiraceae > CADBRN01. The sequence continues at coordinate 41,891 of JNKK01000003.1, forward strand.
AAAAAAAACAGGAACTGCAAAATAAAAAACACATTCTATTACATTCGCACTTTTCCAGTATTTTTCTGTGGCAGAAAAATCCCAAAAGCAAGTATTAATATGCAAAAAAACCACAGAAAATGTCGCTATAACATTTGCGAAACTAATATAATCCAGCCGGTTTGCTGAAGAATCCTTCATCTCTTTTTCCCCGAAGCTATACTACAGCTCTGTTTTATGATCTATTAATTCTTTTTCCTATCATCTGTTTAACTTCAATCACAATTGGTTCCTTAAAAATAACCATAGTTATAAAATAAACACCAAAAAAGATTGTTGCGGATACTGCAAGCACTATAAAATTCTGCAGTTGATAAGAAAACGACTGCATATTAATTAGCCTGACACAAACCGAAAGGACACTTGCCACTCCCAAAGACACTATTAATTGGCCAAAGTGAAACTTTCTGAAAAATCCATTTAATTCTTTTCTGAGCAATACATACTGTACTAGCAAAACAACAAATTCCGCTACCAACGTCCCAATTGCTGCACCTGTTGCCTTCAGAGAAGGTATCAGAATCATATTAAGACCTGCATCAACAACAGCACCCGCAATTTCTGAATATAACACTTCCTTTTCTCTTCCTGTAGGTACCAGAATCTGTATCCCCATAATATTGGTAAGGCCAATAAATACAAGTGTTGGCATAATGACCTGCATGGAGCGAATTGCGCCATTATACTGACGTCCTGCAAGAAAGTAAATCCCGTACGACGCATATATCATAAAATATACAGTTAATGGCGCTGCAAACAGAAGGACAAAATGGATTGCTTTTTTTGTAATCCTCTTAAATTCTTCTGTTCTTCCTTTCTCAATATAATAGGATGCACGTGGCAAAAGCACATTTCCTAGAGATGTAACAATACTAACCAATATATTCTTAATTCTGACAGCAGCATTATAATAGCCTACATCAGTATCTGATGTCATATGCCCCAACATAACTGTATCTAAATTTGTATACACTGTTGTTGCACAAGACATTGCAAAGAAAACGCCTACCGCCTTAAAATGTTTTCGAAAGCAATAGTTTCCTACTGGTTTCATTATGATAAATTTTCTTGCATAAAAAAAATTCATCACATTTGATGCAGATGCGGCAAAAACGGATAATACTCCATACCATACATAATCGCTGTCTTTTCGTATTAAAACAAACATGGCAGCTACAGCAATTGCTTTAAAAACAATCGATCTCTTTGTTATATATGAATACTGCTCAAGTCCCTTAAACAGCCACTCCATACCTATCGCATTAAACAAAATAGAAGAACTGACAATAATATATAAAATCTTTTCATTTCTCATTCTGGGATAAGCTAATACAAGTGCAAAAAAGCAGCCATATGCAATCACCCCTAATACAAGGTTGATAATCAGGAGTTCTTGCGCTGTTCTTGTTAATTTAAGCTTATCATCACGCACTTTTGCACATGCTCTGATTCCATACGTTGGAATTCCCATCTGAGCAAACATGTTAAAATATGTTGACCATGACACCGCAAGGCTTACCTTTCCTGTTCCTTCCGGCCCCAATATTCTAGATACATAAGGGTAAGTTATTAATGGAAATATGAATGCCGACATAGACAAAATGGCGTTCATAATAAAATTCCGTTTTATTGAAACATCCTTTTTCATCTATTCCCCTGCCGCTTTTCAGAACTCATTTTTCTTAATGTTTGGATAATACATACCTGCATAAGAGCGAATATCCCATGAAATGAAACTTTCGCAGAAATCGTATACGTTTAAAGGTATTCGACAGCATATAGAGATCCGGATATTTTTCTTTGATCATTCTGTCAAATCCCATTAATTCACGTTTATGCCTGCCTGGCTTTTCAAGCAGCATATGTGAACTATATAATATATCAAACACCTTTAAAAGCTTCAACCTTATTACCGGAGAGGTTTTTACCTTTTCCGGCAATGCAGCATACGTTTCAAAAATACTTAGTGCAACTTTGCGAGTATCTTGATAATGTTTTCTTATGCCTGTCAGACTAACACTCTGCTCATCCAGTCCCAACCTATAGCAATAAACTGGTTTCTTATATGTATCAACTACTTTTGATGCAGCCAATGCATTAAATGTAAACTCATTATCTGTGTAAAAACAATGTCTGGTAATCGGTCTGTTAATGTTTCGTAACACATCTGTTTTAACTGCTATTTCATGCATCAATACATCGGACTTAAACTCGATTTGATGCAGATTACTTTTAGTTTCCAGATATGGATGATTATCCAATCTTTCAAATCTTTTATCAGGCATGAAAACTTTGTAAAACGGAGTTATAATCAAGTCCGCTTCACATTTTTCTAAAAAAAGGATAAAATCGGCAAGACTCTCTGAGAAAAACCAATCATCACCATCAAGCAGTTTATAATACTTACCCGTTGCTTCTTTTAATGAAGCATTGATAGTCGAACCGTATCCTCCATTCTCTTTGCTGATCACTCTAATACAATTCGGATAGTTGTTCTTATACTCTGATGCGATCTCAGCCGTGTGATCTGAAGACCCGTCATCTACAACTATAATTTCCAGTTTATTCATCACCTTATCATCAAGCAGCAATGAATCTAGCGTTTCTTTAATGTATTTCTCTACATTATAAGACGCAATGGATATTGTAAGTATTTTTTCACAATTCATTTTTCTTTCCTGTTTTCTTCGATTTCAAATAGCCAGCAACTGAAACAATTTATTGAATGATGGTCCCTTAACTCCTGTTAAAAGTTTATTTTTTAAATAAAAGTTTATGCGTTTATATTTAGGATAAGCCCCTATTGCAGCAAGATCTTTCAAAAAAACCCGGACATCCGTATCTTTGGCAATATCTACCAACTCCGCTGCAACTCTTCTTCTGCGCAATACATAATACCTTGCTTCCTTATACTGCTTAGTAACTCTAATATATTTTCCGATCCTTTGAAAAAATGTCCTATGCTTAACGGCTCCCATTTCATTGTTTCCATGTTGCCTATATAAAATTAATGGCTTTTGAATGAAGCAGATTTTCCCATTAAGTGCAGCCATAAGTCCGATAAGCCAATCATGCATAAATATCGCTTGTGTTTCTTTTAATAAGACTGCCTCTTCTCTCACTTCCCTGTTAAACAGCATCGTACAACCGACAAATACATTTGTGTTAGTCAGCTCTTTAATGCTATGTTTGTATGGATCAATTCCTACATATTGGTAAAACGATTGCGCTATATCTTTAAGATCTTTATCAACTACTTTTAGATCTGAATACACCAAAGCAGAAGAAGCATTCCTTTTTATACATTTGTCCAGCGTTTTTTTCTCTACTTCAATCTTTTCAGGCAGCCAAACATCATCCTGATCACAAAACATATAATAATCAGCCTTTATCTCACGCAACATAAAAAGAAAATTATTTTTTGCACTACCTGTAGAGTCACCTTCGATAATCCTAAAATTCTCAGGGTGGCTTTTGGTAAAATTCTGTATTATTTCACGCGTACCGTCAGTAGAACCATCATCATGAATAAAGCAAATATATGATTCGTATGTCTGATTCAGAATCGATTCTAATTGCAGCGTAATATAATCCGCACCATTATATGATGCAAGCAAAACCGCCACTTTCCCTGAACCAGAGATATCGATACTGTTCAATCTTATTTCTCCTTCTTAATGTGCTATCACAACACCAATATCTCTAATCGATGTATCTTTTATCAATGCATCGGCCTGTTCTACATCCTTCAGTTTAGTTTTTCCATAGGTACCCACAAATAAAATTGAATCGTGATTGTTTAGATGTAAAATCGAATTAGGCGTATTATTAAAATTGTTTACTGCTGTTAATTCAATCGGACTATCAATCTCACCCAGATTTTTCCTGATATCTTCTGTCATCTGATCCACATCATATTTACCATCTATATCCGCGATAATCAGATGCGTAACATCTTGGATTGTATTAAGCCGATATGCAATCTTCTGATAATCGATACTCTTTCTTTTTTTGTTTATTTCTCCGAATGTATTCAAACGGAGATGTGACAAGTCTCTTTGCGTTCTTAATGTCGGAATTATAATGTACAATAACAACAGTATAAATACAATTATTATTCCACCTGAAAGTACACCAGCAAGAGCATATTTCATCATTTCTCGCCTGCTCATCGAAACACTCACTGCCGCGCGTTCTTTTGGAATTGATGCTTCATCCAAAACACTGATATCGTCAATACTCAGATACTCTTTTGCATTTTCAACAAAATGCCTTACTACTTCATCTGCAATTGCATGTGCACGCTGTGGATCCACATCCGTTACGACAATATTCAGAATGCGTGTTCCCTGAAAATTACTATTGATTAACCACATTAATTCATCCGGTGTGATCTCCTTCATATCAGCATATGATCGTAAATCAAGCTTATCTATGATATCCTGTAAAGCCTCATGATTTCTGATCAAAAGCCACATATCTGCGTCCATCGCTTTTGAAAGCTGTGTGTAATCTATAATATCATTTCCATCTATATCTTCAAAATTTAAATTAATATAGACGCGAGCAGCCGAATTATAAGTTCCTGCCGGAGCCTGGGCATCCGAAAAAATCTGTTTATCGACAATTTTATAGTACGCATCATGGTTCTGATTCATGATTGTACTCAGGCTGGCTCCGCTATTTACTGATGTACTTTGAATTTTCTTTTTTCCAAACATAACCATACAGCAAGCACATACCGCACATACTATAATGATTTTCCATTTATTTTCCCATAAATATACGAAAAACTGCAGCCAGTCTATACTTCTTCTCTTCTCTTCCTGCATTATTAATTCCCCCTAAAAAGTACCAGGTAATTTACTAATCCTCACTACAAAAAAACAACGATAACAAACACCAGCTTATAATATTATATACGAACCCGGTTGTTGCAAATGATTCATAAAACCAATTCGAAAAAAAGGCAAACAAAAGTATGACAAACATCATGCAATATACAATGATAATAACCGGTGGTCTTTTTCCGATCCGCACACGTTTTGCATGTTCATAAACAATTTCAGAAATTGCAGACATAACTGCAGTAAGAATTATAACTCCCTTATATCCAAAATCGTATAAATATGAATAAAACGTAGTAGCTACATTTCCAATCCAGCGCCCATTCACATAATTATGTGGCTGATCAAAATATAAATAAAAATTTAGATCGCCGGAATATTTTTTTACCAGCCTTACTATACTTAAAAATGTTTGCCCTCCCCATGTGGTGTTATCAACCAAATGCAGTCTTTTCCTAACAAAGATATCCAGATTTTTAATTTCTGCTCCACAATAGATAGAAAGATACTCCATTAAATCTCTGGATGAATTTCTCCCGATTAAATTCCCCAACCTTTGGAAAAACTGTAGTCCTATAAAACCCGCCAGTATAATTAACAAAATATGGTAAAACTTTAATTGCTTTTTTCCTTTTTTCCCTCTTGCATGAAATATGAAAAAAAACGCAGGCAATGATATTATAACGGTGATGAGACTGCTTCTTCCTCCTGACAATAATGAATTGCCCAGACTAATACCAAAAGCAATCAGTACTAAAGGATCAATCTTTCTTTTTGCTGTTAGGTTTTTTACAATAACAAAAGAAAAAAACCAACTAGAAGAAGATATTATAATTCTTGGATAATTAATATATCTCGGAAAAAAATACGTATTTGCATTACTGGTTGACGCCATCCTGTAAATCCAAATAGCATCCTGAATGGATTTTCCTCCTGTCATCGATTTAAGACATCTCAAATACAAAATAATCGTAATGATCTCAAACCCTATAAATAACAAAAGCTTCCATTGTTTTATTTGAATTATCTGCTCATTTTCTTTTTCGCAGCTGTAGTCTTTTATACCTGCTTCACATATCACTCTTGTAATCTGTGAAACAATTAGAAACGTGATTACTCCACTTAATATAACCAGAAAAGTATTAATATGAAGGTCAAGATTCCAGTTTTTAGCGTAAGAAACAGCCCACGCACATGAAAACACAAAAGATCCGCTAAACAAGAACGATGGAGCGCAGATTTCACCCTCAGACAAATAATAGCTGGCCACCAATATAATTATTAATAGAACAAATAATATATATATCATAGAATACCCTTATGTATCTTCTAGCATCTTTAGAATATTCAAAGGTGAAAACATGCCATTGTAATTATAATTGATACTTTCTCTACTTCTAACCCATTCAGGGTCTATATCGTCTGCAGTGTCAAACACCTTCATATAGTCAGCATTATAAAAAGGCAATTCCGTTATTCCATGGTAATTCGTTAAAAGCTTCTTGTTGTAAATAACCGCCTCAAAATATCGGGCTGTCTGTGCATTCTGTCCTTTCTGCAATATTTCCAAAATGCAATTTGAAGATTTAACATGTTGAAGTACATCTTCATATGGAACTGCTTTATGTTTTAATATCAAACTTGTATTTGGTAATGTTTGTTTTTCTGTATCAGGATCTACTACACAAAAATCACAGTTGATATGTGCCTGCATCATCTTATTATAAATCTCGCCGATCGTTTTCTCTCTTCCCTTGAGATATCCAACATAATACAAATCTGATTGTTTATCATATGCTTCAATGTTTTTTATCTCTGAATAATACGAGTATCCTAACCATCTGAAGCCAAATTCCTGTGCATCTCGCTGATCAAATGTCAATACTACATCCCAAACTGTACTAAAAAGCTTCTCGCGAACATGATTCATGTGTGGCGACTTCGCATGGAAAGAATCTATTAATATGGCTGCATATTTGACGTTATCGTGTCTCCTTTTATAAGCCTCTAGATAATCCATACGCATTCCCCAGATTGTTGCTGAAGGAAGCAAAAAGAAGTATTGTTCGGAATCATTTAACCTTAAATTATTCAAGTTATACACAAGACGTTTAAAAGGTGTTGTTATTCTTTTTCCGAGTCTTTCACTTACAATCAAATACTCAAGATATTTTAATTTGTTATTATGAAACACTTTAAATCCGGGGAAATTCGTTAAATTTTCATGTTCTTCGCTCTGAAGCTCATAAAACCAAGGTCCCCATTCTTCGAACGGATTTATAAAAATATATTTATACTTCATCTACATCACACATCCGAATCATAATCCGATTAAATATACATTTTTTTCATAACAGCGAGCGTTCTTCTGAGTCCTTCATTAATTGAATTCTTCGCAGTCCATCCCAACATCTCAAGTTTAGAACTATCCAAACGAGCCTTTGTTGCCCTGCTATATCCTGCAGCCTCTAATTCATCCGGAACATCAAATACTACTTGAACTCCACAAATATCAGCAATCGTCGAAGCCAAATCTTTCAGCATAATATCCGATGCCTCACTTGCAATATTATATGCCTCACCAGATTTACCTTTTAACAACACAGTCAATAATCCAGTTACTGCATCAGCCGCATAGGTATAAGAATAAAACTGCGTGCCTGCACTTTTTAACACAATATTCTCCCCTGCAATTCCTTTATGCAAAAATTGTGAAAGTGCTTTTGTATCTGATTTCAGTAAAGTCGGTCCATAGGATCTGGTCAGTCTTGGAATCACAATGTCCAGATTTTTTTGTACCTTATATGCCTGGCACAGTGCTTCTCCGCATCGTTTGCTTTCGGGATAACCTGCGCGCATTGTATTGCAGTCTATGTATCCACAATATGTTTCTTCAAATTTTTCGACATCACCTCTGTTCTCACCATAGATTTCATTAGATGATGCAAATGCAAACCGTTTTGTCTCATGATCAACGGCGAAGTCCAGAAGGTTTTTTAATCCTATTATATTTGTTGTTATTGTTCCAATCGGATCAGTGGCATATGCAAGTGGATGTGTATTGCTCGCCAAATGAAGAATATAGTCCGTCTTCTTCATATCTTCTTGTACTAACGGAACATTGACATCATATTCTATAAATCTGAAATAAGGATTATCCTGCCATTGTTTGAAACGCTCTTCTGCTCTTTCTCTATTGCGTCCTGCTGCACACACGGCACAACACATATTCTTTTGTTTGTTCCTTAACATGATCGCATCTATCAATACAGATCCGATCATTCCGGTACCGCCTGTAATCAAAATAGATGCGTTTTGCAACATATTCCAAGGGAGATCACTTTCAATGATGCTTTTAAGGTCTTCCTGATAAATCTCATTCTCATAGATATGCATTACTTCACCATCACTTAAGCCAGGTATCCGGATCCGCTTTCAGATATGCTTTAAACATCTCCAGATCATCTTTTGTCGTCAGTTTAATATTTTTGTCAGAACCAGCTGCAAAATGAAGTGTCACTCCTAGATCTACCATCATTGTATTTGTATAGGCTGAACCATAGATACCAATTCTTTTTTCAAAAGCTTCATGATATTTTTGATCCAGCAAATCAAACCGATATGCCTGAGGAGTTGACACTCGTCTTAGTGTTTCTCTGGGGATATACTGTGTAGTTGTTTTCTCGTCGTCTGAATTAACCACAAAAATCTGTTCATTGTACGGCATTGATGTCACCGCATTCCCATACTGTGACGCTACTCCCAGTACATCTGTCAAAACAGTATCATCTACCAACGGTCTGATACCATCATGAATTACAACAATATCATCTTTGGAAATCTTATCCTCCAGATAAAACACCCCGTTCCGGATAGATTCCTGACCGGTATCCCCTCCCGAAATAATCCATTTGATCTTATACAGATTAAACTGCTTGGCATAAGCTTTAACTACATCATGCCATCCGTCGATACATACTACTTCGATAGCATCTATCTCCGGATGATTTTGAAATCCTTCTAATGTGTATATTAAAACCGGTTTATCAAATACATTGATAAATTGCTTAGGAATATCCTGTCCCATGCGAGACCCTGATCCGCCGGCAATAATTATTGCTACATTCAATTCCGTTTTCTCCTTACGTGTTAATCCAGTGTTGCTTGAACCATATGCACACGTCTCTTATTTTCAGGCGGCAGTTGCATATAATCACCATACAGGCCCCGTAAATACGTATCCCAGCATGACATTGCCGGCATTTCATTTCCTTCAAATAATACCGTCTCTTTTTTTTCAAATGCATCTTTGGCTACGCGTTCACCTGTTCCATACAATCCCCATGATATAATGCCAACATGCTCTGCTGTATCATAATTGCAGTTTTTTGAAAGTGAATCTAATTTCCGGCACCAGTATCTGCTCCCGAATAATCTTGCAAATGGTATCATAACATATTTAGACATTTTACGAACAAGAGTAGTTCCCTCTCCATATTTAGCAGCACAAAGCATCAAAAGTCTTCTGTAATAATTTGCTTTTCTATATATTTTCTTTACTTTCAAATCATCTGTCGGAAGTCCGTCTACCGGCATAATATCGATAAATAAATGTTCAACACTATCGTCTTCCATATACTGATTCACAATATGCGATTTAACATATGCCAGTTTTGCAAATGGATAATCTGAGTTTCCTGTTTCAGACGAATAGAGTTTTAATTCATCCGAAAAAATTTTCTTTTCTTTTTCCAGTCGGATTAATTTCATGTAGTCTGGTCTGGGCATCATAACATCTACATCGTCATCCCACGGAATAAACCCGTTATGTCTTGCCGCCCCGAGCATAGTGCCTCCGCAAAGATAAAAACGCAGATCCCACTTCTCACATGTCTTTTTAAATTGCAAAAGAATCTGCAATTCTATATTTTGAATTTCTTTTAAAGTTAGAATAGCCATTCTTTCACCCTTCATTACTATCCTGAAGCTTATCGACAAAGTATATCAGCGATTCTTTCACTGGCATGTCCGTCACCATACGGATTTGCAGCTTTAGCCATTTTTTCGTATTCGATTTTACTATCCAGAAGCTTTGTAAACTCCTCATAGATTGTTTCTTCCTGGGTTCCCACAAGTTTTAAAGTTCCGGCATCGATCCCCTCCGGCCGTTCAGTGGTATCACGCATAACCAGTACTGGTTTTCCAAGAGATGGCGCTTCTTCCTGTATGCCTCCACTATCAGTTAAAATCAGATAGCTCTTATGCATATAATTATGAAAATCCAGTACATCCAAAGGCTCTATCAATCGGATTCTATCATCGTCATCAAATATTTCATGTGCTGTTTGTCTTACAACCGGATTCATATGAATCGGATATATGGCTTTGACATCTTTATGCTCATCCAGAACATGTTTTATCGCACGAAACATGTTTCTCATTGGCTGGCCTAAATTTTCACGCCGATGTGCGGTAATGGTTATTAGCCTGGACCCCTCTGCCCATTGCAGATTATCATCTGAATATTCTTCTTTTACCGTCGTACGAAGTGCATCAATCGCTGTATTCCCGGTGACCCATATTTTGTTATCTGCAACACCTTCCTTTAATAGATTCGATTTCGATAATTCTGTCGGTGCAAAATTATACTGTGCAACGATCGAAACAACCTTTCTATTAAACTCTTCCGGAAACGGTGAATAAATATTGTATGTACGTAACCCCGCCTCCACATGACCAACAGGAACCTTTAAATAAAAGCATGCCAATGCAGCAGTAAACGTAGTTGTCGTATCACCGTGAACTAAAACCACATCCGGTTTTTCTTTTTCAATTATCTCTTTAATCGAATTCAGTACACTTGTCGTCACATCAAATAGCGTCTGATTGTCACGCATAATTGCCAGATCATAATCCGGTATTACTTTAAAAACATCCAATACCTGATCCAGCATTTGACGATGTTGTCCTGTCACGCAAACGACCACTTGTACGCCTTCTCTTTTTTTTAATTCATTAACGAGAGGGCACATTTTTATTGCTTCTGGCCGAGTACCAAATACCAACATTATCTTTTTCATAATCCTGCTCTCATTTCTCCAGCTTCTTATATAGTTGAACTAACCTACGAGCCATTATTTCCCATGAAAAATTCTTTTTATAAATTTCCTGTATTTCTTCTTTCTGTTCCAGCCAAAATACCCTTTCCTGTTCTATTTGTTCGATTGATTTCTCCACTGACTCTTTATTATAATCAGCCACTACTCCTGTTTTATACTTTTGAACCAAATCATCAACACCTGTATTTCTGAACATGATGATAGGTTTGCCCAGCATCAAAGCTTCATAAAACTTATTTGGAGCAGCATATTTATGATTCTTTAGAGTGGGTATATATAATGCCGGCAATACATCACAGTTCATCTCCAATGACAATGTTTGTTCATAGCTCAGTCTTCCGTAGAAGAAAATGTTTTCATTCATATCGGCCAGGCGTTCTATCTGCTTTTCAATTGCTCCACCACCGGCAATATGAAGCTCCCACTCCTTATGTTTGCCGATAATTTCTGTCAATTCTTCTATGTATCGTGTTTCGTCAAGATTTCCAATATATGCCAGACGCAGTTTATCAGACGGGTCGAGTCTCATTAACTCTGGATTAACATCCTGAATGTCTGGTGTATTGTGAATTACAACAATTCTTTTTGTCTTCGTTGTTGCAAGTTGTTCTTTTCTCTTTTCTGAACAAATTATTACAGTATCCGACAATCGTATGACACATGCATCTATGGCTTTTACAACCCTGTATATAAACTTTCCTGCCACATGACTATCTGCATAATCATCATAAATATCATATACAATACGTTTATGATTTTTTTTAGCAAAAAAGAGGGCAGCCATTGCAGTATCCATATTGCATGCATGAATGGCATCAATATCCCCTGCATGATCTTGCAGCCATTTCCGCAGAACTCTGAAATATCTTAGCAGAGGTTTAATATTTTCTTTTAAACCAGCTCGTTTTTTTACTTTTATGCAGATATTCTCATATTGAAACATGCGCCCACGCAACAATATTTCCTGTCTTTCTATACTTCCGTTTTTATCCTTATTCCATCCGCAAAAATAGACTTTATGTCCAGCCTTTAATAACGTATCTATCTCTTTTTGGGTTCTGGAATCAACAGAAATTTCCATATTGTGTATAAAAGCTATATTCATTTATTCTCCAAATTGTATTCTGTTTAATCAGATTTAAAAACACGAGTTAAGAAAATTTTCTGATCCCGGCAATCCCCCACCGGATCAGATTAATACTTGCCTCTATCGGATTTTCCTTAAGATACTTTCGATAAAAAGCATACTGCTTTTTTATTAGTTTCTTTTTATTTCCTGTAGTGCTGTTGCTTAGTACACGATATTTTGCAAGAACTTCCTGATTCCCATACGCCTTATTTTCAAGTGCAACAATGTCGTACCAATAAGCGTAATCGTCCCTTAGGCTTTTCAACTCTTCGCGAAGATATATTTTTCCATGCTTTAAACAATCATATAATCCTGTAAGACATCCAATCTGATTCATAACTCTCATGTCCCTTATCGAAATTTCTCTTTTAACATGAGTTGTATGCAAAATATCTTTAGAATTGGCATCAATATGATCATATGCACAAAATACACAAACTGCGTTATTTGCTTTCATATGTCTAATTTGCTTTTCTAAAAAATCAGGAAGCCAAACATCATCCGCATCTAATAATGCAATATATTGCCCCTCTGCACGACGAATTCCATTATTCCGTGCTGCCGCAGACCCGGCATTTTCCTGCTGAACCAATTGTATCCGAGAGTCTTTCTTCTCATATTCTTGAACAATTTCAGCGGAATGATCTTTAGATCCATCGTCTACTATAATCATTTCCCAGTTCTTATAACTTTGAGCAAGAACTGAATCAATTGTTTCCTTAATATATTTTTCTCCATTGTAGCATGGCGTAATAATTGATACCAACCCTGTCTTCATTACTTTTTATCCTCTTCGTTTACCAGCGCTTCCGGTTCAGATTCTTCTACAGGCTCCCCATTCAAATGGCTTGATACATTATTGGTTAATGTGCTGGCTGTTGTCTGGCCTTCTGAAACTCCCTCTGTACTCTCTGGCATAAACAAAATCTGTACCGTTGCAAAAATAATCTTAAGATCCTCTGCCAGACTTGGCTTAGCAATATACATCAAATCCATTAGCAGTTTATCATATGGAGTCGTATTATATTTTCCATATACCTGTGCATAGCCAGTTAATCCCGCCTTTGCCTGATGACGAAGAGAAAACTCCGGAAGCTCCTCTTCATATTGTCTGGCTATCTCAGGCCTCTCTGGACGAGGGCCGACAATGCTCATTTCACCTTTCAGAATATTGATAAGCTGCGGCAATTCATCGATCCGGACTTTTCTGATAAAACGTCCAATCGGCGTAATTCTCGGATCCTGTTCTCCGGTAGACAATCGTGCGACACCATCTTTTTCAGCATCCATTCTCATACTTCTGAATTTCAGTACATTGAATTCTTTACCGTTTCTGGTCAACCGGCACTGTCTGTAAAATACTGTTCCTCCATCCGTTGCTTTAATAATCACCGCAACAATCAACATAACCGGAGATGCTATGATCAAAGCGACAGCTGACAGTACAATATCCATCACCCTTTTGAAAAACAGATACTCCGGCGTTGGATTGTAACGCTCCAGCATCAACATTGGCAGATGTAATAAATGCAACGGCATCGCACCGCTCATAAGAACATCTCCTACACGCGGAATAATATACATAATGATGTCATGTTCAATACAGTACTTCGCTATTTTATTTCTGTCATGGCTGTGAATTCCACTTAAAAACACTACTTCAACGTTCTGCAGACATGCATAAAGATCAGCGAGACATTCATTTACCGGAACAGCTTTTTCAATTTTGAAATGCTGGTCAAGACCGTATTCCTGCAGAAGCTGTCCTACACCTTCCCGCGTATCCCAGATGATTAAGCTGTTTCTTGCAGGAAAATGCCGAAAATACCACTTATGAGCAAGTGTACACCATAATGCAATGCATAAAAACTGTCCGACAAGACACAATAATAATGGAATTACATTAGGCAAAAATTTCGTTAATAACCAAATAATAATATACATCAGGCAGTCTGTAACTACCACGGCTACACTCTGACTGTACATTAATTCGGATATTCTTTTGATGTGGATCGGAAATCCTCCGTAAAGATGCGCTATGAAGTAATAGATAATCAAAAATAAAGCCATAACCAAAATATTCCCCCAGTAATAATATGGAGAAAATGTTCTTTCGGTATAGTACAAATACCAGCACAAAGCAAACGGAATTGCCACAAGAATGACATCCAGCAACTTAACAAACCTGACCCCTGCTCTTATTATTGTTTTATCCTGTTTTCTCATCTCTCTCATTTTATATTCTCCACAATTCCCTTATTTATGTACTGCTGGATTCAAATGATTCCATATCGCAAAACAATGGCATCATAACCAGATAGTATAAAAATGTTATATCTCTTGTAAACGGAAGCACCTGTATCTCTATCATAGACTCTAACACGTAGATAATGACTGCCATTGAAATAAACGCCATCTCTGCAGAGAAAGACTTTTTACGAGCCAGAATCCTCCCCGCTTCTATCAATGAAAACACTTCCATAATCAGACACAGGATTCCTGCAGGCAAACCGCATCGAAACGCAAAGTCAAGCGGCGTATTATGAGCTCCTACCAGCTTAGTTCCTGTTGCCAGATAATAGCCGTCTTTTTTCATATCATGTCCAAACAAATTAAGACTTCGTATTACATCAATATAAACGCCAAGCCGCCCTGTAGAGTAGGCATTTATCTCATCAAAATCAGGTAATGAAATACATGTTACTACTGTATTTCTGCTTGCAACCCCCGCTTCTATAAAAGTTAAGGTTGTAGTACTGATGTCGTGATAAGAAACAGTGCTTTTAACGTTCTGGTCTTCAATTCCCGAAAAACTGATGTCACCTAATTCTAAATCAGTATTCTTGAACCAGGAATCCGTATATTCTCTGATTACACCAATCCCTCGATATTCTGTTTTTGCAATTAACTCTGGCAATAATAAGCTGCTAATCAAAAAGCCAGCACAGACCAATATCAGAATATGAAAACAGTTTCTTTTCTTTTCCTCTTTACATATGACTCTAATAATCCGAAAACTACATATAAAAACGGCACTAAACACCAGTTCGGACGCCCTGCTGCGGGATAATAAGATCATCCCCCCGGATAATCCAAACATTAATCCGCCTGCATACCTGTTATGTTTTCTCATTAAATGATATACGGAGGATACTGAACAACACAAGTATATCATTCCTAAAAAATTGGGATTGATTGTTATCCCGGTATATCCGTATGGAAATACTTCTGTTCTATATGGATTACAGACCCAACAAATGATAAAAAAGAGATAGCCCATTACCAGATACGAATCAGCCATGATCTGAATCAACAGCTTACTCTTCTCCGAATCCTTTAAGATACTTGCCAATATCGGAAGCAGAATCAGGCAAGTTGCTCCAAATTGTAAAAAACCTTTTCCAATCGGATGGATACATCCGGAAATAACAATACAAACTGCAAACAATAAAAACGGAAACGCAATCCTCTTCTTCCATACTTGGTTGTTCTCTATTCCATCTGATAAACATATACAAAACACAAGAATTACCGCTGCATAAATATAACTGCGCAAGTAATCATCCTTTAGAATGTTATGTGATCCAATTGAGTATTTCAGTGGAAAATAAAAGGCGCAAACAAAGCATAACCCTCTGAGAATTGCCCTCCTTACACCGTTAGGGATTCTACGTGAAAATCTCCCAATGTAATGTGCAATAAAGTCGTATGGAAGCTGTAAATAATTCATAAATCACCATATCAGGTACTAAGCCCATCCAAAATATGACTAACATAAACGAATAACGCCAAGTTCATTTTCTCCGTCTAATGCCAGTTACCAGAATCAAACTCAGCACGCCAAAGGCTACTAGTAACAAGCCACTCTTCAAATAAGGCGTCTCATACACCAACTCGATCTCATGCTCTCCCGGTTCCAGCACTAGTCCGGAAAACATACCATTGACCCGCAGAATAGTCTGATTCTGCCCGTCTACATATGCCTGCCAGCCTGTGTTGTATGGCATGGAGAGACAAAGCAGTTTTTTCTTGTCCAACTCAATGCTTCCGGTGATCCGGTTTGTCGCATTCCAACATGCCCCCTCATGGAAATCGACATCCTGCAAGGTGTCCTGTGACAAGGCACGAATTCCGGCATCATATGCAGACATATCTGTGTAGATCAGGCTGATGTCATCATAGGTATATATACCCGTTTTGGGAAATGTGATCCGGACTGACCTCACACACTTATCATTTTCAAAAACACCGCCGTTCAGCAAAAAATCTGTCTGACCCTTTCCGAACTCATTTCTTGCATTTGCGTAGTACAGCATCCGCTCGCCGGTATGGTCTTCAATTTTGTTTCCATCCGCTGCCATCTCATCTTCAGTCTGAAACAGACAAGTCAGAACGACCTCTGTTACATCTTTTGCAGCACATTTTTCATGCCGAATTTTTGCACGTCTGACCGGGTTCATCTTCAGGTATTTTTCAACCGCAAACTGATCCGCATCTCCCGAAATAGAAGGATCCAGATAAAAATCAAGTATTGTACATCCCCGAAAATCCAGATTCTGAATGTACAATAGATTTTCTGTAATACTATAAGGAGTAGTACCGTTGACAAACAGTGTTACAGAGGTATCCTTCTCCGTTATTACAATTCTTCCGTCTTCACAGATCACAGAATCATCGTCTGGTTCTATCGTTACCTGACATTTTTTTGCCCTGGCATCAGCCGGCTTTCCAGATATAAGTCCGATGTCAGCATCTTCCACAACCGCTGACTGCAGCATCGTCTGTTCTTTTGCAACTGGAGATAGTGTCTTCCATTCTTCTTCGGAGATAACACTGTCATAAGTATAGCCAAAGGGCAAAGGCATCTCGTTCTGATAGATGTTATACCTTCCTGTCAGGTCTTCTGATTCTTTCTCGTGACTGTATCCATAAGGAAGTGTATCTTCATCCTTTGTCACATAATATTTTACACCTGCCAGCGCATTCAGAACCGTACGGCCATCCAGTCCCTGATAGAGTGTCGCCAGATTTTTGGGATCTGATACCGCAAGATCTGTCATGTACTGGTTGATCAGCGGCGTACTCATACTCCAGAAATACTGCGTTGTTGAAAGCCCTGCCATCAAGGACATGTTCCGCTTCAGGTCATCTCCTGAATAGCGATAGAATTCATCTCTGCCGCCGGTATTGGCAACTGCCATTGCATCTGTTTTCCAGAGTGTCTTATGAAGTGATTTCTTTGTTACGAACTCACTGATTCTGTCTGCATGGCGCCAGGAATACCAACCGTCTGCCATATTGGAAAGAGAAGCAAATACCAGTATAACAACCAGTATTTTCTGAAGACGCACCTTCCGGAACAGGGGCCGTGCCGCGATCATCAGTAACAGCACTGTCGCTATCATCAGCTGCGTGCTGACTTCTGAAGTCAGTGTGTCATCCAGCAGTTTGCAGATAAGCGCAAGTCCGGCAACAATCAGTCCTGTCTGCACATACCCGCAGGAAGCAACCCTGTCCTTGTTATCCATGACTTTTTTTGTTTCTGATCCAGACCCGGCAAAGCTTTCTAATAAGCTTCTAAAACCAGAGCCGCACTCTGTTAGCTGATCCCACTCTTTCAGCACAATACTTCCAATCAACAGACTGTAAGCCCATACCCACCGCTGCGACGGGTATGCAAAGCCATTCAGCACATAACCGCAGTAAGGAATCATCAATGCCGCCGTCATGATAATCGTCAGGATGCAGAGTTTCCGGTTCTGCTTCCAGCTGCGGAACAGCCAGATAAAACATAATACACCTGCCGCTCCGTAACCAAGACAGCACCATGTATCAACCGATGGTGTCCCGATCCAGCGTGACAAAAACTGAATATAATACTGCGGCTCAAAGAAGCGAATCACTTCGTATTCACGCTGCATGCGGGTATCACTGATGATCCGCATCAGTACGGGCAGCAATACGCCCATACTCATCATGGCACTGATCGCTGCATAGAACAGATATTTACCCAACCGGATAAAAAATGCCTTCCACGCCGCAGCTCCTCTGACTGGTATCTCCCTCCAGAAAACGTACAACACTGTCAGAATTGCAATCATATAGAGGAAGTAAAAGTTACTCACTGCTGCCAGCCACAGGCTGACCACATAAAGGCCTGGCTTGTTTTCCCTGCGGATCCGCTCTGTTCCCAGAAGAATCAACGGAAACCAGATCATCGGGTTGATGAAAAACGGATGCCGTGTCGATGCTATGACGCCATAAGCGCTGAACACATACGTAATCGCTCCAAGCAGATATGCCGGGCCAGAATAAACACGCTGTCGATCCATGTATCGATGAAATACAAGAAATGACAGTCCTGCCAGATACAGCCGCAATACAATCAGAACATGATAAAGCCATACGATCTTCCCAACCGGTACAAATACACTGAGAAGATTAAACGGATCGCCAATTCCATAGTAGTGCAGAGTTGTGAGGATATCATCACCATAGCCCAATCCGAACGAGTACGTCGGAATATCCAGGCTGTGGTCAAACAATATCGTTCTGGCTGCACCCCGCAGCCATTTTGAATAATACATCAGTGTCTGCAGATGCTGAACCAGTCCGTCCTGTGTCGATCCGTCCCATACCATCGAACGGCCATAATAAACAAAGTACCAGAACACACCGGCGGCCATCACGGCGAAACCGACTGTATAGAGCAGCCATATTTTCTTAAAGGTGTGTTTCTGTGTTTTCATTTGAAATGTGATTAAACCTGATACCCTTCTCAGTAGTTCCTTTACTGTTTCCTGTCTTTTCCCGGCTTACTGTTCCTTAAATACTGTCTCCACTACTTTCTTACAGGAATCCCCGCCTTCATAGGTCAGGAATTTCTCATGGAATGCCTCAATTCGGTCTTTGTATTTTTCATCAAACTGATCGATCTGCCGGATTTCTTCAATGATTTCTTCTGTCGAGTATAACAGCGGTCCCGGTGATTCTTTCCGGAAATCCACATAGAGCCCGCGCAGCTTTGAGGCATATTCTTCCATATCATAGGTATAGAACAGCATTGGCCGGCCGGTCAGCGCGAAATCAAACATGACAGAGGAATAATCTGTGATCAGAATATCCGTGATCAGGTACAGATCTTCGATCCTGTCATAAGAAGTCAAATCCATAATAAACGGATCTTCCTGCGGAATGTCATCGCAGACATCTGCCAAATAATGAAGGCGGATCAGTAATACATACTCGTCTGAGAGTGCTGATTTCATTTTCTGCAGATCCATTTCCAGATCGAAACGCTTTCTTCTTCGCCAGGTCGGTGCATAAAGAATAACCTTCTTGTCGGAAGGAATCCCGAGCATTCTGCGCAATTCTTCTTTCTTCTCAGGATCTCCCCGGTAAAGAATATCGGTCCTTGGGTAGCCTGTTCGAAGGACTTCTTTTTCAAAATGATAGATCGGCCATGCATGGTCCTCCATGAATTTTCCCTGCACAACCAGGTAATTCCAGCGGGAACTCCGCCGCAGAAACAGTTCCCGTTCCTCTTCGGACTTCAGTTCTTGCGCCACATCAAGACCCATTGTCTTCAGCGGCGTACCGTGCATGGTCTGCACTTCAATCTGACCTTCCCGCTTCTGATATCCATTTTCAAAGTTAACGTTATTGATCAGATATTTTGCGGTTGCAAGGGTATGCCAGTATTCCAGTGACCCTTTTCTGACACGCTTTGCATTGCCGTTAACCGGTGTACGCTGGTCATTGAATGACCAGATACATTCGTATTCCGGATGATTCTCATTAATATACTCATACAGGGCACGCGGATTGCAGCTGTATTTGTCGCCCCACATTGCCTCAAAGATAATTCTGTTTGAAACAATCGTTTCTTTACAGAACTCCGGATATTTCTCCTTTATCAGCTTTTCACGTTTGTTTTTGGAATTTTCAGCTGCATCCCAAACCTGTTTGAACTGCAGACGCAGCGTACCGAAAGCACTGCGGTAACATTCTATCTTCAGGTTCTTTTGATCGTACTTTCGCATAAAGCTCTGCGATGTATAAACCGGGACATCTTCGCTCTGTCCGTCAGCGCTGAGATATTCCACCTGCACATCGCGTGCACTCTGATAGAAATCTTTTACAAGTTCATCATCGGAAAAATCCACCTTAAACCGCGTGGTCATCTTACTGCCGTGTACTTTACAGGAAGCTGACGCCAGATAGTTTTTCCGCTGCGCCACAGGATCCGGAATAAATAACCTGGCCGAAGTAATCTGCTTCAGATGATCCGGATCTCCTGCCCGTGTAACTTTCAGGCGGAGTGCTTTCCCAAAATGTGCCGGCCTGGATGCTTCTGCAATTTCAGAGAACAGACGAAAATGAATGGCATAATTCCGCAAACTGTTTATAATTGCATATGCGTTTCCGCTTCCATTGATCTGCGAAGCTTTTTCTCTGGCATATACCGGAAGCATTCCCGCTTCAGTCCGGACAAGCAGGTGATATCTTACCCGCTCGTTCAACAAATTACGGGCGATCCGGTATGTACCTGCAGCGGCTTTTTCCATAGGAACAACATTACCGTCTTCTTCATTCCTTATAAGCAGTTCAGCATCTTCATGATTGACTTTACACTGTACATCTGTCTCCGATACAGAAACTGAATCAGCAAATACCGGGCTGCGGTCTGCCTCAATAACAAATCTGTTTTTTACCTGAAAGTCAAAATGGATGATTGTATCTCCATATATCTGCGCTGTATCCCGGTATTTACTCTTAATACCGGGAGCAAGTTTTTCAAGATATACACTGCCTGTTTCGAAACGGTTCTGGAATTCAATCAGCAGCAGATAACGTCCGCTCAATGTCTGATCTGCTGTCAGCTGCTTCAGCGGGATCGTGATTTTGACTGCCGTTCCGTCATAATTGTATGTATCCGTTCTTCCGGTATCCGGATCTGTGATATGTCCCAGTTCTTCCGTCACGTATACACCATCTACTGACTCTGTCGGCAGCGCAATCTTCTGGTTTTCTGCACTGTTATAAAGATATGCCTGCATCTTCTGCCCGTCTTTTGGCATATTGACACGTTCACGCATAACATGTGCCGTAAGCATGATCGCGTTCTGACTGACAGACATTTCGTCCATACGTGTGTCAGGCGCAATACGAAGTCTGTCCTGGGTCAGATCGTATTCAGACAGTTGAAATAAGTTATTCGGGAGGTCTGCAAGCAGTCTTCCCTGCTCTTCTTTCAGCGGAATGAGTTTAAATTTATTCTCCCTGTACTGCTCAAGCGCAATCAGGCGATCTACATTTTTTGTGCGAACACACTGGTATATTTCCTGTTTGAGTGGATCCAGTTCAGAAAGAGCTGAAGGATCAATTGCTTCATCAATATACGCATTGATGTGTTCCATGATTCTGGGAACCTGATCTCGGCTGACGATCAGGCATGCTTTAATAAACAGGAACAGATCCCAGTCTAAAACTTTTACCTGTTTTGCCATCTCCAGTGCCAGATCCTTAACAAATTCTTCAAAGAACTGATCCTGCAACTGCAGAATCCGGATCCTGTCCCGCAGATTAATCAGGCTGTCTGTGTTCTGTGTAATGGATGAGGATGCGCCGTCCCTGAGCCGCCACATATATCCGATCTCCGGTACGACTGACACCTGCTTTGTCAGAAAATGCATCGGGATCGTGACCGGAATATCTTCGTACAAAATCCGTTCCGGAAACTGAAAGTCATGTTTTTCGTAAAAGGAGCGCAGGATCAGCTTATTCCAGCTGGTTGAATCATACAGCAGCTGCGGCTGCCGGGTAATGTGTGTGACCGGTTCCAGATTGAAAAAGACATAGTTGAACATCTTGGATCGATGATCACCCTTCGCGTCAAAACGAGTTACATTACAAATGGTCAGTTCGCTGCCGTCTTTTTCAGCGCGGTGGAACATGGTTTCTAGCACTTTATCCTGCAGGTAATCATCCGAATCAATAAAATAGATGTACTTCCCTGTCGCAAACTGCACGCCATAGTTTCTGGCATGCCCCAGTCCGCCGTTCGGAATATGATAACAGTGAAAATGTTCATGTTCCTTTGCATATCGGTCAGCGATCTGTCCGCTGTCATCCGTGGAGCCATCATCTATCATAATCACTTCCAGACGCACATCTCCCTGCACCAGGAGTGAATCCAGACATTCCTCCAGATATTCTGACACATTATAGACCGGTACGATCACACTGATATCAATTGTCTGATTCTGTTCGTTCATAACGGATTCCTGTTTAAGATCTTATTTCGACAGGTCGCTCTTGATCTGCGTTGTTGAAATCTCCGGCGTCCGCGGCAGATAGATCACTTCTACCCCCTCTTCTTCCAGAAAATCAAATTTTCCTTTCCAGTCATCACCCATAACAAACGTATCTACCTGATACAGTTTTACATCGGAACGCTTCTGCTCCCAGTTTTCTTCTGGAATAACAAGATCAACAGCCCGCAGTGCCTCAAGCATTTTTTTACGCTCTTCATAGGTGAAATAACACTTTTTCTGCTTCATATTCCAGTTAAATTCGTCTGTTGAGAGTGCAACGATCAGATAATCGCCCAGCGCTTTCGCCCGCTGCAGCAGATTAATGTGACCATAGTGAAGAAGATCGTAGGTTCCATAAGTGATAACGCGTTTCATTTGCTGTCTCCTCTCAGATATTCATTAACTTTATCTTCGTCCAGAAGATCCGGATTGTTTTTCCGTATAATACTGATGGCCGCATCCATAGCAGTCTCTTTCTTTCCCTCTTCCAGAATCTGCTCCAGACGTTCCATCTCTTTCTTTTCTTTTTCCTGCCGCTCCTTTGCTGTCCGCACATGAAATGCGTCTGCCAGCAGCAGGACATCTTCTCTGTTTTTCGGCAGTTTCTTCGTATGCAGAAATTCCTCGTAGGCATCCAGATACAAATCCGTCTCATCCGTGAAAGCAATCTGTTTCCCATGATCCAGCCACAGGATCTTGTTGCAGAGTTCCCGCACCTGTCCCACAATATGCGAGACAAGAATTCCAGTGATGCCACTATCCAGTATTTCGCGCATCTTATCACCGCTCTTCCGGCGGAATGCGCCGTCACCGACACTCAGGACCTCATCCAGAATCAGAATATCCGGTTCCACCAGACAGGCAATTGAAAATGCCAGGCGGCTCTTCATGCCGCTGGAAAGCTGTTTAAAGGTATAATCCTGAAAGTCTTCCAGCTCTGCAAATTTGATAATTTCCGGATACATCTGATCCATAAATTCACGGGTGTAGCCCAGCATGGCACCCCGTAGATAGGCATTTTCCTGCACCGTCATCTGGTCATCGAACCCACTGGAAAGTTCCAGCAGTGCAGCGATACTGCCCTTTGTCTGAACAGATCCTTCAGCCGGCAGCATGATGCCTGTAACGGCTTTCAGGAGTGTGCTTTTTCCTGCACCATTGGATCCGATGATTCCAAGCATATCTCCCTTTTCCAGCTGGAACGTGATATCCCGGTCAGCCCAGAATTCTTTCACTTTAAAATTTCTGGTAAGCTTCCGCATTACATACTCTTTCAGTCCGATGGATTTAAAATCCCCTGTAATATACCGGATGCTTACATGATTACAGTCAATGACAGCCATATATAAATCCCTTACATATAGAAGATAAATTTATGATTCTGTGTCTTGTAGATAATGAACCCGATGATCAGGAAGAACAGTGCATAAAACGCACATAAGCCGTGATACGCAAGAGACGGAATCTGCCCGTCAATTACCACAAGACGGATATATTTGATCATGACATAGACCGGATTCAGCAAAAAAAGTTTCTGTACTTTGGGACTGAAAGAATCAACCCTGTAAAAAATCGCCGAGACATAATGCAAAAGCATCAGGAAAACACTGTAAAGATACTGTGTATCCCGGAAAAAAATATACAGCGCCGACAAAATCATTCCCACCCCGATGCTCAGCATTGCCACACAAATGATCGGATAAATCAATGCAAACATATGAATACCGAAGTGAATGTGATCAAAAATACAGAACACAAAGAACACGACGATGGTCAGCATAAAATTAATAAATGCCGAGACATTTTTTGAGAAGAGAAACAGATACTTCGGTATGTTGATTTTGGAAAGAATCTTCCTGTTTGCATACAGGCTGTTCATGCCGCTGTTGGTTGCTTCACGGTAATATGACATCACAATATTTCCGGCAAACAAATAGATCGTATAATGTGGTGTGTTTCTCCCGAAGAAATTCGAAAATACCACTTTCATGACCAGCAGTGACAGCAGCGGAGAAAGGACACTCCAGAACATGCCAAGTACTGTACGCTTGTATTTCTGCTTGAAATCACGCTTAACCAGTTCCTGAAACAGAAAATAATACCTGTTGATGGTCCGTATGATTTTACTCTGTTTTTTCTGTATGCGCTCCATGTATCGTTAGTTCCTCTGCTTTTGTTATTATTTAGATCCCTGCCCCCGGAGAACAACACTGATTGTTTTGATCAGCAGCTTGCAGTCCAGTTTCAGACTCCACTCACGGATGTATTTCATATCCAGCCGGACGACTTTTTCGAAGTCGACAATATCACTGCGGCCACTGACCTGCCACATACCTGTCAGACCGGGCTTTACTGAAAGGCGCGCCCGGTGATGCGGACTGTACTGCTTCCACTCGTCTTCTGTCGGCGGTCTTGTTCCCACCAGACTCATGTCGCCCTTCAGAACATTCCAGAACTGCGGCATCTCATCAATGGAGTATTTCCGCATAAATTTCCCGATTGGGATAATACGCGGATCATCATCCATCTTGAACATCAGCCCCTGCATCTGATTCTGATTCATCAGATCTGCTTTCCGCTTGTCCGCATCCGGATACATTGACCGGAATTTGTAAATCTGGAATCGACGGCCGTTTAATCCTACGCGCGTCTGCGCATAAAAGACCGGGCCTTTCGACTGATGGTAGATAATCGGCGCAAAGATCAGGAACGCAATCCCTGTCAAAATCAGGCCGATGATCGAGCCGACGATGTCCATCGCACGTTTAATCATCAGTTTCCCGGCTGAAACAGACTGTACCGCACTTGTCATTACAGACCGCCCGCCGATCGTTTCAATCTCCGGATTCGGCAGCCCTTTAAACTGCTTTGTCAGGGCAATATGTACCGTAATGCCCTGTGTGATCAGATCTTTTGCAATCCGGTTTTCCATTGTCTGCTGGTTCAGATCGATAAAAGCTTCGTCAACTGCATGATTGGTGCAATATACATCCAGTTCATCGGGTCCGCCGATGATCTTTTCGACCGGAATGCCGCAGTACAGACCCGGATCAATGTTGGCGTCCTGTTCCGGATCCACAGCCTTCCCGGCTCCTGACGCTGTAAAAGAATGATCTGGTTCCAGAATCATGACGCCGCCGACCTGATAGCGGTTGCGGCCGTCTTTCCGCAGATTCCTGTAGTTCTCTTCTGCACGCTCAGCTGTCGTAATCAGCACCATATTCGGCAGCACAATACGTTCCAGAAATAGTTTTCGGATAATCAGTTTATAAATCATCCGGACCATCCAGACAATCATCGTACCGGCAATCCAGAAGATCAGAAAAATACTTCGCGAAAAAGATGTACCACTTTTTGTCAGGAAATGGTACAGCATAATGCCAATCGACAGAATTGACACATAACGGACCGATTCTACAAACTCATGCAGCGGTCCGCGCTTCAGAATATTCTTATGAAGCGGCAAAAGGGCCACGACAAAGAAAGCCAGCATCAGAAGCATAATCTGCGTGCTTCTGTATACCGGCGTATATCGCCAGCCCATCATTCTCATTCGAATCCGGCAAATAACCTGAAAAACGACCTCGACTACAACGACGTCGAGCATCATAAAGTCCAGGTGTTTCAGCCATCTGCCTTTTTCTCTCTGATGCATACGATCTGATACTCCCCGCTCAGATAGTTTTCATCAAGACACAGTTTGCAATATTATAACAGGAATGTAACAGAAGAGCAAATTATTCACGCTTACCTTCTAGTTCTGTCTCGGCATAATGCCCAAAATCAACCTCCAGAACTGCATGTTTATTGCGCTGCTCTTCCGGCGGAAGCTCCATATAGTCTCCGTACATCTCCTTCAGATAGGTATCATAAGCTGCAAATGTAAAGAATTCTGTATCTTCAAATGGCATTCTGCACAATTTTTGTGTCCATCGATACGGAATCATTTCCCTGTAATAACGATAACTTCCTTCCGCTGTTACAACGGTTTTCGTTTGCCGTGCATTGTACCTGGTAAATGCCCTGTCTTTCTGTTTTCTGATGAAGCCTACCGGCAGTACAACCGCTGCCGCGCCCAGCAGTTTCTGCAGGCTCTTCGCGCGTTTCTGCCCGTTGTGATACCCCAGCTTGACAGCCAGCAGATTCTTCCAGACATAGCGTTCCCGCTCATGCAGCCTTCTTAGAATCCGGTTCTCCGGGACATGATCAAACGGGAAAATATCCACAAAGATGCCCTGGTGTGCCGCTGCCTCCTCTGAAAGTCCTTCCACGATGCGGGTTCCGTTCAGACGAATCTTTGCAAATGCATAGGTATAGCCCGGATCTGTCTCACTCGTCTGCAGGAAATACTTCTCCTGATCCAGCTCTTCTTGGCATGCCGCAATAAAACTGTCAAAATCAGCCCGCAGCATCCCGAAATCCATGTCTTCATCCCAGGGAATAAATCCGCCGTGACGCACCGCCCCAAGCAGTGTTCCCGCGATCATAAAATACCGGATACGGTATTTCTCGCAGATACGCCTGATTTCCGCGGCGATCTCCAGTTCCAATTTGTGCAGCTTCTGCAGTTCTGCGTTTTCCATATGATAGACTCCACTTCTGAGTTAAAAACAACCGGTTAGCAGTACAACTCCTTCAGCTGCCTGATCGTCTTCGAAATATTGTACTTTGACCCGGCCGCAACTGCAGAGCTCTTTGCGCGCAGATCCGGATCTGCCGCCGGATCTTTCCAGGCCGCAGCTGCGTCTTTAACTGCATCAACCCAAAGTTCTGTTCCACGGTCGATCGGAAGAAATTCGACATCCGGCAAAATCCGGCAGTCCGGATCGACCTCGTCGGAAATCAGACAGGGGAGCCCCGCCATCTGGGCTTCTATGGCCGAGACGGGCAGGCCTTCGAAATGCGACGGCAGCACGAAGAGATCAAATGCCTGCAGCCAGTTATTGACTTCATCTGAACGCCCGACAAACCGCACGTTATTCAGTCCGGCATCAAATGCCCGTGTCTGAACTTCGTCATACAATTCACCGTCACCGATCAGTACAATCACTGCATCCGGACAGCTTTCCTCCAGCGCTTCGGCCAGCTGCAGGATAAATGCGTGATTCTTCTGGTAGGCAAATCTGCCGACATGACCGATCACGAATTTTCCGTCCAGTCTGTATTTATCACGCACTTCCTCCCGGACAAATCGGGAGTACATGAACGGAACCGGTTCGATTCCGTTGTCAATAATCTTAACCCGCTTCTGCAGCCTGCTGCGGTACATCCACGCTGCTGCCTTTCGTGAACATGCACAAAGTTCAACATTTTTTGTAACCGGCAGAAGCCGCCTGCAAATCTTGTGTGCCGCTATTTTGACCAGATACCGGGCAGACACACCATCGGTATTATGCGTTTCCATGCCGGCACTGTGCGAATGCAGAATTACTTTTTTGATTCCGGCACGCTTTGCAGCCAGAAGGCCCGTCAGCATATTATAAGTAGAATCCGAATGAATATGGACAACATCGTAGTGTTCCTTACGCTGTATCATAATCAGACGTTTCACCATGCTCAGCTGTGCAAGCAGCCCATTCACTGCAAACTTTGGCCGGCTGATTCTTCCTCCGTACTCATGGATTTCCCTGATATAATCATCACATGCATGGCGTTTCCGGCAAAGAAAATCAAAAATAATCCCTTCCGATTCGATTCGCTTTCCCCAGACATAGACAATCTGGGTCAGGCCGCCTGATCCAAAATTGCCTGTTACGATCTGAAGTACTTTCTTCTTATTCTGATTTTCCATCGATTGATTCCTCCACAAAAACCGCCGCGTGCGCATTCTTATTCTCCGGTTCTTTCATATAATCTCCGTACATCTGCCGCAGCACCTTATCAGCCAGTACCGGGCCCGGCAGTGTTGTGTCCTCAAATGGATACTGCTTTCCCTTTCCGTAATATGCGCGTGGAAACATTTCCCTGAATTTATACTGTCCCATGCAGTTAACGATATAAGGCGATTTCTCATATGGATATTTTTTCAGCAGCCGGTCCAGCTTCTCCAGCTGCTTCCGGCTGTCCAGTGTCCGGCCAAATCCTGTCAGCTGAACAAACTTGATAATAATCCGCTCCGACAGCGGTCTGCCCGGCCGCTTCAGATTGACTTTGTCGAAGCACGCAATATGATACAGCGCCCGCACTGCAAGCAGGCGGAACATATGAAGCCTGCGGATCACCGGCGTGCGCGGCATACCATCCAGCGGAAAAATGTCAATCCAGACTTCTTCATCCCTGGCAACCTCACTGCCGGTCCGGCGCATTTTGTACCGGGTATCAACGATACGTGCAAAATAATAATGATGGCCTGATCCGTCCCGGAACGTCCGGAGTTTCAGATGTTCCGGCAGTTTTCTCCCGATATTGCGAAGGAAATATTCGTAATAACGCCGCGGGATCCCGATATCAATATCATCATCCCAGGGAATGAAACCCTGGTGCCGCACAGCGCCGAGCAGCGTCCCGCCAAGCATGTAATACGGAATTTCCTGCGCCTCCAGATAAGGCTTTATTTCTTTCATGATGTCCCAGATAATAGACTGTACCGGGGACAGCTTTTGTTCATCTTTTTTTCTCATTGTTCGTATCTTTTATTTCACTCATGCAGCATAATATATCGACTTTTAAGGGCAATACATATTCAGCCCAGATCCATCTCAATCTCATCCACGATATCAAAGTGCTCATCTTCCTCCCGCAGTCTGCAGTCACCGTACATCAGACTGAGATTCGGGTTATAATACGGATCGCCGGCCTCGAGTACATCTTTCCACTTGTCACGGAAATACTTGATCTCTTTCTTGAATCGTTCATGTTTCTCCGGAGTCTCTTCATAGCCGCGGCTCTTGGATTCATAGTGAAACAGCTCTGCTGCCGGATTCTGTACAATCAGTGCGCCGGTTTCCCGCACTTTCAGGCAGAGGTCAATATCATTCAGGGCCACGGTCAGATTCTCGTCCAGCCCGCCGATCTCTTCAAAAATACTGCGTTTGATCATCAGACATGCGCCGGTAACCGCGCTGACGTCATAGATTGCCCGCAGTCTTCCCATATAGCCGGCGTCCTCACGGAGTTTTCCGGTCAGAACATGTCCCGCAAATCCGCCGACACCGACGACGACACCGCAGTGCTGGACCGTCTCGTCCGGATACAGCAGCTTGGTGCCGGCTGCGCCGACGTCCTCCCGCTGGCAGTAGCCGAGCATCTGCTCGATCCAGTCCGGCGTGATGACTTCGGTATCGTTGTTCAGCAGCAGCAGATAATCGCCTGTCGCATACTGTGCGCCGAAATTGTTGATCTTTGCGTAGTTGAATTTGTCCTTATAGTGAAGAACACGAACCACCGGTTCCGCTGAACCTGTCAGTTCCTCATAATACCGGAACGTCTCTTCCTCCGTGCTGTTGTTCTCGATCACGAGAATCTCGAGATTCCGGTAGGTGGATTTCTCAAGAATTGAGTCGATACACGTCTTCAGCACATCGCGGTTGTCCTTGTTTGGAATCAGGATCGACACCTTCGGATTATCATGCACAAGCAGCTTTGCCTGGTACATGATGAAAATGTCTGTATAATTCAATTCAGCATCGAGGCCGCAGCGGTGATAGTGTCCTTCAAGTGCTTTTCGCGCAGATTCAATTGCGTAGGTTTTACTCTCCGGATTGCGCGCCGTAGATGACTCCGACTCGCGCCAGTGATACAGGATTTTCGGTACGTGGCCGATCCGTTTCGTCTGCTCACTGCAGCGCAGGAACAGATCCCAGTCCTGTGCGCCGTCACAGTCACTGCGGAAGCCGCCGATGGTGTGCATCACAGATGTCCGGATGCAGAACAAGTGACAGATATAGTTAATACTGCGCAGCAGATCGATGTTAAAATCCGGTTTAAACCGCGGCGAGCGGAAATGCTCTCCCGCCTCGTCCGTCAGATCCTCGTCCGTATATACAATATCCAGTGTCGGATCTTCGTTCAGCAGCTTTACAATTTCATAAAGCGCATCCTTCTCGATCACGTCATCGTGGTCTGAGAGCAGAATATAATCGCCGGCAGCCATTTCCAGCGCAGCATTGGTATTGCCTGCGATACCGGCGTTTTCTTTAAGACGCTGGTAGCGGATCCGGCTGTCTCCGGAAAAATCCGGCTGATACCGCGCCTTCAAATGCATTTCCACTGCCCCTTCCGTGCTGCCGTCTGCGAGACACAGTTCCCAGTTCTCATAGGACTGTCCCTCAATCGAATCCAGAAGCACATCGAGATATTTCAGATTTGTATTAAAAAGCGGAATGGCGATACTGATCTTCGGACGGTTTGTAAATGCTGCCGCTGTCTCTCGCTGCACTGCGAGCTGCGCCTCCGTCACACGCTGCTTCTTGAACCACGCGTCGTACTGCACCTGTTCTGACGGTGCCTGCTGATCCCGGCGCAGTGCCTTCAGGCCGCCGTTGTTAAATACATACCGAAACCCTTTTGCCCATGTCGCCGGTTTGAACCAGTCGGCAAACGGAAGCGTGCGCACGGCCGCACTCTGTTCCTTGAGAAGATTAATCTGAAAAAGCTGCTGCTCGTTCACATCCGAGAAAATAACATACATCTTTTTTCCCGTAACTTCGCCGCGCTGCACGTACAGATTGAATCCTGTATCCTGCCGCTCTGTAATCGAAAAAAGCCTGTCGATATCGATGCGGCGGCTGCGCCGTACGATAGCGGGAATTTCCCGTTGATTCCCGTCCAGTACACGGATCTCACAATTACCGGTGGAACTGTAGGCCCAGCCGGTAACGCTGATCTCGGTGCTGCTCTTCTCCCAGCGGTCAATATGTGCGGAAATAGTGTGTGTTCTGCTCATATGGGCTCCTCTGACTTGTCATCTGCCTGACAGAATATCCGTTTATTCTTATCAATAATTTTGTTGGCCGTTTTGTTCTGATCCATTTCGCCTCTGCCTTATCTGGGCCGGTAAAACGGGTCACTCTCCGTCGACAGATTCCTGTTATAGAAGGGATCTCCGGCGCATATCTCATCCCGCCATTTCTCAATAAACCAGATAATCTCCGAATAAAACCGGTCTACTTTTTCCTGCGTGTCCTCCAGACCGCGGGAGCGCGATTCCTTGTGATACAGCTCCACATCGCCGCAGTAGACGACCCGATTTCCCATTTTCCGCACCTTCAGACAGAAATCCACGTCATTAAATGCAACCGCCAGGGATTCTTCCATGCCGCCGGCTGCCTCATAGACAGACTTCTTCACCAGAAGACACGCCGCAGTCACAGCACTGTAATCCACTGTGCTGACTGCGCGGTAACCGTATCCCGGGTCCGTTTCTTCCAGATCAGAAAACAAATGTCCTGCGATTCCGCCGATGCCAAGACCGATCCCGCCGTGCTGCAGTCTGCGGTCCGGATACAGCAGACGCGCGCCTGCAATCCCGACGTCTTCCTGCTGTACAGCTCCGACAAGCTGCCGCAGGGCATCCGGACTGATCAGTTCGGTGTCGTTATTCAGCAGCAGCAGGAATTCTCCCTTTGCGAAACGAACTCCGAAATTGTTGATCTTCGAATAGTTGAATGGATCTTCATAGGTGACGACTGCCACGTTCTGGACCTCCCGGCTGTTCCGGTTCCGCTGCTCCAATTCCCGGTAATATGCAAATGTCTCAGCTTTCGTACTGTTGTTTTCTACGATGATCCACTCAAAATTTCTGTATGTGGACAGATTCTCAAACGATTCAATACAGGCCCGCAGATCCTCTGCATGATCCTTGTTCGGAACGATGATCGAGACCAGCGGTTCTTCCTGCAGCTGATAGTTTGTGCGAAAAACCGGAAACGCCGGATCCTCCGTAACCGCTGCCGAAATACCGCAGCGCTGATTATGCTGTTTCAGTGCTTCCAGTTCCAGCTTTCTGGTCATTGCTTCCTGCCGCAGTTCTGCGGACGTTTTCCCGCGAACAGAAATTTTCCGGAAAAGGATCTCCGGAATGTGACAAATACCGTTTCCTTCGTCTGTCCCCTGCAATTCTGCCGCGTGCAGTACCAGATCATAGAAAAATCCGTCACCGGTCTGCAGCTTGTTCAGCGGGAAATCTTTTGCCGCCCGGCTTCTGATACAAAAGCAGGGCCCGATATAATTATAAGACCGCAGGTAATCGATGCTGAAATCCGGTTTAAAAACAGGATCAAATGCAGTCATTCCGTCTGTGGTCACACGGTCTTCATCTGCATAGAGCAAATACGGCACAGATTGCCGTATAATTGCTGCTGCAAAATACTGCAGTGCATCCGGCGTCAGGCAATAGCCTGCCGGCAGAAACACCAGATAATCACACGCCCTGACTGCCTGTGCAATCAATTTACGCAACACCGTTCCGGTATAGATTTTATAATAATTATATGTCTGCCGCTTAACGGATGCCTGCGATGCCGTGTAATGATGGCTGTCAAAGCGACCGCGCAGCAGGATGATGCCGAATCTGGGCTGTCGGCCGGATCTGCCGGATTCATTTGTTGTTGCCTTCGATTCTGGATTTTCTTCCGGATGACGTCCGGCAAGCCGCTCCCGGATCCAGCTGTCATAGTTCTCATCAAACGGCCGGTTCGGCCGGGTCTGCAGCATATATTGATAGCCCCTGTACCCGTGTCCGAGCAGGTACATGCCGTGTTTTTTGATTTTCTGCAGTGTTGTCAGCTTCTCCGGCTGCAGCGGAGTTGTTTCTGTGCCGCCTGCATCAGCTGACCGTTTTTCCTGTGCATCCGCCTCTGAGAGATATTTATGCAGTGGAATGACATCTCCCTCGATCCATTTCTGGAACTGATTTTCCATGTCGAGGTAAACATCCAGATTGCCGGAAAGGCCGCATTTCTCATAAATTCCCGCCTGCAGAAATGCATCTGCGGCAGGATTGCCGTCCAGATAATAATGAATAATCCGCCAGATGAGGAATTCCACCGGTACAGGGATATCTGTTGTCCACTCGCAGTCAATCATCTGATATCGGATTTCATTTTCCGTATCACGCTGACCCGTCCTCTGGATGTCCGGTTCCAAAGCCTGGCAGTTTTCTCCTGTCTGAATTATATTTTCCAGAATGCAGTCAATATTGGACAGCGGCAGTGTCTTCCTCCAGGAAGCCTCATGTGCCCGGTTGCCAAACAGTTCTGCAAAAGCAGGGGTAAAATGGAATGGAACACATTTTTCTCCCGGAATGATATTCCTGATAAAATTACAGACTGCATGAATTGCCGCATCTGCACCTTCTGTCCGGAAAATTTTGTCAATGATCTGTCCGCAGTTCTGACCCGGCAGGTATTCGAATTCGATGTAGTTTATCTTCTCGCCCTGCTCCTTCACAAAACAACGGTTGATCCCGATTCCTGTACCGCGGTACTGTTCACGAAGTCTCTCTGAAACTTCACCAATCCGCCGGATGTGTGCTGCCGCCTCCTGGGAAGCCGGATATTTTCGTACGACCCGATTTTCACCCGCGCCATTTCCCGGCCGGCCCGGCGTTTCCTCTGATTCAGACAAAACCGGTTCAATGCCGGCAGCAGAACAGGTCTCCGTCTGCTTCGTATCTGCATTCGTCAGAATCTGTGTATAGACAGCGCATTCAGATCGTCTTTCATTAGAAAATTTGGTGTAGAGACTGACCGGGGTTCCGGGTTCCGGCTGCCTGTGCGACAGGTAAATCAGCACACTTTCCGATTCCGGATCCGAATCTGATTCTGTAAGATCTGAAAAGGAAGTGACTGCTCTCATTTCCATCGGAAACCGGTACTCCGGCCGGATCCTGTATCTCTGTACGCCTGCAAACGAAGAAGTATCCACGGACTGCAGCACATCTGCGGAATCCGCCAGCAGGATCTGTCCGTCAGCTGACAATAAATGATCCGTCAGAATTTTTATAAAGAACGCTGTATCTTCTCCGGAAGATTCTTCTGTTTCTCCAAATATACGCCTGCACCGATCCGCAGCCTGTTCTGCTGTCCCGATTAATGTGATCAGATCATAGGTTGACGCAGTACAGAGGTCTGTTTCATGCAGCAGACTGACGTTCGCGTGTTTCGCACAAACCTTCTTCTGTACTTCCATTTCCTTCTCAGTGAAACAGACTGCCGTTACATGCGCACATTTTTCTGCGAAATACGAGGTAATCGCAGCACTGTCCGCACCGATCTCCAGAACGCGTTCTGTCCCGGTCAGCTCCAGTGTGCGCACGAGATTGACACGAACCGGTGAAAATGTATTTAATTCCGGGTACACCGGCAAATCTGTCAATCTGAGCATCATAAATCCCCACAATACAGGTATGTTTGATTTTCCCGCATCACGCTTCTGAATCCGCTGGATTCCCCTGTCTGCAGACAGTTGTCAGCACTTCTCAACCGTTGTGACAGAATTCATATCATAAAATCCCACCGTGTTCTTATCGGAAATAACTGTGATGTTCAGCAGATCATAGCAGCGGTGGTACGCGTGC
Organism: Lachnospiraceae bacterium FE2018; assembly: GCA_000702845.1. GTDB lineage: Bacteria > Bacillota > Clostridia > Lachnospirales > Lachnospiraceae > CADBRN01. The sequence goes on from JNKK01000003.1 coordinate 76,858, forward strand.
AGCTCGCCGTTGATAAATCCGGTGCATGACAGGGACAGCAGATACTCGCCGCCCTGCAGGTTCATGTCCTGTTCAAAGCTTGCCACATAGGTCTCGCCCGCCTTTGCCAGCGGCACGACAACCTTCTCGAACATGGTGTTGGTGCCTGTGACATCAACACCCTTTATGGTCTTAAATGTAAAGGTAAAGATCGGATCTTTTACATCTTCATTGAAGTGAATCTTGGATTTGATCGTAAACCGCGTTCCCTTAATGATAGAACTGCTGAAACGTCCGCCGTCATCCAACACCGCATAGTCAATAATCTCTGCCTGACGGTCGCCATATTCTTCGACATCCGGATTTTTCCGGTAGTGACTTTTCCAAAGGTGCTTTGCAGCGATTCCGGAAGTACTTCCGCCTGCCGGTGCGTTTGTTCCGCTTCCAGCAGATCCTGCTGCAGTTTGATGCCCTGCTGTTCCTGCAGAAATTTCCTTGTCAGCCGGTACGCCTGATCCATCTGTTTTCCCTGCTCCGGATTCAGTTCCTTCATCCGCGCGGTCAATCGGGAATCCGTCTGCGTCTTTCTCCTGCAGCCGGTCAAATGCATCAATTTCCTCGCCGGCACCGGTCAGAATCTTCTTGTAAAGATTCACCATGTCCTTCGGCGTACCTTCCGCAAGCATTTGACCCTTATTGAGCAGAATGACGCGGTCACAGTATTTTGTAATACTGCTGAGATCATGGCTGACAAACAAGATCGTTTTGCCCTCCGCCTTAAAATCATCAAATTTCTTATAGCATTTATTCTGGAAGAATACATCACCGACCGAAAGTGCCTCATCCACGACGAGAATCTCCGGATCAATGTTAATGGCCAGCGCAAATGCAAGGCGGACAAACATACCGCTCGAATACATTTTAACCGGCTGATGCACAAACTCGCCGATATCTGCAAAGCTCAGAATGCTGTCGAGCTTCGCGTCTACCTCTTCCCGCGTGTAGCCCATCATCGTGCCGTTCAGGTAAATATTTTCAAGACCGGTATATTCCTGATTGAATCCCGCACCAAGCTCAAGCAGCGCTGAAATCCGGCCGTCGATCTCCAGTGATCCTTCCGTCGGCGAAACAACACCGGTAATGATCTTCAGAATCGTCGACTTGCCGGCACCATTCGTCCCGATAATTCCCACGGTCTCGCCGCGGTGAATATCAAATGAAAGATGATGCAGCGCATAGTGCTCCCGATAATGACTGTGCTTCGAAAAACCCAGTGCATCCTTCAGCCGGTCCGAATTCCGCTCATAGAGCTTATATATTTTACTGATGTCTTTCACACGAATCGCATAATTCTCAGACATGTATTTTCCTTTTCTGGCTATCTCGAAACACTTTGCAGGCGGAAGAACAATCCCATTGTTTTCCGGTCATCTGCGAGGCCGGTCCTTAGCGATGGCTTTTTCAAAAGCCGGAGCTTAGTACCGCTGCACGAGCAGCTAAGTGCGAACGGGCCGTGAAAACAATCGGATTGTATCTTCCGCCCTTCATTTACAAGTTACATCACATCTGCGAAATGCGGCTGCAGCTTCCGGAATGTACGCATCCCGCCGATCATCAGCAGAACTGTCAGAATCCAGAAATATGCTGTCAGTCCCGGACGCTGCCAGAACCACACATCATTGATCAGTGCATCCCGGTATCCCATGACAATATAGAACATCGGGTTCAGTTTCAGCAGTGTCATGACCCATCCGGGCAGCTGCATTGCATCGATATTCCACATAATCGGCGTGAACCAGACGCCGATCTGCAGGACAATATTGACGATCTGCTGCAGGTCCCGGAAAAAGATCACAATGGAACTGGTCCAGTATACGATTGCCGTCACAATCAGAATCATTGCAATGGAATAGTACAGAATCTGCAGCATATACAGGGTCGGTCTGAAGTGATAAACTGCGTACATAACCAGCGTGAATGCAATAAAAAACAGGTGCACGAACAGGCTGGAAATCACTTTGACCACCGGCAGTGCGCTGATCTTAAATACGACTTTCTTTACCAGGTAGCTGTAGTCCAGAAGTGCCCGCGTCCCCGCATTAACTGCATCCGAAAAATAGAACCACGGCACCAGTCCGGCAATCAGCCAGAGGACATATGGCACCGTAATTCCCGCTTTCGTACCCTGTGTCCCGGCATGCAGGGCCTTCTCAAATACAAACCAGTACACAAACACTGTGACAACCGGCTGCACAAAAGCCCAGATAATGCCGAGATACGAACCGGCAAATTTTCTCTTAAAATCATTGCGTGCCAGCGAGCCGATCATTCGCCGGCTCCCCAGCACTTCCTGTGGAATCGTCATATTGTAAATCCTTTTATTAGCGCATACCTTTCTTGCGCAGAAACGCGTCATAGCTGTCGTTTACCTGGTCTTTGTCTGAAAGAATCAGATCTTCTGCAGTCATGCCTTCCGGCATCGGCCAGTCGACCCCGATCTCCGGATCATTCCACATCAGGCCGCCCTCATCATTTGGATGATAGAAATCTGTTACCTTGTAGCAGAATTCCGCATAATCGGAAAGAACCAGGAATCCGTGCGCAAAATTCTTCGGAATAAAGAACTGCTTCTTATTCTCCTCGGAGAGCCGGACACCGAACCATTTTCCATACGTCTCACTGCCGTCACGCAGATCAACAGCGACATCAAACACCTCACCCTTAATCACGCGCACCAGCTTATCCTGCGGGAAATTAATCTGAAAATGCAGCCCGCGCAGTACGCCTTTTCTGGAAGCTGACTGATTGTCCTGCACAAACTGACAGTCTATCCCCTCCGCCGCAAAATCATTGTAATTATAAGTCTCCATAAAATAGCCGCGGTTATCACCGAAAACTGTCGGTTCAATAATGTGCAGACCTTCGATGCCGCCGCAGTTGTGCTCCACTTTAATTTTTCCCATTTCTTCTCCTTTTTATTTGGGGATTTCTATTACCCGGATTTGTCCTACATATGCAGGAGCGAACACATCACATCCACCACCCATGCTTTTCTGGACTTGATTTCCTGATAGCGCGGATTCGCACCCAGCAGGAAAATATACAGGAAGTTGTGATGCGTCACAGCTTTTACGTATTTTTGCATAAATGCTTCTTCTTTGCGGACTTCCGGATTGGTCTCACAGATATCCGGATTGATGCGTTTCAGTTCGCGCATGACTGCGCGGTTCTGCCTGGCGTCAACCGTCCGGTACTGAACGGAAAACTTTTCTTTCAGAGGAACCTCCGGCACAAGGCCGAGGGCGTTTCCGCCATGTATCCGGTAGCGGAACAGCGGATGATTATAGAAGTACAGCCCGCTCTTCTCGGATGCAAGCAGATTGATCGACCAGTCATGCGGCAGTTCTGCCGTAAATGTCTCGACAAACCGGTCGGCAATTTCTCTTCGCATGACCTGTGCGCAGCCCTGACAGAAGTTGTGAATCAACAAATGCTCTGTCTTGACGCGCACAACTGCATCCGGTGCCACGACACGATTGTAAAGATTCTGATTGGACCAGCCGTGCCGTTTTTTAATCTCAAAACTGTTTCCTTCTCCATCCATCAATGTGAAGGAAGAAGCGAGCACAAGAATTGCCGGATCCCGCTCCAGCATGCCGCACATCGTTTCTATTTTCTCCGGCAGCCAGGCGTCATCCTGATCACATAAAAACACATAATCACCACTGCAGCGGCTTACAGCTTCCCGGAAATTCTTCCGGTATCCCAGATTTTTCTCATTCTGAAAAATCTGAAGCGGAAAATCCGGATACCTTTTCTGGTAATCCTGCAGCACTTCCAGCGTATTGTCCGGAGAGCGGTCGTCTACAACAATGACTTCATCTGCAGGCAGTGACTGCGTGCGGATGGAATCCAGCTGTTCTTCTATATATGCCGCACCCTTGTAGGCGGCCATAGCGACCGAAATACTCATGATCTGTGATCTGCTCCTCTTGTGGTAAAATGCATCAAAATCCTTATTCCGTGATCTCCCCGACCTCAACCAGATACCGATGCAGTGCGTCCTTCCAGTCCGGAAGCGGGGTAAAGCCATTTTCAGTCAGCTTTGATTTATTCAGACGGCTGTTAAACGGACGGGCTGCCTTTGACAGACCGTATTCTTCTGTCGTAACCGGAATGACCTGTGTATCCATACCGGCCTGCCGGTAAATCTCACAGGTGAAATCATACCAGGAGATGTAGCCGCCCTCATTAGTTGCGTGATAATAACCGTATTTATCCGTCTCAATCATGTCAACCAGAAGCCTTGCCAGATCAAATGTATAGGTCGGTGTGCCGATCTGATCATTGACAACGCGAACCGTATCATGTGATTTTCCGACATTCAGCATCGTCTTGATGAAATTCTTGCCGTTCAGGCCAAAGACCCATGCAATCCGGACAATAAAAAATTTGTCAACCAGCTGTGAGACAGCCAGCTCACCTTCCAGCTTTGTCTGTCCATAGACATTCAGCGGCTTATAGTCGCGGCAGTCCGGCTCCCATGGCTTCTCACCCTGTCCGTCAAATACATAGTCTGTACTGATATAAACCATCTTGCAGTCCAGTTCCTTACAGACAGCTGCAATATTATGCGTACCGCCGGCATTGATCGCGCGGACCTTGCCCACCTTGTCATCATCCTCTGCAAGATCCACTGCCGTCCACGCAGCACAGTGTACAACAACATCCGGCTGCAGTTCTGTCAGTGCGGCGCGGACCGCGTCCGCATTGGTAATATCCAGCTGCACATAAGGCATCTCTGTCACAGCACTTCCGTCCTGCACGCCGCCATACTGCTCTGCAATATCCGAGCCGATTCCCTCATAGCCGCGCTTCGCCAGCTCATTCATCACATCATGACCCAGCTGTCCCGCAACTCCTGTAACGAATATTTTCATTTTTATATCACCTTTTCTCTAAATGGGTTCATCAAAAAACAGGAAAACTGTGGGGTGGATGTTCCATTTACCGATTCCCGTACATCTGCTCATAATAATTCTGGTATTCACCGGAAATAATCGGCTCCCACCAGCTCTGATTGTCCAGATACCACTGGATGGTCTTCTTGATTCCGTCCGCAAACATGGTTTCCGGCAGCCAGCCGAGTTCTGTGTGAATCTTGGTCGGATCAATTGCGTAACGCATATCATGTCCCTTGCGGTCTGTGACATAGGTAATCAGGCTCTCCGGCTTGCCCAGTTCTTTACAGATCAGTTTCACAATATCAATATTGCGCATCTCGTTGTGGCCGCCGATATTATAGACTTCTCCGACACGGCCGTTTCTGAAAACAAGATCAATTGCCTTGCAGTGATCTTCTACATACAGCCAGTCACGGACATTCAGGCCCTCGCCATAGACCGGAAGAGGCTTGTCATGCAGCGCATTGATGACCATCAGCGGAATCAGCTTCTCCGGGAAATGATATGGTCCGTAATTATTCGAGCATCTGCTGATGGAAACAGGAAGTCCGTAGGTTCTGTGGTACGCGAGCACCAGCAGATCCGCAGATGCCTTGGAGCTGCTGTATGGGCTGCTCGTATGGATCGGCGTCTCCTCGGTGAAGAACAGATCCGGGCGGTCCAGCGGCAGGTCACCGTAAACTTCATCTGTGGATACCTGATGATAACGCTGAATGCCGTATTTCCGGCAGGCATCCATCATCACGGCTGTGCCCATAATGTTTGTCTCCAGGAAAATGCCGGGATTCTCAATCGAGCGGTCTACATGAGATTCCGCCGCAAAATTGACGACAACATCCGGATGCTCTTCTTCAAACAGGTTATAGATTGCATCACGGTCACAGATATCAGCCTTCACAAACCGGAAGTTCGGATTATCCATGACCGGCGCCAGCGTCGAGAGATTGCCTGCATAAGTCAGCTTGTCAACACAGACAATCCGGTCTTCCGGATGATTCTTCAGCATATAAAAAACAAAGTTAGATCCGATAAAGCCGGCTCCGCCGGTCACAATAATTGTCATTTTTCTATTTCCCTCCTGCATGGATATTTTTAATTACTATGAAACCTCCAGAATCAGGAATGAAGAATATCCACATACTTTCCTTCCAGTACATCCAGCAAATACTGACCATACTGATTTTTCTTCAGATCCTCATATTCTTTCAGCACGTCTTCTTTTGTAATCCATCCCTGAAGATATGCAATTTCCTCCAGACATGCAATTTTGCGATGCTGATGTGTCTCAATGGTCTTAACAAAATTCGTTGCGTCCGCGAGACTTTCGTGTGTGCCGGTATCCAGCCAGGTAAATCCTTTTCCAAGCAGCTTTACGTTCAGTTCACCCATATCCAGATAGATCCGGTTCAGATCCGTAATCTCAAGTTCCCCTCTTGCGGACGGTTTGAGATTTTTCGCGTATTCCACAACACGATTATCATAAAAATACAGACCCGTGACACAATAATTACTCTTTGGCTTTGCGGGCTTCTCCTCAATAGAGATCGCGCGGCCTTCCGCGTCGAATTCCACGATGCCGAACCGCTCCGGATCTTCCACATAATAGCCAAATACGGTAGCACCTTTTCCGGTTTCCGCATTATCCTTTGCCTCGCGCAGCCGCTTGGTCAGTCCGTTGCCGGCAAAAATATTATCACCCAGCACCATCGCTACGCAGTCATCTCCGATAAATTCGGCACCCAGAATAAAGGCCTGTGCCAGTCCGTCCGGCGAAGGCTGCACTTTGTAGGAAAGTTCAAGTCCAAACTGATGACCGTCTCCGAAGAGTTCCCGGAACCGCGGCGTATCAGCCGGTGTCGAAATAATAAGGATCTCCCGGATTCCCGCGTTCATGAGGACTGACATTGGATAGTAGATCATCGGTTTGTCATAAATCGGCAGCAGCTGTTTCGACGTCACTTTTGTCAGCGGATAGAGGCGGGTTCCTGATCCGCCCGCGAGAATAATGCCTTTCATATCAGATCTCCTTTTTCATCCTATAAGTCGTTTACGATATGATTAACCGGTTTCTGTTTTCTTTTTCTGAATGGTCATTCCATTTCCCAGAAACTTTTATTCTGACTGAATTTCCGTACCAGTTTCTTCGGAATCCGCCGGTATCGTTTTCCCAGCAGATACCCCAGATACTTACATCCGCTCTGCCAGATCAGCGGGAACACAAGCCAGGGTCTTCCTGCTCTGCAGAGCTGGCCTGTCACCTGCCGGATCATCCGGAACCCTTCTCCTTCTGACGGAACATCCGCAAAAACTTCCGGATGCTGTGCCTGCGACACTGCCAGATCGAAATTCCGGTGAAACTGCTGTCTTCCGGTATAGTTGTGAGAATGTACGACTCGCGCATCTGCCGTATAGGCAATCCCGAACCCGGCATCAATCAGTTTCCGTGCAAAGATCATATCTTCGTTAAAAATCGTATGAAGCGGAAATCCGCCGCATTTCAGGTAGATTTCCCTGTCATACATCGCGCAGACATTCGAACAGAAAAATGTTTTAATACCCAGCGTATCCAGATCCGCCCTGGTTTTTACCCTGCTTTCTCTCGGATAGTTAAAAGACCGGGTGTATTTTTCAAGTGTACTGCAGTCCAGGCGCGGAAGCTGGCGCGCGTAAGCGACAGCAACCCTGAACCCATCCGGCAGTCCGTCGTCTCCCTCCGATTGTTCCTCTTTGACTGCGGATGAATCTACATTCTGCCTGAGAAACTGCGACGCCAGATTTTCGATCAGCCGGCGGTCTGCCGGCAGTGCGTCCTGTGTCATGAAGAGAAGCAGATCTGCATCGGATTCCTGCGCCATCCTGTTGCGGGTTCCGCCGTGATCAAATTCCTGTTTTGTGATATGCGTCACAACCAGCCCCGGGAAATCCTGTTTAAAACGGGATTCCCAGAATGACTCCTCCGTATTGATCACTCTGACATGTGCCGGCCGGATACTCTGCGCGTTCAGACGTTTCAGCAGTTCAGAAAAAATCCCGCCGGGCTGATGCGTCGGAATCAGCACGTCTATCTTCAGTTTGGAAATATCCTCAGTAAGCATTTTTGTTTACAAATCCCCGGAAAAATGTCAGGAAGAGAATCTTAAAGTCAAGACTCACGCTCCAGTTTTCAATATAATAAAGGTCATACTCAATCCGCTTCGTAATAGAAGTATCGCCGCGGTACCCGTGAATCTGCGCCCAGCCGGTCATACCGGGACGTACCTGATGTTTGATCATATAGCGCGGAATCTCTTCGCGGAATTTTTCTACAAAGAATGGCTGTTCCGGTCTCGGACCTACGAGACTCATCTCACCGCGCAGTACATTGATCAGCTGCGGAAGTTCATCCATACTTGTCCGCCGGAGCAGATTGCCGAATTTCGTGACGCGCGGATCATTTTCCACAGTCCATGCCGCCTCTTTCTCACTCCCTGTATGATAAGTCATAGAGCGGAATTTGAGCATTTCGAATTCTTTGTTGTTCAGTCCGACACGTTTCTGCCGGAAAATAAGGGGTCCCGGTGATGTTCTCTTGATCCCGATCACCGCGACCAGCATAATCGGAGAAAACAGAATCAAAGCAACAATTGCGCCAAATATATCAACGATCCGCTTTACAAACGCATTGAATGAATTGGACAGCGGTACATACCGGATATTAACAATCGGAAGCCCGAGAACATCTTCCGTGTAGGGACGTGTCGGGATAATCTTGTAATAGTCCGGAACGAACTGCGTGTGAATACCGGATTTTTCGCATTCCGCCACCAGATGCTCCAGCTTATCGTATTCCCGCAGATTCAATGTGATCGCGATCTCATCTACTTTATCCGTGTTCAGAAACGCATTCAGTTCACTGGTCTTTCCAATGATCCGGACACCTCTGTAAGCGGTTCCCTTTTCCTTCGTATCGTCCAGAATGCCGCGTACCTTGTAGCCCCACTCTGTATTTGCAATGACGCGGTCAATATACTGCTCAGCCGCGTGACTGTATCCGACCAGCAGTATTTTTTTCAGCGTACGTGTACTCCGCAGCTTCCGCCTCATGTATATATGCACAAAATTGCGCGCAATAGCATCCAGCAGAATATTCAGAACGAAAAACAGTAACAGCATATTCCGCGCAAAGTGCTGCTGCTTGATCAGGTACAGGACAAGGATAATCAGCAGCAGCCCGATGATATTCGCTTTCAGAAGATTGGTGAGCTCATGTCTGCGCCGCTGAATGCGGGAGACATCATACAGATAACATGCATAGTAGATAAAAAGATAAGACGGCACAATCAGCAGCAGCGCAATGACATAGTAGCGCAGCGGCAGAACCCGTACCGTACTCGGAAACCAATACGTGCGAAACCTGAGATTCCACGCAAATAAATACGCTGCGATGATCAATACCGCATCGATCAGGATCTGCATTCGTATTCTTGCATTCTGATTGTTCTTATTCACGTGAAAATCCCTCGTTAAGCATAGTTAATATATTTTACCATAAATACCGGTTCTTTACAAATTTTACATCTCCTGCTTCCGCTTCAGGATCTGCCAGGCATACTCGGCAAAGTTTGCGATCAGATCTGCCTCGATGGCAAGAAAACGCCGCACCGGAATGGTTTCGAAACGTACCCGCCGGCATTTTTCTCTGTCACGGAATCCTTCTTTAATTCCCTGACGGAATGCTTTTCCGAGACCTTTCCGGGCAAAAAAAACATATTTGACAGCCATGCCGCAGAAAACCGGAACTGCATTCAGGATCAGCTGCCAGTCGGGCATATTTTTATAATTCAGCCAGATGTTATTGCGGATTGTGAGTTTCACCTTGAATTCGTTGTAGCGCGACCCGCTGGTTCCGCTGCCCACATGCCACACAACTGCCTTTGGCACATAAACATTAACATATCCGTGAAGCCGCGCGCGATAACCGACATCGATATCCTCCAGATATGCAAAGTGGTTTTCGTCAAAATACCCGATTGTTTCAAATACTTTCCTCCGATAGATCGCTGCGCCGGCACATGCGGAAAACACCCGGCAGGGACGGTTGTAATGACTGATCCGCCTTCCGGTTCCCCTGTTGAACGCCCAGCCTGCCACTGTATACTGATCCCCGGCGGAATCCATCAGCTCCGGCTCATACATGCGAATCATCTTCGATGCGGCAGAGAAGATCCGCTTTGAGCGGCTGATTCCGCGCACCATTTCCTCGACAAAATGCTCATCTGCACGGATATCGTTATTCAGCAGCAGTACATACGGGGTACCGCATGCCTTTATTCCCGTGTTGACAGCGGCCGCAAATCCCGTGTTTTCCGTCAGATAAATCACACGGATCTGCGCGGATTCATGCGCCCGGAGCCATTCAACACTTCCGTCTGTCGATCCGTTATCCACGATCAGGACAGAAAACTGCTGATAAGACTGAACTTCCAGTGATGTCAGACATGTCTCAAGAAAAGCCATGCCATTATAATTCGGTATTACAATGGTTGTCGTGTATTTTTTCTGCATGTCAGTAAAGGTTTCCTCTCATTCTGCCGGTAAAAAACACCGTTCAAAAATGCAGTAAGGGGCTGCCGCGCATATGCGCAGCAGCCTCTTCGATTCTCTTTGCTCATCCGTTGCCGGCACACTTTTTCTGCCGTACAAACATTTTTATACGATCCTTCCAGATCGGCTTTAGTTATAAATAACAACCGTTGTGCCCTTCGGCATATTGGTCTGCAGCCATTTCGCATTCTCCACATACAGGCGGATGCAGCCGGCTGATCCTGAGACACCCATCTGCCCGTTCAGAACAGTACGCGGTGAACTCTCCGGCTTATAGCCCTGGGAATGGAAATGATATTTGTCGCCTTTGTAGCATGTGAAATACCACCAGCGCATACCGTGAGAGTCAAAGTAACGTCCCTTATATCCGGTCAGATGATGGACACCGGTCGGTGTCGGCATAATAATCTGACCGACAACGCAGGGCCAGTACTTAATACATTTCCATTTGCCCTTCTTGCCCTGATAAATAGAAACTTTATGCTTTCCGCGGTTAACCACGATCAGGTACTTGGTAGGGCTGTCATATTTCTGCGCTTTTTTATTGATCGAAGCATCGCCGAGCTTCAGAACACCGGCTTTTGAAAAGGTATATTTTGTGCCGGAGATCTTCTTATTTCCGGTGACCATGCGACCGTTTTTCTTCGGATTGAAGTAATAGCGTTTACCGTCGATGTCCTTCCAGCCGGTGACGATCGAATAGTCATTTTTAATATAGTATTTATATTTTCCGATTGTAACAAAGCCCGCTTTCCCTGTGTCGGGACGAACTGCCTTGCCTTCTTCGTCATAGTAACAGAGTTTTTTCTTGCCGTTTGACTTAACTTTTACAAACTTCTTTACAACAGCAGTGCCGTCTTTCTTTACAAAATACCAGCTGCCTGCAACATACTGTTTGCCGGTCTGCGTTACCTTAACGCCATTTTTGTAAAGATACGGCTTTCCGCTTGATTTGTCTACACCGTTCTCTACCGTCACAGCTTCATCTTCCGCGAATACTGCTGTCGCGCCAATGGATCCGACCACCATCAGTGCCGCCAGCAGCAGCACGATCAGGCGCTTTACCAGAGACTGTCTTCCTGTTTTCATGTTATCTCCTCCTGTTTTTATTATTTATTTCCGTTTTAAAATTCTTTCATCCGACACAGCGCTCACCCGATCAGCGCACCTGTATTCCGGTCGAACGTATACCATCTTCCATTGATCAGCTGCCGCCCGAATACCATGCGGCCTTTTTTATTGAAATAATATTTTCTTCCCTTGATCTTCTTAAATTTGCTCTTGACCATGGCACCGTTCGACGGCTTGAAATAATACTTTTTTCCTTTTATTTTCTGAAGCCCGGTCTTTCTGTGACCTTTCTTGTTATAATAACAGGTTTTCTTTTTCCCGGCAACTTTAACAATGCCTGTTTTCATCGCAAATGTTTTCGGATTGAAATAATAATAATATTTCCCGATCTTTTTTTCGCCTGAAACAGCCCGCCCGTAGTCGTCATAGTAACATTTCTTTTTCGCTGTCAGTTTCAGGAAAGAATTGCAGCGCATCGCGCCGGTTCCCGGATTAAAGTAATGCCAGTGGCCTTCGAGAAACTGTTTGCCGAACTGCATCTGCCCCTGGGCATTGTAATATACAATTTTACCCTGCGCCTCCAGGTACTGGAATCCCACCTGCATGGCGCCGCCGGTTTCCTCAAACAGATACCATTTTCCGTTGATCTGGCGCTGTCCGAACACTTTATACCCGGTTGCCGGATCAAAATAACAGATCTTGCTCAGACTCGGGATATATACAAACCCGTACAACTGCTTCTCGGGCTCGGTCTCTGTTGCATTTTTTACAATAATCCAGTTGCCCGGAGAAACCTGTTTCTGTGTATACAGTTCTTTTGAAGTCGCCTGTGCAATCCTTGTATCAAACTGCAGATTAACTCTGCTGTTCAATACATCCACAACAACCTGCGGCGTGGCTTTCCGCCTGACAGCTTTCAGTTTCCCGTACCAGTAATTCATATCCACACGACCCGGTATACCGTTGACTCTGCCGCTGGAACTGTACTGCCACATGATATAGTCGCCTGTATAAGTTGTCTTACTCGCATACTGCGCGACCCAGATCGGGTAATCTGTACTGTTTATGAAGGGGCTCATATAGCCTTCCAGCCAGTATTTGTAGGAATAAAGCCCTGCCTGGTAACCTGCCGCCGTCACATCATCGCAGTAGGCGGCCGCCATCTTGTTTTTGAGATTTGTGGAAAGACTTTTCTGTGTAACATCCTCCATGTCATAGAAAACCGGAAGGGAAGGCTTGTGTCCCTTCAGCAGCTTAATGGTTGTCGCAGCTTCTTTTTTCACGCCTGCAACACTCGTCGCATAAGAATAGAAATAAATACCATACGGCATGCCGACGCGCTCAACCTCACTGATGTTGCGCAGCCAGTATGCATCGCCTCCGGTCTCCAGATTATGGCCGTGGCCGCATCGAATGATGGCAAATTCAATACCGGCCTGTTTCACCTGATCCCAGTCAATACTTCCGTTGTGGTGACTGACATCAATGCCCTTATGAACTTCTGAAGAGGCAGTCAGTATATTCTGCACTTCACAGCTGCCGTCCAGATTGACAAGGCGCTGTCCTGCTGCGGTCTTAACGACAGCAACATCGGCTTTCGGCAGCTCTTTCGCCTTCAGATTTCCGGCGGAAACTGCATCTGCAGTTCCCTGTACATCCGGATTGGCGGTATCTGTGCCGGCCGTACCGCCTTCTGTCGTTTCTGCGCCGTCAGATCCATTCTGCACATCAAGGGACGCATCTGATCCATTTTGATCGATGCTCTGTGATCCGCCGCTCCCGCTCTGTTCCGGTTCTGCAGGGATCCCATTCTGATCATCCGAAGCTGACTGCGCGTCCTGACTGCCGTCTGAGGAATCAGCTGCAGGATCGTCAGTGATTTCTTCTTCCGGTATGACACTTTGCGAGGAACCGGATGGATCAACCGCCTGACTTCTGTCCGGATTCAGGTTTCCGCCTGTTTCCGTCTGACTTGAATTTCCCTGTTCTTCAGAATGATCAGCAGGTTCCTCCGGGTAAAGATCCTCCGGATTGAGCTCTGCAGCTGTCTGAATCTCTTCTTCTACTGCAATCAGAGATTCATCGATCGGCATACCATTCAAAAACCGAAAACTGTTCTCCTGTCCATTCGGATCAACCTGAATGGTGCCGGTCTCTTTCATCTGCCTGGCAGCATCCTGACAAGTCTCAACTGCAACTGCCGCATTATCAAGTGCCTGGATGCTTTCCTGCAGAACAGCCTGACCTTCTTCCGGAAGTGCTTCGTATTGATCTTTTGTCTCCTCTATATAGCTTTCCAGCCGCTCCAGTCCGGCGTCATCTGCCTGTGCGAGATCAGCAGAAGCCTGGATGATCTCCTTAATCGACTCACCGATCTCTTCCGGCATCACCTGATCTGTTTCTTCTGCACCAGTCTCCGTCTCTGCCGAAATGATCGTCTCAGGATTTTCAGTCAGATCAGTCGTTTCTGACGCATCCGCTGCTTCGATGACAACTTCGGTCTGCGCTCCGGAAGAATCTGTCTGCAGCAGATCTCCTCCGGAATCCTGCAATACTTCAGCAGCCGGCTGCTCTTCCGCAAAAACGGCAGTTTCTCCCGCAGAAAAAATTTCAAGTGTCAGCGCAATGCCAAGCATCATCGCAACTGCTCTGCTTTTTTTATGTCTGTTATATTTTTTTTCTGACATCATACTTCTCCAGCTAAAAAACGAATCAATATTAGTTTACAAAATACTCCCCAGGATTGTATGATATCAAAAAGTTAACATCTTCGCAATAATTTTGTGAATATTTTGTGAATTTTAATTCTGCTTTTCTTTTTCTGAAAACCACACAGAAGCTTTCTTTTTCATGCGATTCAGAGCATTGTCTACAGATTTTGGACTTTTATTCAGTGCTTTTGCAATTTCCTGATAATTCATCCCCGCCAGATAGCAGTCCAGAACTTCAATTTCGTACCTGCTCAGCAGTGTTTTTAATCCCGAAAGCGTCTGACTGAATATTTCTTCGTCCAGTAGAAGCGATTCAGGACTTTTACTGGATCCGATTTTCCAGTCGATGGTCTCTTGTGTAAATGCGTCCAGTGAAACGGAGGTATTCAGCGGCTGGTTTTTCTGCCGTCTGGCAGCCATGATCGCTGAATACATCTGCCGGTCGATGCATACTGCCGCATAATTCTGAAACGGGACACTGTTTTCACGTTCCGGATCAAAATGCTGCATTGCCTTGAACAGACCGATCATTCCCTCCTGCAGCAAATCATCCTGATCTCCGCCCGCAAGAAAAAGCGTGCGCGCATGCGCGCGCACCAGCTGTTTATAGCGCTCGATCAGCTGCTCGGCCGCCTGATCATCTCCGGCCTGATACTGCCGCACGAGGACTTCATCCTGTTCAGACTCATATTTTCCCATTTTTATCCAGCCCCGTCTGATACAAATATCCGTGATTCGTACGGAATCATACTACTGCAGCCGCTGTCGGACAATTTCAAACCCAAGCACACCCGCAGCAACAGATGCATTCAGCGAATCAATGTCCCCGCGCATCGGGATCGAGGCGATAAAATCACATTTTTCACGAACAAGACGGCTGACGCCGCTGCCTTCATTCCCGATCACCAGGCCAATCGGTCCCTTCAGATCCAGATCATACATGGTCGTTCCGTCCATATCCGCGCAGACAAACCAGACGCCTCTTTCCTTAAGCTTTTCAATCGTGCTTCCCAGGTTTGTCACCTTCGCAACAGGTGTATAATTGATTGCGCCTGCAGAAGCCTTCGCCACGGTTGCGGTCAGACCGGCTGCCCGGTTCTTTGCGATAATCACGCCGTGTGCACCTGCAAGATTCGCCGTCCGGATGATCGCTCCGAGATTGTGCGGATCCTCAATCCCGTCCAGAAGAAAAAGGAAAGGGGATTCACCCTTCTTCTCTGCCGCTGCAAGTATTTCATCGACGGATGCATAAGAATAAGAAGCAGCAGAAGCTATCACGCCCTGATGCACGCCCGTCTCGGACATCTGATCCAGCCGCTCTTTCGTGACGAACCGCACGGTAGTGCCGCTCTTGCGCGCTGCGCGCAGAATCGTCGAGACTGCACTGTCCTTCAGACCATCCTGCACATATAATTTATCAATTGTCCGCCCCGCCTGGAATGCCTCGCGCACAGCATTGCGACCCTCAATATATCCTGTATCCTGCATACGCTTATCCTTTTCTTCAGCCAATCGTCCGTTCAATTCCCATCTTCACGAGCTCAGCTGCCCGCTGCAGATCTCCGGACAGGTACAAATAACCGATGACAGCCTCCAGACCCGTGGCACGGCGGTACTCGGCAGTTGTCGCGTTCTTTGCCTTGGTAGCGCTTTTCGCATTCCGTCCGCGCTTATAAATCTTCTTCTCGGTCTCCGTGAGATCATCACGGATCGCCTTGATCATAGCTGACTGGCGCGGAGCGCACTCAATCCGGCTGGCTGCTTTATTGAGTTTATTCACCGATGTATTGCCGTTCTGTACCAGCACCGACCGGATCAACAGCTCAAATACAGCGTCTCCGATATAGGCAAGTGTCAGCGGCGAGTAGGATTTCATATCCTGCTGCGGAATCTCATATAGTTCGGCCAGCATTCCCGGAATGTCATTCTTCACGGTTTCCCGCAAATCTGCCATTTGTTTCCCAACTGCGGAATCGTCCTGCTTTGCATCTGTGCCTGCTTTTTTATCTGCAGCATCCTTCCGGCTTTTTGTCTGGCTTTTTGTCAGGCTCTTTTCCACTTAACGCCCTCTCTGGTATCTTCCAGAATGATACCCTGTGCCTGAAGCTGATCGCGGATTTCATCTGCTCTGGCAAAATTCTTCGCCTTGCGGGCAGCCTGCCGCTCTGCGATCAGCTGTTCGATTTCCTCATCCAGCACTTCTGCCTTGCGCTCTACAATCAGTCCGAGAATATCACAGAGTGTCAGAATCTCTTTGCGCACCAGAGCCGCAAAACTGCCGGTGCTCTCTTCTGTCACTTCCGTATTGGCATATTTGATCAGCTCAAATACTGCCGCGACGGCATCGGCTGTATTGATATCATCATCCATCGCCTCTTCGAATTTCACGCGATACTGCTTCATCTCTTCCAGCTTTGTCTGCTCTTCTGCTGTACAGGATGCAGGCTCTGCAGTCACAGGCTGCTTTGCTTCCGCCGCCTTGATCAGATCATTCAGACGGTCAACCGAATTGATCATGCGCTCCAGCGCATTCTTCGAGGATTCCATGATCTCCGCGCTGAAATTCAGCGGACTTCTGTAATGTGCTGAAAGCATAAAGAAGCGCAGAACCATCAGATCATATTTCTCCTTGATGTCACGCACAGTAAAGAAGTTGCCGAGCGATTTGCTCATCTTACGATTGTCAATGTTCAGAAACGCATTGTGCAGCCAGTAATGTGCAAACGGCACACCGTTGCTGCACTCGCTCTGCGCGATCTCATTTTCATGATGCGGGAAAACGAGATCCTCGCCGCCGGCATGAATGTCGATTGTATCACCGAGGTAATGTTTCGCCATGACGGAACATTCAATATGCCAGCCCGGACGTCCCTTGCTCCACGGCGCATCCCAATATGGTTCTCCTTCTTTTTTCGGTTTCCAGAGAACGAAATCAAGCGGATCTTCCTTCTGATCCTCACCGGTCACTTTCAGATCACGGAACCCTGACCGCAGATCGTCCAGATTCTTATGTGAAAGCTTTCCGTATTCCTTGAATTTACGGGTACGGAAATAAACCGTTCCGTTCACATCATAGGCATATCCCTGCTCGATCAGATTTGTAATCATATCGATCATGCCGGGGATTTCCTGCGTTGCCAGCGGATGTGTCGTTGCCGGACGTACATTCATATCCGCCATGTCTTTTTTGCATTCTTCAATATAGCGGGTCGAGATTACATCAGCAGAAACGCCCTCTTCAATGGCTTTGTTAATAATCTTGTCATCTACATCCGTAAAATTTGAAACATAGTTGACTTCATAGCCTTTGTACTCCATATACCGGCGCGCAGTATCAAACACGATCATCGGACGCGCGTTTCCAATATGAATCAGATTGTAAACGGTCGGTCCGCAGACGTAGATACTGACCTTCCCGGGTTCGATCGGTGTGAACTCCTCTTTCCGCTTCGTAAGTGTATTATATAATCTCATGTTATCAGGCTCCTTCCTCTGTGTATTATCGACCTTTATTTAAAGAAGTTTAACGGTATCTTTCGTTTATAAACCCGGTTATCCCCGGTCACAATTCACGCATCCCGGGCACCCGGCACAGCCGCCCGGCGCAAATCCTCCTCCGGAACCATCCGAATTCAGTTCATCGAGCACGGAAGCAATCATGCAGACTGCCTGTGCGGAAATCCCTTCCAAAGCCCCGGTAAAACCAAGTCCTTCCTCTGTCGTAGCCTTAACATTCACCTGATCCTGATCAATACGGAGCGCATCTGCAATATTATAAATCATCTGATCAATGTACGGACGCAGCTTTGGTGCCTGCGCGATGATTGTTACATCAATATTTTCAACGACGTAAAACTTCTCCAGCAGCATCTCTCCGACACGTTCCAGAAGCTTCATACTGGAAATACCTTCATAAGCCGGATCTGTGTCCGGAAAATGATATCCGATATCCCGCAGCGCGGCTGCTCCTAAAAGCGCATCCATCACCGCATGCAGTGCCACGTCAGCGTCCGAGTGTCCCAGAAGTCCTTTCTCATACGGTATTTCCACACCGCAGAGAATCAGTTTTCTGTTTTCTGCAAAACGGTGTACGTCATAACCTGTACCTGCCCGCATTCATTATACTCCTTAATATATTATAGTATCTTTACGCTCAGTTAAATCCATACCTGTGCTGTGTGATTTTGTATGCCAGCTCGATGAACTTCCTCCCCGGCTTGCCGGGCAGATTTGCCGTGATTCCGAGCAGGCTCATACGAATCCACATGTAAGCGCCGTAATCTTTCTCCTTCAGACGTTTCCACAGTTCTTTCTTTCCTTCCAGGGATTCCGGCGTATCTGCCCGGATCTGCATGACAGTCGTGACCATCATAATCGTCCGCAGAGAATGTACCAGAAACGTCCACTGCTTTCCTTTCGCCTTTTTTCCTTCCTGGCCCATGAAATCGATCATCATATTATTGACCCGCACCTGCTGGTCAAGCCGGCTGATCATCACCTTTTCATTGACAGACTGATCATCCCTTCCGATAAAATAACGGTAGAAATTAACATCCATATAGTAGAGTGTTTCCACTTTCAGGAAAGGAATGAACGCATACAGATTATCAACGTAAAATGTATGTTCCGGCAGCTCCAGACCGCTTTCCCGCAGCACATCCGTCCGGAAGATAATCGAATGCATCAGAATCTGCCGGTTCATGGCGAGCGGTTTCATATCTTTCCATCCAAAAAGCTGCTCTTTCGGGAAAAACTTCCGGTAATGCATAACGCGCTTATTGCGGGCGCCCTGTTTTTCATAAACAAAATTGGAAATCAGAACATCTGTGAGTGTTCCGTTTCTCACCAGTTGTTTCAGAGCAGCCAGAATTTTTGCATACGCGTCAGCGTCTACCCAGTCATCACTGTCAACAACTTTAAAAAACAGGCCTTCTGCCGCTGCAATCCCTGTATTGACCGCACCGCCGTGCCCTTTATTCTCCTGATGAATCACCCGCACAATGGAAGGATAATCTGCCGCATATTCATCCGCAATTTCCGGTGTTCTGTCTTTGGTCGATCCGTCATCAACAATCAGGATTTCAACATCTTCTCCACCCGGAAGCAGCGATTCGATACAGTTTCTCATGTAAGCTTCTGAATTATAGCAGGGTACTGCGATTGTGAGTATTTTCATATTGGTTTTATTGCTTCCTTTCCTGCAGACATGTATCTTACATCATGCCATAATTATACATAAAAAGCAAGAAAAACGCTGTGTTTGTATTTCCTAATCAGAACGGGCGTGCTATACTTTCAGTGATTCAGTTTAACAAAAGAAAGGGTATTATATGACTGAACTTTATCAGCCGCGATTTGGCATCATTTTCGATATAGACGGAACAATGTGGAACTCCTGTGATATCGTCGCAGTCGCATGGAACCGGGTAATGATCCGCTACGGATTCGAGCCGCGGCTGACCGGTGAGCTGCTCACATCCGAATTCGGCAAGCCCCTGGATGAGATCGGTATCAATCTTGTTCCGGAAGCCAGTCCTGAAATCATTAAAAAAATGCTGCCGGAATGGTTTGAAGAAGAAGAAGCGGATCTGCGGATAAAGATGCCATATGTCTACGACGGACTGGAAGCAGCACTGCAGTATTTATCAGCACGCTGCCCGCTTTTCATCGTCAGCAATGCGCAGGCGGGTTACATCGAGCTCTTCCTCGAAAAAACCGGATTCGGTCATTATTTCCGCGGGTTTGTCAGCAATGGTGACACCGGCCTCCCAAAAGACGGAAACATCCGCCTGATCATGGACAGGTATCATCTGACCGATGCCGTTTACGTCGGCGATACACAGGCAGACGGCGACTGCACCCGCAAAGCACGTGCAAAATTCGCCTATGCCTCTTACGGCTTCGGCAATACAGATGAATATGACTATTATCTCACGTCACCTGCCGACCTGATAAAACTCGATTTCCCCGGCGCCAACTAACTACTTGTTCGATTAATAAATCCATGCTCATCGGACAATAACAAATATCAAGATCCATATCAAAGAAAGGAATCAAACCATGAAATACCAGTACAAAACCACCGGCACCTGTTCACAGATGATTCAGTTTGAGATCGATGACAACGGCCTGATTCAGGACGTCCAGTTTATGGGCGGCTGCAACGGTAATCTGAAGGGCATCGCACGTCTCGTAAAAGGGCGCAAGGCTTCTGAAGTCGCAGAACTCCTGAAAGGAACAACCTGTGGACCAAAACCGACATCCTGCCCGGATCAGTTTGCAAGAGCACTTGAAGCTGCACTCGCACAGGGCTGAAACATATAGTAAATTGCGATCTGAAAAATACAGGGCGGGCTGCCGTATGACAGCCCGCCTTATCATTTATAATGGCTATAATAACGTTCAAGTTCTGCCCGCGATCCCTCTTTAGAAACCGCAGACTCTTTCTCAGACATCAGCCGGCAGCCTGTGCCTGCTTTCCGGTATAGAGCTGGTAGTATCTTCCTTTCATCTCCAGCAGTTCTTCGTGTGTGCCGCGCTCAATAATATTCCCTTTTTCCAGTACCATGATACAGTTTGCGTTGCGGACGGTTGAAAGACGGTGCGCAATGACGAAAGTGGTCCGCCCGTTCATCAGCTTGTCCATTCCATCCTGAACGATCATCTCGGTACGGGTATCAATGGAAGATGTCGCTTCATCCAGAATCAGCGCCGGCGGATTTGCAACCGCCGCCCGCGCGATGGACAGGAGCTGCCGCTGGCCCTGGCTCAGGTTGCTGCCGTTTCCGGTCAGAACCGTATCATACCCCTTCGGCAGACGCATGATAAAGCCATGCGCGTTTGCCAGTTTTGCAGCCGCCTCGATCTCCTCATCTGTCGCATCCAGCTTGCCGAAGCGGATGTTGTCGCGAACGGTTCCGGTAAACAGGTTTGTCTCCTGCAGAACCATTCCGAGCGACCGGCGCAGATCTGCTTTTTTGATTTTCCGGATATTGATGCCGTCATAGCGGATCTTTCCATTCTGAATATCGTAAAAGCGGTTGATCAGATTGGTGATCGTCGTTTTTCCCGCTCCCGTTGAACCGACAAATGCAATCTTCTGTCCCGGTTTTGCAAAGAGAGAAATGTCGTGCAGCACTTCCTTTTCCGGCACATAACCGAAATCGACATGTTCCAGAACCACATGTCCTTTCAGTTCCTTATACTCTACGGAGCCGTCTGCCTGATGGACATGCTTCCAGGCCCAGAGTCCCGTGTGCTCCTTACATTCGACCAGTGCATCACCCGAACGTCTTGCACGGACAAGCATGACATAGCCTTCATCCTCCTCCGGCTTCTCATCCATCAGCTTAAAGACGCGGTCCGCTCCCGCGATTGCCATGATAATCGAATTCAGCTGCATGCTGATCTGATTAATCGGCATGGAAAGACTCCGGTTGAAGGTCAGGAAACTCGCCAGTGCACCGACTGTGAGTCCGCTGATATGGTAAATCGCAAAAATGCCGCCGACAATCGCACAGACCACGTAATTCAGGTTGCCCAGCTGTCCGTTGACAGGTGCAAGGATATTGGAAAAACGATTAGCCTTATCCGCACTGTCAAAAAGCTGATTGTTCAGTGCCCGGAATTCCTCCTTCGCCTGTTCCTCGTGACTGAAGACCTTTACGACCTTCTCACCGGTCATCATTTCCTCGACATAACCATTCAGTCTGCCCAGGTCCTTCTGCTGCGCGACAAAATATTTACCGGACTGTCCTCCGATTTTCCGTGTCACGACCAGCATCAGACCGACCATGGCAAGCGTCACAAATGTCATCGGAACATCGAGAATCAGCATGCTGACGATAACACTGACAATCGTAAAAGCGCTGTTGATCAGCTGCGGAATACTCTGACTGATGAGCTGGCGCATGGTGTCAATATCATTGGTATAGACGGACATGACATCGCCGTGCGCATGCGTATCAAAGTAACTGATCGGCAGCGTCTCCATATGGGTAAAGAGATCATTCCGCAGATCCCGCAGGGATCCCTGCGTAACATTGATCATGATCCGCTGATAGGTATAAGTCGACGCAACGCCGATCGCATAAAAACAGACGACCCGCATGATCGCGCGGGCGAGCGGCCCGAAATCCGGATTCTGCGTCTTCAGCAGCGGTGTGATGTAATCATCAATCAGGGTTCTTGTAAACATAGTCCCCTGCACATTTGCAAGTACGCCGGCTATAATCAGAACAAAAACAAGTATCATATGAAAACGG
The DNA here is from genome assembly GCA_000702845.1 of Lachnospiraceae bacterium FE2018. GTDB lineage: Bacteria > Bacillota > Clostridia > Lachnospirales > Lachnospiraceae > CADBRN01. The sequence goes on from JNKK01000003.1 coordinate 99,430, forward strand.
TAATTCCGCGCTACATAGGCAAGCAGTCTGCCGAGAACCTGCATCGGATTCTTGACAGTCGTTTTCATACCGCGCGGTCTTGGTCCTCCCGGTCCAGGCATTATGCTTCACCTCCTCTGCGCGCGTGGACATGCAGTTCCCCTTCCGGAAGCATCTCGTCAAAATCTGCATTTCCGCCCACCTGTGATTCGTAAACTTCCTGATAAATCCGGTTGTCTGCCAGCAGATTTTCAGGCGTGTCAAATGCGTCTACATGGCCGTCTTCCATGACAATCACGCGGTCCGCGTGTGCGATGCTGGATATGCGCTGTGCAATTATAATTTTGGTCGTTTCCGGCAGCTCATGAATCAGAGCGTTCCGGATTCTCGCGTCCGTTGCAGTATCCACCGCACTAGTGGAGTCGTCAAAAATGATCACTTTGGGATCCTTCAGCAGTGCCCGCGCAATACAGAGCCGCTGTTTCTGACCGCCGGAAACATTGCTCCCGCCCTGCTCGATTCGGGTGTTATAGCCTTCCGGCATTGCTTCGATAAAATCATCTGCACAGGCGATCCGACAGACCCGCCGGCAGTCCTCCAGCGTCGCATTTTCATTGCCCCATCGCAGATTGTCCAGAACACTTCCGGAGAACAGGACATTTTTCTGCAGTACAACCGCGACCTTGCTGCGGATTGTTTCCAGATCATACGTGCGCACATCTCTTCCGCCTACCAGCACCGCGCCTTCATCCACATCATAGAGGCGCGAAAGCAGGTTCACCAGACTGGTCTTGCCGCTTCCGGTTCCACCGATGATTCCGATGGTTTCACCGGATTGAATCGTAAGATTAATCTGATGCAGCACATGCAGAACACGTTCTTTTCCGCCTGTTCTGGCATTCCCTTTTTCTGCCGGTTTTCCGCGCGCTTCTTCCGGCGCATCCGAATCGGCGGTTTTATAGGAGAAGTTCACATTCCTGAATTCAATACTGCCGTCAGCAACTTCCATCACCGGATTTTCCGGGTTGGTAATATCACTGGTTTCATCCAGCACTTCACAGATCCGCTTTGCACTGGCCTGACTCAGTGTAATCATAACGAATACCATTGAGAGCATCATCAGGCTCATCAGGATATTCATACAGTATGTCAGAAGACTCATCATCTGGCCGGTTGTCAGATTTCCCGCCACAATCATTTTGGCGCCGAGCCAGCTGATCAGAATGATGCAGGTATAAACCGTGGTCTGCATCAGCGGCGCATTCAGGATAACCATCCGCTCTGCTTTCGTAAACAGCTTATAGATATTGCCGCTGGCTTTCCTCAGCTTATCTGTTTCGTAATCCTCCCGCACGAAAGATTTTACAACGCGGATTCCCCGCACGTTTTCCTCGATACTTTCATTCAGGTCATCGTAACGCGGAAAAATCTTCCTGAAATACCCGGTTGCCTTGCGGATAATCAGAAACAGACAGACAGCCAGAAATCCGACAGCTGCCAGATAGATTCTGGCAAGGCGCGCATTGATGATAAACGCCATTACCATAGCCGTAATCAGACTCATGGGCGCGCGGACGAACATCCGCAGCGTCATCTGAAATGCCATCTGGATATTCGTAATATCAGTCGTCAGCCGCGTAATGAGACTCGGTGTGCTGAATTTGTCGATATTTGAAAATGAGAACGTCTGAATATTGTCAAACATTGCTTCTCTTAAATTCCGCGCAAATCCTGTGGATGCCCGCGCACCAAAAACGCCGCCCATTACACCTGTCGCCAGACTGCCCGCCGCCATCAGCAGCATGAGCAGACCGGTTGTAACGATATGATGCATATTACCGGTTTCAATCCCGTTGTCAATAATTGACGCCATCAACAGCGGAATCAGCATCTCGAAAATGACCTCTCCGATCATACACACCGGCGTCAGAATTGTCGGCCGCCGGAATTCCTTAATTTGTGCCATTAATGTTTTCAGCAAAGATGTTTCCTCCATCGTGTCCACGGCCTTTGACCCTGGTATCATCACTTCATCTCTTCGATATGTGACACATATTCCAGTGACTGCATCGCATCGATGATTTCTGCATGTGTTTTAAATCGCTTCAGTTCTTTGCTGTGGATGCTCAATGAAATCGTATAAACCGCCAGTCCCGAGTGCAGATATGCCGGATTGAATTCGATCTCATCGATATGCATGCCGAGCTTCCGCACGGTTGCCACAAAACCTTTCAGATCTGCAGCCGAATTCAGTTCCAGATGCACTTCAAAAAAATTGGACCGGTCTTTCAGATACCCCTCCACACGCGGCAGAAACGACAGGCAGATCATCATCACAATCGTAATGATAACCGCAGCTGTATAAAAACCCAGCCCGATTGACAGGCCGACTATGCCGCAGGTCCACAGTCCGGCTGAAGTTGTCAGACCTTTGATCTGATTCCGCGAACTGAACAGGATCGTGTAAACACTGATCATAGATGCGCCGATTACCACAGCTGCGGAAATCGCAGGAATGCCGACATTCTTCGTCTCCATCAGCCATGCATCCACCATCGAAGCGGAATTTGAGGCCATTGCAATCATAATAAAGGTCCTGAGACCGGCCGCATGACGCTTACTTGAGCGCTCCCAGCCGATGAAAGCTGCCAGAATAACGGCCAGCAGCACCCGGAACAGAATCGTCCGTACATTGATCCCGTAGGACCAGCTTCCGATCAGCCGTGCAATCAGATCATGTCCGTTAATCATCCTCTTCTCCTCTCTTTCACCACATATCCCGTCTACCGCGGCGCTGCGCGCCAATGGATCCGCGCCTCGCGATGCCGTACTGTGCGTCCAGCTGCTCTTCGGCCGCATCCAGAAATGCAGCTTCTTCCGGTGATGTATCCGCCTGTGTTTTCTTAAGCTCATCCTGAATCCTGCCAATCCGCTCAATCAGGAGTTCTGCCTCTGTTTTCTTCTTTCCTTCCGCATCGGTTTCTTCTGTCTCGACCAGATCCTCCAGCTTATCGGAATAGGAGCCGGAAAGATACAGTGATGCTTTTGCACACGCCGGTCCGACCAGTTCATACAGAACACTGGATGCAAGTATGATCGTCTGAAGTGCTTCTCCGGCAGCTCCGCCCAGTGTGCGGGCGCCGAGCATGGCAAGCCCGATTGCGACACCCGCCTGCGGAATCAGCGCAAGCCCGAGATAATTACGCACCTTTTCCGGTTTTCCGACCATTGCACAGCCCGCCCAGGCGCCGATATATTTTCCGGCAATACGCACCAGAAAATAAATGATGCCCACAGTCAGAAGCGGAACCGAGCCGATCTCGCTGGACGTGTTGACCAGCGCGCTCAGATTAAATGAGACGCCGGATCTTACAAAAAACAGCAGAAGAATCGGCGGTGTAAAATAATTCAGCTGCATGAAAAGCCGCTCATCGTCAGATACATTGATATAGACCATTCCCATGGACATACAGCCCAGCAGCGGAGAAACACCCAGAATGGCACAGACCCCGCAAAACGCAAACAGCATGGCAACGGATATAATCAGTCTGTTATCCGTCGATCTGCCGTTCGGCATCATCCACTTCATGCAAAGTCCGAATACTCCCCCAAGTGTGAGTACACAGATATTAATGATGATCGGACGGATGACACTTGCAGCACTGAATCCCGCATTGCTTCCAACCGCCAGCGCCACGGAAATCGCAATGCTGTAAAGGACAAGACCCACTACATCATCAAGCGCAACAACCTGCAGCAGGGTATTGACAAAATCCCCCTTCGCTCCGGTCTGCCTGATCGTCATCATGGTGGATGCGGGCGCAGTGGCCGAAGCCAGAGCGGCCAGAACGATTGAAAACGGCAGACTGATCCGCAGCACAAAAAAAGTCACGGCAAAAATAAAGACAGACGCAAGGCAGGCTTCCATCAATGTAATCACCACAACCTTTGCGCCGTTTTTCTTCAGCGTCTCCAGCCGGAAGAATTCACCGGTGCTGAACGCGATAAAAGCAAGAGCAATGTCCGGCAGAAAGGCCATGCCCTCCGTGATGCCCGCCGGTATCAGATTCAGACAATATGGTCCGATCAGAATACCGGTTACGATGTAGGCCGTCACATTCGGAAGCCTGAGACGCTTGGTTAACCGTGTCATCAGAAAACCGAGAAACAGCATTGCTGTGATCGTAAGAATCACGCTTGCGACAGCACCGTTTTCTGCCATATTTGAAAACATACGCTCAATCAGAGATTCGTTCATGATTCGACTTCCTGCGGCACAAATCAGGTTAAACAAATATAACCATCAGCTAACTCACCTTCAAATGTTACGTTATTCTATCAAATATAGTAATTCCCGTAAACCCTGTTTTGCCATTTTACGGTGCTCCGCGTGATACACTGCAGAACGCTGTGCATTTGATATTAATACAGGAAATATTCAGACGATTTTCCGCTCTTCCTCTTTACGTCCGCGTTTAATCATTGTATAATTACTACATCTAATGCAAAATTTCTCAGATTTTGCTATCCATTTTCACCAAACAGGGGGTGTTGTTCTATGCAAAATAATATGTTAGCCATGATTCTTGCGGGTGGACGCGGCAGCAGATTGAAAGATTTGACCACACGAGTCGCAAAACCGGCAGTACATTATGGCGGAAAATATCGTATTATCGACTTTCCGCTAAGTAACTGTGCAAACAGCGGTATTGATGTAGTAGGCGTTCTGACACAGTATGAATCGGTTCTGCTGAACAGTTACGTTGCGGCAGGCAGGCGCTGGGGACTGGACTCCCGCGACAGCGGCGTGTACGTTCTGCCGCCGCGTGAAAAGGCCGATGCAGATCTTGATGTCTACCGCGGCACAGCGGATGCAATTTCTCAGAATATCGACTTTATTGATACCTACGATCCGGAATATCTGCTGATTCTTTCCGGTGACCACATCTATAAAATGGATTATTCCGAGATGCTCAATTTCCACAAGCAGCGCAACGCTGATGCAACCATCGCTGTCATTCCGGTTCCGATTGAGGAAGCCAGCCGCTTTGGTATCATGAATGCCGATGCAGAAGGCATGATCCTCGAATTCGAAGAGAAGCCGGAAAAACCGAAGAGCAATCTTGCTTCCATGGGTATTTATATTTTCAACTGGAAACTCCTGCGCAAGATGCTGATCGAAGACATGGTAAATCCGGATTCCAGCCACGACTTCGGCAAGGACATCATTCCGACCATGCTTGCAAATGACAAACGCCTGTTTGCCTATAAGTTCCAGGGATACTGGAAAGACGTCGGAACCATTGACTCTCTCTGGGAGGCAAATATGGATCTGCTGGACGAAGGCAATGCCCTGAACCTGCGTGACGGATCCTGGACGATTTACACAGAAGATATCGGTGCACTGCCGCAGTATCTCGGACCGAATGCAGAAATTGACCGGGCTTATATTACAGAAGCCTGCAAGATTGACGGACTTGTCCGCAATTCCGTCCTGTTTTCCGGCGCTGAAGTTGCAACCGGCGCTAAGGTAATTGACTCCGTTCTGATGCCGAATGTCAAAGTAGAGGAAGGAGCCGTTGTCACACGCGCACTGGTCGCAAGCGATGTAATCGTTGAAGCCGGCACAACTGTCGGTTCGGCGAAGAGTACTAATATCACGCTGGTAGCAGCTGATGTGAAGGAGGAGGAATAATCATGGCAAAAGCATTTGGCATTATTAATTCGTCTGCGAACCATATTAACATTGAAGGAATGCAGAAATACCGTCCGATCGGCGCTTTTCCGTTCACGGGAAAATACCGCGTCATCGACTTTCCTCTTTCCAACATGAGCAACAGCGACATTGATCGTATTCTGGTTTATGTCCGCGAGAATCCGCGTTCTCTGACAGAGCACATCCGGACAGCCGGAAACTACAACATCAACTCAAAACGCGGTCATATTCAGGTTCTGTTTGCAGAATCCAACTCCGCCAGTGATATCTATAACACAGATATTTCCGTCTTTATGGAGAATCTGTCTATCATCGAGCGCCTGAGTTTTCCGTATGTCGTCATTGCCCCGAACTACATGGTATTCACACAGGATTTTGATGCACTGCTGCAGCAGCACGTCGAATCCGGTGCCGACATTACCCTCCTGTATCACCGCACCAATGAAGCAAAAGAGCGTTTCCTTCTGAGTGATTATCTCAAACTCAACCGCCAGAAAGGTGTTGAGGGAATTGAGCGGAACCGCGGAACAGCAAAAGAACGCGACATTTTCATGGATACTTATGTCATGAGCCGTCAGCTGTTCATTGATCTGGTGCATAAGGCAGTCGACTATTCCTCCATCTGCAATCTCTGCCAGATCGTCGCAATGTCCTGCCGCGATCTCGATATCCGCGGCGTCGCACATCGCGGTTATTTTGCAGCGCTGACTGATTTCAAGAGCTATTTCGACGCAAACCTCGAGCTGCTTGATCCGGCTGTACAGTGTCAGCTGTTCTCACCGCAGTGGCCGATCTACACCGACACCTCGGACTTCTGCCCGACACACTACTTCGCAGGTGCGAGTGCAAAGAATTCTATCATTGCAAACGGCTGCGTCATCCGGGGCAATGTCGAGAACTCCATCATCGGCCGCGGCGTTGTGATTGACGAAGGGGTTACCATCAAAAACAGCCTGATTCAGGCTCATGCCCACATCGGCAAGGGAATCCATCTTGAATATCAGGTCATTGACAAATGGGCTGAGGTGCTTCATGTGGATGAAATCATCGGATCACCCGATAATCCGGGTTACGTCAAACGAGAAGATATCATCTGATGATACCAGGGTCGTTGAAAACAAAGGCGGGCTGCCATCCGGCAGCCCGCTTTCCTGTTCAACTGATCTTATTTCTTATCCGATTCTTTCCTTCAGATCCTTTTTGTTCTGATACATCGCCGCATCAGCGCGTTCGAACACTTCTGATACACATGTATCTTCCCCTGCCCGGTAAACCGCCAGACCCCCGGCGATCATAATGCACTCCGGCTGTTCCAGCGTACCGGCAATATCGTCTGCCCCTTCGCTTCTCAGCTGCTTTAGCAGCTCTTCTGCTTTGCGGTTTCTGTTTTCCAGCATCCGCATCAGCTTCATACGATTCTCGTAGTCACTGTTCCGCAGCAGGACGGCAAATTCATCGCCGCCGATACGGTAAACAGGGCTGTGACGGAAAATTGTACAGATGATCTTGCACGCATCTTTAAGAAACTGATCTCCCATCTTATGCCCCAGAGCATCATTGATCTGTTTCAGTCCATTGACATCGCACATAACGATTCCGAACGGATCCTGGCTTTCTGTTCTGATCATCCGGTCAATCTTACGTTCCTCTTCTGTATACGCATGTTTGCTCTTAACGCCTGTCAGTGCATCATAATTTGCCAGCCGGAGTGCGCGCGCATGCTCCTGCTCTCTCCGGATCTGCGCATCGACATTACTGAGACCGACAACGATATGATGATCATTTTCATCTTCCATCCGGCTTACCTTCATATGTACATAGACCGGCACGCCGTCAAACATCAGCCGGTAAGTCAGTGTGTAGTTATGATGGTCCTCCAGACCGGCCAGTATGTTTTCCTTTGTAAAAGAACTCAGGAACATATCCACATCATCCGGATGCGCAATACGAACAATGTTTTTCCGGCTGAAAGCAAAGAAATCATCCCCGCTCTTTTCAAGCTCCAGCCTCCGGTACTGCTCCTGCGCACTGTACTCAATAAACTGGTCTGTATTAGTATTCACATAATAAATACAGATGTAATCTGTTGCAAGTGCATTGACAATGCTCGCATATGTAACCATGCTCTGGCGCTGCGCCTCAAGCCGGGCTTCCTCTGAAATCATCCTGTCTATATTCGAAACATTGATGACGATATGGCTGCAATCGTCTCCATCCGCAGGTGTAATCGTGATGCTGTAGAATACAGGTCTGTCATCAGCCATACGGCGGAACTGGATTGAGAAGCGCATGCGTTCCCGCAGCACACTCATGAGCGTATCTTTTTCCAGCGCAGCATTTACACGTTCCTGATCCTCAGAGAATACTGTCTCGCGGATATTTTTTCTCATCACATCGAAAAATGCCTGTCCTGTTCTCTCAGAGGTCAGCGCGGTATTCTTTTCTGTCGCAATGTACTCAAGATATTCATCTGAAACAGTATCGACGTAAAAGATTCGTTCTGTTTCTCCTGTCAGGGCCTGTGCCAGACTTCTGAAATCCATTTCATTCTGCGGAGCCCGCACATTTCCGGTCTGACGGATCTGTAAATCTACATCGCTGATTCCGGCGACAATATGATGATCATCATGTGTCGCGCTGCGGACAGCCTTCAGATTATAATATACAAGTCCCTGCGGTTTCTTAGACCGCCAGGTGATAGAAAACGGCTGTGTCTCCAGTATCTGCGAGAGGAATGTTTCTTTCTGTAATGTCAGCAAAACACGGGACTGATCCTCTTCGTAGACAAACTGTTCCACGTACTTCCGGATTTCTTCAAAGAAATCTGTTCCGCTCTCTTCGATCTGCAAATCTTCCTTTGTTCCGTCCGGGCTGAACTGAATATAATGATTTGTCTGTACATCAATATAAAAAATCTGCTTATATCCGCCGGAAAGAGCATGTGTTCCCCGCGGAAAAGCCCCTTCTCTCCACTCAGCGGGATTCTGCCTGTCAGTACCTTCTGATATGAGCGGCTGCACGCCGAGAAGCTTCTTGCGCTCTGCCACAAACTGCTCATACTCCTCAGCCGGAACCGGCTTTGAGAAATAGTATCCCTGTACAAAGTCGCATCCCATCGCACGCAGTGCCTTCATCTGCTCTTCCGTTTCCACGCCTTCCGCGATGACCGGAACAGCCAGATAGTCGGCAATATCAATAATAACTTCGAGCATCCGGGTATCCTTCCGGTTCTGAAAGGCATTGCGGATAAACTGCATGTCCAGTTTCAGCGCATCAATCGGAAGTGTAGAAATCATGTTCAGAGAGGAGTATCCGGTTCCGAAATCATCCATTTCAATCCGGAACCCCATTTCCTGCAGTCTGCTGACCGTCTCGATGATCTGCCCGGTATCCTGCGTGTAGGCGGACTCTGTTATTTCCAGCAGAATCTCCGAGGCATCCAGTTGATTCTGATCCAGAACTTCCTGAAGTGTATCAATCAGATTCGGATCATACATATCAATCCGGGACACATTTACAGAAACAGGTACCGTAAACTCAAATTTTCCCTCCCATTTCCTGATCTGTGCTGCCGCCGTATTCCAGACATAGTGGTCCAGTGTCTGAATCAGACCGTTCTCTTCAAACAGCGGGATAAAGATACCAGGCGAAATCATACCCATTTTCGGATGATTCCACCGGACCAGTGCCTCTGCGCTTGCGAGCACCGGGATTTCCGTACGCACATCAAATTTCGGCTGATAGTATACTTCAAACTGGCCGTTCCGGATTGCTTCCGGAAAATCCTCGATCAGCTGCTCTGCATACAGTTCCTGCTCGTGCATGACACTGTCATAAATACCAATCGTCCGCGTAAAACTCCCCTGCACCGTATCTGCGGCCATTTTTGCCCGGTCGAACCGCCGCTCAACATCCAGACTTTTATCCACTTTGGCATAGACACCCATGCGGAGACGCACGCGGTTGTTTTTGTCCTCTTCCCCGGACAGATCCAGAAATGTGTAATTCAGAATCGCACCATAATCACTCCCGTGCGGACAGTATACAAGGAACGTGTCAGCTTCCCGCCTTCCGACGATCCCGCCGGTTTTCTGCACTGTTTCCAGCACGTGTCTGCCGATCTGCCGCAAAACATCATCACCATAGGCAGTTCCGAACCGCTCATTGATAATATGAAAATGATTGACATCAATCACAATGGCATCCATTTCTGTCGTCTTGTGATGCTGGTCAAACTGATCCGCATAGCGGTAAAAGAACTCTCTGTTATAGAGTCCTGTCAGCGGATCCCGCTCGGTCGAATTAATAATCTCGCGGTCCTCGGACAACTCGATGGTCCGGCGCACGCGCGCGCGGATTACATCCGCCTGCGGATATGGTTTCGGAACAAAATCGATCGCCCCCAGATTCAGACTTTCTACTTCTGCATCCTGATCTGAAGTCAGTACGATTACGGGAATCCTGCGCAGTTCAGGCTCCTCCCGGACAGTTTTCAGAACTTCCGCGCCGCTCATGACCGGCATCCGGAGATCCAGAAGAACCAGGGCGAGCAGATCCTGATTCGCACGCATCTGCTCCATCGCCTCCTGCCCGTTGACCGCATACAGCAGTTCATAGTCATCTCCGAGGATGAGTCCGAGCAGTTCCCTGTTAATCATCTCGTCATCGGCGATCAGAATCAGTCTCTTTCCGTTGACAGAATGAAATTTTTCGTGACTCTTCAGCATGTGTATCCTCCTGCGCATTCCTTTTTTTGCTCAACACATAAGCTAAAACAAGTATACCATATCCCCGCATAAGAATCAGTCATTCCTGCCTGATTTTGCAGCGCAACATGACGGCATCTGCGCGCAGACACAAAAACAGCCATGCGGCACAAAACCACATGGCTGTCTGATCCGGTCTTCACCGGAATTTAATTAATAATAATTACTTCACAAGCGCGATGTTTTTGAGAACCGGTGCCAGTGTGTTTGCAACGGTAGACATCAGCTTGATGAAGATATCGAGTGCGACACCGACAACGTCCTTACGGGTATCACCGATTGTATCACCGGTAACCGCTGCCTTGTGTGCGTCAGAACCCTTGCCGTGACCTTGAACAAAGCCGCCCTCGATGTACTTCTTCGCATTGTCGAAAGCACCGCCGGAGTTGCCCATGAAGATTGCACGCGGAACTGCGCAGACTGTTGCGCCGACCAGGATACCGCCGACGAACTGAACGCCGAACAGAAGGCCGCCGACAACCGGGATCAGAAGCGCCAGGACAGACGGGAATACCATCTTGCGGATCGCTTCTTTTGCTGCGAGCTCGATCATCTTGTTGTAGTCCGGACGGACAGTTCCTTCCAGAACGCCCGGGATGGACATCATCTTGTCACCTTCGTCTGCCATGATCTTCGCGGAGTCGATGGTGTTATCTGTCAGCATTGCGCAGAAGTACTCAACCAGAGCGCCGCCGAGCAGACCGCCGGCTACGACGAAGAAGGATGCGAAGTTCAGCATCAGCGGCTCACCAGGTGTGGTGTAGTTGCCGACGTAGGAAACGATCAGGGAAACGGTTGCGAATGCTGCGGAACCGATTGCAAATCCCTTACCGATTGCTGCTGTTGTGTTGCCGACTGCATCAAGCTTGTCAGTGATAACACGGACATCCGGATCCAGATGGCAGGACTCTGCCAGACCGCCTGCGTTGTCGGCGATCGGTCCGAATGCGTCGATAGATACGGTTGCGCCTACGAATGCCAGCATTCCGAGCGCGGAAATAGCAATACCATAACCGCCGCATACTTTACCTGCGATCAGCAGGGAGATTGCGATCAGAAGTACCGGAAGCAGGCAGGAACGGGAACCGATTGCGTCGCCCTTGGTAACGACAAATGCTTCACCTTCATCACAGATGAAAGCCAGCTCTCTGGTCGGCTTGTGATCTGTGCTGGTGTAGTACTCAGTGATGATACCGATTGCAACACCGCTGACAATACCAAGGATTGCAGAAATCCACGGAGAAGCCCAGCCGATCAGGAAGTCATCATACAGATTGCCTGCTGCGCTAAGCTTTCCAAACATTACGAAGCATGCGATACCGCCGAGAACGATGGTAACACCTGCGGAAATCCATGTGGAAAGGTCAAGCTCTCTTGCCGGGTTGTCACCCATTTTCTTGATGTTTGCCATGCCAAGGCCGATGAGGCAGCCGATCAGACCGCATGCTGCGAGGATGATCGGGAACATGGTAGTTGCTTTGAATGTGCTGTCAGTAATATGATCCGCTGTGCCGTATGTCTGGTACATGGTGACAGCGATCATGATGGAAGCAGACATGGTTGCAACGAAGGACTCCAGAAGGTCGGAGCAGTTGCCGGCGATATCGTTGACGTTGTCGCCGATGAAGTCTGCGATGGTGTTCGGAACACGGCTGTCATCCTCCGGCAGATCATGACGGATCTTACCAAGAATATCAGAAGAAATATCTGCAGCCTTTGTGTAGTTACCGCCTGCTACACGGTTGAACATCGCAACGATGGAGCAGCCCAGTGAATATGTGGAAATACGCATAACAGTCGGATTGACTGCCATTCCGCCGAGTTTGATCAGACCTGAGCTGACTGCTTCGTGATCGACACCGCCCTGAACGAGCAGAACCAGAACGAATCCAAGCATACCGAAGGTCTGAACTGCAAGACCGGAGATACTTCCGCCGCAAAGTGCGACTTTAACGGTCTCCCCGATGCTCAGTGTCTCGCGTGCCTTGTTGGCTGTACGGACATTTGCATAGGTAGCGCTTCTCATACCGAGGACACACACGATGGAACTCATGCAGCCGCCGATGATGAAAGAAATACCTGCTGTCTTCTCGATGAACAGTGTCAGAATCACTGCCACAACGATCAGAACCTTGATAATACTTTTATACTCAGTCGCCATAAAAGTATTTGCGCCGGAACGGATAATGCCGGCCATCTCGATCATGTCGTCTGTACCCTCTGACATCTTCTTGATCTTTGCATGATTGAAGAAAATGTAAATCAGGGAGAGTGCAAGCAGACACAAAATAATTAGATAGGGTGTCATGTTGTTATACCTCCATAGAAATAAATCAAAAACCGATAACAATTATACTAGATGTATTTCAGAAATACAATCCAAACATGTCATCGGTTTTTTATAATTTTTATGCTTTTTTTATTATTTCTTTGGTAATAATGTAACTTCTATGAAAATATTGCTTTTTTATTCGCGGCCGTCCCAACAATATGTGCAGAGTTTTTCACGGTCGATTCCAACCGCATCGATCATATCGTCAAGGCGGTTATACCGCAGGGAAGTAAATTTCATCTCTTTGCAGATGCCGTCCAGCATGCGCTGATACCGCTCGGAATCCGGATTGACATACTCATCCAGAATGTCGCGGGTGATCTCCTGTCCTTCTTCCTTGTTGATAATCCGTCTTGTGATCAGCTCCATCTCCGAAGTGGAACGTGAGAAATTTACATACTTGCAGCCATATACCAGCGGCGGACATGCAGGTCTGACATGCACTTCTTTTGCGCCGATCTGGAACATAAACTGAGCTGTCTCATGCAGCTGCGTTCCGCGGACGATCGAATCATCGATCAGCATCAGCCGCTCCCCTTCGATCAGTTCATGGATCGGAATCAGTTTCATCTTCGCGATCAGGTTACGTTCTTTCTGAATGGTCGGCATAAAAGAACGCGGCCATGTCGGTGTGTATTTGATAAACGGTCGTGTCAGCGGCACGCCTGACTCATTTGCGTAACCGATCGCGTGCGCCATACCGGAATCCGGGATTCCCACGACGCCGTCGATGGTCTCCTTCGTATAAACGCCTTCTACCGCGTCGCGCTTTGCCATATTGGCACCGCAGTTATACCGCATCTGCTCAACGGAGATCCCTTCGTAGCGGGAAGACGGATACCCGTAATAAATCCACAGGAACGTGCAGATCCGCATCTTGTCGCCCGGTTTCACCAGCGTCGTACAGGATTCCGGCGTGATCACGGCAATCTCACCCGGCCCCATTTCCTTATAATCATCGTAGCCGAGGTTCAGATACGCGAATGATTCAAAGGAAGCACAGTACCCCTTTCCCTTTCTTCCGATGATCAGAGGCGTCCTGCCCATCAGATCTCTTGCCAGATAGATCCCGTCCGGTGTCATCAGTGCAATCGTCATAGAACCGTCAATGGTCTCCTGCGCGTACCGGATTCCTTCGATCAGATTGCCTTTCTGGTTAATCAGTGTCGCAACCAGTTCTGTCTGGTTAATATCTCCGCCGCTCATTTCCAGAAAATGCATCGTCCCCTGCTTGACCAGCTCTTTTTCGATCTCATTCACATTATTAACTTTTCCGACCGTTGTTATGGCATAGGTTCCGTGATGTGAACGGACGATCAGCGGCTGCGGCTCATAATCTGAAATGCAGCCGATTCCCATATATCCTTCCATCTTGCCGATGTCCCGGTCAAATTTTGTCCTGAACGGTGCGTTTTCTATATTATGAATTGCGCGGTCAAATCCCCGCTTCCCGTAGAGAACCATTCCGGCACGCCTTGTGCCGAGATGAGAGTGGTAATCGGTTCCGAAAAAAAGATCAAATACACAATCCTGTTTTAATGCCGATGCAAATATTCCGCCCATATGATCTCCTTTGCAAACTGCTGCCGACTGTCAGTCGTTCGTATTCCCTGCTGCGTCTCTGTCTAAAAAACTCCTCTGTTAATCCCGCACCTATGCTAACACGCCTTTTTCTATATGGCAACATATAAAATAGTTATAATACGCTCTTACAATCCTCCCATTATATTATCCAGTATATGATTAATAATCCGAAGATATTCCTGCTCGATATCGCCCGTCTGGCTTTTCTCGATACACTCTTTTGCCAGCAGAATATTATCCGTAATGATATTGTCCACGTTCTTGCTGATCATTTCATTAATATTATAGCGGTTGTTAACTGTCCATGCGTACAGCTGTTTTCCACGGTTGTGCACACGGCTCACCATCTGATCCGTCACACTGGTATGACGCACGCTGAATGCATCAGCCGCCTCCAGTCTGCTGATGCCGCCATATGCAAATCCCATCACATAAACAGTGGAGATGGTTTCATCGAGCTCTTTCACTTTTTGAATCGAGTTATAATTCTGGGAAGTCACGACACAGTTTCCTGTAAAATTCTCTTCCTGAATCATCTGCACAAGCTTTTCTTCAAGGCCTTCCTCCTGCACAGAAGGCTTGATCTCAATATTTAAAGGGATGTTAGCCTCTTTGGCAAATTCGATCACTTCCCGGAGCAGCGGAATCCGCACTCCCATAAATGCGCCGTCGAACCGGCTTCCGGCATCCAGCTTTACAATCTCTGCGTAAGGGAGCGACCAGGCAAATGCATCAACGCCTGTTGTCCGCTTGAAGTTGCTGTCATGCATCACAAAAATCTGACCGTCACTGCTCATATGAACATCAAGTTCAATCCAGTCGGCACCGAGATCTACCGCCCCCTGAAAGGCGGCCATTGTATTCTCAGGAAAATCGGCTGAAGCACCTCTGTGTGCAGTAACCTCCATTGTATGCAGATATTCAATCTTCGGGTTAAACCAGCCGCGCTGCAGCGCACTGAGATAAAAAGTGATTGCCGCAATCGAGATGACAATCATACACCATTCGATTATCAGAATCTTTTTCCGGTGCTTTTTTTCGATCACCATGAACTGAGCGAATTCTTCCGGTGTAACCACACCGTCATGATTCAGATCCTGTTGTTCAAATTCCTTCGCCGTACGTTTCTGAACCGGAATGCTGATCACCGGCTCACCCTTCTGCGCCTTGTGATCATAGTACAGCAGACAGATAAATACATAGGCGAACGGCATGCCGAATACCGTAAAGACAATCAGCGTAATCAGCAGCACAATCATTGTCACGGAGATAGAAAGTGCATTCAGCCGATCTGACCACGGAAACAGTCTGCTGAAAAAAACGACCAGAAAAAGCTCCACTGCGATCAGCAGGCCATACAGTCCGAGATAGATGATCTGCTGCAGCCAGAAAACAAACAAATCATGTATACGGTGTCCTTTTCCCAGCGCAGCGCTTTTTTTACAGGCATCAGAAACAGTGCACCCCTCCAGCGCGACATAATGAAACGCGTACATCCAGTGCAGGAAAACAACCAGCAGAATTACGATTCCGATCCCGGCCGCAATCCACGGAACCGGATGTCTCGAAATCTGCCGGGACAGATTTGAAGGAAGTGCCAGACGGTCCAGCGCCCCCGGAATCAGGCTCACGCTGCTGAGCATCAGCAGAAGAACCAGAATCGGAACAACCGTGATTCGTTTTGCGCGCAGCAGCGTTCTGGCATTAAAGAGCGCAAACCGGAATGCGTTAATAATATCCGTTTTCTTTTTGTGATAGGATTGGTCGATAATATAGATAACTGCGCCGACATCCAGTATCACATAGATGCCGACGGCAGTCAGAAGAATCAGCGGACAGATCAAAAAGAGCGGATTTTTCAGAAATTTGAATATATTCTCCGCTGTCAGATACGAATAGCCGGTCAGAAACATCGTCAGCTGAATGGTTCCGTAAATCAGCGGAATAAACAGCGCCGTCGTTGCAAGCTTATAAATCAGCTCAAATCCGGCAAGAACCCCGATATTCCGATTAATAACAGCCAGCGCTGTTTTCAGTCGTCTCATACTTTATAATTACTCACCCATTACCTGAAATACAATCTCTCTGTGACGGTCACGTGTATCACACTCGACCAGTGTCAGATTCTGCCATGGTCCGATCGTAATTCTTCCGTCCACAAACGGAATTGTGATAAACGGAGAGAGAATCGCAGACTTAATGTGACTCGATCCGTTGTCATCTCCCCATGTCTCGTGATGCTTATAATAAACAACGCGGCCGTCCTTATCCAGATAAGGCGAGATAATATCCAGTGCCATTTTCAAATCACGCGTCACCATCCCCGGCTCGAATTCCAGTGTTGTAAGCGCCGCGACTCCGCCGGTTGTAAATCCGGTAATGATTCCGTCTTTTATCTTTTTCTTTTCACACGCCGCGCGCACCGCGCTGCGAAAATCACCGGTTACATCGATCATGCCCATGTGACCACGGGTATGGTATTCTTTAATCTCTGTATAAACTGCCATTTTATCTCCTTCCCATACCGGGGTTTACAGCCGCGGCCTCACGTCATCTCCTCCGGGCGCCGGATACTGCGTCGGAAACCGGAGCGATGCCATATAGCGCCGCGGATTCTTTGCCGGTTCAATATCATTATCTTCCAGATACCTGTTCAGGAAATAAGTTTCCTTGTCGTTTTTATCATCCGTCATCAGCAGACGGTAGCGGCATGCGCGGTGCAGAATTACATTTGCGAGATATTCAGCATCTGCATTTCCCCGGAAAATAATATCCAGATACCATCTGGCCTCTGAGAGATCACGGTAGTACAGCCGCACGCACTCTTCTGTACTGCGGCTGACCTTTCGCTGGTAACTGATCTGGGAAACCCATTCATACCGGATCATGCCGGCCAGTGTCAGCGCACGTTCTCCCCGCGGATCATCATACCTGTCAGTCCGAAAGACTGCAGCCCTTGTTTCGTCATCATGTTCACTTTTTTCATATGCAGGAATCCGGATCATAACGCGGGAATCTGTGATGTAAAACTCCACCGGAACCCCACTGTAGTGAAGCATCTCGATTTCATCGCCGTCTTCATCGATTTTATACAGATATGCCGCCCGCGCGATGTGACGGCGGATCCGCATACCATCCCAAGGTTCAAAGCAGACTTCACCGTCCGGATCGAGATTCACGAACCGGTAAGGATCCTCACGATATCCGTTTTCCACGAGATAGACTGCCTGATAACTCACTGCCAGTTCCTTTCTGAACAAATAAATATGCAACAGCCCGGCGGGCGTTTATACACCAAAGTAAATGTCATACCAGACAAGAAACGTATAAATGGTCCATACCTTGCGCCACAGATCAGAATCTCCCGCAAGATAAGCATCCAGAATCGCATTGATCTCTTCCGGCTTAAAGAACTTCGCCGCAGTTTCGCTCTTAAACTTTGCGAGAACATCCTGATTATACCGGCTGTCAGCCATCCAGATCCGGATCGGCACAATGAAGCCCAGTTTCTTCCGGAAAGCAATCTCTTCCGGAAGTACTTTTGCGGCTGCCGTGCGGAATGCGACTTTATTCTGCTCCTCATTGACCTTGAAACGGGAAGGCATACGGGACGCAATGTCAAATACGCGCCGGTCTGTCAGCGGCATCCGGATTTCCAGTCCCACAGCAGTACTCATCTTGTCGACATTAAGATAAATATCCCCTTCCAGCCAGATCTGAATATCCACATCCGACATCTTCGTCAGCGGATCCAGGCCTTCAGTTTCTTTATAAATATCTTCCGCGAGATGAATCGGAAGGACATTCTCATCATAGTGCTGCAGAATGCGCTTCTTCTCATCCTCCTTCATGATGTTGGTATTGCCGACATAGAACGTCTTCAGATTCTCACCGTAACGCTCAGCGTTTCGGTACATGTTGTAGCCGCCGAAAAATTCGTCTGCTCCCTCACCTGAATAGCAGAGTTTCGTTTCTTTTGCCGTTTCACGGCACGCAATCGCGAAGGCAATCGCAGATGCATCCGCCAGCGGCTGTTCCATATGTTCCATAACAAACGGAACAACTGCAAAATAATCCTCCGGTGTAACCAGGCAGCGCGTATTCTGTCTGCCCAGAATCCGTGCTGTCTCTGCTGCCAGCGGTGACTCGTCGAAACGCGGCTCTTCATAACCGCAGGAACCTGTCATCTGCACATCCGACATAGCCAGAACATAAGAAGAATCCACACCGCCTGACAGGAAGGACCACGCATCCTCATCAGGCTCTTTCACCTCCGGCATCACCGTCTGAATAGTCTCATGAATCTCATCTGCCCAGTCTTCCAGCGTTTTACTCTCATCCGGATGGAATTCCGGAGTCCAGTAGCGGCGGATTTCCGTCTTTCCGTCTTTCCGGATCAGACAGCGCCCGGGCATCAGCTTTTTCAGTCCTTTGAAAAATGTCTCCTCTCCGGCAACGTAGGTCAGAGAAAGATACAGCTGCAGCATTGACTCATTCAGTTCCTTTACAAAACCCGGCTGCTCGAGAATCGGACGGATCATCGTACCGTAAAGCAGTTCTCCGTCAGCTGTCTCATAATAGTAAAATGGTTTTGTGCCGAACGGATCGCGCACGCAGAACAGCTTCTCCTCATCTGCATCCCAGAGGGCAAATGCAAACATACCGTGCAGATGCAGCGGCATCTCCTCGCCCCAGGTCTCATATGCCTTTAACAGAATCTGCTGCTCCCGCGCTTCACGCGAAAGTGCTGTATCAATTCCCAGTTCCTCCGCCAGTGCCTTCCAGTTCCGGATGTGGCCGCGGTATTCTCGAATCTCTGTCATGTACTTCTCCTTAATAATCCTATCTGTTCTCTTTCCTGTAGATTGAGGTTTGTCGTAAATGCATGCAAAAAACTATTGTGTAAAGATTATGCACGCTTTTTAATATCTGATATACGTGCAGTTTTTTCTATTTTCAAGAAACTGCATGCCTTTTATCCCTGTACAGGCATGCAGTTCTTCCCTGTTTTAGGAAAACGCATGCTTTTTATCCCTGCACAGGCATGCAGTTCTTCCCTGTTTTAGAAAAACGCATGCTTTTTGTCTCTGCACAGGCATGCAGTTCTTCTTTGTTTTTGGAAAACGCATGCCTCATGCTCTTAATCCGACATGCTAATCGGCTCGTATTTGAAATAATGCATGCTTTATAACAATTCGCAGGCAGGCAAAACATCTTAAAACAAACAAATGCATGCTCATATCCCATCATAAAGAATGATTAACCCGGCGCCCCCGCTCAATGTTCCTCAAACAGCGGCGTGCTGAAATACCGCTCGCCGGTATCCGGCAGTACTGTCACAACGGTCCTGCCCCGTCCGAGTTCCTTCGCCATCTTCAGCGCCGCACACACATTTGTTCCGCTGGAAATACCACAGAGGATTCCCTCCTCAAGTGCCAGCCGCTGTGTCATCGTAATCGCTTCTTCATCTGTCACAACGTAAATTCCGGTGTAAATGTTCTGATCCAGAATATCCGGAATCAGTCCGTCGCCGATCCCCATCTGCATATGTGTTCCGATGCTGCCGCCGGAAAGAATTGCAGCGTGCTCCGGCTCGACTGCACAGATACGGATCTGCGGATTCTTTTCTTTGAGAACCTGTCCGATTCCCGTGATCGTTCCGCCTGTACCGATGCCGGAACAGAATCCGTCGATCGGCCGGTTCACCTGATCAAGAATCTCCAGACCTGTGTGACGAAGATGTGCCAGAACATTATCACTGTTGGAAAACTGATCCGGTACAAATACATTCGGATCTGATGCTTTCATTTCTTTTGCGATCTCGATACACCGGTCGATACATTCACCGATATTATTATCATCGTGTACCAGCCGCACCTCGGCGCCATACTGTTTCATCAGAAGCGAGCGCTCACGGCTGACCGAATCCGGCATAATAATGATCACTTTGTATCCCTTAACTGCCCCGACCAGAGAAAGGCCGATTCCCTGGTTTCCGCTTGTAGGCTCAACAATAACCATGCCCGGCTTCAGATCCCCGCGCTTCTCAGCTTCCTGGATCATCTGAAGGGCTGTGCGGGTTTTGATCGATCCGCCGATATTCATCCCTTCATATTTCACAAAAACATCTGCATCATCCGGGCCAACAAGCTTGTTGAGACGGATCATCGGGGTGTTGCCAACTGCTTCCAGAATATTTTCAAAAACCATCAAACCAAATCTCCTGCTTCCATTTATTTCCTTCCGGCCGGATCCGCAAAACCTCTGTAAATCCGACCTGAACCGTATCCTTTATCATAACCCATCCTGACTCACACGTCAAAACCTTTCGCATCTCAATATCCTGGTGCCGGAGACGGGATTGACAATTGTTTCCTGCGAAATCCTTCGCACGGGCAGGGGTGAAACATTGTCTCAATGCGAATTCTTCCCTGGCAGCAGGAGACGGAGAGATATTTGTCTTCTGCGAATCCCACCTGAGCAAGAAGACAAATATCGCTCCGTCTCCTGCCTCGACACATCACCGGCGCCCGCAGCACTTCTTATACTTCTTCCCGCTGCCGCACGGACAGGGATCATTCGGCATGATCTTACGCCCTGCATTCCGGTAGGTGCTGCCTTCTTTGGATACATAGACCGGCTGCTTTTCCATCCGGACAGCTCTGGCATAGACCGTTTCCAGTTCCTTAACCGCTTCCTCCCGGGTTTTGTTCTTTACGTACGGCATCAGCAGATCAAGAACTTCTTCTTCCAGCGCAGCCGGAGATTTCTCACTGAACCCCTGCAGAAACGGCGTGATTTTCAGATACGTATGCGGATACGTCTCTTTGATATAATCAAACACCTGCCAGTGATCCGGATAATACCTGCACATATACCACTGATAGGTAAGCGACGTCACTTCCACCTCCGGGTTGGAAGATGCCGCTTCCCCTTCCTGTGACTGACCGGCATAAAAACTCAGAAATGATTCCACAATGGAATCAATTTTCGGGTCCTCATGATAGGTCCAGGATTCCAGCGCCAGATGCGCCGACGGCAGTACCGTATCGTTCAGGCCGTCCAGCAGTTTCTGTTCTTCCACAAAAGCAATGAATGACTGAAAATGCGGCCGCAGCCATTTCAGATGCAGCTGCTCACTCATCATAACGATTGTCCCGGTCAGATAAACAGCTTCCTGCTCATTCATTTCGATTTCTGACAAAAATGATCTGTAGGCAGCAAGATCCCGGGCAAATGTACGGTCTCCCAGTTCGATTTCCAGCATCAGCAGATTCTGAAACGTTCCTTCAAGCATTGCGGACGAAAGAATCTCTCCGTCCCGCCTGAACTGGTCAGCCTCCCGCCGGAAAACTTCCAGTGCCTCCTGTTTTCTGCCGAGCTGCTGCAGCGCATCCGCCAGCGTATTGTTATAGAACGGCGGGTAATAATCCTGAAAGGATGCCTTCTTCATCGTCGAGACGACATCGTGGTATCTTCCCATCGCATGATAAATCTGTCCCAGAAGCAGGTACAGATCATCTTCTTTCTTTTCAGCCAGCAGCTTGTTTACCAGCGTTTCGGCATCCTTCCACCGCTTCTGTGTCACATAAACCTGCGCAAGAATATTTTCCAGCGCACGCCGGCCGGCCGGATCCTGTTCCGCCGCACCCGTCTCGACGCCCGCTTTTTCCGCATCAGTCCCTGCACCGTTCTGACGCATCTCATCTAATGCCGCATTTACGATCTGCTCTGCCCGGTCACTGCTTCCGTGCTGCAGCGCATCCTGTACATCCTCAATGACAGCGCGCACGCCAGGCCGGAGCTTTGCCATCTCCTCCTGGTTGCGTGCCTCAATTTTCGCAACCAGTATATTGGATTCGTTCGCCATATCTGTTCCGTCAATTCCTTTCCTTCTTATTCCTGCGGATGCGCTGTGAGCCACGCAATGATGTCTGCGCTCTCATACATCGGTTTTCCATCAATAAACAGGCACGGCGCCTGATCTATGCCGCCCACTTCCAGAAGCCGTCTATAGTCCTCCGGATTCTTCTGGATGTCATGATATTCCACATCTGTTCTCCCCGACTGCTGAATTGCCCTCATCACACGCTGACAATACGGACATCCGTCGAATTTATATAATTCCAGTTTCATTTTGTTTCTCTCCTTCTCATCTATTTACAAACTGATTTGATCCGGATTACTCCTGTGTCATCTGATAATACCGGGCATAAAGCCCGCCCTTTTTCAGCAGACTCAGATGGGTTCCGCGTTCCCGGATGCCTGTCTCATCAATCACAAGAATTTCCTCCGCGTTTCTGATGGTAGACAGCCGGTGCGCAATTGTAATTGTCGTGCGGTTTACCGCCAGATCATCCAGACTCTTCTGGATATACATTTCACTCTCGTTATCAAGCGCTGAGGTCGCCTCGTCCAGAATCAGAATCGGCGGGTTTTTCAGAAATATCCTGGCTATGGAAATCCGCTGTTTCTGTCCGCCGGAAAGACGCGCGCCGCGCTCCCCGACAATTGTATCATATCCATCCGGAAGGCTCATTACAAAATCATGAATGTTTGCCTTCTTAGCCGCGTCTATGATTTCCTCATCAGACGCACCCGGCTTTCCATAGGCAATATTCTGCCTGACGCTGCCTGAAAAAAGATACACATCCTGCTGCACAATACCGATCGCACCGCGAAGGCTTTCCAGGGTCATCTCCCGGATATCCTGCCCTCCGATCGTGATCCTTCCGCCGGTAATATCATAGAAGCGCGGAATCAGCGAACAAATCGTTGTCTTTCCGCCGCCTGACGGTCCGACCAGCGCAACAGATTTTCCGGCGGGAACCGTAAAGGATAAGTCATCCAGAACAACTTCGTTCTTCTCATAGCTGAAGTCTACATGATCAAATACAATATCCCCATCCGGATGAATGATCGAAATCGCATCCCACGCATCGCGAATCTCAGGAACTGTCTCAATCAGTTCCAGAAATCTTCGAAAGCCGGAGAACCCTTTCTGAAGCATTTCTGTCAGCTCTACAAGCACTTTGATCGGGCTCACGAAAATCCCGATATAAAGCGCATACATTGCAAGATCCGCCGGCTGCATGGAGCCTTTCGCGATAAAATAGCCGCCGGCCGTCAGTGTGACCAGGTAGATCATGCCGATTAAAAATGTATTGGAACTCTGAAACATTGCCATCGCGCTGTAGTTGCTGCGCTTTGACTTCAGAAATGCTTCATTTCCGTGCGCAAATTTCTCCCGTTCAACCTGTTCATTCGTAAATGCCTGCACGATCCGGATACCCGAGAGCGAATCCTGAAGAGAGGCATTAATATCTCCGATCTTCCTCCGGTTATCCATAAATGTTTCCTGCATATGCCGGTACTGCTTCGCTGAAACAAGAAACATGATGATTGTTACAATCAGCAGCAGACACGCAAGCTTCCTGTGAATCAGAAACAGGAAAATAAATGATCCGATGATTTTAACCGTGGAAATAAAGAAATTCTCAGGTCCGTGATGTGCCATCTCTGCAATATCAAACAGATCCGAGATCAGACGGCTCATCAGCTGTCCGGTATTGCTTCGGTCATAATAAGAAAAGGAGAGTGCCTCGTACCGCTCAAAGAGCTCCCTGCGCATATCCCGCTCCATCTGGGCACCCATGATATGTCCCTGATATGTCACATAATGCGTACAAAACGACTGCACCAGATATGCTGCGAGAAGTGCCAGCGCAATCCATGGAAGCTTAGACAAAATCACAGCAGACTCGCGCCGGAAGAGCGTAGCCGTCAGCGTCCGCAGCAGCTGCGGATAAGCAAGATCAATGACACTGATACACGTCGCACAGATCAGATCTATGAAAAAAATACTGCGGTAAGGTTTGTAATAAGGTAGAAATTTGCGTAGTGTATTCATATCATCATTACCTGTAATGCTGCAAATCGGGGTATGTAAGAGGTGCGGCTGTTGCGGATGCACCTTTCCAAAAAGCCACGGTTTATCGTGTCGCAAGCTTTGCGTCCACAATGCTGCCGCAATGCAGCACCAGCCCCTGCCTGGCAAGGCGCGCATCGATATCCGCCAGCAGTTCTTCTGCGATCCCCTTCTCTTCAATCAGATGACGGAAACGCAGCAGTGTGCTGGAGCCAGGCGCCTGATCTTTTAGAAAATCGATGTGCATGAAGCTTCGCATAGCATAGCTGTCATAGACGACGTCCTCAATCCGGGCAGCTGAAAGTCCGTACCAGATCTGCATAAGATACATGCGCAGCATTGTCTCAATATTTTTCGGCGGACGGCCGCGTCGTCCCGAAGGATAATAAGGGCGAATCCTTTCCACCCATCTCTCCCAAGGAATGATTTCATCCATCAGAGACAGAAATTCCTCCCGCCGTGTCCTGTGACGTCTGTTTCCATATTCAATATCACTTAACGTCTGCTGATTCATGTGCGGTTTCCTTCCTGTATAAAGTCTAATACTGGAAAAGAATTCTTTTTTTCTTATCCCATACGGCAATTATACACGAAAAGCCGCCCACTTGTGAAGTGGACGGCTCTGTCGGTTTCATCCATTTTGCAGCTGCAAATCCTTCCGGCAGTGACTTGACACAAAGCTCTTACAGTTCTGCCGAATTCAGCCCATATCTTTGCAGGCCTTAATCGCCATCTTTACATTTTCCATCGGAGCGGTTGCAGCCAGGTCGCATCCGGTTGCGAGGATCAATCCGCGGCCTGCGGCCTGCTGAATGCGCTCACACGCCTCCTGATAAACTTCTTCAGGCGTACCAGTGGCAATTACACCGGCCGGATTCATGTTGCCCATCATGACCAGTTTTCCGTCAGCTGCTGTGAGTGCTTCGTCAAGATCAACATAGTAGTCACCCGAAAATGCAACCGTGCCTGCCTTGATCAGTCCTGGAACTCTTGAGACTGAGTCGCCGCACACATGTGTAAAGAAATACTTATACTCTGAGAGTTCTTTTCTGAGGTTTGCAAGTGCCGGAACCGTGAATTCCTCAAACATATCCGGGCTGATCATACTCCCGCTGCCGACCGGCTCTGCCGGAAGGGCAATATCACAGCCGGCTTCATGCAGCAGATGGAACATCTCCGCGCTGACTGCTGTCGTGTAATCCATCAGCTGCCAGCAGAGATCCGGGTCATCCAGAAGCATTACAACAAAATCTTCCGTGCCGACCATAACAGCTGCCATTGTAAATGGTCCTGCTATATCTCCGATCAGATACTTCTCATCACCGACAAGCTTTTTAACGTTGCGGCACTGGTTGAGCATTTTCTGAACAAAATCATTTGCCAGAAGCTGTTCGCGGATTTTTGATTTATCGAGAAGCGGAATCTCCTCTTCCGGATCCTCAAGTGCGGCACCTGTGTCAACCGGACTTCCGATCCGGGTAAGATTAATCGGGCAGCCGACTGCATTCAGGCAGGCAGTAAACACACCGCTGACTGCGCTGACCAGATCTGTTTCTATCTCATTTGTATATTCCACAATTTTGGAAGCGCCGCCGTCCGGAAGGCTGTACAGATCCTGATAGGACATGTTTTCATTCATTGCAATCCAGGCACCGCCGTCAACCAGGGCAAACGGGGTCCGGTCCGGTTTCTGATGATTGAGAACTGCATCAATTCTTTCTTTTGAAGTCATGCTAATGTTTCCTCCTTATAAAACCTTGGGTTATAATTATTTATCGTGATCTTCGATCACGTGCGAGCCGGTTAATCTAATCTGCTCTGTCTGTTAACTCGCCCTTGTTTTGTATCATACTATATCTATAGGATTTGTAAATGTATTTTCTTGCTGTTTTGGGTAGACTTAGTCTACTTATTTGCCGGATAAAACTGCCCGCCTGTGAAGCGGACAGTTCAGACAATCGTATTTTTCTTTCAATCCTATGTAAGTCGCGATCTCTGATCGCGCGCGAGCTGCGCTTATTTCAGAATCTCCGGATCCGTCTCATACTTCAGTGTCCCTGCCAGATAAGCGTCAACTGCCGCGTCCGCATCTCCCTGCACACAGCCCAGAATCTCGATGCCTGCATTTCTGACATTTTCCTGACAATGCATGCAGATATTTCCACAGATCACCTTCTCGGCGCCCGTCTCTTTCAGGATCGCTGCCTTCTCATCAAGATCATCTGTTTCAACTGTGCGGATACTCTGCGCTTTGATGACCCCGTCTTCCACATCATATACTTTAAATGCTTTTACCTTTCCAAAACGCGCGTTGATCTTTCCTTCGTCATATGTCACTGCTAATTTCATCGTTTCCTCCCTTGCTGATCTAAAAATCGCTTCAAACCAAAACCACCTCATCCGGATACCATGTGATTGCTTCCTTCACCGTCTTGCGCACCGGCATACCTGCACCAGAAAGAATTATAAGCGTACCGATCCGATCCTCCGGAACTTCTGTCCCGTAAGGCTCAATCGATATCAGATTTCCGACGCAGCTGACCAGGCACATTCCTTTGTCTTCTGTCTCGACAAAGCCCTTTACACGGAAAGTTGTCTCGACAAATAGCTTCAGGAAATGTTCCAGTGTTTCCGCCTTAATACCATTCTTTACCTTGACAGCCAGCTTTCTGGTTGTGAGGTCTGCTGTCAGCGGCATTGTGGCGTCAGTATTTGCCTTCGCCTGATCAAGTGCAGTCAGCAGATCCGCATCCGTCTCTCCGAAGCTTGTCTCATAGAACATCAGATCCGGCCGCTGGTCCCGCACCAGCTGTCTTGTTTTCTCCAGATCTTCAGGTTTTGCCTTGTCAATCTTATTGATCAGAGCCAGGTCTGCAGCCGCTACCTGCTTCACACAGGTGCGTGATTTCGCATAGATTTTAGGGAAGCGGATCGCATCAATCATGCAGATGGATCCTTTGTAACGGATATGCGGAAAGCGTTCGGACTCATAGAGCAGATTGTGAACACCTGTCGGGTCGGAAAGACCTGACGCCTCGACAATGACGACATCTGTGTCCTCTTCCACAAATGTACGCAGTGCTTTTTCAAACTGATCAATCCGGCATGAGCAGAAAACCGAGCCTCCGGTAATTTCTTCCAGTTCCACACCGAGATTTCCAAGCAGCACGCCGTCCACGTCCTCCGCGCCGAACTCATTGATGATCAGCTGGATTTTCTTTCCTTCGAACAGCCTGAGGAACCGCTTCAGAAATGTGCTCTTGCCCGCGCCCAGAAACCCGGTGATTAAATACAAATCCGTCATGTGTTTTTCCTCCGCATCCTTCTTTTCCGGGTCACTGCTTTGGGCAGTCTCCTCTGTCTTCTTCACAGATTCTTCCGCTTTTGCAGTGGTTATGCTCTGCTCCGGCCGATCATAAATACTCTGTTCGATATCTTCCACCAGCCGGCTGAGTGAAAAAGCATATTCCCGCAATGTCGTGCCCCAGCTTTCCAGACATGCCAGTCCCTTATCCGCAATCTCGTACCGTTTCCTTGGTGTATCATCTGCGGGATCTGTCTCAAAATCAGCATTCAGGTAACCCGATGTCTCCATCCGCTTTAAATACCGGTAAACACCGGTTTTGTCCGGACGGACACCGTCAAACATCGGGCTCTCACCCAGTTCCTCAATGATCTGATAGCCGAATTTTTTTCCGTCCCGGACGCAGAGCAGAATTCCGGGCTGAAGCATTTTATCCAGATTCCTGCCCCTGCAGGAACAATCCATTTCCAGATACATATTTCCTCTCTCCGTATTATAAGCAGGAAAACACGGTTGTCTTTCTCAGATCATTTTATAATAGATCCTGTCTTCTGTCTAATACCAGTATCAGACGACGTGATCATAATGATAAGTCGGATTCGGACGTCCCGGAATCAGGGTGCAGATATTCGTTCCTGTAAAAATATAATCAGAAAAAGCAGCGTCTAAAGCAGCGAGTGTCAGATCCTGCAATTCCTTCGGTCCGATCTCGGCACGCGCATTTACGACAATTGTGTCAGCTGCGGTCTCTTCCTGTTCATTATCTGGTTCCGGAACTGCTTCTTCGCGGATTGTTTTGTGATCAGCCATTCCTGTCAAATTGCCGAGCCATTGTTTTTCACCTGCGCGCAGCAGGAATTTCACATGACCAACGGCAGCATTTTTTGCATTGAGATTCTGTTCCAGCGCATCAAGGAACACACCTGCATCTGCAGCATAATCGTGATCACCTGCTTTAAATGTATAAGTGGCATTCAGCCATCCATATGCCGCTTCTCCGTCAGCATACAGATCATAATCAACCGACGCCAGGTTTTTTCCAACGTCCTGCGGACGAAGTACTTCCTCCAGCCACGCTTCCACGCCGATGTTTTCCTTAACACTCGCGGTCATAACTTTTGCCTGCGGCCAGCGCTCTGCTGCGCGTTTTGCAAGTGTCTCTGCATCCGCCGCGTCCAGAACATCGATTTTGTTGATCAGGATAATATCTGCCTCATCGAACTGTTTCGTGGCAATATAAGAAGCCGTATTCTCCTTTTCATCCAGAATGCCGCGCAGGCGTTCCGGATCTGCGAGTACCGTCATTGGTGCAGGATCAACCAGTTCTTTATGTTTATCCTTCAGCGGCTGCATGATCGTTGCAGACAGATCTGTGCAGCTTCCGACCGGCTCCGCAATCGTAATCCCGCCGTCAATGGCAAATGCAACCGATTCAATTGCCTCGACCAGTCCCGGGAAGTTACAACAGAAACAGCTCCCGCTCACTTCGCTGACCGGCATGTCATTGCCGGAAAGAATCGTCGTGTCAACCAGGTTGGTGGCCTGATCGTTTGTAATCAGCCCCACCCGGCTGCCTTTTTTCTGCAGGAGTTCAGCCGCCCGGTACAGCATGCTCGTCTTTCCTGCACCCAGAAAACCGCCTACAAGGATTAGTTTTGTCTGTTTCATATTCTTACTCCTTTTAATTGCTTATACATTTTATGCGTTTTCAGTGCCGGCCCGCTTCATTCCCGGCTCAACAACCTTCGTAAATACAAGTGCCGCCAGCAGTCCGCCGATCACGGGTGCGAGAATATAAACCCAGAAAGCACCGCCGACGGCATCCGGGAATGCCCACATACCCCATCCGAACATCAGTGCAACCAGTCTCGGCATAAAATCTCTGGCAGGATTCAGGCCGGCCTGGGTCAGTGGTGCAATGATGCACTGAATAATTGTAACTGTAAAGCCGATATAAACCGGTCCCAGATTACTGTCCGGTCTTCCCACGTTGCATCCCTCGGTCAGGCTGAATATTGCGAAAACCAGAATAAACGTCCCAATCAGCTCTGCTGCACAGGCCAGTCCCAGACTGATTACGGCTGTGCTGCCAGGCTGTACATAGTATTCACCGAACATTTTTGCAGTTGCAACTGACTCAAATGTACCGCGCACGATTCCTGCTGTCTGTTCAAAAGCGGCAATCGAAGGAGAAAAGATCAGATACACCAGAAGTGCGCCTAAAAATGCGCCCGCTGCCTGGCCTGTCAGATATGCCGGGAGTCTGTCTGCCTTCATTCGGCCGGAAAATACCATCGCCACGGATACGGCCGGATTAAAATGCGCATTGCAGATATGACGCGTCATATAAATTGAAAGTGTAATCGTAATACCCCAGCACACGGCGATCTGGAACTGGCCAACAAGTGTCCCAAAAAGAACGGTTACCGCTACAGTACTGCATCCGAAAAACACAAGCATAAATGTTCCGATCAGTTCTCCCAGAAATGCATTTTTGTTGTCTCCCATGCTGCCCTCCGCTGAGTAGACTTACTCTACTCGTGTGATAAAAAATTTTATACTGTTTTTTACAATCATTTTTATTCAATCAATCAACAAAACATCTGGTAGACTTTGTCTACCTACTCCCTTGAAATCCGGCCGCTCCGGAAAAACCGGACCGGCCGGACAATTTATTATTACTTAGAAGCAAATTGTAAGCTGCCTGTTAAACGGTATTTTATGCTCTCTTGTCGATTGCTTCCTGAATAACAGCCTGCAATTCTTCCTTGGACGGTGTAATGGATTTAAACTTCAGCTCACCGTCAACATACATGGACGGAAGATTCGTAACACCCATCTTGACACAGCGTGCGACATTCTCTTTATAGATGAACTTGTACTCTACAACATCAATCTTGTCGCCGAATATCTCGATGGCCTGGTTTGCAGCACCCATCATGTATCCGCATGCTGCGCACTGAGCAGAATCAAGTGTGAAGACCTCGATGAGCGGTTTCTCCAGATTTGCATAATCCGGAACAACTACACCGGAAGTATCAATCTCTTCTGCTGTGTAGTTCTTGACCATCTCGCGGACATTATCTGTATCGATTGCAGCCTGTGCGACACCGATGCAGTTCTCAACCGGAACAGAATACGGCATGTCGCAGCCCGGTGCGATGATGAAGTTCTTCTTATCCGGAATGCTGTCCAGAAGGTCAACGACAAACTTCATGTTATCCTGCTGATTACCGAGCAGCATAACGGTTGTCAGCGGGATGTTTCCGCCGATTACAATATTGTACTGATCTGTGATCTCTTTTGCCTTCAGGATGTCGACGTTCTCATCTACAGAAATGGAATCAGGGCCTGTCTGACACATGACTTCGATGTTTCTGGTCGCGTCGCCGCATACGAAGAAGGATGAGAACGCACCTTTTTCGCGGATAAAATCAAAGATCTTCTTGTACGGCTCTGTGCAGTAGGACTCAAAATCGTCACTTGAAATCTGGGAAATCAGCGGGTCGACCATTGCGATGACATCCATGCCGGCTTCGATATAATACTCGGAAACCTTCATGCATACCTTTGCGCAGAAATCCATCAGTTCGCAGACTTCATCTTCAAAGTCAAACATATCGGTAAACAGATTGTTGCCGCGAAGATGTGCCGCAAGTGTAAACGGTCCGCAGATCAGTCCATAGAGTGCAGTTGTATCGCCGACAGCTTCTTTCATACGATGCATAACATCCAGAACATATGGGATACGTCCGGACTCTTTTGTCGGAATGGTACACTCGCACGGAATCTCCGGCGGCTCTTCATCGTCACCGTCAAGCGGATGTCCGGATACGGACGGCGGGCAGTCATCTGCCCAGGTCAGATCACAGCCAAGGCACTCAGCCTCGATCTGCAGATCGAAAATAACCGGCTGACCGTCCGGCTTGTACAGTCTGTTAACTTCCATCAGTGACTCAAACGCCTTGTCGGCATCTGTCAGCATCTCTGTCGCGGTATACCCCTTCAGAAATCCTGCATGAACTCCTGCAAACGGTACCCAAGGCGCACGTTCTACAGATTCATGTTTCAGAGTACGGATAAGCAAATCTTTCATATAGATTGTCCCCTTTCGCTGAATGATTGAATAAATGATTCATTTTCGAAGATTGATAAAAATGCTTTCTTCCCATCACTTCTCTACGAATTATATTATAGCAGATTAATAGTTTGTTAAATGTAAAAACTTGCTCATTTACTATAGAATTTTGCTAGGAATTATAAAATAGACGAAACATACTCAGCAAGTTATTACAATCCCACGCGGTTGACTTGATCTACTCACTCATTTATACTATAACCTGATATGAAAACATGTGTTCCGATCCATCTTTTTACACGGGACAACTATGACAGGGAAAGGATACGATTTACATGAAAAAGAGACTGGTTTCCATAACTTTAGCTGCACTGATGTGTCTCTCGCTCGGACTGGCCGGATGCGGCAGCAGCTCTGATACAACCACCGCTTCTGCACCGGATGCTTCTTCCGCCGAAGGTACATCCGTCAGTTCCGCTGCTTCTACAGACAGTTCTTCCGCCGCAGACATCTCTGCTGAAAATACCGGCGCATCTTCTGCCGCAGAGGATCCTGCAGCTGCAGACAACACTTCCACATCCAAAACAGACAGTGATACAGCAGAAGATATTAAAACACTGAAGGTCGGACTGCTTGGCAACTCTGTTAAACCGGTCGGTGTGCTTGTTGCGGATGCGATGGGATATTTCGAAGAAGAAGGCGTTAATGTCGAATTCGAGAAAGTTTCCAGCATGAATGACGCTTATATGGCAGTCTCTACCGGTGACCTGGATGTTTATCTGTTCAGTTCGACTGCAGCTGCCACATTTATCAGCCAGGGAACGACAACGCTTCGCGTGTTTGGCGGAACCGCTGCAGAAGGCTCTGAGATCATGGCGGCACCCGGTTCCGGAATCACACTGGATTCTGCAGAAGCACTGGTCGGCAAAACGATTGCCTGCCAGATGCCGGAAACCGGTCAGATGGTTCTGAAAAATTATCTGATTGAGCAGGGATATACAATCGGCGAGCCGGGCGAAGATGCCGATGTGACATTTGTCTATGTCGAAGACGGCAATACAGCAGTCGAAGGTGTAGTTAAAGGAGAATATGATCTCTGCATCACCAACCAGTGTCTCGGTTATTACGCAAATGATCTCGGCGTAGAACTTGTCGGCGCAGTGAAGGATTTTGTTGATCCGTACCCCTGCTGCCGTCAGACCTGCAACCAGACAACCTACGAGGATAACAAAGATGCACTCATAAAATTTGAAACGGCAGCCTTGCGCGGTTATGACTACTACAGAAACAATGAGGAAGAAACACTGGACATTCTCGAGGCGTATGCCGGAGAAGACCGTGACTTTATAAAAGGCCAGGTATATGGAACCGACACCTATACTCCTGTCATGCGTCTGTCACTGGACCCGGATAAAGATGCCTGCATCAGATTTTACGAGGCAATGGGAAATATCGGACAGATTGACAACACGCTGGATATTGACTGGTCCGAATATGTTGTGACAGATGTCTATGAAGCCGCTCTGAATGAACTGGCTTCACGGGAGCCGGACAATGCTCTGTGGGGTGAACTGACCGATTACTTCAAAGCGCATAACACCCTTTAATCAGCTTCCGGATTCCGTACACTGACCGTACCGCAGCTTACGGCCGCAGCCTGCATTTTCGGGAGAATTCATTTATGATCACTCTGAACAATGTCAGTTTTTCTTATGCAGATAATGAACAGTGCGCATGCGAACAGACACTCTCCTCGCTTTCATTTCAAATTGAGAGCGGGGAGTTTCTGTGCATCGCCGGTCCGTCCGGATGCGGCAAAACCACGCTGCTCCGGCTCCTGGCCGGTCTGCATATGCCAACCGAAGGGAAAATCCTTGTTGACGGAAGTCCCGTATGCGGACCCCGCGAAGACATGGCAATCGTTTTTCAGGACTATGCACTGTTTCCCTGGATGAATGCACACAAAAATGTGCAGTTCTGTATCCGTCA
The DNA here is from genome assembly GCA_000702845.1 of Lachnospiraceae bacterium FE2018. GTDB lineage: Bacteria > Bacillota > Clostridia > Lachnospirales > Lachnospiraceae > CADBRN01. The sequence goes on from JNKK01000003.1 coordinate 133,106, forward strand.
GACACATCCGGGAATCTCTGCCTCCGATGCGGCTGCAATGGCTGACCGGTATCTCGAACAGGTTGGTATGGCAGATGCCGGTAATAAACATCCGTATCAGATGTCCGGCGGGATGCGCCAGCGCGTTGCAATCGCACGCGCACTGGCCATGGACCGGAAAATTCTGCTTCTTGATGAGCCATTCGGAGCCCTGGATGCCAGAAACCGCACGGATCTTCAAAACCTGCTGGAAACCCTCTGGTGCGCTGAAAATAACCCCGCGAAACGCAGAACCATCGTATTTGTAACACATGATATTCAGGAAGCTGTCCGTCTCGCGGACCGCATTATCCTGATGGAGCCCGGCGGCATTGCTGAATCGATACCAGTTCCGCTTAAGCGGCCGCGCACGCTTGAAGATGGTCCTGCAGGTGAGCAGTTCCGCCAGATCCGGCGGAGTCTGACAGACAGGCTGATGGAACTTGACCGGCCCGCAGGCCGTGCCTGCAGATGCGGAGGTCCTGCATGAACAAAAAACAACTGGCTTCAGTAAGCTCCTTTTCCGGATTCTTCAGCGTTTTTATTCCTCATGTCCTGCTCGCTGTACTTGCAGGAATTATTTTGTTTGTTCCCAAAAAAAAGCAGCTTCTTCATGCTCCCGGGGCACTGCTGGCTGCTCTTCTCGTGATTGAATTATTATTTTTAATCCATTTTCTGATGCAAAAAAGAAAACAGAACCGCGGAGGGCGGTCCGGCGCACAGTCCGGCATTCTGAGTTCGACAGACGGCATTCCATCCAGCGCCGCTCTGTCTTACACGGAGGGACCACGTGATATCATGATCTTCGTCTGGCTGATTATGATTCTGTGGGAAACCTGCACCTCTGTTCTGGATCTGGCACATCCTGTGCTCGTTCCTGCTCCGGAAAATGTCTTCTTTACATTTTACGAACACTGGAACGTCATGCTCCTGAATATCGCGTATTCAATGGAACTGCTTCTGGCAGGCATGATCATCGGTCTTACACTGGCCGTAATTCTCGGTCTTTTCTGCGGATGGATCCCCCGCTTAAAAGCGTTTGCCTATCCGATCGCAAATGTACTGGCTCCGATCCCGGCTGTTGTGATTTCACCGTATCTCGTATCACTGATGCCTTCTTTTCGGAGTGCGTCGGCACTTGTTGTCGTTCTGGGGGTTTTCTGGCCGCAGTTTCTTAGTACCATCAACCGGATCGGCAGTATTGAGCCGGAGATACTGGACTCTGCGCGGATGCTGCACCTGCGTACGCCTGTCATGCTCTTCCGTATCCTGCTTCCTTACCTGATTCCAGGCATCCTGACCGGTCTCAAGGTAACAATGACCACCTCTGTCCTGATGCTGAATTTCGCGGAACTGATGGGGGCGACACATGGAATGGGTTATTACATTCAGAACAGCATCACCTATGCCAATTATGCGCACGCTGTCGCCGGAATCATCGTGATCGGTGTTGTCGTAACAATTCTGAACCGAATCGTCGGTTTCATCCAGAAGAAGCTGATCCGGTGGCACTGAAATACAAAGCTGCCGGGTGCTTCGGCAGCTCATCTTTATAAGCAGGCGAATTTTGTCCAACGGAGTCCGAAAACAGTCGTCATAATTTTTAAAGGCCCGGATTTCCCGTCGCCGTTACAGTCAGTGTATCCGACATCCACATCACGGATCCAAGATCGATCTTCGCCTCATTTTTTTGCAGATCATAAGTAAAGGCAACTTTCCCCGCTGCTCCCTGCTCGCGCACATGCTCTTCTGCGATGGCAGCACCTTCCTGCTTTGCGAATTCCATTGCGTCATCATATGATTCAAATACGCGTCTGCTGGTCTGTGTGTTGACCTCGTATCCGTCCACCTCTCCCATTGCGGCCGGCCGGATCTCAACAGTTGTCGTCGCAACAACCTTGCCTGCAATCGCACCGACCGCGTTGGCTACAGATGCATACTCCGGAATAATCGCTTCCGTATGCAGCAGTTTTGCTACACGCGGGAGAAAGATGTGGGTCGGCGCACCGACACCTACGAGTTTCGCGTGCAGCCGGAAGGACGGCGTAAAGAATGCATTTTTCTCTTCTCCCTGTTTTGCCATCCTGTAATTGATTTCTATCAGATCCTGAAGCTGCTGATCCGGATCCTTCTCATAGTATTCTGAAAATTCCGAAGTGATCAGGATACGCAGTATGTTTTCGTACAGCCGCTTTTCAACCATGTCATAGACTTCGCTGCACAATTCCTCTACTGTTTCAGGATTTGCGGAGCGGACGACAAATTCCGCAGCATGCCGCGAAGCTTCTGCGTCAAATGCCGTATATTCGCCCCGGATATGCATAATATCTGTCGGCGTCAGTCCTGCACGCATGATCACACCGTCCTGTTCCAGCTCCTCCACGTGCATGGTATAGATATCCTTTCCCATTGCTTCAGCTGCCTGCTCCAGGGAAAGCGGACCACCCCGAAGTGCCTTACAGAGCTTCACATTCTCCGGACTGTACACACGATTTGCCGGCGGTTCCTTCATCAGAACAAAAAACTCATGCAGATAATAGGTGTGGAAACGCCATTCATCATTCAGTTTTTTCAGCTGCTTCCGCACCTGCGGATACTGTGCCGAAAGGCTGCAGAGCGGAATGACGCGGTAATTCTCCAGATACATTTTACCGCCGAAATCATAATGTACCGCTGTGTCTCCGCCGAGTCCGAATGTATCAACGTACAACCCTTTTACAAACGTCTTCCATGCTCCGACACGGATACCGTTTTTTGCCCGCTTTGGCAGTCCTTTTTTGATCAGCGAAATATCGGTCGTTGTACCTCCGATATCAACGATCATTGCGTCCTCCAGCTCCGACAGTTCCGCTGCGCCGATCACACTGGCAGCCGGTCCGCAGAGGAGTGTCTCGACCGGGCGTCCGGATGCAAATTTTTCCGACATCTGAGAGCCGTCACTGCGGATAATTGCGATGGGGAGGTTCATATTCCGGCGTGCAAATACTTCCTTAATTGCAACCAGGAAATCATGCAGGACCGGGATCAGACGCGCATTCAGCAGCGCGCCGGAACCGCGCCGGATCGCATTGCGGTCCGGAAACAGTGAATTTCCCAGAATCACCGGAATATCTCTGATTTCCCGAATGATCTTCGCCGCATGCTTTTCATAGGCGCCGTGATAATCCGCAGAAAACAGCTGTACGATACTGACACAGTCACAATCTGCCAGAAAATCTGTAAGATCCCGTTTAAATGACTCCCAGTCCGGCGGAGCGCATGTCTCCGGATCCTGTGTGATCCTGCATGGTACCAGCATCACTTCTTCTGCATTTTTGATCCCGTACGATTCATGCGTCTCGTTAAAAACCTTTTCATTCACACCGATCAGAATCAGTTTGCCGTGACCGCCTTTGTCCTCGACACACGCATTTGTTGCGAGCGTCGTTGAAAGCGCGATCTGCCTGCACTGGTCCAGTAAATCCTGCGGCATCTTCTGCAGCACATTTTCAATGCCGATTTTCAGATCTTCCTTCGTCGTCAGCGCCTTCGCACTGGCGAGGATTTCATTGTTCTCCAGATCATAAATAACAGCATCTGTACAGGTACCGCCTGTATCAACTCCGATTCCGATCATAATAGTTCTCCTGATTATCTTTCCGGAAACTGTTCAGAAATCAGTCATACAGTTCCCTGGTTATTTCACTGCACTGGTGCAATAGATACGTTTTTATTATAGTGAAACCCTTCGTGAAAAGTAAATTAATTTCTTTGCGGTTTTCATATGCCTGATTGCTGTCCGAAAAATGAAAGATCCTCCGGCATCTTACGGCAGGAGGACCATCCATTTCATTTATCTTTTTTATCTTTTTTACCTTTTTAATCTTTTTTGTCTTCTTCTATACTTCATTTATCGAAATCAAACAGTTCAATGCTTCTGTCAAGAATACCGTGCATTTCGGCAATCGCGATTCCATAATTAGTCATCGGAACGCCGGCCGCCTCAGCCTCAGCCGCCCGCGACTGCATCTCTTTTTCATTCAGCATACAGCCCCCGCAGTGTACTACCAGCTTAATATCTGAAAAATCAGACGGGAAAGTGCCCCCGGAGGTGAATTGAAACACCGGGTTTTTTGCGGTATATTTGCGGATCCATGCCGGCATCTTCACCGTTCCGATATCCCCGCACTGTCTGTGATGCGTGCATCCCTCAGAGATCAGAACCGTATCTCCATCCTGCAGTTCTTTCAGGAAGCGTGCCCCGCGGACCGCACCCGTGAGCGTCCCTTTAAACCGGGCCATCATGATGGAAAATGATGTCAGCGGTATGGATGCCGGCGTCTCCCGGTCAATCTTCTCAAACACCTGTGAATCCGTAATCACCATACGCGGATTCCTGCCGAGCCGGGCAAGCGTATCTGCATACTCGAATTCGCGGCACACAACCGGAACCGCTCCGGCGTCAAGCAGACCGCGAATCATCATCTGCTGCGGCAGAATCATTCTTCCCTTTGGTGCAGATTCATCGATCGGTGTCACAAGAATCACAAAATCGCCCCGCTCCACAAGATCTGCCACCAGCGGTTTCTGTTTCTTCACCTTCGGTGCAAGTCTTCCGAGTGCCTCCTTCAGTTCATGAATGCCCGCCCCGGTCAGAGCGCTGGCTGCAAGAACTGTGAAAGGAGTATTTGCTTCCGTCTGCTGTACTGTTTGCTGTATCGTCTGCTGTACCGTCTGCTCATTTGTCAGAGATGTTTCATCTGCAATCATCCCCTCCACGGCAAAACGTTTCTCTTCAATCTCTTTCGCAGAAGCAGCCAGATCCGTTTTATTTAATACAACAATGTATGGGATCTTCCGCTCCCGGAACAATCTGATCAATTCCAGGTCAGCCTTCTGCAGACCGGTTTGTGCGGATACAACCAGCACGGCAATCTCAGCCCTGCGCAGTACATTCCGCGTGCGTTCCACGCGCTGTTCCCCGAGTACTCCGACATCATCAATTCCCGGAGTATCAATGATAACAACCGGACCAAGCGGAAGCAGTTCCATTGCTTTCTGCACCGGATCAGTTGTCGTTCCGGCGACATCCGAGACCAGTGAAAGATCCTGTCCTGTCACAGCATTCACAATGCTTGATTTTCCTGCGTTCCGCACGCCAAAGAAGGCGATATGGATTCTCTCTGAAGATGGCTGTGCCTGTAAACTCATGATCTTCCTCTCCTATTTCCTGCCAAATCGTGCTTTGCAGAGATTAATGCATCCGCATTTGGCATTTTCTGGCAGTTGCGGATGCATGCTTTTGTTTCATTTTTTTCTTGTTTCCTGAATTTGATCAGATTTTGCATCCGCATTCTTTCTTTTGATGAAATGCGGCTGTATGTTTTTCGATTCAGACCGCTCCGTTTTCAAAGATTCTGTCTGATTATGCATCCGCATTCTTTGCTTCTCCGCAGTTGCGGATGCACTTTTTTCAATTCAGACTGTTTGCTCTGTCAAGATCTTGCCTGATTGTGCATCCGTATCCCCTGTTTCTCTGCAGTTTCAGCTTAGAAATAAAAATCTCTCTTGTCAGAATGTGTAATATCAAAGATATGTTCCCGCGCGACCCTGCGCACGTTCTCCTTCGGAATGGTCTCAAGCTCCTTTTCGATCAGCTTCATTCCAAGCTCGCGTGTTTCCTCTGATGCGTAATCCGACAGGAACTCACTCAGTGTCATCAGCGCGTTCGGATGACAGCAATTCTGGATCTGTCCGGTCTTGCAGAGGCTCATGAACCGGTCACCGGTGCGGCCTTCCCGGTAACATGCCGTACAGAAGGAAGGAATGTAACCCATGTCCATCAGCCAGTGAATGACTTCATCGAGTGAACGCTGATCAGAAACATCAAACTGTTCTGTGTCGTGCGGACGGTCTGTCTCAGTATAGCCGCCAACGGATGTGCGGGATGCGCCGCTGATCTGGGAAATACCGATAGACAGCGCTTTTTTGCGGACCTCCTCGCTCTCACGTGTGGAAATAATCATGCCGGTATACGGAACTGCAATTCTGATACAGGCAATAATTTTCTCGAACAGCTCGTCGGTCAGACTGTTATCGAAATCATTCGGGTCGATATCATCTGCCGGTTTCACACGCGGGACGCTGATGGTATGCGGTCCGACGCCAAAGACTGCTTCCAGATGTTCCGCGTGCATCAGCTGTCCGACAAATTCATACATGTAGTTATCAAGGCCGTAAAGTACGCCGAGTCCGACATCATCTATTCCGCCTGTCATTGCGCGGTCCATTGCCTCAGTATGGTAACAGTAATCGCTCTTCGGTCCGGTCGGATGCAGATATTCGTAGTTCTCCCGGTGATAGGTTTCCTGGAACAGAATATAGGTACCGATGCCGGCTTCCTTGAGTTTGCGGTAGTTTTCTACTGTTGTTGCGGCAATATTGACATTGACACGCCGGATCGCGCCGTTCTTATGCTTAATGCTGTAAATCGTCTTGATACACTCCAGAATATACTCGATCGGATTTTCCGTTGGATGTTCGCCGGCCTCAATTGCCAGCCGCTTGTGACCCATATCCTGCAGTGCAATAACCTCCTGCTTAACCTCTTCCTGTGTCAGTTTCTTGCGCGGAATGTTTTTATTCTTCATGTGATACGGACAGTACAGACATCCGTTGACACAGTAGTTTGACAGATACAGCGGCGCAAACAGCACAATGCGGTTGCCGTAAAATGCCAGTTTGATTTCCTCCGCCAGCTGGTACATTTCTTCAACGATTTCCGGAATATCACATGCAAGGAGAACAGCAGCCTCTCTGTGCGTAAGTCCGGCACAGGTTGTTTCGCTGCCTTTCCGGACCGGTTTCGCCTTCGCCATGATCTGTCTGATCAGATCGACATTATGTTTGTTTTCCTCGGCATATGCCAGTGTCTCCAGAATTTCCTCATGTGAGATAAATTCATCCGCCTTCATTGATTTCACATTGTAAGCTGCCATTTTTTCTTCCTTTCTGTCTTGTCTATTGTTATCCAAAATTTGCCTCAGAGTTTTATTGTCTTTTTTCTTAATGACCGGATCATCTTGTGAATGCTCCGTCCATCATAGATTTGACTGTGTTCACACCGGCGCATAAGCCGCTTTTACGCTGATGCCTGGCAGTCTGCCTATTTTTCCGGTTAATGCGGAAATAACATCATTCGGAGCATCCATAGCAATGGAAACAATATTGATGCCGCGCTTCTCATAAGGAATCCCCATACGCCCGATGATATAGGAACCATACTCATGAAGCAGGGCATTCAGCCTTCCGGCTGATTCTTTTTCTTTTACTATTATGCCGACAACGGCAACGCGTGTTTCCATTTTCCCCCTTTCTGTCTGCTTCGCAGACGCGTCCTCATTCCTGTTGCCCCGTCAAATTCACAGTTTCGAAAATACACCAGTGTATTTCCGAACTGTGCCCTTGACGGGAGCTTATACAGAAAATCCCCTCTGCCTTCCGGCAGAGAGGATGATAATACAGCACATAATCCGGTTCGCAGATCACTGCGCCGGTTTTTGTTCTTCCATCTTCTGCTCGGAATTTCCTCGCATTCAGAATAGCAGATTTTGTTTTTGATCCGACTGGTCAGAAATTCTTCCCATCGGATAGATTAAGCATAAATCACCTAGTGTTTGATAGTCAAGGATAACCCGGTCACACAGGCTGTATGGTCATGCATCGACCGGACCATTTATCTGCCCGGTGCATCACCGCGGTCTGTCACAACTTCACAGCCGATACTTTCCATGCGCGTTTCCAGACAATCCCGGCACTGGGCCGATTCATCTCCGGTGCAGATTTTATTGTCATATAACTCATACTGCTTCCGCACTTCCGTCGGCGAAAGATTCGGCATCACAACATTTGCCCCGGCCAGAATTCCCATCTCACGGCCGCGCGGATTGATGGTGCCGAGTGCTGTCGTCGACGGCAGCAGCAGATCCGGTTTAATCAGCCGCAGGATGGAAAGCAGAAACAGCGTCAGTTCATAGCTTCCCGCCGGTTCCTGCGCAAACGGCGTCTGGTGATGCGGGATAAAGGGACCGATTCCGCACATTTCCGGACGGAATTCCTGAATAAAACAAAGGTCCTCTGCCAGGTGTTCCGGCTTTTGGTAAGGCGACCCTACCATGAATCCGCAGCCGACCTGATACCCGATTTCGCGCAGATCCTGCAGGCACTGCATCCTGTGCTCCCAGGAAAGCGCGGGCGGATGCAGTTTTTTGTAATGCTCTGCATCGGCAGTCTCATGGCGCAGCAGGTACCGGTCCGCACCTGCATCAAACAGGCGCTGATAACTCTCACGGCTCCGCTCGCCGGTCGACAGCGTGATCGCACAATCCGGATATTTCCTGCGGATCGCGGACACGATTCCGCACATCCGCTCATCTGAAAACCAGGCATCCTCACCGCCCTGCAGCACAAAGGTTCTGAATCCAAGCTCATAACCTTCTCTGCAGCAGGACATTATCTGTTCCTCTGTCAGCCTGTATCGCACAATCTCCTGATTTCCCTTCCGGATTCCGCAATAATAGCAGTCATTTCTGCAGATATTTGTAAATTCGATCAGACCACGTACATATATTTTATTGGAAAAATAAGACTGGCGCCAGATCACAGCTTTGGCGGCGGCATAAGCGGCATCACTGCTGTCCCACTCCTTGAGCAGCAATTCATAATCGCTGCGGTTTAAGTTATGATCTGCATCCAGCTGGTCAATCAATGACCGGACTTTCATACTCATACATCCGATTATAATTATTATTCTTGAAATGTACAATATTTTTAATTCCGGAGGTATATCCTTCTCCTGTGTTTCACATGAGATGCGCATACCTTATGCCTGTACTGTATTCATCCTGCACTTCTTGTCAGACAGGTTGATTTCATGTAAACTGAATGCATAAAAAATACAGAAACAGCAGCTCTACATAAGGGAGGGAGAATATGGAAGACAGAATTATCCATTCTGAAGAAATAAACAATACCGCACAGAATTCTTCCGGGCACGGTTGCAGCTGCGGCACAGACAATGCCCCCGGAAAGAAACAGCCAGTAAATATTTTCAACGAGATCGCTTTTCTTACCGAGCACATGAGCAACCTCGGGGAAGAGGAAGTTGAACGGATCCTGAATGAATTCCTGGCAGAAAACGACACGCCTGCGGATGAATAAATCACAAATATCCTGCATTGAAGCGTAAAAGAAACCGTACCGGATATGTTTCTGCTGCATATCCGATACGGTTTTTTTATTCCCCCAGTTTATCAATCAGATCCGGAACGATTCAGAAACGGATATTTCTGAAATCTGTCGGGGTCATTTGATTTTCTTTTTTAAATGCGCGGGCAAAATGTGACGTACTGTTAAATCCGCATTCGGAAGCAATATCTTCAATCGAATGCCCTGAGGTCTGGAGCAGCTGCTTTGCCTGACGCAGCCTGTATGCCAGCAAATATTCATGCGGTGTACTTCCTACCTGCTTTTTAAACTCCCGGATAAAATAGGATTTACTTAGTCCGCAGATCTCCATCAGATCATCCAGCCTAATCTCTTCATCAAAATGTTCTTTGATATGACGGATCACAGGCTCAAACATATTACTGCCCATTCCCGCGTCTTCAAAGCTTGCAAGCCATGCAAGGATCTTGCTGATTTGCAGTGAGATCATGTGTTCGTTAATATTATCCGCCTGGAGATACAGGAACATACGCTCCAGATATTTGCTGATCCGCTCCGGTTCTTCCGGTTCAATAATAAACGCGCCATATTTATCCCATAAAAACTTCGTATAGCCTGCCGCATTACATCCATCAAAATGGAACCACAGGAACTCCGTCTCTTCCGTACACCAGTAAGCGTGCGGCGTTCTGCAATCCATCAGAACCACCTGATTCTTTTCCGCTTTTCCCTCACGTCCGTCGATTCGTATATTAAGGCTGCCGCTGCGGATAAAGATCAACAGAAACTGATCAAGATAATTCCGCTCAACAAGATAGTTTTTGTCACAAAAGAATTGTCCGTATTCGATGGGATAGTACAGTGTTTCCCTGGCAAACGAAGAGGGAATTGTAAAATCAATAAAGGACGGAGCCAGCACCCCGGCATCAACAATTTTCATATCCCATACCTCCTGAATGGTATATAAAGTAGTATCGCGAATAAAAGGACAAATATTGTTTCAGAAAGATCCTGTTCTGAAAAGAGAACAGGATCTCGTTCACATATTTCATACTAATAATCACTATAACTTACTGATAATAATACCATATTTTAGGACAATTTCAACAGTTTTGCGCAAAGTTAGGCTAAATTCGTCATATTTCAAAAACCTGATATTCGATTCATCTCTATTTCTTCAAAGTATTGTCGATTTTCCACAATACAAATTTCTGTATCTTGCTATATAGTACCTTTTCCATGCAAAATATCTGTGTGTTTTTCACAGTGATTCGCAACTTTTGGGAAATACTTTGCCTGATCAAACCATTATAAATCATAGTCTTACAAAATTTGTACTTTTTTTATGTACATATAGGTATTAAAGTACCGTTTCAGCAATACCAAGTATCAAAGATCATGCCAGTCGCTTCCTTCAATCTGCTGCCGATAGAGGGAATAATAATATCCGCGGGTCTGCATCAGTTCCCGATGCGTTCCATGTTCTGTTATTTTTCCGTCTCTGACAACCAGAATGGTATCGGCACCAACAACGGTAGACAGGCGATGCGCGATAACAAAAGATGTTCTGCCTCTGATAATCGTTGCAATGGCATCCTGAATTGCTTTTTCTGTTACAGTATCAATTGAAGCTGTTGCCTCATCCAGCACCAGAATTCTGGGATCCGCAAGCAGAGCGCGGGCAAACGATAACAGCTGTTTCTCCCCTGTTGACAGCATATCCCCGCCTTCTCCTACTTCCGTATCCAGTCCATGCTTCATTTTCTCCACAACAAAATCAGCAGATACTGCTTTTAATGCCTGCCAGATTTCCTGATCGGACGCATCAGGCTTGCCATATCTCAGATTCTCGCGGACCGTCCCGGAAAACAAATGCGGTGTCTGCAGCACATAACCGATATTGCTGTGAAGCCACAGCAGAGAGCGCGACCTCGCGTCCTTCCCGTCAATGAGCACCTGTCCTTCTGTCGGTTCATAAAAGCGGCAGACAAGATTAACCAGCGTAGATTTTCCTGCACCTGTCTCTCCTACAATCGCGACATTTGTCCCCTGCGGAACTTCAAGATTAAAATGTTCAAGCACATATTCGTCGCCGTCCGGATAACGGAATGTAACATCACGGAAACTGACATCGCCATTCAGCGGCTCCCAGTTTTTCCTGTCTGGATGAAAACTATCCCCATATATCTCCTGAACCTCTTTCGTATCAGCCACATCTGATACTTCCTCAAGCAAATGCATCAGACGGTCGATATTCACCTGAATCGATATGAGTGTCGAGAGTGTTGTAATGATGCTGTGGATCGGCTCAAGAACCCCGACCGCGTAAGACATAAACACAGAGAGTGTTCCGATCTTAAGTACGCCCTGTATCGTAATCCATCCGCCCCGCCAGAGTACCATTGACAGCGCAGCCGAAGACAGAAGCGTCACAACTGAAGTCAGCATGGCAGCCTGATGCGTTGTGTTCACGGAAGTTTTCCGCATTCTTGCCGTATCGTACCGAAATTCATCTGTAATCTTTTCTTCAATTGCAAGCACCTTGATACTTCTGGCACCGGTAATTCCCTCATTGAAGTTTCCCGTAATTTTTGCGTTGATCTCACGAATCTGATGATAAAGACCCACCAGTTTCCGCTCGAAGAAAAGAATCACAGCGACCGCCACCGGAACCAGAATCATTACATAAAAAGCCAGCCGGGCATTTAACGAAAGCATCATCATCAGAACACATGCAATATAGGATACATTCCAGACGACATCCATCATACGCCAGGCAACCAGCTCACCGATTTTCGCAGTATCACTCATAACACGCGCGTGAATATATCCGACACTATGCTGATTAAAATAAGAAAAGGACAGGGTCTGCAGATGATTGAACGCTGCATTGCGCAGATCTCTGTCAATCGACAGCTCAACTTTTCCGCACTGATACAGACAATAGAAATTGTCCAGTTCCTGCAGCACCATCAGACCGAGATAAAGCAGCACAAAATACACGATCCCGCGTGTTGTGCGCTGTGCAATAAAATGATCGATCGCGTAACTGTTGAATAACGGAAAAATGGTATCGGCCAGACTGCTCAGTATCCCGAGTCCGATCATGAATATAAGCTTTTTTCCGTATGGACGTATGAACGGCATCAGTTTGGGAATGCCGAATAAGGGGAGTTTTTTGTTCATAGTTTTTGTTTGGAGTCAGGAGATGATAATTGACTCCTGCCGGGGGTGGAATTTGGCTGGTAACTGCTGCAAAACGGACACTTCCTATGCTTCCCGGGTCTGCAGTTCATACACGCGGGTGTAGATTCCGCCGGCGGCGAGGAGTTCTTCGTGCGTGCCGCGTTCTGCGATCTTTCCCGCTTCCAGTACAATAATTTCATCTGCATGTATCAGTGTTGTGATTCGATGTGACACGAGCAGAACGGTTGCATCTCCAATCTGTTCTTTCATTGCCTGACGAATCTTTGCATCTGTCTCTGCATCTACTGCCGAGAGGGCGTCATCAAAAATCATGACAGGTGTGTGACGGACCAGCATCTGGGCGATTGCCGCCCGCTGCCGCTGTCCGCCGGAAAGCGTCACCCCGCGCTCGCCGACAAATGTATCGTAGCCGCGCGCCATATGATCAATTGTTTCATCCAGACATGCGACGGAAGCCGCCCGGTCCAGTTCCTGCTGCGTAACCGAGTCACATGCAATTCCGATATTATCCGCCAGACTCCGTGAGAATAAATATGGTTCCTGCAGTACCATTCCGATCTGTCTGCGCAGAACCGGAAGGGGAATGTCACGAATATCTGTTCCGCCGATCGTAATGCTTCCCCTGTATTCCGGAACACCGGTTCCGTCTGCTTCTGTTAAATCAGGCAGCTCGTACAGCCGGTTCAGCAGCGAAAGCAGCGTCGTCTTTCCGCTGCCGGTCGCGCCCAGAATTCCAAGCGTTTTTCCTGCCGGAGCCGTGAAGGAAACATCATGCAGAATCTCATGATCTCTGCCGGGGTAGGTAAACGATACATGTGAAAAGACGATATCCCCGCGAAAGCAGTCGTACGTGAAACTGTCAGGACCTGCATTTATGCCGGACACTTCTTCTCCTGTGCCGCGTATTTCTGTCTCCTGCTCCTCTTCTGCATTCATGATATAGCGAAGACGGTCAATGGAAATCTCTGCCTTGCTCATTTCGGTGATCACACGGCCAAGTCCGCGGACCGGCAGTGAAATCAGGGCATTATAAGAAAGAAATGCGATAAATCCGCCGGCAGTCAGACTGCCGTTGACACAGAAAAGAACGCCGAGAACTGTGACGACAAGATTCCGGACCGTCGCATACACATTTCCGGATGTCCAGAACGACGCAAGGATGAACTGCAGATGATACCAGAGATCCGTGTATCCGGCATTCTGCCGCATGAAACGCTCCTGCTCGAATTGTTCGCGCCCGAATGCGCGGACAACACGCACACCGGTCAGATTTTCCTGTGCGATGCTGGAAAGTTTTCCTTCTTCCCGGTCCACCTTTTCAAAAGCCGCTCCGACTTTATTGTGAAAAAACACAGAACTCAATACCATAACCGGAATAAAGAAAGCCTCGGCAAGTGCAAGTCCTGTGTGAATCCGCATCATGAACACGAGCGACATGACAATCAGCAGCACAACACGAAAAAGAGACATCAATTGTTCTGAGATAAACAACTTGATTGTCTCCACATCCGAGGTACACCGCTGAATAATATCTCCGGTATGATTTTCACTGTGCCACGCATAAGGAAGCCGCACGATATGCGCAAAAAGACTGTCTCTTGTCTTCTGCACAAATGTCTCTGCACCCAGTGAGTCAAATAACATAAAAAGATACCGGCAGACCGCACCCAGCAGAGCGATTCCCAGCACGAGCAGAGCGACCAGCCAGAGATGCGACCGGAAAAAAGAAACACCGCCTGCACCATTTACCAGTTTCTGAACAAATCCGGGGGCCGCAAGCGGTTCTCTGCCGATCACCGAATCCACCGTATACTCTATGATCTTCGGATTCATCAGATCCGCCAGCGAAACAATGCTCGCGAACAGAATGCTCAGCACAAAATACCTGAGGCTCCCCTTCAGGAAGTAAATGACAAGCGATGCTTTGGTATGAAATTGTATTTGTCTCTTTTTTTGATTCATACTGCTCTTGATTTATTTTCCCCCGCCTTAAGCCTTACGAGCCTGAAGCGGGGGACCTGGCTGTTTCTCTGCGTTCACAGATTCTTTTTCAGATAGTTCAGGAGTCCGCAGCATCCATCCCATACATCCCGCCAGGTTGCCCGGAAATCTCCGGAATAATAAGGATCCGCCACATTACCCGGCCGGTTTGTGTAATCCATCAGAAGACTAATCTTACCTTCCGGATCTCCTTTGACATACCGCCGCATGCTTCTGACATTCATTTCTTCCATGCAGATCAGCATATCAAACTTCTTATAGTCCTCTGATGTCATACGCCGCGCATATTTTCCGGCACAGGAAATTCCGTGTTCCGCAAGAATCCGACGCGCCGGCGGGTAGACCGGATTTCCGTATTCTTCCGCGGAAGTTCCCGCCGAATCAACCAGAACGCGGTCTGACAGCCCCTCTTTCTCAAGCAGATCCTTCATTACAAATTCAGCCATTGGGGATCTGCAGATGTTGCCCAGGCACACGAAAAGTATTTTTATCATATGATATCCACTCCTCTTTCCTGTTTCACCAGCAGTAATCCATGTTTATCAAAGATCATTTTTCCCTGATAATAGAAATGATCACAAATACAGTCAGGATGAACGGATAAAACAGGAACGGAATGATGGATACACTGGTGATCTTTGCAATGTTGGCCGCCACAAGCAGCTGTGCACCATAAGGAATAATGCCCTGCATAATGCAGGAACAGGTATCCAGCAGTGAAGCCGTTTTTTTCGGCTCAACACCATATTCTGTGCTGATCTCTTTCGCGATCGGTGCGGCGATTACGATGGCAACCGTATTATTCGCGGTTGCAAGATCCATAAAAGCCGTCAGAAAAGCGATGCCGAACATGCCGCCGCGTCTGCTGTCCGCTTTTTTCCGGATCATCTCAAGGATCGCCTCAAATCCTCCGTTTTCACGCATGAGTGCTGCGATCGATGCGACCAGAATGGTGACGATCATCGTCTCAAACATGCCATTAAGTCCTTCACCCATCGAAGCAAGTGCGGACGCATAGGTCAGTGAACCGGTCAGAACACCAACCAGTCCGAACATCAGGATACCCGCGATCAGTACAAGAAAGACATTGATCCCCGCAATTGACATTGCCAGTACAATAAAGTACGGAATTGCCTGCCAGATATTAAATTCGAACGTGCCGATTGACGCGCCGCGGCTCATAATTGCGTATACAATCAGAATGATGAAAGTAATTGCCGCCGCAGGCATTGCAACTCTGATATTGGTCCGGAATTTGTCTTTCATCTCAACGCCCTGCGTCTTTGTCGCCGCAATGGTAGTATCCGAAATGAACGAAAGATTGTCTCCGAACATAGCGCCTCCGACAACAACTCCGACACAGAGCGGCAGAAGCAGTCCGCCGTTCTTCGAAACCGCAACGGCAATCGGCGCAAGAACGGAAATCGTGCCGACGCTGGTGCCCATCGCCATAGAAATCAGACATGCAATCACGAACAGTCCCGGTATCGCAAACTTGCCCGGAATGATATTCAGCAGAAGATTCGCAGTGCTTGATGCGCCGCCTGCCTCTCCCGCAATGCCGCTGAATGCGCCTGCCATCAGGAAAATCAGCAGCATGATGACGATGTTGTCATCGCCGATTCCGCGTGCGCAGATATGGATTTTCTCATCAAAGCTGCGTGACGGATTCTGCAGAAAAGCCGCAATCAGCGCGATCGAAAAGGCAAGCACGACAGATACGACATAGAAACCCATCTGGCCTTCTTCCGGATGGATGTACTCAAAGAAGATTCCGTTTCCGAGATAAAGTATTAAAAACAACAAGATTGGAAACAGTGCTTTCGTATTCGCCTGTTTTTTGTTTGTATTGCCCATGTTGACTGGTCCCTCCCTCATACTGTTATTATTTCATTGTTTACATACGCAATGTTTATATGCGCAATGTTTTATATGTGCAATATTTATATGCAAACTGTTCATGTGTGCAATGTTTCTATGCGCAGTCTTTATGTGCGCAAGCATCCGCGGACACTTTCAACTCTCGCCCGCGAGACCCGGCGGGGGACTGTTCCACTTCGTTCACCTTATGACAAGCGTGGAAATCCGCACTGCCGCAGCGCCTCGTAGAGAATAACTGCTACAGAATTTGCGAGATTGAGCGATCGGATTTCATCCCCCATCGGGATGCGGATGCATCGGTCAGGATACATCTTTCGGATTTCTTCCGGAATCCCGCCGCTCTCCTTTCCGAACATCAGATAGTCATCCGGTTGAAAATCAGCATCCGTGTAGACTCTGCTTCCTTTTGTCGTCGCACACCAGATCCGTGCATCCGGATGCTGTTCCAGAAATTCCTCAAAGTTTATATAGCGTGTTACATCAAGTTTTTCCCAGTAATCCATCCCGGAGCGCCTGATCTGTTTTTCTGTCAGACGGAAGCCCAGCGGCTCGATCAAATGCAGAGATGTGCCGGTCGCTGCACAGGTACGGCCGATATTTCCCGTATTGCTCGGAATCTCCGGCTCATGCAGGATGATATGCATATTATAACTCCTTGTGTTATACTGTTTTCTGATATATCTATCTTATTGAAAAAGAGGTTCTTTCTGATGACAAAAAAACAACGTGTCCTTGCTGTCATCGAGCGGCTGAAAAAAGAATATCCCGAGGCATCCTGCACACTTGCCTATGAAGACGCCTGGCAGCTTCTGGTCAGCGTACGTCTCGCCGCACAGTGTACAGATGCGCGTGTAGATCAGATCACGCCTCTCCTGTATGAGAAGTTTCCGTCTGTCGCAGCGCTGGCCGCGGCGGACCCGTCAGAAATCGAGGCAATTGTCCGCCCCTGCGGTCTCGGTCCCAGCAAAGCACGTGACATCTCAAAATGCATGCGTGTTCTGCATGAACAGTATGACGATCAGGTTCCGACAACATTTGAAGAGCTTCTCGCCCTTCCCGGTGTCGGCCGCAAAAGTGCGAATCTGGTCATGGGCGATGTCTTCGGCAAGCCGGCGATCGTGACAGATACGCACTGTATTCGCCTGTGCAACCTGATCGGACTTGTCGACAACATTAAAGATCCCGCAAAAGTCGAGCGGGAACTCTGGAAGATCGTTCCACCGGAAGAGGGAAACGACCTATGCCACCGTTTCGTCCTGCACGGCCGCGCCGTCTGCGTGGCGCGGCGCCCGCAGTGTGATGTGTGC
This sequence comes from Lachnospiraceae bacterium FE2018, assembly GCA_000702845.1. Classification (GTDB taxonomy): domain Bacteria; phylum Bacillota; class Clostridia; order Lachnospirales; family Lachnospiraceae; genus CADBRN01. Next base: position 150,724 of record JNKK01000003.1, read on the forward strand.
TGTCTGGCAGATGTATGCAAACACGCTGCCGCACGCTGAATCAGGGGTTTCTAAAACACATACAACTTCTTTTGTGTAAAGATTATGCATGCTTATCAATCCCTTGTATACATGCTGTTTTTTCTGTTTTCGAGAAACTGCATGCCTCATTTCTCAGGGCAGGCATGCAGTTCTTCTCTTCTTCAGGAAAACGCATGCCTCATTTCTCAGAGCAGGCATGCAGTTCTTCTCTTCTTTGAGAAAATGCATGTCCAACGCCCCTGCTTAGGCATGCTTATCTACCTTGATTGAAAAATATGCATGTCTCATGCCCTTGCCAGAGCATGCTTATCTTCTCAAATTTGAAATAATGCATGCTTTATAACAATACACAGACAGGCAAAAATACTTCAGAACTTATTTATGCATGTTCATGGCCCATCAAAAAGAATAAATGCCCCGACAATCCATATTAGCAGGAATGATTAATCTTTCTCTTCCTTCCCCTCAGCAGAATCATGTTTCTCCGGCTCTTTCGGCAGCCTTCCGTACAGCTTCGTCATGTCGTAGATCGCGCGGCAGAGTTCCTGTGACAGCAGTTGCGGCGTGACGCGCCACTGCCAGTTTTCTCCCATCATGCCCGGGGTATTGATCCGCGCTTCATTCCCCTTGACCAGATAATCCTGAATCGGGATGATGCAGAGGTCTGCAGAAGAGCGGTGTGCTTCCCGGATGAAATCCCAGGTAAACTGACCGTAGTCGGTGAAGATGGAATTGATAAATCTTCGCGCAAAGTCACGGTCATGATCATTGATGCATTCAATCCACGCGCGGGTTGTCATATTATCATGTGTACCGGTATAAACCACACAGTTTTTGACATGGCGATAGGTCAGGTATTCACTTGATTCGCTGCCGTCAAATGCAAACTGCAATACTTTCATTCCGGGGATGCCTGCGTCGTCGCGCAATTTTCGAATGCTGTCAGTCAGATTGCCGAGATCTTCGGCGATGATGGCAACATCGCCCAGTTCTTTCCGGATTGCATCAAACAAAGCAATGCCCGGCCCTTTGCGCATTTCACCGTTTTCCGCAGTCTTATCACCGTACGGTATCGCATAGTAGGAATCAAGTCCATTGAAATGATCGATCCGGATTACATCATAGAATTCCTGATTCTTCTTTATACGGCTGATCCACCATTTGAATCCGTCCTTTTTCATGTGATTCCAGTCATAGATCGGGTTGCCCCACATCTGTCCTGTCGCCGAAAATGCATCAGGCGGTGTGCCTGCGACATCAATCGGGCGGTGGTCCGCACCGATCAGAAACTGCTCCTGGTTCGCCCATGCATCCGCACTGTCCATTGCAACGTAGAGCGGAATATCTCCGATGATTTTCACGCCTTTCTCTTCCGCATAAGCATGCAGCTTATCCCACTGCATGTGGAACATGTACTGCTGGAAATAGAAAAATTCAATCTGATCTGACAACTCCTCTGCAGCAGCCTTCATTGCCTTCTGATCACGACTGCGAAGCTCTGCGTCCCAGCTGGTCCATTCCTGTCCGTCACAGCTGTTTTTAATTGCACGGAATAATGCAAAATCCTCCAGCCAGTACTGATTTTTCTTCAGAAATGCGAGATACGCCTCTTCCTTCTGCCCGCCCTGTTCCACAAAACGGTCAAAAGCAATCTTCAGCACCTCAAAGCGGCTGTTGTAAAGCGCGCCGTAATCAACGCGTTCCGGGTTGCTGCCGAAATCATATCTGCTGCATTCATCTTCACGCAGCAGTCCCTTTTGAATCAGATCTTCAAAACAGATGAAATAAGGATTTCCCGCAAATGTAGAAAAGGACTGATACGGCGAATCACCGAAACCGGTCGGACCGATCGGCAGAATCTGCCAGTAACGCTGTCCTGCATCATGCAGAAAATCCACAAATTCATACGCTTCTTTTGAAAAACACCCGATTCCGTATCTGGACGGAAGGGATGAAACCGGATATAAAATACCACTCTCTCGCAACATACTATAACTTCTCCTCCTCTTTGATTTGCGGCAGTTTTGCATAACATGTGCCGCAACAAACAATATTTTACACAATTTTCCGTATACCTGCAACCACAGGGGCAGCCGGCATGTTATACTTAATCTATCAGTAAGAAACTGTCCGGAGGAGAATCGTTATGTATTACTGTATTGCAAATCCATCTGCAAGATCCGGAGGCCGCGACAGCACGCTTACGCAGCTGCTCTCGGTTTTGAAGCAGCAGAATATTCCCTGCCGGCTTTATTATACAGAAGGTCCCGGTCATGCGGGCCGTCTGGCACACAGAATCATAGCACAGGCGGACAATACGGTTCAGCCGGTCAATCTGATCGTTGCAGGCGGTGACGGCACATTCAACGAAGTGATCAATGGCATTGACCGTTATGATCATGTCCGTTTTGCCTTTCTGCCGGTCGGCTCCGGAAATGATCTCGCACGCGGACTGGATCTTCCAAAGGATCCTGCCGTTTTAATCCGGCAGATTGCCGCAGGAAAAGTCCGCAGGCATCTGGATCTGGGCGCGGTACGCTTTCATACGATTGCAGACATTCGCTCCCGAAAACATACTGCCGGCAAACCCGGATTCCGGAGCAGACAATCCGGAAAAACGGCTGCAGAGCCGGGAGACAGCTCAGCTGTTCATACAGAAAGCAGCGGGAAAATCGCTTCCGGCGGCCTGACCCGCCGGTTTGTCATCAGCTCAGGCATCGGCTTCGATGCGGCAGTCTGTGAGGAAGCACTCTCCTCCAGTATCAAGAATTTCCTGAACCGGTTCCATCTTGGCAAACTCTCCTATGGGATGATCGCGCTCCGCCAGATTCTTTTCACGAAGAAAACAGCCTGTGACATCCAACTGGATGACGGCCGTTCCCTGCATCTGGATAAAATGATGTTCTCAACTGCTATGAACTGCGCGTATGAAGGCGGCGGCTACCGGTTTGCCCCGGATGCCGATCCGTCAGACGGACGCATGACACTGGTTTCTGTCGGTGATATTCCGGCCCTGAAAGCAATCCTGTCTTTCCCGGCCGCGCACGCGGGAAAATACTTTAACATCCGCGAGGTTCATCACTTCACAATTCAAAAAGCGGAAATCCATATAGAACAGCCGCTCTGGGTGCACACCGACGGAGAAGTCTCGTTTCAGTCAGATCACATTACGCTCACCTGTCTTCCGCAAAAGCTTGCACTTCTTGTATAGGAATTCCGAGTAATTTCCTAGTAATTTCCTAATACAGTAAAAAAACAGGTCAGCCGCACCGGATAACCAACCGGTACAGCTGACCTGTTTTTTTATTTGAATATCTTTGCGAGCTGCTTCACGATCTGTTTGATCGAGCGGCTGCTCGTGTTAATAAAGAGATCGTAATCCAGCAGTTCTTTCCAGCGCTCACCGGTGAATGTCTCATAGTAGGTCGCGCGGTTCTTATTCACCCGGTTGATCTGTCTGCGAAGATCTGCATCTGACAGATGCTCGTCTGTCGGTGCCTTTTCACGGCAGCGTCTCATACGCGCACCCATGTCTGCGTATACGAAAATACGATACGGATTCATATCCCGCAGAATATAGTTTGCACAGCGCCCGACGATGATGCAATCTGATTTTTCTGCCAGTTCGCGGATAATATGGCTCTGGGACTGAGAAATCTGGCTCACCTGATTGAACATCTCGTCGCCGCCCAGATAAAACCGGTTTCCGATGGTGATCGGGTAGGAATAAAACGGTTTCCGGTAGAATACATTTCTGACATATTCTTCTGAAAGTTCCGTTTCTTCCGAAATAGCCTCAATAACTTCATGATCATAGTAAGCGATCTGAAGCTCTTCTGAAAGACGCCGCGCCAGCTCACGTCCGCCGCTGCCAAATTCACGGTTAACAGTAATGATTCGATTCATATTTGGTTCCCCATTCCTTTTTTTTTTCTTTACTACCACTGCAGGATGATCCGTTCTGCATTACACACAAACTGTTATCCTGCATCCTCATGAGGTTGCCTTTCTGAGTGCGTCCGTCACAATCCGCAGCGCTTTCAGCCTCGCATAACGTTTATCTACAGACTCCAGGACGTGCCATGGTGCGAATACTGTATTGGTTTTCTGCAGCATCTCATTCACAGCTGCCTCGTAGAGATCCCATTTTTCGCGGTTGCGCCAGTCTTCTTCTGTAATCTTCCACTGTTTTTCCGGCGTGTTCTGCCGTGCCGTAAAACGCTCCAGCTGCGTCTCATTGTCGATCTGCACCCAGAACTTAAGAATGACCGCGCCCCAGTCTGTCAGAATCCGCTCAAACTCGTTGATTTCATTATACGCTCTCTGCCAGTCATTTTCACTGCAAAAACCTTCGAGCCGCTCTACCATTACCCGCCCGTACCAGGTTCTGTCGAAAATTGCGATATGTCCGGTTCTGGGAAGTCTGTTCCAGAAACGCCACAGATAATGGCGGGCTTTCTCGTACGGTTCCGGACTGGCAATCGGATGAACGATATAGCCGCGCGGATCCAGCGCGCTGGTGATCCGTTTGATATTTCCGCCTTTTCCGGCTGCATCCCACCCTTCATAAGCTATGATGACAGGAATCTTTTTCCGGTACAGCTTGTTATGAAGTGCAGACAGTTCTGCCTGCAGGCTGTCGAGTTCCTTTTTATAGGCCTCCGGTTCAACGGTTTTATCACGCAGTGAAATATCCGCCAGCTTCTCAATCGACTGCAGCGGGAAGGTATTCTGCAGGATCGGCACCGCCAGAGCGGCATTTTTCAGTGCTGTATCGATCCCCTGATTCAGAAACTGGAGCACCTGCAGTTCCGCCCATCTTTTATCTTTTGCATCGATGATATACCACGGTGCATAGGACCGGTTCGTATCCTCCAGATACTGATCATAGACTTCCCTGCACAGCTTATAATTTGCATTTTCCCAGAGATCGTCCTCGTTAACACGCCACTTCGTGTTTTTATCAGACAGTAGTTCTTCCAGCCTGCGTTTCTGTTCCTTTCTGCCGATGTGAAAGAAAAACTTCATGACAAGATAACCGTTATCCGTCAGCTGCCGTTCTGTCAGATTGATTTCGCGGATTTTCTCCTGATACTGTGCTCCGTAATCAATCTCTCCGCTCAGCACGCCGCGCGTGACGCCTCCCATCCAGCAGGTGTCAAAAAATTTAAACTTGCCGGCCTCGGGAATCTCCACGAAATACCGGTACAGAAACGGCTTGCGAAGCTGATCTTCTGTTGCGGGTGCATCCATCGTCGCAACCTGGAAGAAGCGCGGATCGATGTTCTGAATCACCTCACCCATAACACTGCCTTTGCCGGCTGCACCCCAGCCCTCGAAAACGACCATCACCGGCAATTTTGCTTCTTTGATCTGCATCTGGTACGATGCCAGCTTTTCACGCTCTGCGGCGAGCTGCTCCCGGAGTGTCTCCTTCTCCGGTTTTACTGCTTTCACAAACTCTTTCAGCATAGATCATCACCTCGTTTCCGTATCTGATTTCCTGTACTGTTTTCGTTTCCGCAGCACAACTGCTGCCCTGATTCCTATGATTGTCTGATCAGTTGTTTTCTTCTTCCTCTTCAATCTCATGCCAGAGTCCTGTCATAATCAACGCCTGACATGCGTCCGCAACTGAAGTGACCGGAACATAGATTTCATAAGCAGTTGGTTCGTCACTCTGGTAAACCGATGCATCTTTCGGTGCACCGACCTGCACCTGTCTGGAACGGATTCCTTCATCCTCAAGCGCGGCAGTGATGTAAGCTGCCTGAATAAAGCTCACTGTTTTACAAAGCAATGCTTCCTGTTCCATTATTCTGTCTCCGTTTCAAATAGAAATGATCTGCTTATATTTTACAGCGTACACAGCATCCTGTCAAAAAAACAAGGATGCAAAATAGCATCCCCGGAGAAAATCTGTTTGATATGATTTTAGGGCTGCCAGATCTTCCCGATCCAACAGCCCTATCGATGAAAGTTCAGAAGTCTCACTTTATAACCTCACTTTCTATCATATTTTTTTGGGATTTCTTATTATAGGATCCCGCCCTTTGAGCCCTGTAAAGTGGTCTCACTCCTTGTATATAATATACTGTACTCTTCCTTAATTGTCAATCATTTTCCGAATACTTTTTGTATTATATTTATTTTTCTGATATCTTACGATTATATTAAAATCTGTAATAAAACAGCGCCGCATTGTTACGGCGCTGCAATTCTTTGTAATAATCATTCAGTTAACGATTCTCTGTGTCAGTCAGGACCTCTTTTTTTCCGCGTCAATGACCTTCTGATAGCGGTTTACCTCATCAGCAATTACATTGCTCAGCAGCAGCAGCGAGATCAGGTTCGGAATTGCCATCAGAGCGTTAAAGATATCGGAGATATCCCATACAATACCGAGTGCCTGTGTACATCCCACAAAAACGATCAGAGAAAAGATAACTCTGTAGATAATATTGTATTTTGAATTTTTAAACAGATACTCGAATCCCTTTTCACCGTAGTACTCCCAGCCGAGAATGGTTGAGAACGCGAACAGAATGATGCCGACCGATACAACATATTTTCCGAACGGTCCGAGAATTGATTCAAATGCCGCTGCAGTCAGCGCGACACCCTGCAGCGGTTCTCCGTCTGCTCCGATTGTTCCGAGAACACCCGAAGAGGCGATCGTCAGTCCGGTGATTGAACAGACAATAATTGTATCAATAAAGGTTCCGGTCATGCTGATGTAACCCTGTTTTGCCGGATCTGCCATGGTAGAAGCAGATGCCGGAATTGCTGCAGAACCAAGACCGGCTTCATTTGAAAATACACCGCGCGCAACACCGTACCGGATGGAGTTCATAACTGAAACAGTAATCGTTCCCACGACGCCGCCACCGATTGCTTTCGGATTAAACGCCATCCCGAAAATCATATACAGACCGTGCGGAATATTCCGGTAATTCAGAACAATAACGATCAGACCGGAAATAATATAAAGGACTGCCATGACCGGCACAAGTACGGAAGAGACGTTGGAAATACTCTTAATTCCGCCGACGACAATCAGCAGTGTCAGAACTGTCAGCACGATACCGACAACATATTTTGGAATACCGAATGTACCGTTCAGTGAACCGGCAATTGAGTTTGCCTGAGAAAGGTTTCCGATACCAAAGGATGCCAGTACGGTAAATAATGCAAACAGCGTTCCCATCACCAGACCGAACTGCTTGTTCTTAAAACCGTTCTTCATGGTGTACATCGGACCGCCGGCCACTTCACCGCGGTCATTTTTCTCGCGGTACTTTGCTGCAAGCATACACTCGCTGAATTTGGTGCTCAGTCCAAACAGCGCTGAGACCCACATCCATACCAGCGCGCCCGGACCTCCGGCAAACATAGCTGTCGCAACACCGACGATGTTACCGGTACCGATGGTGGCTGCAAGCGCAGTCATCAGTGAAGCGAATGCTGAGACATCACCGTCTCCATGGCTGGTGTGTGCGTCCTTGCTGAATACATTTTTCAGTGCATGTCCGAGATTGCGCCATGGCAAAAACTTCAGACGAATGGTCAGAAAGACACCTGTTCCGACCAGCAGGACCAGCATTACCGGTCCCCATACAAATCCGTCAACTGCTGAAATAATATGTGCAAATGTTTCCAAACTTCTCCCCCTGTTTATTCTCTGGTTTCCGATTTACAATTATGCGTCAGTTTCCGTAAGAAAACCCTTGCGCCTGCGTGCGCGGTCTACAAGTTCCCGTGCCTCCAGCATAGCGTCCGGCAAATATGCGTCCATCCACTCTTTTCCGGCCTTTTCCCGCCGTTTGATCTCATCCCAGGACAACTGTTCCGTCGACTGCGGCTGTTCTGCTCCTGCAGACATCAGGTGCTGTTCTGCTTCTGCAGGTGTATCCCGGTCTGCGGACTTCTGATGTGAAAATACATGCGGATGACGCCGCACCATTTTCTCACGGACCGTCCGGCAGACGTCGTCCATATTGAACAGGCCTTCTTCTTCGGCAATCTGTGCGTGCATAATGACCTGAAGCAGCAAATCTCCCAGTTCCTCCTGCAGTCCCTCCGGATTGCCCGTTTCCCGCAGAATATTGACACCGCAGATCACTTCTGCCGCCTCTTCTATACAGGTCGGCTTCAGTTCTTCGTGGGTCAGTGCGCGATCCCAGGGACATCCGGTTTCCGGATCCCGCAATTGTTTTACAACCAGGCGCAAAGCTTCAAACTCTGTCATAGATGCTCCTTCCGGCACAACATTCATATATTAACACGTTTTCGTATAATATGCAAAGAATTGAGAGATCTGTTTATCAGCCCGCCGCCTGACGCTCCACGCATCTGAGGCGGGGAACTGTTCCACTGCGTTCAAATCCACCGCCTGACGCTCTGCGCCTGAGGCGGTGGACTGTTTTGCTGTGTTTAATCCATTGCCCATGCAGACAGTGCATCGATCTTCTCCAGATCTTCCTGCTCCAGAATCAGGCTTCCTCCTGCTGCATTGTCATTTACCTGCTCTGCCTTCCGCGCGCCGCAGAGGACACTCATAAACGGTTTCCGCGCGACAGTCCAGGCGATCACAAGACTTGCCATGGATGTCTCATACTTCTCACAGAGCGGTTTGAACTGTTCCAGCATCGCAAGCACCTTCTGCCGCTCTTCAGGCGCATAGAAGCGCAGGGTCTGTTTCGCTCTTCCTACCACTTCTGTCTGCATCGTGACTTTTCCGGTCAGAAGACCGCGCTCAAGCGGTGAATATGCCTGGAACGTAATGCCGAGCTCCTCACAGGTGTCCATGATGCCGTTCTGCTCAACGGTCCGGTCCAGCATGCTGTATTTCTGCTGAATAATCGCAACCTTTCCGCAGGCTGCATATTCACGGATCTCTTCCGGGGTTACATTACATGCGCCGACTGCGCGGATTTTTCCCTGTTCAATCAGGCGGTCCATCGCGCCCATCGTCTCCTCAATCGGCGTCTTATTCGGCGGTATCGCCTGCCAGTGCGTCAGCAGAACATCGAGATGGTCTGTATTCAGACGCTTCAGCGTGCGGTCAACCTGCTCAATAATGCTGTCGGCTGCCAGATTTCTGCACACATCTACACCGTCTCTGTGCATCAGAAGCGCGCATCCTTCTGTCTTATCCCAGATCAGGCCGCATTTTGATATCAGAACTATATCATCCCTTCTGCCCTCTATCGCTTTCCCGACGACTTCTTCGCTGTGTCCGAGGCCATAAGCGGGCGCTGTGTCGATCAACGTAATTCCCTGATCGATGGCTGCCTGAATTGCATAGATGGACGTACGATCATCACTGTGTCCCCACTGGCTGTCTCCTCCGATCGCCCACGTTCCCAGTCCGATGACAGTCGCTTCGATATCCGACTGTCCAAGTTTTCTGTACTGCATACGTCACCTCCTGATCTTTTGATATAAAAAGATATTTTTTTATATCTATTGTATAGAAACCGAAAAATCTTTCAAGTCCCTTTTCCGTCTGTTGGACATCAGACGGACCTGACAGACTATTATGCAGTTATAGAAAACATCAAACAGGCAGGCAAAAATAAATTAGGCAAATATATATTCATAATACAATGCAGGAGGTATAACGATATGTGGAATCGAAAGGAATTAAAACAAAAAGGAAAACTGGCCTTTAAGGCCAACTATTGGAAATGTGTTCTGTCAGCATTCCTGCTGTCTCTGATGGCTTATGTAACCGCGTTCTCTTCCTATACCAGAAACACGAATAACGCATCGGATCCCCGGAAGATTTCCGAAGCACTGGATTCTTTTAAGGCACTCATAGAGCAGAACCCGAATATGGCCGGTACCATTATCACCATTATCGCAGCCATCGGAGGTTTTTTCATTGTCGTACGGTTTCTGTTGAAAATCTTTCTGTTCAATCCCCTGAAAGTCGGTTGTTACCAGTTCTTCAGGGAGAATGTACATTCCGGCAAAGCAGGTCTTGATCAGTTGAAAAAAGGGTTTGGAGACTACGGTCACACCTTCATCACCCTGTTCCTGCGGGATCTGTTCCTGATCTTCTGGTCATTCCTGTTCATTATTCCGGGAATTGTGAAGTCCTATTCCTACCGGATGGTGCCGTTTATCATTAAAGACCGGCCGGATCTCTCAGCGACGGAAGTCATCAGCGAATCCCGCCGCATGATGCAGGGACACAAATGGAACACCTTCGTACTGGATCTGTCCTTCCTCGGATGGGCATTGCTCGGGGTCCTCACACTGGGACTTGTCTCTGTTTTCTGGACAGAACCCTATTATCGGAACACGCACGCAGCACTGTATCTGCAGCTCAGCGGACAGAACACGCAGGCAGAATCAGATTTCTGAACATCATTTACCCGTCATCTCTAAAGTCACAGGTTTCCTGCGGTAAAGAATGATACGACCCGAAAAAAGCGCCGGCTTGTCCCGGCGCTTCGTTTTGTCCGGCACTTCAGCTTGTCCCGGCGCTTTTCCACTATCTGATCTATAAAAAATATTTTCGGATCTGCTCCGCAAACTGCATGTGTCCCTTCTCAGAGAAATGTACATAATCGGAAGCCAGATCGATCGTCCATTTTCCGGCATCAACAAAGATGGTCTGTGTCTCGTCTGCGATCTTCTCATACATTTGTGTCAGCCTGCGGCTCTCCTCCCGGCATCTTCTGAAAAAAACACCCTCGGTCAGCGTTTCAAACAAGACCGGCGGCGCGATCAGCATCCGTTCCATCTCAGGATATTTCATTCGGAGAAAAAGCAGAAACTGACGCATCTGCGCTGCCGGAAGGGCCGCGTCCGGATGATGTGTCAGCAGCAGATCGTTGGTTCCCAGCATGACTGCAAACCGGTCGACCGGCCAGACTTCCCGGATCATACTCTGAATATATCCCGACATCTGCGGCATCACCGGAACGCATCTGCCGTTCTGACCACGTGAAATAACTGTCCAGTGCTCCGGTATATCTGCATCTGGCTGGCGGGTGTCCTCTGTACCGGCAAATTCTGCATCCGGCTGGCAGGCATCCTCTGTACCGGCAAATTCTGCAGCCGGCTGGCAGGTGGCCTCTGTACCGGCAAATTCTGCATCCTGCATCTTCTCCGCATCCAGCATCCTCTGCAGCCGGTCCGTCCACCTTACAGAGGCCGGATAACGGTCGTCGAACGGATCTCTCGGATCAAAACCATACGTATTGGAATCCCCAAAAAATACTACCCTCATATTTTATTTCTCCTTACTGCTCCCCATTGCAGATCCCTGGTTTTCTTTATTGTTCCCCTTTGCGGCTCCCCGGTAAAGTGAATCCTTTCCAAAACGACGCGCAATCTCTGCTTCCATTTTCTGAAGCTGCATCTGCCTGTCCGGAACTGCCGGTTCTGCAGAATGATTCTTCTGCTTTGTCTGAGCTGTCGGTCCGGCAGAATGTTTTTCCTGATTGATCTGAGCTGTCGGTCCGGCAGAATGTTTTTCCTGATTGATCTGAGCTGTGGATTCGCCGGAATATACTTCCGGCCTGGTCTGTATCACGGCTTTGTCAGCTGCATCCGCCCGGGTGCGCATTTCATTTAACCGGCTGATTGCTTCCATAAAACTGACCTGCCGGTATTCGCCGCGGTCCAGGCCGGACCCGCCGACTCCGATCAGGCGGATATGATTTCCTTTTCCAAAAAGACCGTTTTTCCCCAGCAGAAGCTGACGCATCAACTGTTCTGCTGTCTGATAAATCAGTTCTGCATCATTTGTTGACGCAGAAAGCTTCATCTGTCTCGAACGGCGCTGAAACGAATCTGTCTTGACACTCACATCAATCGTACCGGCAAAAACCTCATCCCGCTGCATCCGCGCGGCAACTTTTTCAGATAAATGCTTTATAATCGGCAGCGCCTCTTTCTCAAAATTATCTTCCGTAATATCAAACGCCGTCGTCGTTTCGTTTGAATAACTCTTTGCTTCTTCCCGCGTTGTCGTTACCGATGCCCGGCTGATACCATTGGCGCTCCTGAAGATATAGCTGCCTCCTTTTTCACCAAGCAGCGACTGCAGGATTTTCAGATCCGCATGTGCGGCATCTCCGATGGTGCGAATTCCGATATTCTCCAGCTTCTCCGCCGTTGCCCGTCCGCATCCGTGCAGTTCCCGGATTGGAAGCGGCCACATTTTCTGCGGAATTTCATCCGGAAACAGTGTGTGTACCTTGTCAGGCTTTGTGAAATCACTCGCCATCTTAGCCAGAAGACGATTGGTCGACACTCCGACATTCACTGTAAATCCAAGACGCTGAAAGACCGTGTTTTTTATATGATAAGCGAGGTTAAGAGGATAGGAAAGCCTGTCGGCATCTGATGATTCACCCGCGGTTTTCTTTTCAAACCTTAGTTCCAGCCCTGCGGTATCCATATATGCCTCATCGATCGAGACCTGCTCAACCTGATCCGTGTATTCAAGAAGAATATCAATAAATGCATGTGAATATTTCCGGTAAGTCTTAAAATCCGATCTGACCAGCACCAGATGCGGACATTTCTGCAGTGCCTTTACCACAGGCTCACCGGTTTGCACACCATATTGTTTCGCCGGAATCGACTTGGCTGTAATGATTCCGTGACGCGTCTCCACATCTCCGCCCACCGCGGAAGGGATGGTGCGCAGATCGACAGAACCCGGCTCCTCTTCCAGTTTCTTCAGCGCAGACCAGGATAAGAAGGCTGAATTTACATCAATATGAAAGATGTATGAATTCATATACACCTCCTCAAATGCACCAATATAAGACCCTTCACTCAAAATCCATTTCCTGCAGCAGCTGCAGATATTCACTTGTGTCGCCTATGAAATCTGCAGTCCGGAACCGTTCTCCGGCTCTTGCCTCATAAATCTCAATGAAGGTTTTCCCCTGATCTTTTGGGTCCAGATCAACATCTTTCGCGTTCTGACGCCACGGATGTTCTTCCGGCAGATGTTCATAGGCAAAATTGTGCTGCATCCATTCAAATGCCATATCCCGGGCTGTCCGCGCCATGTTTCCGTTATTACCGGGAATCTCATGTATTTCCAGCAATGCTTCGCAGATCTGTTCCATATCTCCTGTATTCTGGATTCTCCAGGAATCAAGAATTTTCCAGTTATCTTCTGTATATTGCGCTGTAAATGATTCGCCGTTATATGTGAAAGCAAAATTCTGTCCGGATCCATCTACATCACTGAAATTCAGCTGATCCGCGGATGACAGTGTCGCTGCTTTTTGCAGAAGATCTATTGATTTCCATTCGTCTGCCTGAACCTTTGTGACCAGAACCTGATTCTGCTGAAGATAATCCTCCAGCATCTGAATCTGCATAAGTTCACGGACACTGATAAATGTGCCCAGGGCTATGTAGGCGTCATAGTTTACACCAAATATTTCCTGTGCGCTTTCATCGCTGTCCGATCCATCCGCAACAAGATCTGCCCCTGTGACTTCATAACCGGTTTCCCCGTCTGAATCTGTTTTCCGCAAATGAAGCATCCCGGGAAAACTTCCGCCGGAAATCATGCACAGCGACTCCCCCTGAAGATCGTAGTTCTGATACCAGAACTCACCGGAAACTCTGATATCTTCAGGATTGCTTTCATCGATGTCTACGATAATCGGACATGGAACTCCGAGATCTTCTGCGTCAAACTGACTGCCGAATTCGGAAATGATATACGCGCAGATTGTGCGGTAAAGCGAATCTACACCGGGATACACATAAGCAGGAAGTTTTTTTTCAGATGTCCCGGCGCCAGCATCAGAACCGGAGCCGGAACCTGTACTCGAATCGGTATCAGAACCAGCATCAGAAACTGTTTCGGCACCGGCTTCGGTCCCGGCACCGGAAACTGTTTCGTCAGCGGCTTCAGTCCCGGCACCGGAAACTGTTTCGCCACCGGCTTCAGTCCCGGCACCGGAAACTGTTTCGCCACCGGCTTCGGAATCCTGCTTCGTATCACTTATGAACTGACCCGACATGTCCCCGGCATTCGATCCGCTTACTTCAGCAGAAGAATCTCCCGCAGATTTTGCCTGACCGCAGCCGGAAACAATAATTAACACGCATATTAAAACAACCGCGCTCCATTTGATATGTTTCAAATTGTTTCGATACATTCATTAATACTCCGATTCAAAAAATGTCTAATTACAATCTCGAAATGAGTTTCAAATACATCTGTGCCAAAAATTATAACATGAAATGCATGTGATGTGTAATTTCACAGGAGATAACGATGGATCAGCGCAGAGACAATCGATGTGTTTAAAGGATTACTTCTCGTCTCGAATGTAATCAGCAGTTTTTCGCCCGGATATATCTCATTCTTCTCATATAACGCAATCTTTTTCAGCGCATTTTCTGCATATTGCGGATCATCCATCATGCCCAGATGCTCCAGATAGTATTCCTTTCTTGTCTTTTTGTTAAGCAGCATAAAATCCGGATATACGGTTATATCACCTGACAGTTTTACCGGATACTCATACCTGTACGGAACATTGTTTCGTTCAAACAAGTCAGCAAGTATCTTTTCAGACTTTGACCGGACACGCTCACCCTTTGCTGTGTAAATTTCCGGAACCTCAGTTCCTACTTTTTTCCCCTGATATTCAATGCTTTGCCAGTTTATTGCATATTCTTCATCTGTGACATATGCTGTTTTTATTCTGCTTTTTCTCACCGGATGACTATCAGCATAAACACGAATCAGATTAGATTCTTCATATATCTTTGGCAATTTTTGAATTGCTTTATAGCGCAACTCAAGACATTTCAGCAGTTTCTTCTCATAATCTCTTTGAATTATTGCATCCACCAATCCGCTATCTTTTTTTCTGATATACTTGTTTTTTACGGAACCAGTAACCTGCAATTCCTGAATATCTCCTTCAGGATGTATCTGCACACAAAATTGTGTGTGATTATTTTTCTTATTGATCTTTAAAATCCCTTCCGGATAATGCATCATCTTATTCTTTAAAATTGAAATTTCATGTTCCAGTTTTTCTTTTTCCTTTTGAATAGCAGTAATTAATTCTTCCATCATTTTATTCTCCTGTTCTTACTAGAATTCACTTACGAACACTCTATAGCATGCTCCTTAACTGTGAATTTGCATGCATATAAACATTTCTGTGAGATTTTGCATGCCTGGCAGCAGCCGTGAGGCATGCATTTTCTCTTATTTTGATTTTTCTGCATGCCTGGCAGCACCCACGAGGCATGCATTTTCACCTGTTTCGGATTATCTGCATGCCTGGCAGCAACTTCGAAGCATGCAGATTCACTTGTTTTGAGTTTCCTGCATGCCCGGCGGCAACTTCGAAGCATGCAGATTCACTT
>JNKK01000004.1 GCA_000702845.1 Lachnospiraceae bacterium FE2018
TGATAATATCGAGAGCATGCTCGCTTCCCGGCATAATAAAGCCTTGATGCTCGACAACTTCATGCTTGAGATGAAGAAGCATAAGAAATTCATCGAAAAGTTCGATGGGGCTATGTGGAGCAGCCTGGTTGATTACATCACGGTATACAGCCGGAAGGACATCAGAGTTACTTTCCGGGACGGAACAATAATAACCATAAACGAGTAATTTCATAGAGCGGTATTTTGCGGCCAAGAACAGCAAAAGCCGCTCTTTTTGTACCTATTATATAGCCGCTCAAGTATGCGTATTTTCTGACTACCGTGTAATTGTATTAAAACCTGCGTCATAGGGGAGATTGACCTGGTGGCACAAGATCAGGATGTCATTGTATTTATAGAGGTGAAGTACCGCAGGACGGCGGCGAAGGGACTTCCGGAAGAAGCAGTTTCCAGTAGGAAAATGCAGAAGATCTCCCGTGTGGCGGCGTTCTTTTTTGCAAGGTATCAGCTTTCGCCTGACACGGCCTCCCGTTTTGACGTAATCGCCATTGAGGGGAATTCACTCAGACATTACAGGGATGCATTTCCGTTTGCCGGTTCATTTTGAAATTCTGATAAAGAAAGAGGTCCGGAGCAGTTTTTTTCTGCACCGGACCTTCCTTGTTTAAATACTGCATGAAAATCAGAAAACATCTGAATCAGTGACGGGCGGCGCCATGATGCCGCTCCAGAAGCTGGTTGATCTTGTATGTGTTATCGCGAACCTTATCAATTGACACGTCGTGATTCAGGGTATCGATGATACTCGCAAGATAACGTTCCATCTTGGCGGGGGTATACCATGGTTTCTCGAGCAGCTCCGGCTGCTGGTATACAAGGTCTGTCGTGATAACACGGGAAATCAGACCTTTTTCATAGTATTCATCAAAGGTGTCAAATCCATCTGTAAAGAGCCCGAAGGTGGCACAGATGTACACACTGCGCGCACCGCGCGCCTTGAGCTGTGACGCGACGTCCAGCATACTGCCGCCGGAGGAGATCATGTCATCAATGACAACACAGTCTTTGCCGGAAACAGAATCACCGAGATATTCGTGCGCGACGATCGGGTTTTTCCCGTTGATAATCTGAGAATAATCACGGCGCTTATAGAACATGCCCATATCGACACCGAGAATGTTTGCAAAGAAAATTGCGCGGGACATTGCGCCTTCGTCCGGGCTGATGACAACGATACTGTCTTTGTCAAAGGAAATATCCGGATAAGCTTCAATTAATGCCTGCATGAACTGGTAGCTCGGAAAGAAGTTATCAAATCCGTGAAGCGGAATCGCATTCATAACACGCGGGTCGTGCGCGTCAAACGTCAGAATGTTGGCAACGCCCATATTTGCGAGCTCCTGCATTGCAACTGCGCAGTCGAGCGATTCGCGGGCACTTCTGCGGTGCTGGCGTCCTTCATAGAGGAACGGCATGATAACATTGATCCGGTGCGCCTTGCCTGTAACAGCGGAAATCACACGTTTCAGATTCTGAAAGTGATCGTCAGGAGACATATGATTGATGCGGCCGAATGCTTTATAAGTTACACTGTAATTGCAGACATCGACCATAATAAAGAGGTCAGTTCCGCGGGCGGACTCATTTAAGATACCTTTTCCTTCACCGGTACCAAAACGCGGCAGAGAACATTCCACAATGTAGTTATCAGCGCAGCAGCCGTGAATGTCAGCTTTTTCGGGGAATTCCTGAATCAGCTCCTGTCTGGCCTCAACAAGATAGTCGTTGACCTGCTGTACTATTTCTTCACATCCTGGAAGTGCAATCAGCTTAAGCGGGCCGACCGGAACTGCGCCGGCGAGATGTTCAAAGTTCGACATAAAAATCTCCGATCTGAAAAAGTAGTTTAACATTACCTGTGTTTGATCGAAACAGTTGCTTATTTTATAGCATTATTCAATAAAAGTGTCAACCTTCAGCGCTTGATTTTTTGGGTGGTCCTTGCTATTATTGTGACATCTGTGCAGTGCTTCGGGAGGATTGTATGGCAGTGAAAAAACATATAATCAGCGGAATTGTTCCGGGCAGTATCGCGGAAGAACTTGAGATAGAACCCGGCGATGAGCTGTGCGAGATGAACGGTGCTGCGATTGATGACATATTTGATTATCAGTATCACATGGAAAATGAATATCTGGAGATTCTGATCCGCAAAGCGGGAGCAGGAGAGGAATGGCTTCTCGAAGTGGAAAAAGATGAAGACGAGGATCTTGGTCTGCTGTTTGACAGCGGTCTGATGGATGATTACCGGTCCTGCCGGAATCAGTGTGTCTTCTGCTTTATCGATCAGATGCCTCCGGGTATGCGGGATACACTCTACTTCAAGGATGATGACTCCCGTCTTTCCTTTTTGCAGGGCAACTATGTGACGCTTACCAACATGAGTGATCATGATATTGAGCGGATTATACGGTACCATCTGGGACCGATTAACATTTCTTTTCATACGACAAATCCGGAACTCCGATGCAGAATGCTGCACAACCGGTTTGCCGGTGAGGCGCTTCAAAAAGCAAAACAGCTTGCCGCTGCCGGCGTGCCGCTGAACGGACAGATTGTTCTGTGCCGCGGATTAAATGACGGTGCAGAACTGGACAGAACCATCGGAGATCTTTCCGATTATCTGCCGGCGCTCAGAAGTGTTTCGGTTGTCCCGGTCGGTCTGACAGATTACCGGGATGGTCTGTATCCGCTGGAACCATTTACAGAGACTGACGCAAAGCAGGTGCTGGAGCAGATAAACAAATGGCAGAACAGGTACCTGAAGGAATATGGAACACGGCTGATCCATGCATCAGACGAGTGGTATCTGCTTGCAGGGGAGGAATTGCCTGCCGCAGTTTCTTATGAAGGTTATCCGCAGCTGGAAAACGGTGTTGGAATGCTGCGTCTGCTGGCAGAAGAAGTAATGGAAGCCCTGGCAGAACGCGCCGGAAACAAACCTGTGTTCCGAAAGCGTACAGTTTCCATAGCGACCGGGCTGCTTGCCGCCCCGTTCCTGCGCACTCTGACCGGAAAGATCCGGGAACAGTATCCGGATCTGCGGGTTAATATTATCCCGGTCAGAAATGATTTTTTCGGAAATAAAATTACAGTTTCGGGTCTGATTACCGGACAGGATCTGATCCGGCAGATCAGGGAATTCGCTGATTCAGAGAATCCGGGCGAAGCTGTACTGATACCCTGCAACATGCTGCGCAGCGGTGAAAATGTCTTTCTCGACGATGTGACAGTCGGGGATGTCATAGATGCCGTCGGCGTGCCGGTGCTGCCGGTAGACGCAGACGGTGAGGCTCTTGTGGCGGCGCTGCTGGCAGAAGAAACGAAACCATTGAAACGGAGACAACAATATGAGCAAACCGATTGTGGCCGTGATCGGCCGGCCGAATGTAGGAAAATCGACGCTGTTTAATGCGCTGGCCGGTGAGCGGATTTCGATCGTCAAAGATACGCCGGGCGTCACGCGTGACAGAATCTACGCAGATGTGACCTGGCTCGATCGTTCTTTTACTATGATCGATACCGGAGGTATTGAGCCGGACAGCAATGATATTATTTTATCCCAGATGCGGGATCAGGCAATGATTGCCGTTGAGACCAGTGATGTAATCATCTTTATGGTAGATGCGCGCACGGGGATGGTGGATGCGGATCTTCAGGTTGCGGATCTGCTCAGAAGAAGCAGGCAGCCTGTTATCCTTGCCGTAAACAAGGTGGATTCATTTAAACGGCAGGAGATGGATGTCTATGAATTCTATAATCTCGGCATCGGTGATCCTATTCCGATTTCTGCAGAAGGCAAGCAGGGGCTCGGTGAACTCCTGGATGCTGTAATTGCATATTTTCCGGACAAGAGCGCAGAGGAAGAGGAAAGTGATATTCCCCGGATTGCCATTGTTGGCAAGCCGAATGTCGGAAAGTCTTCTATTATTAATAAACTGCTCGGGGAAGAGCGGCTGATTGTCTCGGATATTGCCGGAACAACCCGCGATGCGATTGATACAACTGTCAGGTATAACAAACGGGAATATACGTTTATTGATACCGCAGGTCTTCGCAGAAAAAGCAAGGTCAAAGAAGATCTTGAGCGATACAGTATTATCCGTACGGTTGCAGCAGTCGAACGCTGTGATGTCGCAGTCGTTGTAATAGATGCAGCCGAAGGCGTGACAGAGCAGGATGCAAAAATCACCGGAATTGCGCATGACCGCGGCAAAGGGCTGATCATTGCAGTCAACAAGTGGGACGCGATAGAAAAAGATACGCATACCACGAAAAAATTTGAAGAAGATGTCAGGCAGATCCTGTCATTCTGTTCGTATGCAGAGATCATGTTTATCTCCGCGAAAACCGGTCAGCGCCTCGTTAAATTATATGATATGATAGATATGGTTCTGGACAACCAGAACATGAGAATCGCAACCGGTGTACTGAACGAACTTCTGACAGAGGCAGTTGCCATGCAGCAGCCGCCTTCAGACAAAGGGAAACGGCTTCGTATTTACTATATGACGCAGGTGGCTGTCGCGCCGCCGACGTTCGTGCTGTTTGTAAATGACAAAGAATTAATGCATTTTTCTTATCTTCGCTATCTGGAGAACCAGATCAGGGATGCTTTCGGTTTCCGGGGAACGGCACTGCGCCTTCTGACACGGGAGCGGAAGGGAAAGGATCAGTAAATTATGATACGTCTTGTCGTATTTTTAATTGGATATGTATTCGGACTGATGCAGACTGGTTATATTTATGGCCGTCTGAATGGAATTGATATCCGCAAACAGGGGAGCGGAAACGCCGGCACGACGAACGCGCTTCGCACGCTGGGGCTGAAAGCCGGACTGATTACACTTGCAGGTGATCTCGGAAAATGTATTATAGCGGTCCTGTTTACCTGGCTGCTGTTTCATAAAAACTATCAGGATATCGTGCCCCTTTTAAAGATCTGGACTTCTGCCGGAGTTATTATCGGGCATGATTTTCCGTTCTATCTTGGATTCAGAGGCGGAAAGGGAATTGCTGCGACAGGCGGAATGATTATTGCATTTGGCGATCCGCTTCTGATTCTGATCGGACTGGCAACTTTTATCATTCTGTTTGTACTGACCCATTACGTATCGCTTGCCTCGCTGTGCCTGTCGATCGCTTTTCTTGCAGGTGTTATCATAAGAGGAAATCTTGGCAGATACGGGATGCTGCCTGCGCAGCGTCTGGAATTATATCTGATCGTTGTTGTGCTGACTGTGATTGCTTTTTACGGGCATCGCGGAAATATTGACCGTTTGCTGCACGGATGTGAGCGGAAAACATATCTGCGGAAAAAATCAGATCTGTAATCACTTAGAATAATATGTATATGAAAGGGGATTATTCACATGGCAAAAATTGGTATGATCGGCTCGGGAAGCTGGGGAACTGCAATTGCCAGACTGCTTTCTGATAAAGGAAATGAACTGGTGGTCTGGTCTTTCCTTGATTCTGAAACAGAGATGTTCCGGAAGTATCATGAAAACACAGAGCGTCTGCCCGGTGTAAAACTGCCGGAAGATGTGCGTTTCACCAGCAGCCTGGAAGAAGCAATTCAGGACGCGGAACTGCTTGTATTTGCTGTTCCTTCTCCGGTTGTACGAAGCACAGCCCATAATATGAGCCGTTTTGTTAAAGAGAATATGCTGATCGTCAGTCTGGCAAAAGGCATTGAGGAAGAAACACTGATGACGATGAGCGATATTATCGAAGAAGAGATTCCGCAGGCGGATGTTGCGGTACTTTCGGGACCCAGCCATGCAGAAGAAGTCGGCCGCGGTCTGCCAACAACAATTGTCGCCGGCGCACATTCAAGAGAAACCGCAATGCGCGTTCAGGAATTGTTTATGTCACCGGTGTTCCGTGTATACACAAGTTCTGACATGCTTGGCATTCAGATCGGCGCAGCGCTGAAAAATGTCATTGCGCTTGCTGCAGGCATTGCTGACGGAATCGGATACGGCGATAATGTTAAGGCCGCATTGATTACCCGCGGGAGTACTGAAATTGCCCGCCTCGGCCGCGCGATGGGCGCAAACGAAAAGACTCTGTTCGGTCTCTCTGGCATCGGTGATCTGATTGTAACCTGTGCAAGCAAACACAGCCGTAACCGTATGGCAGGTTATCTTATGGGTCAGGGCCGCACCATGAAAGAAGCCATGGATGAAGTGCATCAGGTCGTTGAGGGCGTATACTCTGCAAAAGCAGGTCTTGCACTGGCAGAAAAGTATCAGATCGAGGCCCCGATCATTACGGTCGTGAATCATGTCCTGTTCGACGGGTTATCCGCCGCAGATGCAGTGAATGAGCTGATGCTTCGCGAAGGCAAGGACGAGATTGACAGCTGGGATTAAAGAATAGTATAATAATGGCAGCCCGAGATGTCCGGATTCCTGCAATTTTGAACCTACAATTTCTTTAAACAGGGTTTCCTACATTGTCGTACTGATGTCAGGCCCCACAAGATCAGGGGAAGGCAGATGTACATCTGCGGTCACCCACTTGACTTCGCCTAGGAGTCAAAACGCAGGGAACGGCATAGCGGGTTACTTTATGCTTTTAAACGCATAATGCACCCCGGACTGTTTTAACAGTTTCGGTTCAGAACAATAGAATAATGACAGGAGAGGCTGAGAAGGCGTTTGCGGATCACGGGGTTCGCATCAATCACATACTGCCGCAGAAGAGAGGTACATCCGAAGGCTGAGAGAAGTACCGGTAAAGGCAGTGTGTGAGAATTTCCCGCCTGAGCTTTTTTTCTGAAGGATACATGTATGACAGCATATTGAATCCCGCGCATGGATCTGGGTAGGAAAAAACGTATGCGCACGTAACGCGCAGTCCAAGTGTCCGCAATTCTGATGCGTTTCAGATTCTGAAACGCTTTTGATATGCGGGAAACAGGGTGGTACCGCGGAAAAGATTCGTCCCTGGCAATGTGTCATAAAGAACACAGTGTCTGAGGGGCTTTTATTTTGCGCTTATAGCATTTTAAACAATAATACAGAGAGGAAGCAAACATGAACGAAGAACTCAGAAAGAAATTGTCACAGGTGGTTGAGAAAACCGTCAGCAATCTTCAAAGTGCCGGCAATCTCGAAACACTGAATGAAATCCGCGTCGGTGTTCTGGGCAAAAAAGGTGAATTGAAGCAGCTGATGAAAGGAATGAAAGACATTCCCGCTGAGGAGCGTCCAAGATTCGGACAGCTTGTAAATGAGGCGCGTGACAAGATTGAGGAAAATATTGATTTTGTTAAAAAGAATCTCGAGAAGGCTGCAATGGAAGCGAAAATCGCGTCAGAATCAATCGATGTAACACTTCCGGCGAGAAGACCGGAGATCGGTCATCGTCATCCGAACACCATTGCGCTGGAGGAAGTTCAGCGGATCTTTGTCGGAATGGGCTATGAGGTTGTTGAAGGACCGGAGATTGAATACGATGAATATAACTTTGAGAAGCTGAACATTCCGGCGAATCATCCGGCAAAGGATGAGCAGGATACATTTTATATTAACAAAGAGATTCTGCTGCGTACGCAGACTTCTCCGATTCAGGCGCGCGTTATGGAGCAGGGAAAACTCCCGATCCGTATGATTGCACCGGGACGCGTATTCCGCTCAGATGAAGTAGATGCGACACATTCTCCTTCGTTCCATCAGATCGAAGGTCTTGTGGTCGATAAGCATATTACACTTTCCGATCTGAAAGGCACACTGGCAGAGTTTGCGAAAGAACTGTTCGGACCGGAGACAAAGACCAAATTCCGTCCGCATCACTTCCCGTTTACAGAGCCGAGCGCTGAGATGGATGTCAGCTGCTTCAAGTGCGGGGGCAAGGGATGCCGTTTCTGTAAAGGAGAAGGCTGGATCGAAATCCTCGGCTGCGGCATGGTTCACCCGCATGTATTCGAGATGTGCGGCATCGATCCGGAAGAATACACTGGTTTCGCATTTGGCGTAGGTCTCGAACGAATCGCACTTTTAAAATACGAGATCGACGATATGCGTCTTCTGTACGAAAACGATATCCGCTTCCTGAGACAGTTTTAGCGCATAAGCTCCCGGACAGTGTCTGAAGACCGATCGCATTTATGCGATTCCGGCTTCAGATACTGGACGGGGCAGCGGAGCGATCCGTGAGCTTATGGTTGGATTTTACACTGATAGACAAAAGAAAAAGGAGAAAACACTATGAACACCTCCATGTCATGGATTAAAATGTATGTCCCGGATCTGGATGTCACGCCGCAGGAGTATATGGACGGCATGACTCTGTCCGGTACGAAGGTTGAAAACTGGGCTGCGCTTGACGAGGATCTTGAGAAGATTATCGTCGGTCAGGTTAAGGAAATGGAAAAGCATCCGGATGCAGATCATCTGTATATCTGCCAGGTCGATATCGGAGGCGGGGAGACAACGCAGATCGTAACCGGTGCGCCGAATGTACACCTGGATATGCTGACACCGGTGGTGCTGCCCGGCGGAAAAGTTGCAGGCGGACATGACGGTACGACTACAAAGGGCGGCATTACAATCAAAGACGGAAAGCTGCGCGGTGTAGAATCTCACGGAATGATGTGTTCCATCGAAGAACTGGGCACCAGCCGTGAGTTTTATCCGGAAGCACCGGAATTCGGCCTCTATGAGTTCGAGGCAGATGCAGGCGTTAAGCCGGGAGACGATGCGATTCATGCGCTCGGCCTGGATGATGTGAATATTGAATACGAAGTAACTTCTAACCGTGTGGACTGCTACAGCGTCATCGGAATTGCACGTGAGGCAGCAGCGACATTCGGAAAGAAATTCTGTCCGCCGGAAGTAAAAGTGACCGGAAATGACGAGAACGCTTCCGACTATATTTCCGTTGAAATCCGCAACCGGGAACTTTGTCTGCGTTACTGTGCCCGCGTGGTGAAAAATGTAAAAATCGGTCCGTCTCCGAAGTGGATGCAGCGCGCACTGGCGTCGAACGGAATCCGTCCGATAAATAATCTGGTCGACATTACCAACTATGTCATGGAAGAATACGGCCAGCCGATGCATGCGTATGATCTGGATAAGATTGCCGGCCGCAGGATCATTGTCAGCAATGCCGAAGACGGCGAAAAATTTGTCACACTTGACGGCCAGGAACGTATCATGGATCACGATGTGCTGATGATTCGTGACGCTGAAAAGGCAGTCGGAATTGCCGGTATCATGGGCGGTGAAGATTCCATGATAACAGATGATGTGCAGAACCTTCTGTTTGAAGCGGCGAATTTTGACGGGACGAATATTCGTCTGTCTGCAAAGCGCATTGGTCTCAGAACAGATGCTTCCGGCAAGTTTGAAAAGGGTCTGGATCCGAATAATGCGGAAGCGGCCATCAACCGCGCATGCCAGCTGATTGAAGAATTCGGTGCCGGTGAAGTTGTCGGCGGTATCGTTGATGATTACGAAAACCCTGTAGGAGAGCGGCGTGTGCCGTTTGAGCCGGAGAAGATTAACGCACTTCTCGGTACAGAACTCACGGAAGAAGCGATGTTGAAATATCTCGCGTCTGTCGAACTGTTTCAGGATCAGGAGACAAAGGAAATAATCGTGCCGACATTCCGGCAGGATGTATACCGTACCTGTGACATCGCGGAAGAGGTTGCCAGATTCTTCGGATATGATAATATTCCGACAACACTTCCGTCCGGCGAGGCCACAACAGGCAAGCTGCCGTTTAAACTGCGTATTGAAGAGAAGGCACGTGACGTTGCGGAATTCTGTGGATTCTCACAGGGAATGTGCTATTCTTTCGAGAGCCCGAAGGTATTTGACAAGCTGCGCCTTGATGCAGATGACCCGCTCCGTAATGCCATTCAGATTTCCAATCCGCTCGGAGACGATTTCTCGATTATGCGCACAACGCCTGTCAACGGGATTCTGACTTCGCTCTCGACCAATTACAACCGCCGCAATAAAGATGTACGCCTCTATGAACTGGGCAACATTTATCTTGCAAAAGAATTGCCTTTGAAGGAACTGCCGGAAGAGCGGATGCAGTTTACACTCGGCATGTACGGTCACTGTGACTTTTATGACATGAAGGGAGTTGTCGAGGGGTTCTTTGCGCAGATCGGCATGCATAACCTCGTGCGGTATGACAAAAACGCAGGGAAGAACTTCCTGCATCCGGGACGTCAGGCACTGATCATTTATGATGACGTGACCGTGGGATATCTCGGCGAACTTCATCCGGAAGTTGCGGCCGGCTATTCTCTGGCAGGAACAAGAACCTATCTGGCAGTACTGGATCTTCCGGCGATTCTTCCGTTTGCGACATTCGACAGAAAGTTTGTCGGCATTGCGCGCTATCCGGCAGTCACCAGAGATCTTTCTATGGTTGTTCCGATGGTGATCGAGGCTGCGGCAATTGAAGATATGATTCGCCAGCGCGGCGGCAAGATTCTTGAGAGTCTGGATCTGTTCGACCTTTATGAAGGAGACCAGGTTGCAGAAGGCTACAAATCCATGGCATATTCGATTGTATTCCGTTCTTCTGAGAAAACGCTGGAAGAAGCGGATATTGCATCTGCCATGAAGAAAATCCTGAACGGACTGTCCAGCATGGGAATAGAGTTGAGACAGTAGGATTGTTAATATAAGGGTTCTTTAAGTGAGTACGCGCCCGGCAGATTCTTCAATTTTGGGAAAATGCATCCGCAAAAGATAGTATGTCCAGGGTGCGGATGCACAAAAAATGAAAAACAACCTCAGCCAAAGAGAAAGAATCAAGAAAAGTGCATCCGCAAGCAAGAGTTTGCCAGGGATGCGGATGCCAGAAATCTGAAATCAATCCTCTGACGAGGAGAAGAAATCAAGAAAAGTGCATCCGCAAGTGAGCGTTTGTCAGGTATGCGGATGCATAAAACATAGAAACAACCTTCAGGCGAAGGGAAACAAACAAAAAAAGTGCATCCGCAAGTGAAGGTTTATCGGGAATGCGGATGCATAAAAACAGAAAGCAAGCCTGAGACGAAGAAAATCAAACAAGAAGAGTGCATCCGCAGGCGAGCGTTTGTCCGGGATGCGGATGCACAAATGGTCAAAAAGCGCTGGTCAAGGATAGAAAAGCAAGAGGCTGAGAGACTGAGTCCGGAAACGTATATTGTCACAAAATCACCCGAACGCAATTAAACCACCCTTTTGTAGTCAATTTCTCATTATATGCATCCGCAAGCGAGTGTTTGCCGGGAATTCGGATGCACAAATAGTCAAAAGGCTCTGATCAAGGATAGAAAAGCAAGAGGCAGAGTCCGGAGACATATAGAATCACACAATCACCCGAACACAATTAAACCACTCTTAAATACATAAAAAGAGGTATTACAAATGCTATGAAGCTTTATGTCATTAGACACGGCCAGACAGACTGGAATAAAGAAGGCCGTCTGCAGGGGCACAGCGGCGCGGATCTGAATGAGAACGGGGTTGCGCTGGCAGAGGAAACAGCGCAATATCTGCAGGATGTTCCATTTGACCTCTGCTTTACCAGCCCGGCGCTGCGCGCGGAGCATACTGCTCAGATCATTTTGAATAACCGGATAATTCCGGTGATTGAAGATGAGCGTCTGCTGGAGATCGGATTTGGTATCTGGGAAGGGATTCCCGCATTTAGCAAAGATGCTGAAATTAAATTCGAACCGGAAGTTTTTAAAGGATTTCTGAAAGATCCTCTTTCCTATATTCCGCCGGAGGGCGGGGAGTCAATTTCTGATGTGCTGGAACGTACCGGGAATTTTCTGGATGAGATTCTTGAAGAACCATCCTATCAGGACAAGACGATATTGATTTCCACACACGGATGTGCCTCCAGAGCACTGATGAACCGCATGTATGAGGAGCCGGACAAGTTCTGGCAGGAAGGTGTGCCTGCAAACTGTGCTGTCAGTATCATTGATGTTGAGAACGGAATTCCGAAGCTGACATTAAAGGACCATGTATACTGTACATCAGACACAGATGATATGTGGGCAAAACAGAAACTATGAAAACAAGTGATTTTTACTATGATTTGCCGGAGGAACTGATTGCGCAGGATCCGCTGGAAGACAGAAGTGCATCGCGTATGATGGTGCTGAACCGCAGCACCGGTGAAACAGAGGATATGCATTTTCACCAGCTGCTGCAGTACCTCCATTCCGGCGACACACTGGTAATCAATGATACAAAAGTCATTCCTGCCCGTTTGTTTGGGAAACGTGAACCGACCGGCGGCGCTGTGGAGATTCTTCTTTTAAAGCGACACGCGGATGATATCTGGGAAACGCTTGTGCGGCCCGGAAAAAAATGCCGCCCGGGAACAGATCTTTCCTTTGGGGAAGGATTGCTGCGCGGCAAGGTGCTGGACACAGTGGAAGATGGAAACAGACTAATTCAGTTCAGCTATTCTGGTATTTTTGAAGAAATCCTGGATCGGCTCGGCGAAATGCCGCTGCCGCCTTATATTACGCATAAGCTGCAGGACAAAAACAGGTATCAGACCGTTTATGCAAAGCATGATGGATCTGCTGCCGCACCGACGGCAGGCCTGCATTTTACAAAAGAGCTTCTGCAGGAAGCTGAAGCTACAGGGATCCGGATTGCGCGCGTGACTCTGCATGTCGGGCTCGGAACATTTCGGCCGGTAAAAGTGGAGGATGTCACGCAGCATCACATGCATTCTGAATACTATGAAATCAGTTCTGAAGCAGCGGAACTGATCAATGAAACGCATGAACGCGGCGGACGTGTGATCGCTGTGGGAACGACCAGCTGCCGGACACTGGAATCCGCAGCATCAGAGGATGGAACGATACAGCCGTGCAGCGGATGGACAGATATTTTCATTTATCCGGGTTATCGTTTTAAGGTGGTCGAAGGCCTGATCACAAACTTTCATCTTCCGGAATCGACTTTAATTATGCTGGTTTCTGCATTTGCCGGAAAGGAGCATGTTCTTGATGCATATCGCCGCGCAGTGGAAGAGCGGTACAGATTTTTCTCCTTTGGAGATGCCATGCTGATTCTGTGAATCAGCAAATATTATCTGAACAAAGAAGGTTGCAATCTGCGGCCTTTTTTGTTATATTTGCTATGAAAATTGTTAGAAAAAAAACAATCTGATCAGTAAGACAGATCGGCAGCTTCAGTTAGAAATACAAATAAGAAGTGTTTTATTCTCGCAGAGAGCGGATACGTAACCCTTAAAACAGTTTCAGCTTCTGCAGGCGGCAGAAGTAAGGAAACGTAATTGTGATGATTCCGGAGGAAAAAGAAATGGATGTACAAAAACTGTATCAGCAGAAACTTGTATCAGCCAAAGAGGCTGTCAAGGTTGTAAAATCCGGTGACTGGGTTGATTATGGATGGTGCTGCAATCATCCGTACGATCTTGACATTGCGCTGGCGGCCAGAAAAGATGAACTCTATGATGTGAAGCTGCGCGGCGGCGTAACAATGTGGGTCCCGGAAGTCGCCAAAGCAGAAGATGCGGCAGATCATTTTACCTGGAATTCCTGGCACTGCACTGGCGCAGACCGGAAAGTGATTCAGGCGGGTGTCGGATACTTTGCACCGATGCGTTACTCCGAACTTCCGCGTTTTTACCGCGACGGAAATGCCACTGTAGACGTAGCAATGATCCAGGTAACGCCGATGGACGCCCACGGCAATTTTAACTATGGTCTTTCAGCTTCCCATCTGGCCGACATGCTTTCTGTGGCAAAGACGATCATCGTGGAAGTAAATGAGAATCAGCCATGGGTATATGGGCTTACAGGATCGGAGATTAACATCAGGGACGTAGATTTCGTTGTGGAAGGAAGCAATCCGCCGGTTGCAGCAATGGGAGCTGCCGGAGAGCCGACTGAGATCGACAAGGCAGTGGCACAGAAGATCGTGGAAGAGATTCCGGACGGTGCATGCCTGCAGCTTGGAATCGGTGGTATGCCGAATGCTGTCGGCGCAATGATTGCACAGTCTGATTTGAAAGATCTCTCTGTTCACACGGAAATGTATGTAGACAGCTTTTATGAAATTGCAAAGGCAGGCAAGATTACCGGAAAGCGCAAAGCACTCGATAAAGGCCGTCAGGTTTACGCGTTTGCGGCAGGAACGAAGGAGATGTATGACTACATCAATCGTAATCCGGATGTTATGTGCGCGCCGATTGACTACACCAATGATGTACGTGTTATTGCCCAGATTGACAATTTCATTTCAATCAACAATGCGATTGACATGGATCTGTTCGGACAGGTCAATGCAGAGACGGCAGGTACCCGTCATATTTCCGGAACCGGCGGTCAGCTTGATTTCGTCATGGGAGCATATCTTTCCAGGGGCGGCAAGAGCTTTGTCTGCATGTCTTCTACGATTACTGATAAGCAGGGCAATCTGAAAAGCCGTATTGCACCGGTCCTCAATTCCGGCAGTGTTGTGACGGACCCGCGCAGTTGTGTTCACTATCTTGTGACAGAATACGGCATGGTCAATCTGAAAGGTCTTGCAACCTGGGAGAGAGCGGAGCAGATTATTTCCATTGCGCATCCGGACTTCAGAGATGAACTGATTCAGGAAGCAGAGAAACTGCATATCTGGAGAAGAAGTAACAAGAGATAAAGAGAGAAAGAAAAGGGCTGTTGGTTTCAACAGCTCTTTTATACTGCACCTCGGATTTTATCAACATTTCCTCAGAAAAATTGTAAAAAAGATGAAAAACACGAAAATATTGTTTGACTATTAACAATCGAAATGTTATACTGACCTCAGGTTAGTTAAAAAAATATCAATACGGGCGAAACAAGTAGTTAGACAATGTCACGAGGAGGATAAAATGGATTTTACATTAGACAAAAAACATGAAATGGCGAGATCGCTCTTTCGGGATTTTGCGCAGGCAGAAGTAAAGCCGCTTGCACAGGAAGTCGATGAAGAAGAGCGCTTTCCGGTTGAGACCGTCGAAAAGATGGCAAAGTACGGTTTTCTTGGAATTCCGATTCCGAGAGAATACGGCGGACAGGGCTGCGACATTCTGACTTACGCGATGTGCGTGGAAGAGCTTGCAAAAGTCTGCGCAACCACAGCTGTTATTGTTTCTGCACATACTTCTCTCTGCATGGATCCGATTCTGACTTTCGGAACAGAAGAGCAGAAGCAGAAATTCCTGGTTCCGCTCGCAAAGGGTGAAAAACTCGGTGCATTCGGACTGACAGAGCCGGGCGCAGGTACTGACGCGCAGGGTCAGCAGACCAAGGCTGTTCTGGATGGTGACGAGTGGGTTCTGAACGGAACAAAGGTCTTCATCACAAACGGATATTATGCAGATATCTATATTGTGATTGCAGTTACCGGTACGGTCGAGAAGAACGGCAAAACCCGCAAAGAAATCTCCGCGTTTATCGTTGAAAAGGGAACACCGGGATTCACATTCGGTACAAAAGAGAAGAAGATGGGTATCCGCGGTTCCGCTACTTACGAGCTGATCTTCACAGACTGCCGTATTCCGAAGGAAAATCTCCTTGGCCAGATCGGCAAGGGCTTTAACATCGCAATGCACACACTGGACGGCGGACGTATCGGTATCGCTTCACAGGCGGTTGGTATTGCAGAAGGCGCGCTTGACGTAACGATTGATTATGTCAAAGAAAGAAAGCAGTTCGGAAAGTCGATTGCACAGTTCCAGAATACACAGTTCCAGCTCGCTGATCTGAAGACCAGATGTGACGCTGCGCAGCTTATGGTTTACCGCGCTGCAAAAGCAAAAGAGACCCAGAAGGATTATGGCATGGAATCTGCTATGGCGAAACTGTATGCAGCTGAAACTGCAATGGCTGTTACGACAAAGTGTGTACAGTTGCACGGCGGATACGGCTATATCAGAGATTATGATGTCGAGCGTATGATGCGTGACGCGAAGATCACAGAGATCTACGAGGGAACTTCTGAAGTACAGCGCATCGTTATTTCCAATGGACTGCTTAAGTAATAGGAGGATTGAATCGTGAAAATCGTTGTATGTATCAAACAGGTACCGGATACGAAGGGCGGCGTTGCATTCAATCCGGACGGAACACTGAACAGAGGCGCTATGCTGGCAATCATGAATCCGGATGACAAGGCAGGTCTTGAGGCTGCACTTCGTCTGAAAGATCAGTATGGTGCACATGTAACAGTCCTGACCATGGGCCTTCCGAAGGCTGCCGATGTGCTTCGTGAAGCACTTGCCATGGGAGCAGATGATGCTGTTCTGGTAACAGACCGTATTCTTGGCGGCGCTGATACCTGGGCAACGTCCACGACAATTGCCGGCGCACTGCGCAACATCGACTATGATCTGATTATCACAGGCCGTCAGGCGATTGACGGTGATACCGCACAGGTCGGACCGCAGATCGCTGAGCACCTGAAGCTTCCGGTCATTTCTTATACACAAAGCATTGAGGTTCAGGGAGATGAACTCCTTGTAAAACGTCAGTTTGAAGACCGCTATCACATGATTCGCGTAAAAATGCCCTGCCTGCTGACAGCACTTGCAGAGCTCAACGATCCGCGCTACATGTCCCCGAAGGGCATCTGGGATGCAGTTGATGCAGAAATCACAACATGGGGCAGAAAAGACCTGAAAGACGTTGAGGATGAAAACCTCGGTCTCGCAGGATCTCCGACCAAGATTGCCAAAGCTTCCGACAAAGTCAGAAAAGGTGCCGGAACTGTTCTGAAAGATCTGGATCCGGACGGTGCGGCAGAGGCAATCTGCAACAAGTTGCTCGAAAAACACATTATTTGATAAAGGCGGTGGAATAGAATGAATCTGGAAGAATTTAAGGGCGTATATGTCTTTGCGCAGCAGGTTGATAATGAACTTGGAAACATTGCCTTCGAGCTTCTTGGTGAGGCGAGAAAGCTTGCAGCTCCCCTGAACACACAGGTTACAGCCGTTCTGATCGGCCACAATGTCGGTCCTCTGACAGACCAGCTTGCGGCTTACGGTGCAGACCGTGTTATCGTAGTTGATGATCCGGAACTTGAAGTATACAGAACTGAGCCATACGCACATGCACTGGCATCTGTGATCCAGAAGTTCAAACCGGAGATCCTTCTGATCGGCGCGACCGCAATCGGCCGTGACCTCGGTCCGACTGTTTCTGCCCGTGTTGCAACCGGACTGACAGCTGACTGCACACAGCTCGACATCGGTGAATTCCCGATGATTCCGAGACCGGGTGTTGTACAGAGATCCAATCAGCTTCTGATGACACGTCCTGCATTCGGCGGCAATACAATTGCTACGATCGCATGCCCGGACAATCGTCCGCAGATGGCGACTGTCCGACCGGGCGTAATGCAGAAAATCGATCCGATTGAAGACGCAGAGGCTGAGATTATCGAATATAATCCGGGATTTATCAAGAACAACCGCTATGTCGAGATTGAAGAAGTTGTTAAGGCAGTCAGTGATGTCGTAGATATTCAGGATGCCAAGATTCTTGTATCCGGCGGACGTGGTATGGGCGGTCCGGAAAACTTTGCAATGCTTCGTGAACTGGCAAAGGTTCTCGGCGGTGAAGTTTCCTGCTCCCGTGCAGTTGTTGATGCAGGCTGGATGCCGAAGGATATGCAGGTCGGCCAGACCGGTAAGACCGTCCGTCCGCAGCTTTACGTTGCAGTCGGTATTTCAGGTGCGATCCAGCACGTTGCAGGTATGGAAGAGTCTGATTACATCATTGCAATTAACAAAGATGAAGACGCTCCGATCTTTGATGTGGCTGATTACGGTATTGTCGGCGATCTGAATAAGGTCGTTCCGAAACTGACCGCACAGATCAAGGAAGCGCTTGCGAAAAAGTAAATAGCCAGCGTTGTGATAACAAATCACTTCTATATACCCTCCGGAGCCATTCTGCAAATGCAGGATGGCTCCTTGCATTTTCAGTCCGCCCGCCTGCAGGCAGGTCCGCGCGGGCTCATGACTTTTGACACTGTAATCATAATAGATTAAGATGGTTCGGTATCATTTTCATATGACTGAATTGAAATGCTTGTCTTGAAAGCACAATCAGGTTAAATTATAAGTTATAGAATTATATCAGCAGGAGGAAACAGATCAATGAGTATTAAAATCGGTATTATGGGTTACGGAAATCTGGGCCGGGGCGTTGAACTGGCTGTTAAGGAAGCGCCGGACATGGAACTGGCTGCTGTTTTTACAAGGCGTGATCCTTCCACTCTGAAGATCATGACGTCAGATGCGCAGGTATGCAGCGCGGATTCAGTACAGGACTGGGTCGGCAAGATCGATGTTCTCATGGTATGCGGCGGCAGTGCTACGGACCTTCCGGTTCAGACACCGAAATATGCATCCATGTTCAATGTGATTGACAGTTTTGATACACATGCGCGCATTCCGGAGCATTTTGCGAATGTTGATGCTGCTGCGAAAGAGGCAGGAACGGTTGGTATCATTTCCTGTGGATGGGATCCGGGCATGTTTTCACTGGCACGCGTTTATGCAAACGCGATTCTTCCGGAAGGAAAAGATTACACCTTCTGGGGCAAAGGTGTCAGCCAGGGACATTCTGATGCGATCCGCCGGATTGACGGTGTCAGGGATGCGCGCCAGTATACAATCCCGGTAGATGCGGCGCTTGAAGCAGTCAGAAGCGGACAGAACCCGGAATTGACAACGAGAGAGAAACATACCCGTGAGTGCTTTGTCGTTCTGGAAGACGGCGCAGATGCAGCTTCTGTTGAAAAGCAGATTAAAGAGATGCCGAACTATTTCTCGGATTATGACACGACCGTACATTTTATCAGTGCGGAAGAACTGGCTGCGAATCACAGTGGACTGGCACACGGCGGTTTTGTAATCCGGTCAGGAAAGACAGGCGTGGATCAGGAACACAATCACATTATTGAATACAGCCTGAAGCTGGATTCCAATCCTGAATTCACAACAAGTGTTCTGATTGCCTGTGCACGTGCGGCAAAACGCATGGCGGACGAGGGACAGAAAGGTGCAAAGACAATGCTGGATATTCCGCCGGCATATCTGTCAGCACAGAGCGGCGAGGATCTGCGCGCGCATCTGCTGTAAGAAAGGTAAAAGATAATTATTCAAGAACGCGTTCAGAGGCAGTCACAGACAGTGACTGCCTCTTTGCGGTATAGGAAACACATCGGTCTTCCGATTTATAAAATACTCTGCCCGGTTCTTTTTTCAAAAATAACGGCTATATGATAATCATAAAAAGTCCACCGGCATACCTTGCCTCGCTCACATCGATAGGGTAAAATGAACAGGATGAAAACAACAGAGAATAATACACGAAAACGTATGCAGGAGGGAAGAGCATGAGACACCTGATGAGTCCGCTTGACTTTACGGTTGAGGAGCTGGAACAGATGATGGATCTCGCGCAGAAGATTGAGCGCAATCCGGACCGCTTTGCACATATTTGCGACAGAAAAAAACTGGCCACTTTGTTTTATGAGCCAAGTACACGGACACGTCTGAGTTTTGAGACGGCGATGCTGAATCTCGGCGGACAGATTATCGGATTTTCGAGCGCGGACAGCAGTTCCGCCGCAAAAGGCGAGAGTGTTGCCGATACAATCCGTGTCATCAGTATTTTTGCCGACATCGCTGCGATGCGGCATCCGAAAGAGGGTGCTCCGCTTGTTGCTTCTCATAATTCCACGATTCCTGTGATCAATGCCGGTGACGGCGGCCATCAGCATCCGACACAGACGCTTACGGATCTGCATACGATCCGCTCACTGAAAGGTTCGATCGGAAATATGACGATCGGTCTTTGCGGCGACCTGAAATTCGGACGCACCGTACATTCGCTGATCACAGCGCTGATCCGTTACCCCAATGTGAAATTCATATTGATTTCACCGGAAGAGCTGCGGCTGCCTTCTTACATCAAAGATGATGTTCTGATCAGAAACAACATTGAATTTGAGGAAGTGATCCGTCTGGAAGAAGCACTTCCGCATCTGGATCTGCTCTATATGACACGTGTTCAGCGGGAGCGTTTCTTTAATGAGGAAGATTACATCCGCATGAAGGATTTTTATATTCTGGACCGTGAAAAAATGAAACTGGCGCCGGAAGACATGTATGTCCTGCATCCGCTTCCGCGTGTCAATGAAATCGCTGTCGACGTCGATAAGGATCCGCGCGCGGCATATTTCAAACAGGTGGAATACGGCATGTATATCCGCGAGGCACTGATTCTGACACTGCTTGAAATGGAGGTACCGGCATGCTGAATGTAGGCGCAATCGAAAACGGATTTGTAATGGATCATATCCAGGCCGGCAAGGCCATGACTATCTACCATGATCTGCATCTGGAGGATCTGGACTGCACGGTCGCGATGATCATGAACGCGCGCAGCAACAAAATGGGGCGTAAGGATATTCTGAAAGTGGAGTGTCCGATTGACATGCTTAATGTTGATATTGTCGGATTTATTGATCATAATATTACGATCAATGTGATTGAAAACGGAGAAATCGTCGAAAAGAAGGAACTGACGCTTCCCAAAAAAATCGTGAACGTAATCAAGTGCCATAATCCGCGCTGCATCACGTCAATTGAGCAGGGGCTGGATCAGGTTTTTTTCCTGGCAGATCCGGAGAAAGAAATATATAGGTGTCAGTATTGTGAAGAAAAATACAGCGGCAAACGCAAACGCTATCCATGGTCGAGGTAAAATATGGATCATATTGTTTCAAAGTTATTGATATACGGCAGCATGCCGGAAGACAGTATTCTGATGCAGGTGGCCGATATCTGCACAAAGACAAGAGACGGATCACAGAGCAGGGATGAACTGATTACCAGATGTTTCCGCCAGGTGAAACGGATTCTGGTTGTTGCGACGGATTATGGGTTTGATGAGAATCTCTGGAACAATTATCTGACATTTCTCCTGATGACGGATGAAAATCCGTTCACACTCACCTGTGAGAAAGTCGGAGCGACGGCCGGCGGTTCAGTGAATTATTTTGCCAAAAATGATTTTGCCGCATTTCGGGAACTGTTTCACTATGATTTTTCCTGGCTGGAAGAAATACTCGGAATCGACTGTTTCTCACGTCTCCAGAATTATCATGCGATTGGTAAGCCGGAGTTGATGTATAACAAGAACGTCAGTGAGAAAGTGCAGGCCCTGAGCCGTGTACTTACGGATGCACCGGATACGGATTCATTTTTTGATGCCATTACCGGATTCTATAAAGACTTCGGTGTCGGCATGTTTGGCCTGAACAAGGCGTTTCGCCTGATTGAGCAGGATGATGTGTTCACCGGCTTCCATGCAATTAACAATATGGATACGGTGATGCTGGACGATCTGATCGGGTATGAGATTCAGAAAGAAAAACTGCTGGAGAACACCCGCGCGTTTGTAGAAGGCCGCAAGGCCAACAACTGCCTGCTCTTCGGTGATTCGGGAACGGGTAAATCCACCTGTATCAAGGCAATCGTCAATCAGTTCTACCCGCAGGGACTGCGGATGATTGAGATCTACAAACACCAGTTCCATGATCTCTCCAATGTGATCGCGCAGATCAAAAACCGGAATTACAAGTTCATCATCTATATGGATGATCTTTCCTTTGAGGAATTCGAAATCGAGTATAAATTTCTGAAAGCTGTCATCGAGGGCGGCGTTGAGACAAAACCGGAAAATGTGCTGATCTATGCGACATCAAACCGCAGGCATCTGATCAAAGAAACCTGGGCGGACCGCGATGATGTGGAGATGAGCGCAGGAATCCACCGCTCCGATACGATGGAAGAGAAACTATCGCTGGTTCACCGCTTTGGTGTCACCATCAGCTTCTCAAAACCGCGGCAGAAAGAATACTTCGAAATTGTTATCGGCCTTGCGCGCAGAGCGGGTATTTCAGAGGAAGTGATGCCGGATGAGGCACTGAAAGCCGGTGCAAATAAATGGGAACTGAGCCATGGCGGTATCTCGGGACGGACGGCACACCAGTACGTGACGTATCTGCTGGGACAGTTATGAGCCGGGGGTTGATATGCATCTGAAATCCCAGAAATAAGAGGATGCAGATGCACAATCAGATGAATTCCTGAAAGATCGAGCGTTCAGAGGCAAAAAATGTGCATCTGCATCTGTCAGAAAGCTAAGATGCGGATGCAGGATCAAATGAAATCGAGTATATACAGGCAATTCATGGATGAAACATCGGAGACGTCCCCGACTAATCCCCTGGAAAGACGAAACCCGATTGACAAAGGTATATAAATTATGGACGAATTAAGAAAACTGCGTGACGAAATAGACGTTACAGACCAGGAAATTGTCCGGCTGTTTGAGAAGCGGATGCGCCTGGTAGAAGATGTCGCGCAGTATAAGATACGTACCGGCAAAAAGGTGCTGGATCCCGGCAGAGAAGCGGAAAAGCTGCAGACACTGGGAGCGCGTGCATCGTCGGATTTTAACAGGACCGGCGTACAGGAGGTGTTCCGGCAGATGATGGCGATCAGCCGGAAGCGGCAGTACCAGCTGCTGCTGGAAAAAGGTCTTCAGAGCATTCCGTCTTATACACAGTGCGAATCATTTGACTACACCGGAGCGAAGGTTGTCTTTCAGGGTGTGGAAGGAGCCTACAGCTTTGCAGCTATGAAGGCGTTTTTTGATCCTTCGATTAAAAGTACGCATGTCGCAACCTGGCGTGAGGCATTTGAAATGGTTGTAGACGGACGTGCAGATTATGCCGTACTGCCGATTGAAAACTCGACGGCCGGAAGTGTATCGGATATTTATGATCTGATGATTAACTATCCGGTCAGCATCATCGGGGAACAGATTATTCCGATCGATCATGTGCTGATGGGATTACCCGGCACAGTCCTGAGCGGAATCAGAAAAGTGTATTCACACCCGCAGGCACTGGCGCAGTGCAGAAAATATCTGGAACAGCATCCTGAATGGAAGACGGAACCGCTGCTGAATACGGCAATTGCCGCGAAGAAAGTGGCTGAGGACAGAGATTTTACACAGGCAGCTATTGCAAGCCGCACAGCGGCAAAGTACTTCGGGCTGGAGATTCTTGCATCAGAAGGACTCTCAGAACAGCATAACCAGACGCGGTTTATCATTATTTCCGGAACAAACTGTTACCGGAAGGACGCAAAGCATATCAGTATCTGTTTTGAGCTCCCGCATAAAATCGGTACACTGTATAATATTCTGTCACATTTCATTTTTAACGATCTGAACATGACGCACATCGAGTCACGTCCGATTCCGGACAGGGGATGGGAGTACCGCTTTTTTGTTGATTTCGATGGAAATCTCGGAGATTCAGGAGTTCAGAATGCGCTGACGGGAATCCAGGCTGAGACGGCGGATCTGCGCGTGCTCGGCAACTATTAGACGGATCGCTGCGAACGGAAGAAACGCCTCGCTGGCGTTGAGAAAGGCACCGGCGTATCTTTACGGAGGGAAAGGAATGAGACTTACCATATTTGCATCTATCTACATCGGTACTTACGATGTGACGCTGGAGATTTTCGAAGTAACAAAGAAAAGCGGAATCCGAAGCATAGACAGCATCCGGAAGCACCTGGAGATCGGGACGGATACGTATGCCACGGGAAAAATCCGAACGGAGAATATCAGTACGCTCTGTGAAATCCTGCAGGATTATATCAGAATTGCGGAAGGATACCAGGCGGAGGCGATCCGTGCGGTTGCGGCGAGTTCGCTGCGTGAAGCAGAAAACAATCTGTTTATCATCGGCCAGATTCAGCAGCAGACCGGGCTGAAGGTGGAAATCTTAAGTAATTCAGAACAGCGTTTTATGAGTTATAAGGCGATCGCCGCATCGGATCCTCGTTTTCTGGAACTGATGGATCAGGGAACAGCGATTATTGATGTAGGAGGCGGAAGTATTCAGGTATCCATTTTCGACGGAGGCGGGCTTGACACCACGCTGAATCTGCGAATCGGAAGTCTCAGAATCCGTGACCGGCTGAACCCGATCCGGGTTGGCACACCCAATTACGAGCGGCTGGTAGAAGAATATATTTCCAATAAGCTGCATACATTCCGAACGGTACATCTGAAACAGCGGACATTTGAAAATGTTATCCTTAACGGTGATTTTATCACCGAGACGCTGTTTCGTGACATCGAGGCAAAACAGACGCATGCCGTGTCCAGGAAAAAGTTTAATAACTGGTACAATCAGATCATTCAGAGTACAGACGAAGAGCTGGCAGAACAGCTGAATATTCCAGCCGAATTTGCGCCGATGATGCGCCCGACCGCCATTTTGTACCATAAATTTGTCGATGAGATCGGAGCA
This sequence comes from Lachnospiraceae bacterium FE2018, assembly GCA_000702845.1. GTDB lineage: Bacteria > Bacillota > Clostridia > Lachnospirales > Lachnospiraceae > CADBRN01. The sequence continues at coordinate 24,435 of JNKK01000004.1, forward strand.
CAGCGGATTTACGCGGCAGGAGCGACGCTGTCCTACGCACAGGCGGTAGAATATGCCGAGACAACAAAAAAACTGATCCCGCAGCATAATTTTGAGGATGATATTATCTCGGCGTCCAGAAGCCTTTCAGTGCGTTACTGTGCGGAACAGAATCACATCGATAACGTCGATATGATTGCCATGGAACTGTTCAACGCGGTCAGGAAAATACACGGGCTGAAAAGCCGCGACCGGCTTCTTCTGCGGATTGCAGTCATTCTGCACGAGGTCGGTAAATATATCAGTCTGAACAGCAGCGGCGAATGTGCCTATCAGATTATTATGAACAATGAGATCATGGGACTGTCACACCGGGAGCGGGAAATGGTTGCGCTGGCCGTTAAGCACAATTCCTACTGGTTCCGCCGTTACGAGCAATTTGTACAGCAGTACAGTATTGATCAGAAGCGGTATCTCCGTATTGCGCAGATGACAGCGCTTCTGCGTGTCGCAAATGAGCTGGACCGCAGCCACATGCAGAAAATTAAGAAGGTAAAGGCCACGCTGAAAGAGAACCGACTTGTCATCCGTGTATTCGTGGATGAACCGTTTGTACTGGAAGAAAATCTGATTACGCGTCAGCTTTCTTTCCTGAATGAAGTGTTTAACATCAAATCTGTTGTGAAGGTGACAAAAATAGACCGTCTGCAGGTGCAGTAGACATACCAAATGATCCTGCAGGCGGATCCTGCAGATACAGGCATTTAAACTTAGGGCTGAAATAAAAGGAGAATCTCAGATGACAGATCTGACGCCATATTTAAAACCGGAATACTATAAAAACAGAGAACTATCCTGGATTCAGTTTAACGAACGTGTATTGAACGAAGCACGCAGCCGTGAGATTCCGCTTTTTGAGCGGCTGAAGTTTCTTGCAATTACATCTTCCAATCTGGATGAATTTTACATGGTGCGCGTGGCCTCGCTGAAGGATCAGGAGAAAGCGGAATACACGAAGCCGGATATCGCGGGAATGACGCCGACAGAACAGCTGACTGCCATTTCAAAAGCAGTTCATAAGCTGGTGGAAAAGCAGTACAGCACCTATAACAGATCACTGGTTCCTGCCCTGGATGAGGCCGGTCTGCATATCATTGACGAGCAGGAGCAGCTGACGGATGAGCAGAATGCATATATCAGCCGGTATTTTGATGAGAACATCTATCCGGTACTGACACCGATGGCGCTGGATCAGTCAAGGCCGTTTCCGCTGATCCGGAACAAGACGCTCAATATCGGCGCGCTGATTTCCAAATCCGGAAAACTCAAAAAGGCAGATTTTGCAACTGTTCAGGTTCCGTCTGTACTGCCGCGTTTTATCCATGTCCCGTCAGCAGACACTCCTTCTGCGGAGCATGCGGCGGATAAAGCGGAAGGGAATGCAGAAGACTCCGGCGTGAAAAGCACCGGACAGTCTGCTGTCAGAAGTATCATAATGCTCGAAACCGTGATTGAGAAGAACATTCATAAGCTGTTCCAGGGGTATCAGGTGCTTTGCGCGCATCCCTACCGGATCATGCGGAATGCGGAACTCGGCATTGATGAGGACGATGCATCCGATCTGCTTCTCGAGATCGAAAAATCTCTGAAGAAACGGCAGCGCGGTGAAGTAATCCGTCTGGAAATTGATGATGAAGTAAAACCGGAGCTTCTGGAGGTACTGCTGAAGGAATATGACATTGGAGACGCAGATCTGTTCCGGATTCCCGGGCCGCTGGATCTGACATTCCTGATGAAGCTGTATGACCTGAAAGGCTATGATGCGCTGAAGGTCGCGTCTTATACACCGGCCCCGGTTCCCGCACTGTCAGGTGAGAAGAACATTTTCAAGGCAATCCGAAGGAAAGATATTTTTCTCCATCATCCGTATCTGTCGTTTGATCCGGTTGTGTCATTTGTACAGCAGGCAGCTTCCGATCCGGACGTTCTGGCTATCAAGCAGACACTGTATCGTGTCAGCGGAAATTCACCGATTATCGCAGCACTCGAAAACGCTGCGACGAACGGCAAACAGGTGACTGTTCTCGTTGAGCTGAAAGCACGTTTCGATGAAGAAAACAACATTGTATGGGCCCGTGAACTGGAGCGTGCCGGCTGCCATGTCATCTATGGCCTGGTCGGTCTGAAGACGCACAGTAAGATCACCCTTGTCGTGCGGCGTGAAAAAGACGGAATCCGCCGGTATGTACATCTTGGTACCGGAAACTATAATGACAAGACAGCCCGTCTCTATACCGACTGCGCGATTCTGACATGTGACGCCCGGATTGGTGAAGATGCGACAGCTGTGTTTAATATGATTTCAGGATATTCCGAACCGAGCAGATGGAACAGCCTGATTGTCGCACCGTTCTGGCTTCGGAAACGTTTCCTGTATCTGATTGAGCGGGAAGAGAAGAATGCAAAAGCAGGAAAAGAAGCCCGTATTATAGCGAAAATGAATTCCCTCTGCGACCGCGAGATTATTGCCGCACTTTATGCGGCATCCGCGGCAGGCGTTAAAATAGACCTGATCATCCGCGGCATCTGCTGCCTGAAAACCGGCATTCCGGGGGTCAGTGAGAATATCACAGTCCGCTCCATCGTCGGCAATTTCCTGGAGCATGCCAGAATCTTCTACTTCTGCAACAATGGCGCAGAAGAGATCTACATGGGCAGTGCCGACTGGATGCCCAGAAACCTTGACCGGCGTGTGGAAATTGTATTCCCGCTTTATGATGAACAGACCAGAGCGCAGGCAATGCATGTACTTGAAGTACAGCTCGCCGACAACGAGAAGGCACGCATCATGAACGCGGACGGAAAATATGAAAAAATCGACCGGCGCGGCAAGATTTCAGTCAATGCACAGGAGCAGTTCTGCGAGGAAGCACAGGCGGCAATTCCGGAAGAAACTGCACCGGCCGAAGGAAACCGCACATTCATACCGCAGATGAAGGAAATATAAAAGAACAATAAAAGAGCATACCATCACACAGTGAAACAGCCCTGGTGATGATATGCTCTTTTTCGTTCGCTTAATTCTGATGATCCGGATCAGAAATCAGTCTTCCTGCGCTTTGAGTTTTTCGTAGCGTTCCTGTGCCTGTTCTGCACCGAGTGAGAAGAGTTCTTTTGCGTTCTCCGGGAAGGTGCGCTTCAGGGATGCGAAACGGACCTCGCCGTCCATGAAATCTTCGTAAGACATTGTCGGTGCCTTGGAATCCATGACAAACTTCGGTTCAGCGTTCGGGTTGTACCGGTACAGATTCCAGTAGCCGGATTCAACGGCACGCTTCATCTCATCCTGAACCTTGTCCATACCGCATTTCAGACCATGCGCGGTACATGGAGCATATGCGATGATGATACTCGGTCCCTTGAACTGTTCGGCTTCATGAATCGCTTTAACCAGCTGTGCGTTATCCGCGCCCATTGCAACCTGCGCGACGTAAACATTTCCGTAGGTCATCAGCATACCGCCGAGATCTTTCTTCGGGCGGCGTTTGCCGGATGCGGCAAATTCTGCGACAGCACCGATCTGGGTCGCCTTGGAAGACTGTCCGCCGGTGTTGGAGTAGACTTCTGTATCAACGATGAGGACATTCAGATCCTCGCCGGTTGAGAAGACATGGTCAAGGCCGCCGAATCCGATATCGTATGCCCAGCCGTCTCCGCCGTACATCCAGAAAGTCTTCTTGGACAGCTGGTCTTTGCGCTTCAGGATAGCACGTGCCTGATCATCATCCTGCGTCTCAAGTGCTTCGACCAGTGCACGGCTTGCCGGTGCGGATGCATCAAAATCATCATAGGTGGCAAGCCAGTTGTCAATGGCAGCGAGAACTTTCTCATCCTTGCAGTCTGCGCGGTAATCCTCAATGCGCATTTTCTGCAGCGTCCGCTGCTGACGGACGGAGAGCAGCATACCGAGTGAGAACTCGGCGTTGTCTTCAAACAGGGAATTAGACCATGCCGGTCCGTGTCCGTTCTTGTTGGTCGTGTAGGAGATGCCCGGCATAGCGCTTGCCCATGCCTGTGAGCATCCGGTCGCATTTGCCCAGTATACACGGTCGCCGAAGAGCTGTGTCAGAAGCTTCGCATACGGAGTCTCGCCGCAGCCCGCGCATGCGCCGGAGAACTCAACGAGCGGCTGACGGAACTGACTTCCTTTTACGGTGTACGGGTTGAAGAGGTCGCCCTTGTCGGACAGTGTCAGAGCATAGTCCCAGGAAGCCGGTGTCGCAGGATCATCCTGGATCGGAACCATCGTAAGTGCCTTGTCCTTTGCCGGACAGCTGTACGCACAGGATCCGCAGCCGGTGCAGTCCATCGTACTGATCTGCATGCTGTACCAGAGACCTTCTGCCTGTTTGCCTTTTGCCGGAACGAGTTTCATATCTGCCGGAGCAGCATTCTTTTCTTCTTCTGTCAGCAGGTACGGACGGATGACCGCATGCGGACATACATACGCGCATTTATTGCACTGCAGACATTTCTCCGCATCCCAGACCGGGATGTGTGTCGCGATGCCGCGCTTTTCAAAAGCTGTGTATCCCATGTCAAATGCGCCGTCTTCATAGCCGGCAAAGGTACTGACCGGAAGGTCATCGCCTTTCAGCGCATTCATCGGATCAATCATATTTGCGATGTAATCAGGAACATCTTTACGTGGCGCCGGAACCGCCGCATCCGCAGATTTCCAGGATTCCGGAACATCAACTTTTACAAGACCGTCTCTGCCTGCGTCAATTGCAGCGAGATTCATCTGTACAACGTGGTCACCCTTTTTGAAATAACGTTTTTTCGCCGCATCCTTCATGTAACCGACTGCTTCTTCCGGCGGAACAACAGGAACGAGATTGAAGAATGCCGCCTGCAGAACCATGTTGGCGTGGCTGCCAAGACCGAGTTCCTCAGAGATCTTCAGTGCATCAATAATGTACAGTTTTAAGTTTTTGTCCGCGATCTGGCGGCGTACATGTGCCGGGATGAAATGATCCAGCTCATCAACGCTCCACGGGCAGTTGATGAGGAACGTACCGCCCGGATTAATCTCGGAAACTATATCATATTTGTGAATATAGGTCGCATTATGACAGGCAACGAAATCCGCGTGTTTAACATAGTAAGAGGAGCGGATCGGCTTATCGCCGAAGCGCAGATGACTCTTGGTAATACCAAAGGATTTCTTAGTGTCATATTCAAAATAAGCCTGCGCAAATTTCGGGGTGTGTTCATTGATGATCACAACTGTGTCCTTGTTGGCGCCGACCGTACCGTCGCTGCCAAGTCCCCAGAACTTGCAGGCAACGACATTTCCCTCACCCGGATTGACCGGTTCTTCCGGCAGGGAAAGATTGGTCACGTCATCAATGATACCGATGGTAAAGTGATCAAGCGGCGTATCCTGTTCCAGATTTTTGAAGACCGCGGCAATCTGTCCCGGTGTCGTATCCTTGGAGGAAAGACCGTAGCGCCCGCCGACAATGGTCAGATCAGAGCGGCCGAAGAGAGCGGTGCGGACATCCTGATACAGCGGTTCACCGGCACTTCCTATTTCCTTTGTGCGGTCAAGCACCGCGATTTTCCTGCAGGTTTCCGGGATAGCATCCAGGAAACGCTTAATGTCAAACGGGCGGAACAGGTGAACCTGCAGGAAACCGACCTTTTCACCTTTGGAATTCAGATAATCTACGGTTTCTTCGATCGGTCCTGCGACTGAGCCCATCGCAATGATGACGCGCTCAGCTTCCGGATCGCCGTAATAATTAAACAGGTGATATTCACGGCCGGTGATCTCACTGATCTTGCCCATATAGTCTTCAACGATATCAGGCAGTTCATTATAGGCGGTATTGTTCGCCTCGCGGATCTGGAAGTAGATATCGCCGTTCTGAACGGTGTTGCGCAGAAGCGGATGCTCCGGATTCAGCGCGTGATCACGGAATGCATCGACAGCATCCATATCCAGAAGATCGTTAAGATCATCATAGTTCATCTGCTCGACCTTTGTGATCTCATGAGATGTACGGAAACCATCAAAGAAATGGATGAAGGGGATCCTGCTCTTAATGGCAGCGAGATGTGCCACGCCGGCAAGGTCCATAACCTCCTGTACACTGCCGGTCGAGAACAGGGCAAAGCCTGTCTGACGGCAGTTCATAACGTCAGAGTGATCGCCGAAAATAGACATCGCGTGTGTCCCGACGGTTCGGGAAGCTACATGCAGAACTGCCGGGAGACGAGAGCCGGCGATGCGGTGCAGAACCGGAATCATCAGCATCAGTCCCTGTGCAGAGGTGAAACTCGTCGCAAGCGCACCGGTTTCCAGCGCACCGTGCACAGCGCCGATCGCACCGGCCTCAGACTGCATCTCAACCAGCCGGACAGGCTGTCCGAACATATTACGCTTGCCGTTTGCCGCCCAGACGTCCGTCTTACCGGCCATCGGAGAGGAGGGTGTGATCGGATAAATCGCTGCCACCTCAGTAAAGGCATATGCAATATAAGCTGCGGCTTCGTTGCCGTCAACCGTAACGTATTTGCGAACCTTATCGTTCGTAGTCGATCCCATTATTATCCATTCCTTTCTGTTTTAATATACAGTTATATATTATACATATTCTGTCAAACAAAAGCATGCCGCAATGCATATTCTCTGAACACGACTTATTAAGCTGTTTCAATAGCCGCATCCTGCTGCAGACCGAGACGTTCAACAGCCTGTTCACGCATCTTGTACTTCTGAATCTTTCCGGCGTCGTTCATCGGGAAGCCGTCGACAAAATCGATATATTTCGGAACTTTATGCTTGGCCATGTGGTCCAGAATAAACTGTTTCATTTCTTCAACAGTCATTTCCTCATTTTCCTTGAGAATAATGCAGGCCATGATTTCTTCGCCCATCGCCTTGTCCGGAACGCCGATCACCTGTACATCGCTTACCTTCGGATGTGTATAGATGAATTCTTCGATTTCCTTCGGGTAAATGTTTTCGCCTCCGCGGATGATCATATCTTTCAGGCGGCCTGTGATGCGGTAATTACCTTCCGGTGTGCGGCAGGCAAGGTCTCCGGTATGGAGCCATCCATCTGCGTCGATAGCAGAGGAGGTTGCCTTCGGCATCTTGTAATAACCTTTCATGATGTTATAACCGCGCGCGACAAATTCGCCGATGACATCATCCGGGCAGTCTTCGCCGGTTTCCGGATCGATGATCTTGCACTCGACTTCCGGGAAAGCGCTGCCGACTGTGGAGACACGCACTTCAAGGGAGTCTGTCGTGCGGCTCATTGTGCAGCCCGGCGCAGCTTCTGTCTGTCCGTAGACGATGACGATTTCCTTCATGTTCATCTTGTCGACGACGTCTTTCATGACAGCAATCGGGCAGGGGCTTCCCGCCATAATGCCGGTCCGCATATAACTGAAATCAGTCTTTTCGAAGTCCGGATGATTCAGCATTGCGATAAACATCGTGGGCACGCCGTTAAATGCTGTGATGTGTTCGTCATTTACACACGCAAGCGATGACTTCGGAGAGAAGTACGGAATCGGCAGAATGGTTCCGCCGTGTGTCATGGTTGATGTCATCGAGAGGACCATGCCGAAGCAGTGGAACATCGGGACCTGGATCATCATGCGGTCTGCGGTGGAGAGATCCATGCTGTCGCCGATGGTCTTGCCGTTATTGATAATATTATAGTGGGTCAGCATGACGCCTTTCGGGAATCCTGTCGTACCGGATGTGTACTGCATGTTGCAGACATCATTGACATCTACCTCGGCAGCCATACGGCGGACTTCTTCGATCGGCGTATTTTCTGCGTAAGCCCGGGTTTCTTCGAGCGTGAGCGCGCCCGGCATGCGGAAACCTACAGTGACAACGTTGCGCAGGAACGGCAGGCGTTTTGCGTGGAGCGGTTCACCGGGTTTCTTGCCTTTCAGTTCCGGACAGATCTCGTTGATGATTTCGACATAGTTGGAATCACGGTAGCCGTCAATCATGACCAGCGTATGTGTGTCAGACTGACGAAGCAGATACTCTGCCTCATGAATCTTATATGCGGTATTCATGGTTACCAGAACCGCACCGATTTTTGTCGCCGCCCAGAATGTAAGATACCACGCAGGAACATTTGTCGCCCAGATCGAGACTTTCGAACCGGCCTTGACACCGAGCGAAACAAGTGCGCGCGCAAATTCATCGACGTCGTCACGGAACTGACTGTAGGTACGCGTATAATCCAGCGTTGTATATTTAATGGCAGTCTGATCCGGGAAGTTCTCGACCATTGTGTCAAGCACCTGTGAGAAGGTCTTGTCAATCAGGGCATATTTTTCCCATACGTAGTTGCCGGTGTGCCGGTTGTTCCAGTACAGATGTTTTTTTGCAAGCCTGGTGCTCTCATAGTTTTTGAGGCAGCGGTAGTAGTGGTTCAGAATAATCTCGATGTCCTCAAGTTCCGGCATCCAGTCCGGATTCCACTCCAGCGAGATAAATCCGTCATAATTAACCGAACGGAGTGCATTCATCATTTCCTGAATCGGGAGATCGCCTTCACCGATGAGTTCTGAGACATATTCATTGTCTTCCTTTCGGAAGTCATGAATATGGACATGATGAACATAGGCGCCGAGATTTGTGATGGTTACTTCCGGATTTTCGCCGCCGGTCACATAGGTGTGATGCATATCCCAGAGTGCGGCAAGACGGTCATCGGCAAAGCGGTCAAGCAGATCACGGAGATGTTCCGTGTTGCCGTAAAAGCCGTCTGTCTCGACAAGCAGTACAACCGGTGCGCTGCCGATCATTTCAAGATGTCTGCGGATTGCCTGTTCACAGATTTCATGTTCAACACAGTGCGTGTGCATGCCGATGTTCGGGATGCCGAGATTTACAGCCACGTTGATGCTTTCCTGTAATTCTACAGCAAACTCAGGGGATGTAAAATCGGTGGATGTGCTGATGCAGGGAAGTGAGAGAGACTGTCCGGCGAGATTTCTTCTGGTCGATGCAGCCATCTCAGGGTTGGTCGGACTTACTTTTCCATGAAAGACCGGTCCTCTGACGTTGTAAAGTTCGATGCCGTTCAGACGCGCATCTACTGCAGCTTCTACCATATTTGCCCAGCTGTAATCATTCCAGTACTGGATGGAAAATGAAAGTTTCACGTGTAATTCCTCCTGTTTATCGAAAACTGATCATGCAGTCAGATGTTTTTTATAATTCCTCTTCATAAACAATCTTGTTCAGCGCACTGATGTATGCACGGATCGAAGCGCCGATGATGTCGGTGGAAATTCCGTTTCCGGAATATACATGTCCGTGCGCACGCAGTTTCACAAGTGCGCTGCCCATCGCGTCGCGTCCTTCTGTAACAGTCTGAATCTGGAAATCATCGAGTTCATAATGGTGGCCGATAATCTGTTCAATTGCGAGAAATGCTGCATCAATCGGTCCGTCGCCGACGCCGACGCCGCGAAGTTTCTCGCCTTTTTTATCGAGTACAATATTCGCAGTCGCAGTAATGATATTTCCACTGTTAATGACATAGTTGTCGATCCGGTAAGTGGACGGAACCTGAAGGGCAGAGCTGGCAACAATCGCATCCAGTTCTCTGGTTCCGACGAACTGCTTCTTGACCGCAACCCGGCAGAAAGCTTCATAAACCTTGGCATTGTCTTCTTCGCTCAGGTCATAGCCGAGCTGTCTGACAACCTTGGAGACCTCACTGATATCATCATTTACATCCAGTGTCACATTGGCAATATCGCCCATACCGATCGATGCGAATGAGGATTCTTCTTCTTTTGGCTGCAGCATCTTTTTCAGCTGTCCGACAGAACGGTTCAGTTCTGTTGTGCGCAGATTGGATGCGATATCCAGATCGGCACCTTTTGTCTGAATGAAGCGGGAAGCTTTTTCAACAGACGGGAATTCAGTCGGCAGAGCTGTACATTTGATTCCGGATGCACCGTTTTCAATTGCCGCAGCGGCACAGGCGATTCCCATATCCATGTGATCGCTGATCTGAACAAACAGTTTTACATCGGAAAGAGCAGGGACGTTCTCTTTGACACTGCTGACAAAACTGCCGAATTCATTCGGGAGCATAACACCTGCTGTATCACAGAGTGTGATCTTATTTGCACCGGCTTCAATTGCGGCCGCAACGATCGTATAAAGAAAATCAGATTCTGCGCGGGTAGCATCTGCAGCGATGAATTCCACGTGTTCACAGAGGGATTTGCATTTTGCGACCTGAGCCTTAACTGCCTCCAGCATCGCAGGCGCTTTTTTGTGACTCGCATATTCCATCTGAACCGTAGAGACAGGCGCGTATACAGCGAGACGCGGCTGCTTTGCCGCGCTGATGCTGTTCCAGGTCATTTCAACATCACCGGACGCCGCATCTACCTCAGCACACAGAATCACATTGACTGTTGCTGCAATTGTCTTATTTGTAAGTACTTCAGCCTTTGTTCCGGAGATCGGAGGAAGCTCGATAACGTCAACGTTCAGCCGGTCAAGTGTACGGGCTATTTCAAGCTTTTCCTTAAAGGAAAGCGCTGTGTTCTTCAGTGAACCGGATTCCCGAAGGGTTACATCGATGATTTTGATCGTTCTCATGGTTTGATTCTCCTTTGCTTGATTGATTTCTTCTCCGGTAACTGATCAGACTGATGCAATCCGATCATTGCTGATGCGCAAAAAATCCCGGAGATCTAAACAAGTGTTTAAATCTCCGGGACGACAAAACTTAACTCTATCGCGGTACCACCCGGATTGCCGCAGGAAGTGCGGCCACTCAGCAGCGCTCATGTAAGCGCCCGGCCATGATTACGGAGCCAGCCGGATTTCCTTACTTGACACAACGTTTTCAGGAAATCTGCTCAGGCAGGAGACTGCGGACTCTGTTCGCACGCTGACTCGCATCAACCGTCAGCTTTCTGAAGTGGTAGACAGAACGCATAGTGCCGTCATCGCATTTATCTGGAAGAATCCAGCTAAATAGGTATTTTAATGGAACCACTGGAAAAAGTCAATAATATTATCACTTTCTCTTGTTTCTTTTTTGATGCATCTGTAGAATAATAAACAAGCGTGCAGATTCAGTGAAAATTGATTATGTGCAGAACTCTCTCAAGGAGAAGATTACTATCTGGTGCTCACCATAGAAATCAGGAGATATAGTTCCGGATACATTAATCTTAAGGATTTCATTCTTACAGATCACATTTGTGATTATGTCGGACATCAGGTCACATATAAAGAAGCTGTTTCAGAAACTTGTACCGAGCCCGGCAATAACCCACATTATTTCTGCCCGGTTTGTGAAAAATGCTTTGCTGATAAAAACGCCGGACAGGAAATAGAGGATCCAGATACGCTTATTATTCCTGCACATCATAACTGGGGAGAGTGGGAAGAGTCGAAAGCGGCGACATGTTCTGCAGACGGGGAGGAACAAAGAATCTGTACGTCAGATCCTTCTCATACGGAATCAAGAGAGATTCCGGCATCGGGTCATATATGGGGAGACTGGGAAACAGAGGTTCCGGCTACCTGTACTGAAGCGGGAACTGAAATCAGAGTCTGCAGCAAGGACGCGTCACATGTGGAAAGCAGAGAGATTCCGGCAACCGGACACGACTGGGACGAATGGACGGTAACCAGAGCGGCGACGACGTCGAAAGAAGGAGAGGAAACCAGAATCTGCAAAAACGATTCGTCTCATATAGAGAGAAGAATCATTGAGAAACTGCCGCCGGAGTCAGTTGTTTCAGAACCGGATGCTGCTGCAGCCAAAGGTGGCAAGACAGCCGGAACTGTCGCATACGGGCAGGCTTCCACAGGCAGACAAGTGGAAAACGGACAGTCTGTTACGCAGCCGGAAGGTGTCTTTACAATTACTTCTGCAAGTACAGGCACAGTTGCTTTTACAGCTTCTGCCAACAAAAAAAGGGTGACAGTTCCTGATGAGATCTCAGTCAGCGGCAGACAATTTGCAGTGACAGAAGTAAGTCCCGGGGCTTTTGCAGGATCCAGAATACGAACAGTAACAATCGGAAAAAATGTCCGGAAGATCCGGAAGAATGCTTTTAAAAAATCGAAAGTAACAAAACTGGTAATCAAAAGCAAAAATCTTACAAAAGCATCAGTGAAAGGGTCGCTGAAGGGGTCTAAAATCAAGACCATTCAGATTAAGACAGGATCAAAAAAAGACAATAAAAAATATGTGAAAAAATACAAGTCATTTTTCACAAAAAAGAATGCAGGCAAGAAAGTCACTGTAAAATAATGCATGGCTGAAAAGCCCCGGTCTTAAAAGAAGAACGGACTTCTGCCTGTGTTGACAAACAACAAAGCGAAGCGTAAAATATGGTTCAATGCTGTTTCTATGCAGGCCTGTAAAAGCATCATTCTGCCGGCGGCACAGCAGGTATTAATTATAAATAAAGAAGGATTCATACCATGAAAAAACGTATTTATCAGCTTCTTGTTGATAACGCATCCGGTGTTCTGAGCCGGATTGCAGGTCTGTTTTCAAGAAGAGGCTACAACATTGACAGCCTGACTGTCGGCGTTACGGCAGATCCCCGCTATTCACGCATGACCATTGTAAGCTCAGGGGATGATCTGACACTGGATCAGATCGGAAAGCAGCTTGAAAAGCTGGAAGATGTCCGCGACCTCAAAATTCTGCATGAGAACGAGAGTGTTACACGGGAGCTGGTACTGATCAAAATCAAGGCATCACATGAAAACCGCCAGAACATAATCAGCATTGTCAATATCTTCCGCGCGAAGATTGTCGATGTCGGTGTAAATTCTCTTGTCATAGAACTGATCGGCACGGACAGCAAACTGAAAGCGTTTTCCGAACTGCTTGAGGGCTATGAGATTCTGGAACTGGCCAGAACCGGACTGACCGGACTGTCCCGCGGTATGGACGATGTAACTTATCTTTAATTGATCAATAAGTGTGCAAAAGAGAAGCAACTCTTTCACAATAGAGAAACTGACAAAGCAAGTGGAGGAATAAATCATGTCAGCAAAGATTTTTTATCAGGAAGATTGTAACCTTTCCCTTCTCGAGGGAAAAAAGATCGCCATCATCGGATACGGCAGCCAGGGTCATGCACATGCGCTGAACCTGAAAGAATCCGGGTGTGATGTCTGTGTCGGTCTGTATGAGGGCAGCAAGTCCTGGAAGAAAGCAGAAGACCAGGGACTTACTGTTTATACAGCAGCAGAAGCTGCAAAGATGGCCGATATCATCATGATCCTGATCAATGATGAGAAGCAGGCAGCACTTTATAAGAAGGATATCCTTCCGAATCTCGAGGAAGGCAACATGCTGATGTTTGCGCATGGTTTCAATATCCATTTCAAACAGATCGTTCCGCCGGAATTCGTTGATGTTGCAATGATCGCCCCGAAGGCTCCGGGCCATACAGTAAGAAGCGAATATCTGCGCGGCAGAGGAACTCCGTGCCTGATCGCAGTTGAGCAGGATTACACAGGCAAGGCAAAAGATCTGGCAATGGCTTACGGTCTCGGCATCGGCGGCGCAAGAGCAGGTCTTCTGGAGACCACATTCCGTGTTGAGACAGAAACAGACCTCTTCGGTGAGCAGGCTGTCCTCTGCGGCGGCGTTTCCGCCCTGATGCAGGCAGGCTTTGAGACACTGGTTGAGGCTGGCTACGATCCGAGAAACGCTTACTTCGAGTGCATCCATGAGATGAAGCTCATCGTTGACCTGATCTATGAGTCCGGTTTCGAGGGAATGCGTTATTCCGTATCCAACACTGCTGAATACGGCGATTACATCACAGGACCGAAGATCATCACAGAGGACACCAGAAAAGCTATGAAGAAGATCCTGGCAGACATCCAGGACGGAACCTTCGCAAAAGACTTCCTGCTTGAGATGTCAGCAGGCGGCCAGGCACACTTCAAGGCAATGCGCGCAAGAGCACTTGAACATCAGTCCGAGCAGGTCGGCAAACAGGTCCGCGAACTCTACAGCTGGAACGACGAGGATATGCTCGTCAACAACTAACGCGAAGGCAATGAGCCCTGCCGGGACGAAAAAGACGGCTGTGCACGCTTGCGTGCAAACAGACGGATTTGAGTACCGATGGGGCGAAGCCCGCGTGCGAGCGTCTGAAAGACGCGAGAGACGCGAGCAGGGCTCATATGTAATTGATTTAAGAAAAGGCAGCTTTGGCTGCCTTTTTCTTTGTATAATTACCTTTCTGGAGGAAATGAATATTGGCAACAGATTACAGCGGGTGTTATCATATTCATATCAGAGGAATTGTGTGATTATGATCTGATGTTTTGAAAGGAGAGACGGTAATGGCACTGAAATTTGGTATGGTTGGCGGCGGAATCGGTTCTTATATCGGAGATCATCATTATCTGGGCGCGACAATGGACAATCTTGCGGAACTGGCTGCGGGATGCTTTTCAAGAAATCCGGAGAAAAACCGTGCATCCGCAGAAAAGCGGCTGATCAAAGATATGGACAGAGTCTACACCAGTTATCAGGAAATGGCTGAAAAAGAATCTGCGCGTCCGGACGGGATTGACTTTGTTTCAATTCTGACGCCGAACAATTCTCACTATGAGATAGCGAAATGCTTTATTGAGCACGGCATCAGTGTCATGTGCGATAAGCCGCTCGCAAATACGATCGAGCAGGGCGAGGAACTTGTTCGTCTGGTGGAGGAAAACAATGTCCAGTTTGGTATGACATATACCTATACCGGATTTGCGGCATTCCGCCAGGGCCGGGAGATGATTAAAAAGGGTATGATCGGCGATATTCTGTACATCCGGGCAGAGTATCCGGAAGACTTTGGCATGAATATGGTTAACGATGACGGAAATCTGATTGAAACGGATGCGTGGCGTTTTGATCCGAAGCAGGTCGGCGCATCGCTTGCGACGGCTGACATCGGCACGCATGCCGAGCAGGTGATTGCACAGTTTACAGGATTGTATATCAAGCGCGTGATTGCGAAGATGGACAATTATCCGAAGAATCTTGCACTGGACACCAATTCGACAATTTTGCTGGATTTTGGCGGCGGAATCAGCGGAGAGATCTGGGCTTCGATCATCGCGAGCGGACATGAGTGCGGAATGAAGATTTATGTGATCGGCACAAAGGGTTCGCTGGAGTGGTCAAATGAAACGCCGGAACGTTTGCTGTATACGCCAAAAGGACAGCCGACACAGATTTACTCTTCCGGAACCGGAAGAGGATATCTGGAACCGGTTACACGGGAACTGGCGCGTGTAGCTTCGGGGCATCACGAAGGATATTTTGAAACCTTCGCGAATATATACCGGTCCTACATGGAGACGATGATTGCGAAAAAAGAAGGGCGGGATCCGGGACCGTTTACTTATCCGAACGTAAAAGACGGACTCCATGGCATACGATTTGTACAGGCATGTGTGGAAAGCAACCGGAATGGGAATGTGTGGGTTGATGTCTGATACGGTCTGTCGGAAGCGAAAACGATGACGGTGATTATAAAAGTGAAATAATCGGATTGACTTAAAAGAAAAACCGGAGTATATTCCTATGTATGCAGTGTTGTTTACGATGCATACGTTAACTGTCCGGATCTGATTGCCGGACAGTACCGGGGTGTGGCTCAGTTTGGTTAGAGCGCACGGCTGGGGGCCGTGAGGTCGCAGGTTCGAATCCTGTCACCCCGATACAGAAAAACCCCTCACAGGTATCCATACAGCGATTCCTATGAGGGTGTTTTTGTATCTGTCGTTGTAAAAAACAGAGAAGTACTATGAATGAAAAAGCAAAAAAATATCTGATCACCGATATCAGTCTGACGTTTCTTGCGCTCGGGATTTTTCATCTGATTCCCGGGACAGAGCTGCCCCTGATCCGTTCAGACTACGGGCTCACCTATCAGTTTGGCGGATTTATGCTGTCCGCGCAATCTGTCGGCGTACTGGCCGGCGGTCTGCTCGCAGGCATTCCGGCGAAATTGATCGGCGCGAAAAAAACTTATCTGATATTCGAAATGGCTGCAATTTCAGGTCTTGTTCTGACCGTGCTGACCGGGCACCCTGCCGTGCTGATCATTTCGATGATCTGTCTCGGTATGTCCAAGGGGAGCACCACCTATTTTGGAAATCAGATCACAAACAACCTCTCGGAAGATGCAAGCCTGACGAATCTGGTCAATGCCTTTTTTGCCGCGGGAGCATGTATCGCTCCGTTTATCGGCATACTTTGCGGCGCTTCCTGGCGCAAAGCCTATCTGATTACCATTGCATTCTGTTGCGCAGGTTTTCTGCACGGACTCCGGACGGAAATCGGACCGGATGCCTACCGGGCAATCGGAGAGACAGACCAGAATGAACTTGCAGAGGATGGTGGTCATGCCGGTTCGGCATGGGGATTCCTGAAATCCGGCCAGTTCTGGCTCTGCGCAGTTATCATGTTCACATATATGTCACTTGAAGCGTCTATCATAGGGTGGATGGTTACATATCTGATGGACTACGGTCAGACATCCAGAGGGTTTGCGCAGATGCTGGTCACGGTTCTCTGGGGTGTTCTTCTCATCGGAAGATTTATCTCGACGGCAGCTTCCAGACGTTATCAGCCGCATCAGATGCTGGCGGTCATGTCTGCCGGGACAGCAGTGTTTTTCACCCTGATGATGTTCGGGCATTCAGTTGGAATTCTGACAGCCGGCGTGCTGGGACTGGGTCTGTCCATGGCAGGTATGTACGCGAGCTGTGTCGCGGGCACCGGCAGTCTTATGACAAAATATCCGCTGTGTATGGGCATTATGATCGCTTTGCCGGGAATCGGTCCGATTATTATGCCATCTGTAATCGGCAGTATTGCAGATCTTGTGGGAATTCACGCGGGTATGATGTATCTGTATAGTATGCTTGCGGTTATGCTGGCGGCGACGGCGCTTTATGTGCGGTATGCCGGCAGATTAAAAGGAGAGTGAAACGAATATGACGATTTATGAGTGGAATCTGAAGGGGAGAAGAATCTGTGGTTATCTGGAAGGAAGCGACCGGTATCCGGACGGAACCTATGTAGAGACTTCCGATATTATTTCGGCAGCTTTTGACGGCGCGCTGTTTCTTGTGAGAACGGAAAACTCGCTTTATGAATGTGAAGCGGATGATTACTGCGGAACGGAAGAAGAACTGGAGGCGTTTATCAGGAAAATCACACGGGAAAATACAAAGGATAACACCCGGGCGATCAAATAAAGATTGTCTTTTCTACGTTCCTGTGATAAACTGTTAAAGTTATTGTTTCACGGGAGGAGATGTAGAGTATGCAATCATCAACTATTGGTATCTTATTGGTAATGATCATTTATCTGGCCGGTATGATTACGATCGGATTTATGATGGCAAAGAAAAATGAAACGGTCAGCGACTTTTATCTCGGCGGCCGTAAGCTTGGTCCGTTTGTAACTGCCATGAGTGCAGAAGCGTCGGATATGAGCAGCTATCTGCTGATGGGTCTGCCGGGCCTTGCTTATATTTCGGGTGTCGCGGATGTCGGCTGGACAGCGATCGGTCTTGCTGTCGGAACATATTTAAACTGGCTGTTTGTGGCAAAACCGCTGCGCCGCTACACAGAGCGGACGAAGTCCATTACACTTCCGGCATTTTTCTCGGACCGCTACAAGGATGACAAGCGTATCCTGATGCTGATCGCCGCGGTCATCATTATCATTTTCTTTATTCCGTATACAGGCTCCGGATTTGCAGCCTGCGGCAAGCTGTTTGCAAGTCTGTTTCATATGGATTATCATACGGCAATGATTATCAGTGCCATTGTCATTATGGTTTATACGACGCTGGGCGGCTTTCTTGCAGCAAGTACGACGGACTTTCTGCAGAGCATTATCATGACAGTCGCGCTGATCGTGATCACGTTCTTTGGAATCAGTGTAGCCGGCGGAATGGGTGCAGTGATTGAAAACGCGAAGGCACTTCCGGGATATCTGAGTCTGTCACAGACATATGATGCTGTCAGCGGAACTGCTTCACCATACGGACCGATCACAGTGCTTTCCACATGCGCATGGGGTCTGGGATATTTTGGTATGCCTCATATTCTGCTTCGCTTTATGGCGATTGAGGATGACGAGAAGCTTACGCTCTCAAGACGCGTCGCTTCCATCTGGGTTGTCATTTCCATGGGCGTTGCGATTCTGATTGGTGTCATCGGTCTTGCCATGTCCGCAAAAGGTGTCATCCCGGCACTGGAAGGCAACAACTCTGAGACGATTATCGTTGAAATTTCCGCTTTTCTGAGTCAGCATGGCATCCTGGCTGCAGTCATTGCAGGTATTGTTCTTTCCGGTATCCTTGCGGCTACGATGTCTACGGCAGATTCCCAGCTGCTCGCTGCTTCTTCGTCTGTCACGCATAATATTATGCATGAGTTTTTCCATGTGGAAATGACACCGAAGAAGATGATGAATGTTGCCCGTCTGAGTCTGCTCGGCATCGCAATTATCGGTGTCGTAATTGCATGGAATCCTGACAGTTCTGTCTTCCAGATCGTATCTTTTGCATGGGCAGGATTCGGCGCGTCCTTCGGTCCGATCGTGCTGCTCGCGCTGTTCTGGAGACGTTCTAATAAATACGGGGCGCTTGCAGGACTGATTACAGGAAGCGTGATGATTTTTGTGTGGAAATACCTGGTCCGTCCGATCGGCGGTGCATGGAATATTTATGAGCTGCTTCCGGCTTTCATCCTTGCGATTGTTGTCAACGTGATTGTCAGCCTGGCGACTCCGGCACCTGAAAAAGCAGTCACCGACATTTACGACGAAGTGAGAGGCATGGGAAAGTAAGCAAGAAATCATAATTGGTTTATTGACTTGGAATACAATTTCATGGGCATCTGTGGTATAATCAGGTGGGATTTTGTCCGCTGCACATCCGGCAGGGCGGAGGCGGTCAGGTCCTGCTGCCGCAGGTGTCTTTTTACGTGTATACAATGCGCGGTCATAGACCGCAGACATGTCAGCCTGTCAAAGTGCGGGTGAAAAGCACTTACGGACATATATTTAGAAAACAAACGGAGGATCCTATGGATATTTTATATCACAGCACCCGGGGTGACGCTTCTGAAATCACCGCTTCCCAGGCAGTTCTGAACGGTCTTGCACCAGACGGCGGCCTTTACGTACCGGCGCAGATCCCTCTGCTGGAGACAGCACCGGAGGCAATGACAGCAATGTCTTATCAGGAAGTTGCATACGAAGTGATGCATCGTTTTCTGACTGACTATACGGAAGAAGAACTGAAGCAGTGTATCGCAGGTGCATATGACAGCAAGTTTGACACACCGGAGATTGCTCCGCTGAAGAAAGCAGGCAGCGCATATTATCTGGAGCTGTTCCACGGCGCGACGATCGCATTTAAGGATATGGCGCTGTCAATTCTGCCGCATCTGATGACGACAGCGGCCAGAAAGAACGGTGTCACGGATAAAATCGTAATCCTGACAGCTACTTCCGGAGATACCGGAAAGGCGGCGATGGCAGGTTTTGCAGATGTGCCGGGCACTGAGATTATTGTGTTCTATCCGAAAGACGGTGTAAGTCCTGTACAGGAACGTCAGATGGTTACCCAGAAGGGCGAAAACACACACGTCGTCGCGATCCGCGGCAATTTCGATGACGCACAGACAGGCGTCAAGAAGCTGTTCGGAGATGCTGCGCTGGCAGAACAGCTTTCCGCCGCAGGCATGCGTTTCAGTTCGGCGAATTCCATCAACATCGGACGTCTGGTACCTCAGATCGCCTATTACGTCTACGCCTATGTAAGACTGCTTGCAGACGGAAAGATCCAGGCAGGCGAAGTCATTAACGTCGTTGTTCCGACCGGAAATTTCGGCAATATTCTTGCGGCTTATTATGCAAAGCAGATGGGAATGCCATTCGGAAAACTGATCTGCGCATCCAATCAGAATAATGTGCTCTCGGATTTCTTCAAGGGCGGAACCTACGATAAAAACAGACCGTTTTATACTTCTTCTTCTCCTTCTATGGACATTCTTGTGTCCAGCAATCTGGAGCGTCTGCTTTACCGCATCTGCGGTGATGACACCGGAACAGTAGCAGAATGGATGCGGCAGCTGACTTCCGACGGCGTTTATTCCGTTCCGGCACAGATGCAGGAGGGGCTGGCGGATTTCTACGGAAATTACGCAGGAGAAGACGCTGTATCCGAACGGATTCACGCGCTGTATCAGGAGACCGGTTATGTGCTGGATCCTCACACGGCAGTCGCATCTGCTGTATATGAGATGTACCGCAAAGAAACCGGAGATGATAAACCTGCAGTGATCGCTTCTACCGCAAGCCCGTTCAAATTTGCGCGCAGTGTTCTGCATGCAATTGATGCAGAGAGATATGATGCGATGACAGATCTGGAACAGTTTGATGCACTTGCAGATGTTGCAGGTCTGAAGACACCGGCTGCAATCGAAGAGATCAAGACAGCGCCGGTCCGCCACGACATGGTAGTGGATATTCCGGAAATGAGAGATGCAGTCTGCAGCATTCTGAAGCTGTAATCATCTGTGTGCTCCGTAGCGCAGCATTGTAATACTATATTTTTCGAGAGGAAATGATACGTCAGTCATGATAACAGAACAGAATCTGACAGCGCTGATTGCTGATACAATCCGTGCTGTCAGGCCTTCGGACCAGAGGGCAGTGGAAGGTACAAAAAAGCGGTGGGATGCAATTGCAAAGCCGCTGAACAGTCTGGGAATGTTTGAGAAAATCATTTCGGGGATTGCCGGCACCCAGGGTTCTCCGTCTGTCACACTGCGGGACCGCACACTGGTTGTTTTCTGCGCAGATAACGGAATTGTGGAAGAAAATGTGACGCAGACAGGGCAGGATGTTACAGCCAAAGTCGCTGCAAACCTTGCAGGCGGGCAGGCGACAGCAGCGATTTTCTGCCGGGAGTCAGACGTCAGGATTCTTCCTGTTGATGTCGGTATGGTTCAGGATGTTGCAATCCGCACCGAAAAGCAGGCATACGGTACAAAGAACTTTGCCAAAACAGATGCCATGACGAGAGAAGAAGCTCTGCAGACCATCGAGACTGGAATCCGGCTCGCACAGGAACTGGCTGCAGAAGGCAATCACATCCTGATGATCGGCGAGATGGGTATCGGAAACACTTCGACAAGCAGTGCGATAACGGCTGTTCTGCTTGATATCCCGGCTGCAGAGATTACCGGCCGCGGTGCCGGACTGTCGGATGCAGGTCTTCTTCACAAGCAGGAGGTTCTTACCCGGGCAATTGCTGCACGCAGAGCAGATCCGTCAGATCCGGTCGATGTACTGGCAAAGGTGGGTGGATTTGATATTGCTGCCATGACAGGATTGATCCTTGGCGCAGCATCGCTTCACATTCCGGTGATTCTGGACGGATTTATCTCTGCTGTCGGTGCACTTCTGGCCGTCAGACTTTGCCCGGCTGCGAAGGAGTGTCTGGTTCCGTCCCACAGCTCCAGCGAACCCGGCGCCAATATCGTGCTGGATGCACTGCAGCTGAATGCGCCGCTGCAGGCGGATATGCGTCCGGGTGAGGGATGCGGTGCCGTTATGATGCTGCGGATGCTGGATATGATTCTGCATATTTATCAGGAAATGCCGACATTCGAAGATATATCGATAGACGCATATCAGTCTTATACAGAGAGGTGAGTTATGGTACATCTTGTTACGGGCGGATCCGGAAGCGGAAAATCCGCGTATGCGGAGGAGCAGGTCCTTCAGCTCGGGGAAGGCAGACGGATTTATCTGGCAACGATGCAGGTAAATGATGAGGAGAGTGTTCTGCGCGTCGCAAAGCACCGTGAAATGCGGAAAGAGAAAACGTTTGAGACAATTGAGCGCACAGATACACTGGAGAACCTGGAGATTCCTGATGACAGTATCGTATTACTGGAGTGTGTCTCCAATCTGTTGGCAAATGAAATGTTTATGCCCGGAAAATCCGGCATTCACGCGGTCAGCGCCGTGATTGACGGGATCGAGCACATCCAAAGACATGCAAGGCACCTGGTAATTGTCACGAACGAAGTTTTTTCTTCGGGCGTCGCGTACGGCGGTATGACGCGTGTCTACCTGGAGTTTCTCGGTATTATCAATCAGCATCTGGGGAGAACAGCGGATATGGTCACGGAAGTGGTTTTCGGCATTCCAATTCCGGTAAAGCGTCCGGGAGAAGGAATTATCCGACAGAACAGATTGTTCCATGAGGTCGCGGCAAAATGAGAAGGCTTTTGAAAAGCTGTATTCTGGCATTTTCCTATTATACGAAGATCCCGATGCCGGAACTGCAGTACGGGGAGCATGACGGAGACTATATGTTCTGTTTTTTTCCGTTGATCGGGATTCTGATCGGCGCGGCGGAAACACTGTGGCTGCGGATCAGCCAGGCGGCCGGTTCGGGAATGCTCCTGACGGCAGCAATCGCCGTGGCTCTTCCGGTTCTGATCACCGGCGGAATCCATCTGGACGGACTTCTGGACGCATCTGATGCAATTGCTTCCTGGAAATCAAGAGAAGAGCGGCTTGAAATCATGCACGATACGCATCCCGGTGCATTTGCGGTGATCACCTGTGCGGTCTTTCTGATCCTTGCACTCGGCGGGGCGGCAGATGCATCCGTTAATTTTCCGGAATCAGCATGGTTTATTTTCACATCCGGCAGAGTGTTCACTTCCATTCTTGTCGTCTTTGAACCGCCGGCAGGCAAATCCGGCATGTTATACAGCTGCACAAAACAGGCAGCTTCGAAAGCAGTTCTTCTCAGTACAGCTGTATACGCTGCAGTGCTCACTGTCATATCATTCCGACTGATGGTTCTGATTCTGTGGCTGAAACTGGTAATTGCCGGCCTGATTGTCTTTTTTATTTACAAATACTATATCCGGCGGACATTCGGCGGCATTACCGGCGATCTGGCCGGGTGCTTTCTGTCGGTTTACGAACTGATACTGGTTTTAACAGCAGCATTTCTCCATTGATTTTAGAAAAGAGGTAACATATGATTCTGGTAATAGGCGGCGCATTTCAGGGAAAATACACATTCGCATTCGAGGAACTGGGAATAAAAGACGGCTGGGCAGACGGTGATTTCTGCAGGTTCCACGAGATCTATGAATGCCGTGCAATTCATCATTTCCATGATTACGTTAAACGTGCACTGGAAGATCATTATGACCTTTCAAAACTTGTACCAAACCTGCTGGAGAAGAACCCTGATATCTGCATCCTGACCAATGAGATGGGATACGGTGTTGTTCCGACAGATGCGTTTGAGCGGGAACTCCGGGACCGGCTCGGCAGTATCTGCATTGAACTTGCAGAAAATTCCGATGTTGTATACCGGATGATCTGCGGCATTCCGACGATCATCAAAGAAAAAGCAGACCGGACATGAATCATAATGCGCAATATACACTCATAAATCATAAACTGCTGCGCAGCGGTTATACAACCGGGAGCTGTGCGGCGGCCGCAGCGAAAGCCGCTGTTTTTATGCTTCTGACCGGCAGACAGGTGGAAGAAATGCCGCTGCAGACACCTGCGGGCATTCTGCTGCATCTGTCGATCGAAGATATTCTGTTTGATTATGAAAAAACAGAATATTCCGGTAAGCAGAAGAAGGCGGCACAGTGCGCTCCTGAAGGAGATACAGCATGTGAAAAACTGCCGCGTTCGGTGCGCTGTGCCGTGCGGAAAGACGGCGGTGATGACATCGATGCGACTGACGGCATGCTGATCTATGCAGATGTCAGGAAAACTGTCGGACCGGAGATTCTGATCACCGGCGGCGAAGGAATCGGAATCGTTACACGCCCCGGGCTGGATCAGCCGCCCGGTAATTATGCCATCAACTCAACGCCGCGTGCCATGATTCTGAAGGAAGCGCAGGAACTCTGTGAACAGCACGGATACAGAGGCGGGCTCGAGATTGTGATTTCCGCGCCGGAAGGCAGGAAAGTGGCTGAGAAAACATTTAACAGCCATATGGGAATACAGGGAGGCATCTCGATTCTCGGCACAAGCGGGATCGTTATGCCGATGAGTCAGAAAGCACTTCTTGATTCGATTGAACTGGAAATCAAAATGCTGCGGGCATCCGGTTACACCTGTCTCATCATGTCGCCCGGCAATTACGGTGCGCGTTTTCTGAGAGAGGAAACCGGGCTGGATCCTTCCTGTTCCATGAAGTGCAGCAATTTCGTGGGAGAGACACTGGATCTGGCTGAAGCCCACGGAGTAGAGGGGATTCTGTTTGTCGCGCATATCGGAAAATTCATCAAGCTGGCAGGCGGTATCATGAATACGCACTCACGTGAATCGGATGCGCGCATGGAACTGCTTGCGGGAGCGGCACTGCGCGCCGGCGCGGACGCAGACACCTGCAGAAGACTTCTGGAAGCACTGACGACAGATGAGGCTTTGCTGATCCTGCAGAAAACGGATCCTGCGCGATATGATGCTGCAATTCATATTGCTGCGAAGCAGATTCAGTACCATCTGGACCGGCGCACGGCCGGAAAGATCAGAACGGGTGTAATTCTGTTTGCAGGAAAACAGACATTTCTGACAGAGACAGAACCGGTACCGGAACTGCGCAGGATGCTGGAGAAACAGGCGGCATCCATGCAAAAAATCAACCACCGACAGGAGGATTAACATGATACATTTTGTGGGCGCCGGTCCGGGCGCCGCTGATCTGATCACTGTCCGCGGACAGAAACTGCTGGAAGCAGCAGATGTGATTATTTACGCCGGATCTCTTGTGAATCCGGCACTTCTTGAAGCTGCAAAAGAAGAATGTAAAATCTATAATTCCGCTTATATGACACTGGATGAAGTGCTTGCAGTTATGTTTGAAGCGGAAGCGGAAGAAAAGATGACGGTTCGTCTCCACACCGGAGATCCTTCTGTTTACGGAGCGATCCGGGAGCAGATGGATGCGCTGGACAGAAAAAATATTGCCTATGATGTGTGTCCGGGAGTGAGTTCGTTTTTCGGCGCTGCTGCCGCGCTGCATCTTGAATATACGCTGCCGGAAGTTTCACAGAGTATTATTCTGACACGCGCCGCCGGAAGAACCGAGATGCCGGAGAAAGAAACCATTCAGTCATTTGCGGCGCATCATGCCACAATGGTGCTGTTTCTTTCCGCAGGACTTCTTCACCAGACTGCAGCCGATCTGATTGCGGGCGGATATAGTGCGGATACTCCTGCTGCGATTGTTTACAGGGCGACATGGCCGGATGAAAAGAAAATAATCTGTACGGTCGGCACACTGGAACGCGCCGCCGAAGAAGCAGGGATCACCAAAACAGCACTGATCATCGTGGGCGATGTCATTGCTCCTTCCGCCTATGCTTTGTCGAAACTATATGACCCTGGTTTTTCAACGGAGTATCGGGAAAAGAAATGAGAATAAACGGAATCTGTTTTTCAAAGGACGGAATTGCGCTTGCGGAAAAAATCCAGAAGGTTTTTGAAGAGAATCCCTGTCAGCAGGATGCAGAACTAAAATGGCACTGCAAAAGCAACCGCAATCCTGAAAAAAAATCCCCGGTGAAGCCGCTGCACCGTTCCCTTCATGACTGGACAGGAGAAGCATTTGCCAATTCCGAGGTGTTGATTTTCATATCAGCGCTCGGGATCGCGGTGCGCGCAATTGCGCCGTTTGTACGGGATAAACGCAGTGATCCTGCTGTTGTTGTGCTGGATGAAAAAGGAACGTTCTGTATTGCAGTGCTCTCCGGACATATCGGCGGAGCAAATCATTTTACCAAAGTCCTCGCAGAAAAGCTGGGCAGTATTCCGGTTATTACAACTGCAACCGATATACACGGGAAATTTGCTGTCGATGTCTATGCGGCGGAACATGATTATGTTCTTTCCAATATGACTTACGCCAAAGAGGTATCTGCTGCGCTGATCGGCGGTGAAACAGTCGGTTTTTACACGCCGTTTCCGGTCTCCGGCAGTCTTCCGGAGGGACTTGTGTGGTCTGAAAAACTTCATGAAGACGGATCTGTTTCAGACCACTCCGGCGGGATTTCGCTGGGAATTTATATCAGTCCATCCTTCAGCCGCGCGTATTTTGACCATACACTCTGGCTGATCCCAAAGTGTCTGACACTGGGAATCGGATGTAAAAAAGGCACGAAGGCACGTGTGATCGAGGAAGTTGTGAAAGAGATGCTTGACCGGAACTGTTTTTATCAGGAAGCAGTAAACGCTGTGGCATCAATCGATCTGAAGGAAAACGAACAGGGACTTCTCCGGTTCTGCCATGAGAAGGGACTTCCGCTTCACGTTTATACGGCAGATGAACTCAGAGAAGCAGAAGGCAGCTTCACCGGTTCCGATTTTGTAGAGGAGATGACAGGCGTCGATAACGTCTGTGAGCGGGCAGCAGTACTCGACAGCGGGAACGGCAAACTGATCGTGAAGAAACACAGCCGTGACGGTGTTACCTGCGCGCTTGCGATTACAGACTGGACGGTCGAATTTGATGCCGGCTGATGGAGGTGTGATTTTGAAACGTATTGATGTGGTCGGCATGGGACCGGGAAGCCGTGAGAAAATGACAGAAGAGGCATATCAGGCCATGCTGAACAGTGATGTTATCATCGGCTATACGGTATATGTGGATCTGGTGCGGGATCTGTTTCCGGACAAACCATTTCTCACGACACCGATGCTGCGGGAGACAGAGCGGTGCCGGATGGCATTTGAAGAAGCACAGAAGGACCAGTGTGTCGCTATGATCTGCAGCGGTGACGCAGGCGTATATGGCATGGCGGGACTGATCTATGAATTAAAAGAGTCCTGGCCGGATGTTGCAGTCCGGATTATCCCGGGAATTACGGCTGCAACGGGCGGAGCGGCAGAACTTGGCGCGCCTCTGATGCATGATTTTGCAGTGATCAGCCTGAGTGACCGCCTGACACCCTGGGAGAAAATCGAGAAGCGGCTGATTGCGGCGGCATCTGCCGATTTTGCAATCTGTCTTTACAATCCTTCCAGCAAAAAGCGCAGTGACTATCTGCAGCGCGCCTGCGAAGTGATGGCACCATATAAGAATCCGGAGACGGTCTGTGGAATTGTTCGAAACATCGGGCGTGAAGGAACCGAGACAAAAGTCATGACCTTTGCGGAACTTTGCGGGTGGAAAGCCGATATGTTCACAACGGTTTTCATCGGAAACACAGAGACGCGTATTATCGACGGAAAGATGGTAACTCCCCGCGGGTATCATGTATCTTAATGAAAATGCCTCCGCCGCTGCAGGCGGCAGGAGACTGTGAGGATGCTTGCATGTACAAATATCTATTATTTGCCGGCACAACAGAAGGCCGGCAGATTGCAGAATTCCTGAAAACGCAGTCCATTCCGGTCTGCGTTTTTACTGCAACGGAATATGGAAGCGAATTGATTGATGTTTCCGATACGCTGCATGTTGTAAGCGGAAGACTTGACCGGGAACAGATGTATGACTGTTTTACGAATAATCGTGCGTGCACTGTGATCGATGCGACGCATCCGTATGCCACTGCAGTATCAGAGAATCTCCGGTCTGCATCAGAAGCTGCCGGCTGCCGCTATATCCGCGTCTGCAGGGAGCAGGATGCAGCAGACTGGCGTCTTCGTCAGGGAATTGTAACCGCTGCCTCTGTTGAGGAGGCAGTTTCTTTTCTTGCAGGGACAACCGGAAGAATTCTTCTGACGACCGGGAGCAAAAACCTGAAAGATTTTGCAAGACTTCCTGACTTTGAACAGCGTGTGTATGCGAGGATTTTATCCATTCCTGCCTCCATGGAACTTGCGGCAGAAGCAGGACTTGCAGGAGAACATCTCATGTGCATGCAGGGACCGTTTTCGCAGGAGATGAACGAAGCCTGTATCCGGCATGTCAATGCATCCTGGCTGGTAACAAAAGAAACCGGAACTGCCGGCGGCTTTCTGGAAAAGCTGGATGCCGCGCAGGCCTGCGGATGCAAAACACTGGTAATCGGACGTCCGCAGGAGACAGGGGGAATTTCGGTCGCACAATGTGTGGCGGAAATAGCTGCCGCTTCCGGTTCAGATGCGAGACGCATTGCCCTCATCGGAACGGGTGTCGGCGCAGATCTGACAGAATCGGCTGCTGCATTTCTGGAGCAGTCCGACCTGATCATCGGTGCCGGACGGATCGTCGAAGAAGTGCTCAAAAGACGGCAGTCACGAAAAACATCTGCTGATCTTATCTATGAATACCGCGCATCTGAAATACGGGAAATACTGCGTGCTGATCAGACACACAGACAGATTGCAATCCTGTTTTCCGGAGATACCGGATTCTTCAGCGGCGCGGCTGCGTTTTCTGAAGAAATCCGTTCAGGGGAAATGGTTTGTTTTCCGGGGATTTCCTCCCTGTCTGCGTTTGCGGCACGGATCGGATTCTCCTGGAATGAAGTGAAAATTGTGAGCATTCACGGGCGCCGCGCAAATGTAATCGCTCAAGTCAGAAAAAACAGGTATGTTTTCTGCCTGCTCGGCAGGCCGGACGATGTCCGGAACATCTGTACCGGGCTGATACGTTTCTGCGGTTCGGCGGATGAACAGCAGGATACTGCACTGCGTTTATCAGCTTTAACGGTCTCTGTCGGAGAGAAAATGGGCACACCGGACGAAAAAATCATCTCCGGTACACCTGAATCATTTCTCACTTATGAAAATGATCCGATTGCTGTTATGCTGATTGAAAACACGCTGCCTGACCGGCAGACCGTTCCCGGGATTGCAGATGAAGCCTTTCAGCGCGGAAATGTCCCGATGACAAAGGAAGAAATCCGGACACTGGCAGTCTCCAAGCTGCGTCTGTGTTCTTCTGACATCGTGTATGACATTGGGGCGGGAACAGGTTCTATTTCCATTGAGGCCGCCCGCATGGTTCCGGACGGAACTGTGTATGCGGTTGAGGTAAATCCCGAGGGAACTGCGCTGATTCGCAGCAACCGGAATGCGTTCGGCACCGATAATCTTCAGGTTATCGAGGGACATGCACCGGAGGCACTGGAAGATCTTCCGGCACCGGATGCCGCACTGATCGGCGGAAGCAAAGGCACCATCGGCGAACTGATCCGGCTGCTGTACGAAAAGAATCCATCTTTGCGGATTGTTGTGACAGCGATTACACTGGAGACGGTAGCGGCGGTTCTGGCGGCTGTACAGGAATTAAAAGAGACGGCAGAATTAAAAGATACTGCAGCGATTCAGCATGAAGTCGTACAGGTGTCTGTCGCACGGTCGCGCCAGGTCGGGAACACACATATGATGATGGGACAGAATCCGATTTTTCTGATTACACTGTGGAGATAAACTAGGGCTGTTCAAAGAGGAACTGCGATGTCACAAACACGTTTTATGATCGCCGCACCGGCGAGCGGCAGCGGTAAAACACTGATTACCTGCGGCCTGATGCATCTCCTGAAGCGAAAGGGTTATCAGGTGCAGTCATTCAAATGCGGTCCGGACTTTATTGATCCGATGTTTCATGCCTATATTACGGGTCGTCCGTCAGGCAATCTGGATGCGTTTATGGCAGAACCTGAGGTGGTCAGAAATCTTCTGGCTGCAGGGATGAAAGATGCAGACTGCACAGTTGTGGAGGCTGTCATGGGCTTTTTTGACGGCATCGGGTTTGGCGATCCCAGAGCCAGCAGTTCTGATGTTGCTGCCGGGACAGGGACACCGGTCATTCTGGTTATGAACGGCCGCGGTGTGAGCACCAGTATTCTCCCGCAGATTCAGGGCATGCTTTCCTATCCGGGCGGAGAGATGATCCGCGGGATCATCCTGAACAGGGTTTCAAAAGGCGTATATCCCGCGATGAAGCAGATGATTGAAAATGTACTTCCGGTCAAAGTAACCGGTTATCTGCCGGAGTTGCCGGATGTGCATCTTGACAGCCGGCATCTGGGACTGATGATGCCATCTGAAATAGATGACCTGGGGCATCAGCTGGATGTACTGGCAGACGTTATGGATGAAACGATTTGTCTGGAAGATCTGGCAGCGCTTGCGGAAACGGCAGAAAGCCTGGAAGAAGAGCAGGAAAATCGCCGTACCTGCAGTCAGAGGAAAGGAACCCTGCGGATTGCCGCGGCAAAAGATGAAGCCTTCTGTTTCTTTTATCAGGAAAACCTCCGGATGCTGGAAGAAAACGGTGCCGAACTGGTCTGGTTTTCTCCGGTGCACGACAGGATGCTGCCGGAAGATATTGATGCAATATTGCTCGTCGGCGGCTATCCGGAGCTGAAGGCATGTGAATTATCAAAGAATACAGCTATGAGGCAGGCGATTTCGGATGCGCACAGAAGCGGGATTCCGATTCTCGCAGAATGCGGCGGATTTCTGTATCTCCACGAATCACTGGAAGATCCGGAAGGCACCGCATGGCCGATGTGCGGCATTATTCATGCTGATGCATATCACAACCACCGCCTGACGCGATTTGGTTATATAACGCTGCAGAACGGGACATTTTTCGGAGAAGATATCGGTCCTGTCCGGGCACATGAATTCCATCACTATGACTCAACAGATCCCGGCAGCAGTTTTCTGGCGGTTAAACCATCAGGAAAACGACACTGGAACTGCATTCACAGTACGGAGAATATGTATGCCGGATTCCCGCATCTGTACTACCCGGCCAATCCGGGAATCGTACATGCATTTCTCGCAGCGGCAGAAAAATACAGGTATCGTTCAACAACCCCTTTTTGACAGATATAAGAGGATGATTGCGTGAAAGCACTTTTGATCATAATTGCAGTTGCTGCTGCATTTTGTCTGGACCTTCTGTTCGGAGACCCCAGAAGACTTTACCATCCGGTTCGTCTGATCGGCAATCTGATCAGTGTTCTGGAACGGGTTCTGAGAAAAATCTTTCGTAAGACAAAAAAAGGAGAGCGGGCGGCAGGTATTGTTCTGGCAATTCTGGTTATACTTCTATCCGGAGGAATCCCGTTTGCCGCACTTTATTTTTGCTTTCGTGTTCATTTTCTGCTCGGATTTGCGCTGGAAATATTCTGGTGCTGGCAGCTGCTCGCCTGCAGGTCGCTGCAGGTTGAGAGCATGCGTGTCTATCACGATTTGAAGCGGGAAGAAATAGAGGACGCGCGGGAATCACTGGGGAGAATCGTCGGCCGGGATACGGATTTTCTGGATGAACAGGCGATTATACGGGCAGCCGTAGAAACAGTCGCTGAAAATGCGTCCGACGGCGTCATCGCGCCCATGCTGTATATGATGATCGGAGGCGCTGCAGGCGGCTTTATCTATAAATCAATCAACACAATGGACTCCATGATCGGATACCGGAATGACCGGTACAAGTGGTTCGGAACCTTTGCCGCACGTCTTGACGATCTGTTCAACCTGATCCCTTCACGGCTGACAGCAATTCTGATGATTCTGACAGCATTTGGAAAAGACTACAGCAGATCCCGCGCGTGGCGGATTTTCAGACGGGACCGGAAAAAACATCCGTCCCCGAATTCCGCACAACCCGAGTCGGCAATGGCAGGAGCCCTTGGAATTGCGCTTGGAGGAGACGCCAGCTACTTTGGTTCCATACATCATAAGTCTACGCTGGGAGATCCCGAGCGTCCCTGCGAGGCGGCGGATATTCTCCGCGCGAACCGGCTGATGCAGCGGGCATCTGCCGCGGCGCTGGTTCTTTACGCTTTGCTCCGTGTACTGGTTGTCTTTCTGATTCTGCATTAATAAAAATGAACTAAGATCAATATGAACAAAGATTATTTACACGGCGGTGATGTCTATCATCACGCAGTCCGCCTTGATTATTCTGTCAATCTGAATCCGCTCGGGACACCGGCATCTGTTATTCAGGCTGCCCGGGACAGCATCGGGCAGATTCAGCAATACCCTGATCCGGAACAGGCTGCGCTGACAGAAGCGCTGGGGAAAACACTTCATATCCCGCAGGAACAGCTGCTGTTTGGAAACGGAGCTGCAGAACTGATTGACGCCTTCCTGGCCTCAGCTGCACCCCGGCGGATTCTGCTGCCGGAGCCGTCTTTTTCAGAATACCGGAGAATTCCCGAGCTGGAGCAGTGTGAGATCATTCCTTTTTCTCTGAGAGAAGCGGATCAGTTTCAGATCATGGAAGAAGACATTCTTTCAGCAATCGGGCCATCAGTCGATCTTGTGATTCTCTGTACGCCCAATAATCCGAACGGTGCGATGATCCGCCCGGAACTGCTCAAAAAGATTCTGGAACGCTGCAGGATCACCCGGACGCGCGTTCTGCTGGACGAATGTTTTGTGATGCTCTCCGAACATCCTGAATATGCGGCCGGCTCTGATCTTTTACAGGCGTTTCCGCATCTGTTCGTTCTGCGTACGTTTACAAAATCATTTGCCATACCGGGCCTTCGTCTTGGGTATGGAATGACTTCTGACAGAGCGCTGGTCAAAAAGATGAGAAAGCGCCTGCAGCCGTGGAATATTTCCATTCCGGCAACTGCAGCCGGTATCGCGGCGCTGCAGGAAACTGCGCATGTCGCAGAAGCACGTGAGCTGATCCGGAAGGAGAGAGTGTATCTGTCTGACGGACTTTGCAGCTGTGGATTAACCGTCTATGAAAGTGACAGCAATTACCTGTTGTTCCGGGGGCCGGAAACACTGAAGGAAGACCTGCAGAAACAGGAAATCCTGATCCGGGACTGCTCAAATTATCACGGCCTCTGCCGCGGTTTTTTCCGCATTGCGGTGCGGAATCACGAAGATAACATCCAGCTGCTGGATGCACTTGGGAGAATCATTCATGGCTAAAGCGATTATGATACAGGGAACGATGTCAAATGTGGGGAAAAGCCTGGTAGCTGCAGGACTCTGCCGCATTTTTCATCAGGACGGATATAAATGCGCTCCGTTTAAAGCTCAGAATATGGCACTGAATTCGTATGTGACCGACGAAGGCCTTGAGATGGGCCGCGCGCAGGTTATGCAGGCAGAAGCAGCCGGTGTCCGTCCGCGGGCGGAGATGAATCCGATTCTCCTGAAGCCGACAAATGATACCGGATCCCAGGTCATCGTGAACGGAAGGAGCATCGGCAACTACAATGCAAGAGATTATTTCTCTTACAAAAAAGAACTGATTCCGAACGTGATGGAAGCCTACCGGACGCTGGCGGAAGAATATGATGTGATTGTAATCGAAGGCGCGGGAAGTCCGGCGGAAATCAATCTGAAAGACGCGGATCACTTTGTCAATATGGACATGGCAAAACTTGCGGAAGCACCGGTTCTCCTGGTCGGTGATATCGACCGGGGCGGGGTGTTCGCGCAGCTGTACGGAACCACCGCACTGCTGACAGAAGAAGAGCAGAAGCGGATCCGCGGTTATATCATCAATAAATTCCGGGGCGATGTGACGCTGCTTTCACCCGGACCGGAGATGCTGGAAGAAAAAACTGGCATTCCCGTGGTCGGAACCGTTCCGATGATGCCGCTGAAACTGGATGATGAAGACAGTCTGACAGACCGTTTTGGAAACAGACAGGTGACAGGTACGGTCGATCTTGCGGTGGTTCGTCTGCCCCGTATTTCCAACTTCTCTGATTTCAGTGTGTTCGACATGCTTCCGGAGACATCCGTGCGTTACGTCGGAAAACCATCGGAACTCGGGAACCCGGATCTGATCATTCTTCCGGGCAGCAAGGATACGATTGGTGATCTGACCTGGCTGAAACAGTCCGGTCTTGCCGGCCTGATTCTGGAAAAGGCTGCAGACGGTACGCCTGTTTTCGGCATCTGCGGCGGTTTTCAGATGCTCGGAAAAAGTATTTCAGACCCGGAAGGCGCCGAGCGGAAAGGAACGACCGAAGGACTTGGTCTTCTGCCGCATGATACGGTTTATGAAACGGAGAAGCATCAGACAAAAATTACGGGAACACTTCCTGTATTTGAAGGCGAGCTGAGCGATCTTTCCGGTATGGATTTCACAGGGTATGAAATTCATATGGGGGTCAGTTCGATCACGGAAAACGGCATCCGTCGTCAGCTGGAACAGCCGTTTCTGCAAAAAAATAATATTTACGGCACATATGTACATGGAATTTTTGATGCGGCAGGCATTGCAGCTGCCACGGTACGTGCGCTGGCTGCCCGGAAAGGATTTGCGATTGATGATCTGCCGGACGGCGATTATGCCGCATTCAAGGAGACGCAGTATGATCTGCTCGCGGATACGCTGCGCAGTTCACTGGACATGGACCGGATTTATCAGATTTTAGAGGAGGGGTTATAAAATGCGTCATCAGCCCGGAACAATCGAACAGGAAAGTTTTGCAATCATCCGGAAAGAACTTGCAGAGCGCGGGATCACTCTGGATCCGAAGACAGAAGATATTGTCATGCGCTGTATTCATACAAGTGCGGACTTTGATTACGCGGATATTCTTGCTGTCAGCGAAGGTGCTGACGATGCGGCTATCAAGGCGCTGCAGAACGGTGCGCATATTGTAACCGATACAAAGATGGCAATGTCCGGTATCAATAAGCGTATGCTGGAACAGTATGGCGGGGAAGTACACTGTTTTATTTCCGATGAGGATGTGATCAAAGAAGCCTCGGAACGGGGAACGACACGTGCAGTCGTCTCCATGGAGCACGCGTCAAAACTGGAGCAGCAGCTGATTTTTGCCATCGGAAATGCGCCGACAGCGCTGATGCGGCTGTGCGAACTGATCGATGAAGGAAAAGTCCGCCCGGCACTTGTCATCGGTGTGCCGGTCGGCTTTGTCAATGTAGTCAGATCAAAAGAAATGCTGATGGAGCGGGATGTTCCGTATATCGTATCCCGCGGCAATAAAGGCGGCAGCAACATCGCGGCATGTATCTGCAATGCGCTGCTGTACCGGTAATCACTCGTCGAAGCCGGGCATGAGCCGCATATTGACGAGAATCATGCGCATCTCCTCACCTTCAGCGAGATTCATGTCCTCGTGGTCGGTAACAGACGGAAGCTCAGGTTCATCTTCCTGCAGTTCCAGTTCAATCCAGTCATAGGCTGCCTCTGTGGCCGCCCCCAGACAGTCGTCCATGGTATCGCCGTAGGCTTCGCACATGGTCAGGTCCGGAAATACCGCATGATATCTGCCGTCATTTTCCTGTTTTACAATTACGGGATAGTAAAATTTCATGTCAGCCTCCTGATATTTCATTCTTCAACGCAGCTCGCGCGCGATCGGAGATCGCGATTTCCTTTACACAGCGGCTCATTCCGGCGCTTCCCGCCAGACCGGGAATTCCGGCTGAAACTTCGCCGCTGCATAGAATTGTACTTGATGCGGGATAGAAAATCAACTTTGCAGATTACATTTGTCGTGCTATGATGAAATCTATGAAAAATAACACATTAAAAGAAGAGCGGCGTCTGGCCCTACCGGAAGAAATTCTGCTGCAGGTATCGAAACCTGAGCGTTATATCGGAAATGAGATCAATGCAGTCATGAAACAGGCGGATCAGGTAAAGATCCGCTTTGCCTTTGCGTTCCCGGATGTCTATGAGATCGGTATGTCACATCTGGGAATTCAGATTCTGTATGACATGTTTAACAGGCGTGATGATATCTGGTGCGAGCGTGTTTATTCGCCCTGGCCGGATCTGGACCGGATTATGCGGGATGAAAATATTCCGCTGTTTGCGCTGGAATCACAGGATCCGGTCCGGAACTTCGATTTTCTTGGCATCACCCTGCAGTATGAAATGTGTTATACGAATATCCTGCAGATTCTTGATCTGTCCGGAATTCCTCTGAATGCGGAAGACAGGACAGAGGAGGACCCGATCGTGATCGGCGGCGGCCCGTGTACCTACAATCCGGAGCCTGTCGCGCCGTTCTTTGATCTGTTTTACATCGGTGAGGGAGAAGTTGTTTACGACAGGGTTTTTGATCTGTATCTGGCCTGCAGAGAAGAAGGCGCAGACAGACATACGTTTTTGCGCCGCGCGGCCTCGCTGCCGGGCATTTATGTACCTTCACTCTATGAAGTATCTTATCATGAAGACGGAACACTTGCCGATTTCCGTCCGCTGTATGATGATGTTCCGGCTGTTGTCGAAAAACAGCTTGTCCGGGATTTCGATCAGGTCACGTATCCCGAAAAACAGGTAGTTCCCTTTGTTCAGGCGACGCAGGACAGAGTGGTTCTGGAGGTACAGCGCGGCTGCATCCGCGGATGCCGTTTTTGTCAGGCAGGTATGGTTTACCGTCCGTTAAGAGAGAAACATCTGCCGACACTGATGCGCGACGCAAAGGCATTGCTTGCCAGTACGGGATATGATGAGATTTCTTTAAGTTCTCTTTCTACCAGCGATTTTTCGGAACTGAAGCCGCTGATTGATTTTCTGATGGAATTCTGTCCCGCGCGCGGCATTAATATCTCCCTGCCGTCCCTGCGCATCGACGCATTCTCACTTGACGTGATGTCAAAGGTGCAGGATGTCAAAAAAAGCAGTCTTACGTTTGCGCCGGAAGCCGGTACACAGCGCATGCGCAATGTCATCAACAAGGGTCTGACAGAAGCAGATATTCTGAAAGGAGCGGGAGAGGCTTTTGCCGGCGGCTGGAATAAAGTCAAACTCTATTTTATGATGGGACTCCCGTTTGAAACAGAAGAAGACGTCCGCGGCATCGCACAGCTCTGTCAGAAAATTGCAGAGGAATATTACGAGATTCCGAAGGAATCCAGAAACGGAAAAATCCAGATTACCGCCAGCTGTTCCTATTTCGTGCCGAAACCCTTTACGCCGTTCCAGTGGGCGGCTATGGATACGGTGGATTCCTATCTGGAAAAAGCCGCGGCAGCCAAACAGGAAGTGCGCGCGCAGACCAACCAGAGAAGCATCCGTTTCACGTATCACGCAAGCGGCGTATCCATGCTTGAAGGCGTATTCGCGCGAGGCGACAGACGCTGTGCCGAAGTGCTGCGTCATGCATATCAGAATGGTGCGATTTTCGATGCCTGGACGGAAAATTTCCGGCAGGAGATCTGGGACAGGGCATTTGATGAATGCGGGATTGATCCGTCCTTTTATGCACACCGGGAGCGGCCGCTGGATGAAAAGCTTCCCTGGGATTTTATCGATATCGGCGTGACAAAGGCATTTCTTGCGCGGGAGTGGGAAAATGCAAAGGAAGCCCGTGTGACCCCAAACTGCCGGCAGGCCTGCAGCGGGTGCGGCGCCAGAAAATATAAAGGGGGTGTCTGTTTTGAAACTAAGAATTAAATTCTCCAAGACAGGCATCATGAAATATATCGGGCATCTTGATGTCATGCGCTATTTCCAGAAAGCACTGCGGCGCGCGGAATTTGACACAACACTGTCCGGAGGCTTCAGTCCGCATATGATCATGTCATTTGCGGCCCCGCTTGGTGTCGGCATTACCAGTGAAGGAGAATACTTTGATCTGGAAGTAGCGAGTGTTATGCCATCGGAAGAAATGGAACGGCGTCTGAATGACGTCATGGCGGACGGGATTTCCGTTCTTTCTGTCCGGCAGATTCCGGACGATAAAAAATTTGGCGGCATGCGTCTGCTGGCGGCAGCGGATTATCTTGTCACCCCAAAATATCTCCCGCATCCCGATGTTGCAGAGAGCATCCCCGCATTTCTCGAACAGACAGAAATTCTGCTGGAGAAGAAGACCAAAAAGGGAAGTAAAACCATGGATATCCGCCCGCTGATTTATCGTCTTGAAGCAAGAGAAGATGCTTTTTATCTCTTTGTTTCACAGGGCAGCGCAAACAATCTGCGGCCGGAATATGTTGTTGAAAAACTGTTCGCTTTTGCAGGAAAAACGCTTCCGGAACACAGCCTTAAAATTCACAGGCTGGATCTTTACGCAGATGCCGGAAAAGATATGCAGCAGCGTTTTGTGTCGCTTGAATCCTTTGGAGAAATCTGTAAATGAGTTCCAGACGCCTGATCCTGACAAACATGCCGGTGCGGCATCATGAAATGCTGGTCTGTGTGATACAAGGGAAAGAAAACGGAAAAGCGGAGGATTTCTTTCTTTACCCGCCGGCTGACGGACAGCCTGTTCCCGGGGAAATATATGTCGGCAGAATCGACCGGATGCACCGGCAGACAGACGGAGCTTTTGTCCGGCTGTCAGGCAGACAAATGGTTTACCTTCCTGTAAAAGGTAATACCGGCTGTGATTATTATTCAATGAAGACACGCCGGGAAGAAGGTGCACGGCTTCGGGAGGGAGATGAACTTCTGCTTCAGATCGACGTAAATGCCCAGAAGACAAAACTTCCCCGCGCAGATGGTGAATTAAATCTGCCCGGAAGGTATCTTGCTTTTACCACAAGAGATCCGGGCTGGCATGTTTCAAGAAAACTGAAGCCGGAAGAAAAAGACAGGGTTCTCGCGGCGTTTTCCGCACAGAACTGTGATCCGGAAGACTTCGGCGTGATCGTCCGTACAAATGCCGCGCAGGCAGACGATGAGACGCTGATCAGTGAGTTTTATTCGCTGCGGGAACAGCTTCGACAGATTCTTCAGAGCGGGAGGACATCTGCTGCCGGAACCTGTATCTACCGGCCGCCGGCATTGTGGGCGCATCTGCTTGACAGGATTCCGTGTACGACGGATACTGTGATTGAATCAGATCATCCGGAATTGCTTGATCAGATCCGCCGGATGCTCGCAAAAGAAACGGAACAGCCTGTTTACAAACTGTATCAGGAGCAGGAACTGCCGCTCTGGCAGATGTACGGGCTCGGAAAAACCCTGGAACAACTCACTGCAAAACGTGTCTGGCTGAAATCGGGTGCTTCTGTTATCATTGAGCCGACAGAAGCGTTTGTATCAGTTGATGTAAACAGCGGAAAGTTCAGCAGAAAGCTGTCACGTGAAGAGACGGCCCGTAAAATCAATCTGGAAGCCGCGCCTGAAATTTTGCGGCAGATCCGTCTGCGTCAGCTGTCAGGGACCATTCTGATTGATTTTATCAATATGAAAGAGGCCGGGCATATACAGGAACTGATGCAGTGCCTGAAAGATAAAGCGGCAGAGGATCCCGTCAAAACAACAATTGTAGATATGACTGCACTCGGGATTGTCGAGGCAACACGCGAAAAGAGGTATCCGCCGCTGACGGAACAAATTGAATGAATTACTATGAATTAAAACACAGCGCCCCGCGGGGCCTGCGAAAAAAGAAAACAAAGAGAATACTGACACCGGCGGCTGTTATGGTGTTTTTTGCCGTGGAGACGCTTCTGTTTCTGGTTTTCGGTAGCATCGTACAGCTGCGCTTCGGTCTCGGCGGCGTCGCGATCACGGAACTGGGTATGCTGGTTCTTTCCGTTGTATTCGTTCTGATGTACCGTGCCGATCTGCGTTCGGTTTTTCCGGTCCGGCGGCCCAGAATTCTGGGACTGATCGGTTGTTTTATCCTCTGGTTCGGTGCGATTCTTACATCGATGCTTGTAAATCTCTTCCTGTTATACTGGTTTCCGGAGCCATATAAGACGCTCGGGGCAGAAGATGCATTATTTCAGAGTGTTCCGTTTCTGGTGCAGATTCTGATCGTTGCAATCCTGCCTGCCATCTGCGAAGAGGCACTGCACCGCGGCGTTATGCAGAGCGGAATCAGCAGCAAAGTCAGGAATACGATGCTTCTTTCTCTGATCATGGGCAGTATTTTTGCGGTCTTCCATCTGTATCCGATCAAATATCCGGGCATGCTGATACTGGGCGGAATGATGTCATATATCCTGGCGGTGACCGGCAATATGATGTATTCCAGTTTTGTTCATTTTATCAATAATTTTATTTCTCTTTTGATCGGAGAGGTCTCCGGCGGATTCTTTCTTTCGGGATTTGATCTGACGCGCGGAGCAGGAGATGTCTCCGGCATCGCTTCCGCATCCGACAGCATTCAGCTGTCATACATCGGGATTCTGGTTATGTCTGTCGGCATCATCATTCCGTTTGTCCTGTATCTGGGCGGATATCTGCTGAAGCGGGCGGAGGCGCCGGTCAGGCCGTCATTCATTCCGAAAAATGTGCGGCACCCGGTACGGAACCGCATCGTGCTGCCGATGATCCTGATTTTTCTTGCGGGATTGCTGGTCGTAATCCTGTCATAAAACCGGTTTTCATGCGATGCGGGCATCACTGCACGCCGCATGATAAAGAATCATTAAAATAGCTGTTTTTCCACAGAAAACCGTGCGGATCAGGTTGACAAAAACGCGGCCGGATGGTATATTATCTGGGTATGCCGCACAGAGAGGTTCCCGAAGTGCATCGGATTTTTGAGAATCCGGATGCCACCGTATCTGGCGAGATTAATAAGGAGGTGCCTTATGTACGCGATTATTGCAACAGGTGGTAAACAGTACAAGGTATCCGAAGGCGACGTGATCCGGGTCGAAAAGCTCGGCGTCGAGGCGGATGAAACTGTTACATTTGACCAGGTACTTGCAGTAAGAGACGACGATACCCTTAAGGTTGGCAAGGATGTTGAAAACGCAACTGTATCCGCAACCTGCACCGGCAACGGCAAGGGCAAAAAGGTCGTGATCTATAAGTACAAGAGAAAGACCGGATATCACTGCAAAAACGGTCACAGACAGCAGTACACAGAAGTAAAGATCGACAAGATCAACGCATAACAGCAAGGAGGAATTCGTAATGGCTCATAAAAAGGGTGTCGGCTCCACAAAGAACGGCCGCGATTCCGAGTCGAAACGCCTCGGAGCGAAGCGGGCTGACGGACAGTTTGTCACAGCCGGAAATATTCTTTACAGACAGCGCGGAACACACATCCATCCGGGTGTCAATGTAGGCAGAGGAAAAGATGATACTCTGTTCGCGACGGCTGATGGTATCGTTCGTTACCACAGATATGGAAGAGACAGAAAGAAAGTCTCTGTCGTTCCGGTAGAAGACTAATTTTATCAGCGTTTTGGAGCTGCTGCATATTATTGCGGCAGCTCT
Organism: Lachnospiraceae bacterium FE2018; assembly: GCA_000702845.1. GTDB lineage: Bacteria > Bacillota > Clostridia > Lachnospirales > Lachnospiraceae > CADBRN01. The sequence goes on from JNKK01000004.1 coordinate 65,590, forward strand.
TTCTTCTTTCTAATTAATACAGGAGCTGTATATATGTTTGCAGACAGAGCAAAAATTTTAATTAAATCCGGTAAGGGCGGTGACGGACACGTCAGCTTCCGCCGCGAAAAATATGTTCCGAACGGCGGTCCGGACGGCGGTGACGGCGGCCGCGGCGGCGACATTATTTTTGAAGTGGATCCGGGAATGAATACGCTGGCGAATTACCGGTATAAACGTAAATTTACAGCGGGAAACGGCGGCGACGGAGAAAAGCGGAAACGTCACGGCGCAGATGGCGCGGATCTTGTTCTGAAGGTTCCGGAAGGAACGGTTGTTCTGGACAATCAGAGCGGCAAAGTTATTGCAGACCTTTCCGGTGACAACCGGCGCACGGTTCTTCTGCGCGGCGGCCGCGGCGGCAAAGGGAATATGAATTTTGCCACGCCGACGATGCAGGCGCCGCATTATGCACAGCCGGGACAGCCTGCCCGCGAACTCGAAGTGCGTCTGGAACTGAAGCTGATTGCAGACGTCGGTCTCGTGGGATTTCCGAATGTCGGAAAGTCGACGTTTCTTTCCCGCATCAGCAATGCCACACCGAAAATTGCCAATTATCATTTTACGACACTTGTCCCGAATCTGGGTGTCGTCGATCTGGATGACGGAGCCGGTTTTGTTGTGGCGGATATTCCCGGACTGATAGAAGGCGCGTCAGAAGGCGCCGGACTGGGCTTTCAGTTTCTGCGCCACATTGAACGCACAAGGATGTTCATTCATCTGGTCGATGTCTCCGGCAGCGAGGGACGTGATCCGGTTGATGATATCCGGAAAATCAATGCGGAACTGGAAAAATACGGCATTGATCTTTCAGAAAAGCGGCAGGTGATTGCCGCAAACAAGATGGATCTTGTCTATATGGAGTATTATGAGGAGACAGGAGAGGAGAGTCCGCTGGATCATCTGCGCGCGGCATTTGCAGATGAAAACATTCCTGTTTTTCCGATTTCAGCAGCAACCGGCGAGGGAATCCGTCCGCTCCTGTATCATGTGAATGAAACATTGAAGGAGATTCCAAGAGAAGGCATGCATTTTGCACCGGAAGTTGATGTTGAAGAAATTCTGCCGGTGGATGACAGCATGCCATTTGAAGTCTTTACCGATCCGGATGATGAACATGTTTTCCATGTCGAGGGACCGCGCGTTGAAAAAATGCTCGGCTACACGAATCTTGAATCTGAAAAAGGCTTTGCATTCTTCCAGAAGTTTCTGGATACCAGCGGCATTCTGACGGCCCTTGAAGAAGCCGGTGTACAGGACGGGGATCTTGTTTGGGTATACGGTCATTCATTTGAATATTATAAGTAAAAAAAGAACAGAACGGAGAATACTTATGGTACAATTAACCAGTAAGCAGCGCGCTTTTCTGAAGAGCCTCGCCATGAAAGAAGATGCAATTCTTCAGCTGGGCAAAACCGGCGTAACACCGGAGTTCACCGCATCGCTGGATGAGGCACTTGCCGCGCGCGAACTTGTTAAAATCGGCGTACAGAAAACATTTGCGGAAGATGAGGATCTTCAGGAAGCCGCGCAGACACTCGCAGCGCGGACAGGATCCTGTGTCGTTCAGACAATCGGCAGAAAGATTGTATTCTATCGGCCGGGCGATGAAAAACACCGCAAAATTGAACTGCCGCGTGCGCGCAAAACATCCGGTGCATTCTGAGTCAGGCATCGTCGCTTGCAGGATCGATGCAGGTACCGCACCAAAAAGAAGCTTTACAATGCTGACTACACAGAGCAGGCAGGAAAACACATGACAAAGAGAAAAATCGGTATTATGGGAGGTACGTTTGATCCCATTCACATTGGCCATCTGATCCTCGGAGAAGCGGCTCACCGGCAGTTCGGGCTGGAAACGGTCTATTTTATGCCGGCAGGAAATCCTCCGCACAAAAGGAACCGGGCCGGAAGGGCCACCGACGCCCAGCGCCTGGAAATGGTGCGCCGCGCCATTGCTTCGAATCCGCACTTTGAGCTGTCGGAGCGGGAGATGAATCCAGATGGGTACAGTTATTCTTACCGGACGCTGGAAGCTCTGAATTCGGAACACCCGGACTGTTCATTCTATTTTATTATCGGCGCTGACAGTCTTTTTGATTTTGATACCTGGCGCGAGCCGGCGCGGATTGCAGCTGCCTGCAGTCTTGTCGTTGCGACACGAAACCAGACGGATCCGGTCCGTTTTGAACAGGAAATAGAAACCAAGCGTAAAACGTATAACGGGACGTTCCTTCGGCTGGACACACCGAATCTGGATATTTCATCCCATCATCTGCGGGAAATGATTCAGAAGGAAGAATCCGTTAAGTATTATATCCCTGATCCGGTTATTGAATACATTCAGCAGGAACACATTTACCGGGTGGATGACGGCGAGGAGTCATGAGCCTCCTGCGCAATATGTAAAGAAAAACACCTGCCGGGAAACATCCCCGGAAAGCAGCATGGAAACGAAATGCATGGCAGCGAATATAAAATGCGGGAAGGCGACTGAGACAGTACATGAAGAGACAGAATGAAAAGACAGAAGCATCCGGACAGAAACCGGATTATAACGAAATCGAGACGCGCCTTTCCAAACTGCAGAACGGACGGCGGTTTCAGCATACACTCGGCGTTACCTATACCGCCTGTGCGCTTGCAATGCGCTATGGATGCGATCTGGATCAGGCCCGCACGGCAGGACTTCTGCATGACTGTGCCAAACATTACAGCGGGATTGAGCTGCGGGAAATTGCCTACAGAAAACATATTAATGTTTCCCGGTTTGAGCGTGATCACACACCGCTCCTGCATTCGAAAGTCGGTGCCTATCTGGCACGGGTAGATTATGGTGTCACAGATCTTTCCATTCTTGAGGCAATCCGCTGGCACACGACCGGAAAACCTGACATGACACTTCTTGAAAAGATTATATTTACAGCTGATTATATCGAGCCGAACCGCGACCGCGCGCCGCATCTGCCTGAACTGCGCGCAATGGCCTTTCAGGATCTTGATCAGTGCGTCTGCGGAATTCTTGCGGATACAAAGAATTATCTATCAAAGAATCCGAAAGCAATGGACCCCATGACACTTGACGCACTGGCTTATTATCAGAGTCATACGGGATCCGGTGAAAACAACCCGACGGAGAAAGAAACAGTTTAAGGAGGACTGATCAGATATGGCATCATCAAAAGAACTTGCGAAAATCGCCATCGAAGCGATGGAAGATAAAAAGGCGATTGATATCAAAATTATTGATATCGAGAAGATTTCAACACTTGCCGATTATTTTATTATTGCAAGCGGATCCAACCGCAATCAGGTTCAGGCAATGGCGGATGAAGTCGATGAGAAAATGAGCAGGGCAGGTTATGAGCCGAAGAATATTGAAGGCTACCGGAATGCAAACTGGATCCTGATGGACTACGGTGATCTGGTCATTCATATTTTTGATGAGGAAAACCGGTTGTTCTATGATCTGGAGCGGATCTGGAGAGACGGAAATCTCGTCGGAAAAGAAGCACTTGAATAATAACCAATAACCGGCTGAAAATGATAAAAAGCAGAGACAGTGATTGAAATGAATCGATCAATGTCTCTGCTTTTTAATTTATCCGGATGTCTGATCCGATCCAGTGCCGATGTGACGGAACCGCCGCGGACAGGGATCAGAAAAACCGCATAACACCGATTACTTTGCCGAGAATCGTCAGATCTTCAACAATGATCGGATCCATATAATCGTTTTCCGGCTGAAGACGGTAGTGTCCGTTTTCGGGGTAGTAGGTCTTGACCGTGGCGGAGTCTTCAATGAGCGCGACAACCATGTCACCTCTCCGGGCAGCAGGTGTTTTCTCGACGAGAACATAGTCACCGTCCAGAATACCGGCATTGATCATGCTTTCTCCTTTTACACGGAGCATGAACGTCTCCTGATTCGGCAGACGGTCAACCGGAAATGGAAAATAGGTCTCTATCATTTCTTCTGCCAGAAGAGGCGTTCCGGCGGCAACCCGTCCGACGACAGGAACATTTACCAGCTCCGGCCCTTCTGTCTTCAGGTTTGGCTGCGGTGCAAGAGCAGCACGGCGCAGATCCTGAAATTCCTCATCAAGAATCTCAATGGTCCTGGATTTATCCGGATCCCTGCGGATATAACCGGCTTTTTCCAGCTGCGCAAGATGAGCATGTACAGAAGAAGTGGATTTCAGACCCACGGCCGCACAGATCTCGCGGACAGACGGAGGGAAACCTCTGGTCAGAATCTCCTGCTTGAGAAAGGAGAGAATTTGTTTCTGCTTATCGCTGATTTTATCTGTTTTCATAGGAGAGAATATTCCTTATTACGTAGAATCATATGCAGGTTCTTTCTAACTGCATTTTAACATAATCAGCGGAGTAAAACAAGAAAAGAATCGAACAAATGTTTGAAAAAATGATTGACAAACATTTGTTCGGGATATATACTATGAGTTATACAGAACATGTGTTCGACAGAAGAGTGGTTATTAATAAAGCAGAGAGGAGAAGAGCAGATGAAACGCAGAAGAAATATTCATTCAAAAAAGACGCGCAGATCTTACAAGATGCATACCTGTATCGCTGCAGCTGCGGCATTTGTTCTGATCCTTGTGATGACCATATGCTTTACAGGCAGACAGGCAAAAGCCGGTAATCTTGACACGCCGGAAACAGATGGTTCCGCCAAGTATTACACAAGCTATCAGGTCCAGAGCGGAGATACCCTCTGGACAATCGCAGAAAAATACAACAGCACAGAGATTCAGAGCACGCAGTCATATGTTGAGGAAGTGTGCCGGATCAATCATCTGTCTGATGCAAATCAGATCTATGCAGGAAATAAGATCTGTATACCGTATTATCAATCACTTAATTAAGCTTATTATCTTTTATCCGATCCCCTTTATTCAGGAGTACCGGTGATGCCACCAATTCCCTTTCACCAGTACTTCCTTATCATCCCTGAACGGAAAGAGACTGCCGTACTCTCTGCAGGAAGATAATTCCCGCTGCAGGAGAGCATAGCAGTCTCTTTCTCTGTCAGTTCATTCATATATCAAAGTACTGTAATACACTTATATAGAACGAATGACTGATTCCATTATTTCAGAATAGCAGCACGCAGCTTTGCAGCAACTTCTTCACATGCTTCATCTGTTGTCAGTTTGTTTCTGTCAGGATCCATTGCAAAAATGCCGCCCCATTCGAATTCATCTTTGTACTTTGGAACGAGATGCATGTGCATATGACCGGCTGTGTCACCATATGCGCCGTAGTTCACTTTGTCCGGATGATAGAGATCATGAATTGCCTGAGAAACGGTTGCAACATCTTCAAAATATGCTGCGCGCTGTTCCGGTGTCAGTTCGATCAGCTCGGATACATGCCATTTGCTGGCAACGATGCATCTGCCCGGATGGGACTGTTCTTTGAACAGATAAATTTTGCTTGCCGGCAGTTCACAAATCTTGTAACCGAATTTTGCAACGAGTTCGCCTTCTGCACAGTATGAGCAATCCGGATGTAAAACTTCATTTCCCATAATAATATACTTCCTCCTTATGAATCGGGTGATTTAAGATACTACGGGTATATTTTATCACAACAGATTCCCGGAATACAGAGTGATTGTCAAATCATTAAATTGTTTTGACGACACAGGAGGAATCACCTATAATGAGAGACGAAGTAATTCAGGTTCCGTGCGCGGGACGTAAATCGCGATCTTCGATCGCGCGCGAGCTGCGCGACGCACTTTGTGCGTCCTCCGCTGCGCAGCTCTGCGATGTCTACGCTCCGCTTCGGTCGGCGCAGATGCGTCATATGTGCCTACAGTTATAAACGCGACATAAATAAATTATGGAAACATTTGTGATTCTTCAGCAGATGGGAGTCATTGCCTGTCTGGTATTAATTGGTTACGGTACCTATAAAAAGAATATCATCGATAACAGATTCTGCCGTCAGCTGTCCGTACTGATTGTCGATTTTACCAATCCCGCACTGATGATTTCTGCAGTGATCACCGGTGATATCACTGCCAGCAGAAGAGATCTTCTGACAGCGCTGCTGATTGCCGCAGCCCTGTACGCACTCCTGTGTGTTCTTGGCGCCGTGGTACCGCGTTTTCTTGGTGCTGCGCGGGAAGACCGCCGCTTTTATCATATGCTGACAGTCTATACAAACACAGGATTTATCGGAATTCCTTTATCCAGAGCAATTCTGCCGGAAAATGCAATGATCTATGTGATTGTATTTAATATCATGTTTAATGTGTATATGTATACGCATGGCGTTCTGGTTCTGGGCGGAGAGGGCGTTAATCTGAAGAAACTGATCAGTCCGGGAACCATCTCAGCGATTGTGGCGCTTGTAATTTACTGGTTCCGGATTCCGGTCCCGGATATGCCGGCCAATCTGGTGATTTATCTCGGAAATGCCACGACATTTTTGACAATGGTCATGCTGGGAGCGTCGATCGCGCAGCAGTCTATTGCCAAATGTTTCCGCGATAAAACAGTCTGGCGCTACATTGTCTACCGGATGCTGATCCTTCCGGCAGTTCTGACACTGATTATGAAAGCGATGCATCTGAATATGCATATGATCCTTGCGTATTGTCTGATGATGGCTCTGCCTGCAGCAAACATGCCGCTGATTCTCGCGGAAAAAGAAGGGTATCCGACAGAGACACTGTCAAAGGTGATTTTAACTACCACACTGGTTTCATTCTTTACAATTACCATATTGCTCAGCGTGTTATTCTGAGTACTTGACAAGGGCAGAGTACAGGAGTATCTTTATCAGGAGAAATACAACTATTCGGAAAACACAGGTTTATCGAAAAGTTAAGGGGTTTTGAGAGGGGTTTTCATGGAAAAACGTGTCACTTACCATGAGCAGACCGATCTGGAAAATACAATCAAACTGCGCAGCGTTCTGAAAACACTGCCTGATTTTGCGCGTGATTACTTTCGTGCTTCCAGTATCACAACGTCTACCAATACACGATGTAAATATGCATATGATATCCGTTTGTTTTTTCAGTTTCTGATTTCGGAAAATCCTTCCTACCGGAATTACGAAATCCGCGATTTCAGACTGGATGATCTGGATCGCGTTACGGCGCTGGATCTTGAGGAATACACTGAATATCTGAAGGTCTATAAAGATCCGAAAACCGGTTCTCTGATCACAAATGGAGAAAAAGGCATTAAACGGAAACTTTCTGCATTACGGACATTCTATGCATATTATTATAAGCATGAATTGATCAAGACGAATCCGACATTTCTGATCGACATGCCGAAGTTACATAAAAAGGATATTATCCGGTTGGATGCGGGTGAAGTCGCAAGTCTGCTGGATCTTGTTGAATCCGGTACAGACGCGTCCATGTCCGCGCATCAGCGAAGTTATTATGAAAAAAACCGTGTACGTGATCTTGCGATTCTGACGCTGCTTCTTGGTACCGGAATCCGTGTCTCCGAATGTGTCGGCCTTGATCTTGAGGATGTCGACTTCCGCAACGGCGGGATTCGGGTCGTCCGGAAAGGCGGAAATGAAATGATGGTTTACTTCGGGGATGAAGTAGCCAGGGCACTGGAAGATTATATTGAGAATGACCGGTCGGCTGTGACACCGGTACCGGGGCATGAACACGCACTCTTCTACTCTTCCCAGCGGAAGCGGATCGGGGTGAAGACCGTGGAGAATATGGTTAAAAAGTATGCCCGTCAGGTGACTTCCACAAAGAAAATAACACCGCATAAACTCCGCAGTACATACGGTACCGCACTTTATCAGGAAACAGGCGATATTTATCTTGTCGCGGATGTCCTGGGACACAAGGATGTGAACACAACGAAGACACATTACGCGGCCATGAGCGACGCAAGGCGCCGCAGTGCGGCAAAAGCTGTTCAGCTGCGGGAAGATTGAACTGAAGCATCATATATTAAAATGAAGCATCCTAAAAGGAGTTTTATAACATGAAATTCAAATCATGGGTAAAAAATACACTCGGACCATATGCCATAGCTGCATGTACGGCAGTTTTGTTTTATGTGATACTGATGCATCTGGGGGATATTTTCGGCACATTCAGCAAAGTCGTCCGGCTGTTTTCACCGGTACTGATCGGTATTGTAATGGCCTATATAATGGATCCGCTGGCGCGCTTTTTTCAGCGTACACTGTTTTCGAAAATAAAAAGAGAATCTCTGCGGCGCAGCCTTTCTGTCTTACTGACAGTCATCATTGTACTTGCAGGGATTGTGCTGCTTCTGGTTTCACTTCTGCCGCAGCTGATCAGCAGTATTGCAAACATTGCCAACAACTTCAGCTACTATGTAAATTCTCTTGAGAAACTGATTGAACGCGCGGCAGGCAAAATATCCAGCGACAAAGTAGATCTCAGCAGTGTGACGGATGCAACCAATAAGATTCTGGAACGGATCGGGGAAGTACTTCCGCAGCTGGTAAACCGGCTGATTAACACCTCGTTTTCGATCGGTACCACACTGTTCAATGTGTTAATCTCATTCATTCTTGCAATATATTTTCTTCTGGACAAGAACCGGCTGATGGACGGCTGCAGCTTTCTTCTCTCCTTCTTTATCCGGGAAGAGCGCTATGAAGGCGTGCGTCATTTCCTCTCCCGCTGCAACAGAATCCTGATTGAATATGTAATCTGTGATCTGCTGGACGGGCTGATTGTCGGTGTAGCGAATCTGGTGTTCATGAAAATCGGAAATATGCCGTATGCTATTCTGATTTCCGTTATTGTAGGAATCACAAATCTGGCACCTACATTTGGTCCGATTGTCGGAGGTGCGCTTGGCGCGTTTATCCTGCTTTTGTTTAATCCCTGGCACGCGCTCTGGTTTATTATTTTCACAGTAATACTGCAGACAATCGACGGATATATTTTGAAGCCGAAATTGTTCGGCGGCACGTTTGGCGTGTCTTCCCTCTGGATTCTGATCTGCATCATAATCGGGGGCCGGATGCTGGGTGTTGCAGGTATTCTGCTTGCGATTCCGTTTGCTGCGATCTTCGATTTTATTATCCTGGACTATCTCTCCCCCTGGCTGCAGCGCCGTGAAAGTGAGAAAGAGAAAAAAAAGAGTGCCGTTCAAGGCACTGACATGAAAAAAGAAGAGGGTCCGGAAAAGGATCCCACAAAAAAGCTGACATAATTATTTTATGTCAGCTTTTTTAATACCTGTTCAAATTCTTCCGGAAGCGGGGCTGTCACTTCCAGATATTCACCGGATACCGGATGAATAAAACCGATTACCATTGCATGCAGCATCTGTCCCTGCAGGCCGCCTACCGGCTGTTTTTTCGGACCGTACAGCGGGTCTCCGAGGATCGGATGGCCAATGCTTGCCATATGAACGCGGATCTGGTGGGTCCGGCCGGTCTCCAGTTCGCATTCTATGTATGCGTACCCTTTGGCCAGATTCTGCAGCAGTTTTACGTGTGTGACTGCCGGCTTGCCGCCGGTTTTTACGATTGCCATCTTTTTCCGGTCTGCGGGATGGCGGCCGATGTTTCCGGTGATTGTCAGCTTCTCTTCTTTCAGCGTTCCGATACAGATCGCACGATACAGCCGTGTGATACTGTGAACAGCAAGCTGATCTGCCAGTGCGCGGTGTGCGCGGTCTGTTTTGCATACGACAAGCGCACCTGTCGTGTCCTGATCAATTCTGTGGACGATTCCCGGGCGCAGTACGCCATTAATGCCTGACAGACTCCCTGCACAGTGATAAAGCAGCGCATTTACAAGTGTGTGCTCCGTATGTCCGGCAGAAGGATGCACTACCATCTGTTTTGGTTTATTTACAACCAACAGTTCATCATCTTCATAAAGAATCGAAAGCGGAATATCTTCCGGCAGGATTTCAGGCTCTTTCTGTTCCGGAAGTGAGACAACCAGGCAGTCTCCTGCCTGTACGCGGTAGTTTGCCTTGATTTCTTTCTCATTACACCGGATCTGCCGGTCTTTAATCAGTTTCTGCACATATGCGCGGGAAATATCAGGAAGATTTGCCGCGAGATAGGCATCTGCACGAATTCCTGTATCCTCTTCCGGTATGATAAAGGTGAAGTCTTCCATAGTCATAACAGATTTTACTTTAAAAAGGCAAAATCATCTTCTTTATAGTAAAACAGAATCAGTATGATCAATACAGTAACAGCAACAGATACATAGATATCAGCTACATTAAAGATCGGAAAATCGATCAGGCTGAAATAAATAAAATCGACCACATAGCGCTGCGTGATCCGGTCAATGAAATTCCCGACTGCACCTGACGCCAGAAATACAACGGTTGTTGTGAGCGGAAAATACCGCTTTCCAGCAGGTACTTTTTTAAAATAAATCAGACAGATGATGAGGAAAACGATTGTTACAATCCAGAAAAACCACTGTTTCCCGGTCAGCATGCCCCATGCCGCTCCCTGATTTTCGAGATATTGAAGCTCCAGCACGCCGCGGATCAACTGGAAAGGCGCCTGATCTTTCAGATAAAGAACAGCCAGATGTTTCGTGATCCGGTCTATCGAGACAAGAAGGATTACCGCCGCAGCAGCCTTCAGATAGAAAACGGATGATTTACGATTTACAGCTTGTGTCATTGTAAATAAACCTCATTGCGAAAGAAATCAAATAGTTTAAAAACCATGAATCAGGAACCGGTTATTTCAAGGACAGCATCTGACAGATCTGCTTCTGTCAACGTGGTACAGATTTCCGCAGTACCGATTTTCTGCAGCAGAATAAACCTGATTTTGCCGCCCTCCATTTTTTTATCCGAACGCATTGCATCCAGAACTGCTTCCGGCGTTACGCCTGATGTATAAAGCGGAAGGGCAAATGAAACCAGGAGCGCCCGGATCTGCAGCAGCTCACGGTCTGAAACAGTTCCTCTCTTCTGATCAATGGAAAGTGCTGCGAGCATTCCCAATGCGACACAGTGTCCGTGCAGCATCCGGAAATTAGAGAGTTTTTCAACTGCATGCCCGACCGTATGTCCGTAATTCAGAATTGCCCGGCGGCCCGTTTCTTTCGGGTCTTCTGCAACAACATTTGCTTTGATCGAACAGCAGGTTCGAATCATTTCAATGAGTACTTCAGGTTCTTTTTTTCGGATTTCTTCCACGTGATCTTCAAGCCAGTAGAAAAACTGACTGTCACAGATCAGCGCACTCTTGATAATCTCCGCCATACCGGATGAAAACTGGTCTCCCGGCAGTGTACGAAGGGTCTCTGCATTCATATATACCAGACGAGGCTGATGAAATGCGCCGATCATATTCTTGTACTTGTTGAAATCAACACCTGTTTTTCCGCCGACACTGCTGTCAACCTGGGCAAGCAGTGTGGTGGGAACCTGTACAAAATCAATTCCCCGCAGATAGGTTGCCGCAGCAAAACCGGTCAGATCACCGGTAACACCACCGCCAAGGGCAACCAGAAGATCCTTTCGCTCGAAATGATTTTTAACCAGAAAAGCATAGAGTTCCCGCACTGTATCCAGATGCTTATGCTGTTCACCAGCAGGAATGATATGAGACAGAACCACAGCGCCTGTCGCATGCAGGGATGCTTCAACCTGCTCCAGAAACAGCGGCGCAATATTATGATCTGTCACAATACATATTTTTCCGGGTGCGAGTCCTGCCTGTGCGATGCACGCAGCAAGCTCTGAAAAATCATTTTTCCATACGATATCATATGAGAATTCCATTCCTTCTGCCGGCTTTTCTATTTTTAGTTTTTCCATTCCTTTACTCCTCAGAATCTGTAACAAATCACTTCTATACAAAGCGTTCCATCCGCACCATAATTCTTCCTTTTTTTGTCTGATGCAGGATGCCGCAAAACCTGCATTTTCCAAGTTTTCTGACAGAGATCAGGTCATTCTCCCGGGGGGGATGACCATTTGAAGTGACAAGTTTCGCATTCACGAAAACAGCACCTTCCTGCACAAGAAGCGCTGCCCGGGACCGCTGGATTCCAAATGCAAGTGCAATCAGGGCATCCAGCCGTAAAGATGCGACACTGCCAGTCTTCTCTTCTGTTTCAGGCGATATGTTTATCAAATATGGCGCCTGTTTCACTGCTTTGATTTCCGTATGACGAACGCGTATCAGCTCTTCACAAATGTAGTCAGCCATTCTTTCTGCACAGAAAATGGTTGCCGCATGGTCTTTGATAATCAGATCTCCGATCAGGCTGCGCTCAATGCCAAGAGAAAGAATACTGCCGAGATAATCACGATGTGTCAGCGGCTCGGAATAACGCGGTGCAGAAGGAGCTGCACTGATTACAGAGATCGGATATGGCCAGCCTGGTGAAGCTTCGGGCATGGTTTCAGACACATCTTCGGGCTTGGCTTCAGGCATGATATGATCCGCAGAATTGCCGGCTGGTGAAAAAGAAAGAGCATCAGGGACAAACGCCGCCATCTGACGCTCTGCATAAGAATACCCTCCAAATGTCTGCAGATGGATCCCGTGCTCCTTCCATCTGATGCCGCGGAGTGCATTCTGCTGGTTTAAATCAAGAAAATCACTGAACAGGACAATCCCGCGCGCATATGCGCGGTCCGCCAGCTCAGTGATTCTTTTCTGAAATTGTTCCATTTCATTCATTTTTTTGTGATTTATTCTTATGCTTTAAAAGCCGGAACGGATCGAAGGAATTCCACCGTTGAGAATATCCTGAATATCACCGGAAATCTCGACATTTGCCGGGGTAAGAATAAAGATATAACTGGATACTTTCTGAAGGCTGCCGTCGATTGCATAACAGGTGCCGCAGGCAAAATCAATGATTCTCTGCGCGAGCTCCACGTCGATCCCCTCGAGATTCAATACAACCGTGCAGTTGGAAAGAAGCGTGTCGGCAATCTCACGCGTATTTTCCATAGAAGTCGGACGGATCACGGAAACCTCCATATCACCGCGCGCGGCGGCCTGCTTTCTCATCGGAGTAACTTTTGAAGATGCTGCCGAAGTATTTCTCGATGTACGTACAGTGCGGGCCTCTGTTCTTGCGGGTGTACGACCGGCATCGGCAAGAAGATCTTCGTCCTGATCATTCATTTTACGGAAGAAACGACTCTTCGGCTTTTCAGCAGGCTCTTCCGGAAGTGGCGCTTCTTCGACGACCGGCTCATCTTCCTCGTCATATTCTTCCTCATCGAAGAACTGTTCATCGTCGTCATAGTCATCATTTAAACGTACTGCATTCAGGAACTTATCTAAAAAACTCATTGTATATGCTCCATTCATTTATCGTAATTACGTGCACCGAAAATCGCAGTTCCGACTCGGACAAGCGTGGCGCCTTCTTCAATGGCAACCTCAAAATCGCCGGTCATCCCCATGCTCAATTCACACATAGATACATTATTAATGTTTTTCTCTGCAATGTCAACACTTAATTCTTTCAGACGGCGGAAAACAGGGCGGTTCTCCTCAGGATCATCGACGAAAGGAGCAATCGTCATAAGCCCTCTTACATGAATGTGAGGCAGCTGGGCGATTTCCTGAATCAGCGCCGCAGTTTCTTCTGTCCGCGCGCCGAATTTACTCTCCTCTTCTGCCACGTTTACTTCCAGTAATACAGGTATGTCCAGATCCCTTTTTGCCGCTTCCTTCTCGATCACCTGCGCGAGTTTCAGAGAGTCAACAGAATGAATCATGCAGGCTTTATCAATCACCTGACGCACTTTGTTTGTCTGCAGATGCCCGATCATGTGCCAGCGGATGTCATCCGGCAGAACCGGCTGCTTTGCGCAGATTTCCTGAACTTTATTCTCGCCGAAATCGCGGGTCCCTGCATCATATATTTCCTGAAGCATCGGAACAGGCTTCGTCTTGCTCACTGCTACCAGTGTTACCTCGCCGCGGTCTCTGCCGGCACGCGCACATGCGGCTGCAACCCGCGCCTCAACTTCACGGAGATTCTGTATTAATATACTCATATTCATTTCCTTCTTTATGCTTAAAATTATGTTTATTATAGAGAATCAACCAATCCATAAGCAGGTAGTTCGAAGCCCGCCGGTACTTGCTGAGCTTGCGAAGCATAGTACCGCTGCGAGGATGAGCTAGCGCGAGCGTGCCTGCTTTGGATTTGTTGATTTCTCGTATTTAATGCAGAATATCCGACTCCTTCACCTTGTCCCCGTTCCGCACGATATAGTCATACTGTGTCACGCCGAAAGACGTTCCTTCCTCAATGATACAGGATTCATCATCCTCATCCAGAATATGGATTTTCCGGAAGACAGCGTATCCTTTGTTGGTAGAATAGACCCCTTTCAGTTTTGCCGTTGTCCCGATCTGATAGCGCTCGTCAGAATCCGGTTTGATCAGAATATCTCCTCTGCTGAACGTCTCGGTATCAACAAAGTAATATGCAATATCTGCCTGATTCGCCGGTTTCGTTTCTTCATACAGGGTGGCTTCGACAAAAGAAGTGGATACGACGCCGTTCTCATCCGTAGTTTCTTTTAAAAAGCCGGAATCTCCGGACTCACCGCCTTCCGTGACAAAGCTTACCGGTACAGCATAGAATTTCTTTTCGATCACAGCTGATTTCGGTATTTTCAGACCTGTAACGGTATTTGTCACAAGTTCGACGTTCAGGAATCTGTCGTTGCAGTAGCGTACCATTCCGTCAGTAAAGCTGATTTCGGCGTAATGAACATGATCCGCATCGAAAAAACGCAGGGTTCCGACTTCAGACAGACCGTCTTTTGCAAAACGGACACGGATCTGGCTTCTGCCAGATTCTGTCAGGCGTTTATGCTGATGATCTGAAAGGGCAATGACGATCGACCAGTTTTCACTGTCAATGATTCTGTAAACAGGACTTCCGGAAGAGACACTGGCATCGCTTTTCAGCTGATTCTTGTGGTAGGATTTTGTATAAAAATCATCTGCGCGAATCTCGTCGGCAGTTTTGTTTTCATATCCGTCACTCGAGTAAGATACAATGCCGTCGCTGTTCGCGTAGTACAGCGTTCCATCCGTCGCGGCAAATTCAGAAGCACCATATACACTTGTATCCAGAGAGAATTTCAGATCATATACACTTCGGAACTGATTTCTGTCATACGCTCTTGCGTAGCGGTCTGCAAGCTGCCGGATTTGTGCGAGGTCATCCGAAGTAATGGCGTGCTTTTTGACAAGATCCTGTTCCGGACTGACGATGCAGACTGCCTCGTTTCTCGCAGCCTTCATTCCGTCTGCTATGAAATAATTGACATAGCCGTTTGTATTTGCCTTGACAATATGTTCGTTTCGCAGTGCAATTGCAGCATAAGTTTCATTTTTGGAAAGCGTTCCGGAAGTAACCTGATAAGTCTCTGTGTGGACTCTTGTGAGATACAGGAACAGCGTAATAAAGAGGTACAGTACCAGTGCCCCGAAAATAACAACCCCGATATTCAGATGAAAACCGCTGTGTGTCTTCTGATTCCTTGCCAAATTCCTGCTCCCCGATTGCTTCTGCCGCTGTTTTGATTCCCTTACACCAGACAAGCTGAGCATGCTAATCATACTCAGCTTGTGTGTTTACGCTGTTCAACGGAATGACTGTACGTCCTGTCCTGATTACAGTGCTTCTATTACTTTTTCCTGCAGCGCAGGTGACAGCTCTTCTTTGTCTTTAGAGATACTAAGGATAAAATCCACGTTATATAAGCTGCTGATATTGTCGATCTCAGAAATGACAGGATCGAGTGTTTCATCAGTAACTTTCGCCAGGCGGATAAAATTATCTGCGTAAACTTTTTCCAGATCGTGGTCCTGTGAAATAATGCCGCAGATAAATCCAATAAACTCATCACAGCTTTTCAGCGGATACTTGGACAGATCAATCAGACGGATCCGATTGTTGAGTTCGTACATTTTACTGGAACTTTTATCTAAATAAACAACATTTCCGGATGCTTCCTTAATTGCTGTATTCGCCTGTTCAAGCAAATAACGTGTTTTTCCTTTTCCCTCATTACCGACAACGAACTGAACCATATGCGGTGCCCTCCTTGTTTATAATTTAAGCATTGTTCGTATAAAAACATTATAGTGTGTGGCGGATAAAAATACAAGTCTTTTAAACGTTGGTCTGTGTAAGCAGCGCGTCCATATCTTCGTACAGGACGGTCTTGTTCGGCGCATTCATTACGATTGCAATGAACGGTACGCCATACTGGTTCTGAACGGCAAGTGCCAGGCAGCTGCCGGCTTCATCTGTTGTTCCGGTCTTTCCGGCCATGATGGTTACATTATCCGGGATATCATGTTCGCCGCTCAGGTATTTATCGGTAGCGTCCAGATTATAGGTTCTTATTTTTCCGTCCTGACCGGTCACCTCCAGCTTATAGATGGAGTTTTTCATGATGTCCGTTATTTCCGTGTGTTTGGCCGCCTCATTCAGCATCAGATAGACATCGTACGGTGTCGTATAATGCTCGTCATCATGAAGACCATGCGGATTTACAAAATGTGTTCCGGTCATTCCGAGTTTTGCCGCCTCTTCATTCATCAGCAGCACAAAGCGGTCCACGTCGCCGCCAATCTGTCTTGCAATTGCCATTGCGGCATCATTGGCAGAATACACAAGCAGCGCGGAAAAGAGCTGCTGCATGGTCACTGTATCGCCCACCTCGAGGCCGGCGAGCTGGGAATCCGCCTCCATATTGACGTCATCGCTGGTTATTGTGACTTTATCATCCGGATTGGCATACCGGATATACAGGATTGCCGTCATGATTTTCGTAATACTGGCCGGATAAATCCTGTCATAGATATCCCGCGAGAACTTTGCC
Source organism: Lachnospiraceae bacterium FE2018 (assembly GCA_000702845.1). GTDB lineage: Bacteria > Bacillota > Clostridia > Lachnospirales > Lachnospiraceae > CADBRN01. The sequence goes on from JNKK01000004.1 coordinate 82,497, forward strand.
TCACGCGTTTCCATATTGAACAGCAGACCGTGTTCCTGCGGATACTGCAGGTTGATGTTCAGCAGATCCACATTATTCTCGGATACACACAGATCTTTTGCAAACGGAACGGCGGTCGCAGCCTCCGCGACCTCTGCGCCGCGGCTTCCCGGCATCTGATACGCCTCTGTCAGATCCATTGGCTGGTCGGATGTGTTGAAGTACAGATAACCGAGAATACAAAGCAGCACAATGATTACGGTAATAATACCAATCATCATATTGCGGACCAGTTTCTGTTTTCGTCTTCTTCGTGCAGTAGACATGTTGTATCTCCTAAATCAGATAGTAGTTGCGGTTCTGCAGACCGACGTTCAGGACAAAGCCGATTCCCATATACATGCAGAACAGTGAAGTCAGGCCATAGCTGACAAAAGGAAGCGGCGTACCTGTATTCGGAAACAGTCCTGTAGCGACGCAGATGTTGATGAAGCTCTGTATGGCAATCATCGAAGCCACGCCGCTGCAGATCAGCGTGCCGGACAGATCTTTTGCCCTCCTTCCTGTCAGCAGACACTGCAATACAATCAGGAAAAGAAGAAGGATGATCACAAAGCATCCGACAAAGCCGAGCTCCTCTCCTGCTACCGCGAAAATAAAGTCATTCTGCAGCTCGGCGACAAAGTTTCCCCGGTTGGAAGAAGATACTTCGTTATTATTCAGTCCTTTCCCGGTCAGCTGTCCGGAACCGATTGCGGTAATGGAGTTGCGCTGCTGGATTGCAGATTCAGAGTACTCCTCCTCATCACCCTGGAAAAAGGTCATGATACGGTTCTTCTGATATTCTTTGATAATCGGAAGATTCGTCTGTGTTACCAGTAAAAGGAACAGCGCGGCTGCCGGTATGATGATGAGAAGTATGGTTCCGATCCGGCGGTAACTTAAGCCTGCCACATAGATCAGCAGGAAAAAAATCAGCGTGATCGTGATCGTGTTCTTAAGGTCCGGCTGCATGGCAATCAGCGCGAGCGGCGGAAGCAGCAGCAGGAATGATTTCAGAATGCTGGCAGGCGTATTAATCGCGTCTTCATTCTTCATGAAATACATGGCGAAGAACAGAATCAGCAGAATCTTGGCCAGTTCAGTCGGCTGAAACTGAAATCCGCCGATCTGCAGCCAGCGTGATGCGCCTTTCCGCGCGTCACCGGTCAGCAGAACGATGACCAGAAGCCCCAGATTGATTCCATACAGAATCCTTGAGAAATTAAGAACCCAGCTGTAATCAAACAATGAGATGATCACCATGATGACAGCGCCTGCAATTGCTCCGTACATCTGCCGTGAACGCAGTGACGGGTCGGCAGATCCTACCAGCAGAACACCGATCACACTAAGTGCGGCGACCAGAAGAATCAGTATGAAATTGTAGTCCTTGAGTTTATATTGTGACAACATAAACAATATCCTCTGACATCAGTCTGTTACTGCGACGTTTGATACACCGCCCTCTTCTGCGTTTCCGGTCAGAATCTGTCCTTCATCTTCTGTGTTGTAATAATACTGCAGAACATCGCTTGCCACCAGGCAGGAGTTCTGTGAGCTGTATCCGTAGGCAATACGGATGGCGAATGCAATCGGATCCCCGTTGTATTCGGAAGAACCGATGATCAGGGAATGACTTGGTCTGTTATTGGCCTCCTGCGCCGTTCCGGTTTTGCCGTACACGTCGAAAGGCAGAAGCATCATGGTTTCATTTTCCTGCATGGCTTCATGCATGCCGGTGTGAATTGCATCCCAGATATAATCAGGAAGTTCGGTTTTCTTTGCGACGGTCGGCGTAAACTCTTTCAGAAGATTTCCGTCCGGATCTGTCACTTTGCTCAGAAGATTCAGATCATAGCTGACACCGTTATTTGCGATTGTAGCGGCATAGCGGGAAAGCTGTGATGTAGTATACTGATGAGCACCCTGACCGATTGCGGAAGGAATCGCCAGATCATCCGTTACGTGCGGAGAAGATTCTGTGATCTGTATATCTGTTTTCTGATCCAGCGCAAACATGGCGGAATACTTCTGGATGGCAGCCAGAGATGTGTTCTGGCTGAAGTTCTCTTCTGAATCCAGGCCAAGACGGTATCCGATGGTACAAAAGAATACATTGCAGGAATGCTGTATACCCCCGATGACATCCAGAGATCCGTGACCGTCACGGTACCAGCAGTGCAGCTGGTCGCTCTCGTCCAGAATATCCACACCGAAAAGGCCTGTGCATTCAATCTCCGTATCCATATTGATGACGCCCTCATTCAGTCCGGCGGCCGCCATGACCGGCTTATAGGTTGATCCGGGCGCAGTCAGCTGCTGCGTCGCCTTGTTGTAGAACGGGGTGGACAAATCATTGTAGAGCTTGTTGTAATAATCGGTATCCATCTCGTTTGCGAGCCGGTTATTGTCATATCCCGGATACGTAACCAGCGCGCGCACTTCTCCTGTCTCCGGATCATTGATGACAATAGAGCCGGAACAGGGGTCAAGCGCCAGCATGGCCGGCGTGATTTCCAGCGAACGGATCTTCTCCGCCATAAAATCGTAAGAGGTTACATCCCCGCTCTGAAGCGCGGAATAAAGATCATCGTGTTTATTCAGAATCCCCTGGTCATACAGGATTTTACACAGATCTGAAGGATCTACCTGATCGTCCAGAATCATATAGTGGTAAATAATCCGCGCAAAGGCGGTACGGTCCACCAGATGAAGCACCAGATGATCAATAACAGCCTGATAAATTTCCTCTGAATCCATATAACTGCTGTCGTTTGCAAGCTTTGAAATATCGATCCAGTCCTGTTTTGCGGCATAGTGCAGGAAATCGATGAATGATACATTTTCATCTTTAAAATAGGCCTGGTACATATCATCACTCTCATCCATCTTATCGGAATTCAGAATTCCGGTGTCCTGAATCAGATAGCGGTTGCAGATATAGTCCAGATAATCCTTATATTCATCTGTCAGATCCTTGTACGCAGGCATTTCACCGCCGCCCAGTTCTTCTGTAATCCATTTCAGAATCTGATCCTGCTTCTGCTGATACCGCTCGTACACGGCCTTTTCGGTCGTACTCGCATCTTCCTCGGAAAAATGTGTGATATCGATGACGTTGTTATTAATCAGGGCATAGTAAACATCGTAGATGGGAATATAGAGTTCATTATCAGCATCTTCCACTTCTTCCGGACCGTATTTTGTATTCTGCAGACGTAGCAGCAGAATACCTGCAATACGCTGTTCCAGAATCTGGTAACATGCATTCTGCAGTTCTGAATCGATTGTCAGGTAAACATCGTTTCCCTGTACCGGCTGGACGCGGGAATTCTCATCAATGGAGAGTACTTTTCCAAGGTTGTCCACGGTGATGTCTTCCGAACCCTCCGTACCCTGAAGTGTGGTCTCCATGTACTGTTCTATGCCGGCTTTGCCGATGATGGAATTACTGGTGTACTGCTCGTTTTGTTTTTCCAGTTCTGCCAGCTCTTCCGCGGAAGGCTTGCCAGTATAGCCGATGATTGGCGCAAACGCCATCGGGTCATTATAAACGCGCTTATAATCCTCGGAGATCGATACACCCTGCAGATGATCGGAACGTTCTTCAATGGCGGCAACTGTCTCATCCGAGACATCTTCTGCCACCGTAACCGGTACATAACGCTGATAACTGATCAGGGAAAGCTGATACCGCACAATAATAATATGCAGCGTCTCTTCTTTGGTCAGCTCCTGCGGAAGTCCGTTTTTCTCCAGTTCCTCAGCAGTATAAGGATTCTCCTCATTGACCAGCATAAAGCGCTCTGCAGCGAGATAATGCATAATATCTTCGGCAGTGGCATTTGCTTCTGCTTCTGTCATTTCATCTGCGCGCTGATAGCCGAAAATATCGGCGCGGAAACGGTCACGTGAGACACCCTCGTCGACGTCAAACACGTAGTTATTATCTTCGTCTACTACAATATGGAAGTTATGGGAGAGCATATCTCCTTTGCCGGTGATCAGTGTCGTCAGCTCATAGATCTCTCCGTTCAACGCGAGATTCTTTTCACGTGTTGTATTGTAGCTCCCGTTATCTTCAATTGTTACGGTGTTGGCCAGCTCATTGTACGCAAGCAGTTTTCCTTTAACATCATAAATATTGCCGCGTGTACCGGCGACCATACGTTTCCGGCTGGTCATAACAGTGAAATTGTCAGCATAAGTTCTTCCGTCAACAATCTGCAGCTTAAAAATGCGCGCAACAAGAATCAGGCTCATCGTCAGAAAGACAATGAGCAGCAGAATGATTCTGTTCGTAAAAAAGCGCTGCAGTTTGCTGATTATTTTCTTAACCAAGGTGACTGTTGCTCCTCCAGTTCATAGGCAGAGAGCCTCTGATTAATCATGAAAAAGATCTTATAAAGGATAAATGTAAAAATCACGGATGAAATAAGTTCCGGCAGAATTGCAAGACGAACATACTTCCAGAAGGAATAATGTCCGCCGCTGAGCATGGTATAAATGCTGAAACAGATACCGTAGAACAATTCTGAAACCGAAACCAGGATCACAGGCATTTTCAGATCCTCATCAAAAAATATTTTGCATAAGAATCCGTTTGCATAGCCGATCAGCATCAGCAGGAGCGCGTGAAAACCAAGACCCGGTCCATAGAACAGATCCAGAACAAGGCCGCATGCAAATCCCATCCAGATGCCGCTTCTTCTGCCGCGCATAAAACCAGTGGAAACAACGAAAACCAGCAGCAGATTCGGCTGCAGAAACACTGCCGGAATCCACGGAAGTACCGACATCTGCAGCAGGGCAAGGATCAGAATGATGACGGCTGATACGATGATGCGGCGTCTCATTTTCCACCTCCGGTATCCTTTACCTGCTTGATTACAAGAACCTCCTGCAGATGTGCAAAATCAACTGCAGGCACAATATATCCTGTTTTGGTCAGGTGATTGGAGTCCTCGTCCACTTCGATAATATAGCCGATCAGGATGCCTTCCAGATATTTGTCACTGATATTTGACGTGACAATTTTTTCACCTGCGATAATGTCGTTTTCTGTATTCATCTGTCCGAAAGGCAGGCGGTCATCTTCCATTGCGCTCATATCACCGTAAACGATGCAGGTATCGAGTGTCGTAGCTGTCATGCCGCTGACGTTGCTGTCATCATCGATAATAGAACGCACGATGGACCAGTTTTTGCCGACCCTGGTTACGATTCCGACCAGACCGCTTCCGCTGACAACATTCATATCAACTGTGATACCGTCATCACTGCCGCGATTGATTGTGAACTTATGGAACCAGTTGCCGGATTCTTTTGCAATGACATTCGCCCCGACTTTTTCATACTGAGAAAAATCACCGTCCAGCTGATAGAGATTGCGCAGGCGCGTTAATTCATCCTGTTCTCTTGCGAGAGTTGTGTTTTCAGATTCCAGTTCGGCGACACGCTGTTTCAGCTCCTGATTCTCCGCACTCAGATCCCGGACATTCTGAAAACCGGAAGCCTGGCCGGTCAGCCAGGTCCCGACATGATTGATTCCGTTCTGCAGCGGAACGATTGCGATTCCGCCGACCTGCTGCAGCGGCGCCACCGGCAGCACACTGGTAAATGTCAGCGCAATCATCGCAATACAGGCAAATATCAGACATACCAGAATATGCCTGCTCTTGATATGTTTGCGTTTCCTTCTTTTCATGATAACCTCTATTAATTTACAGAAGATACGTTTTCATGGACGCATCGGAAATGATTTTCTTTATGCCGCATACTGTGTGCAGATCATAGTTGCCGGATATGCGGACAGCGCATTCCAGCCGGTCATTCAGATATTTCGGCAGACCTGTGATCTTCGTACTGCCGCCGCAGAGATAGATCCCCTCATTCAGAATAACGGTGCGCACCTGCGGTGGAATCCGCTGCAGAAAGAGAAGAATCTCATCTGTAATCTTCTCCATTTCAGACCGGACTGCCGATGTCACGGTAAACGTTGTCACGACACCGCTGCGCGGAAGACCGTTCCGCGTATCAATGCCGGCAACCTTGCGCGCCTCCAGTTTGCTGCCGGAAAGATCTGTCAGCGAAAGCTTCAGACGCTTTGCGGTTTTGCCGCTGATCATAAAATGATTCTTTCTGCGTACAGCTGCAACAATGGCGTCATTCAGATTCTGTCCGCCGATGGGAATCACATTACTGATTAAGATACGCCCGTCTGCGATTACAGACAGACAGGTGCTCTGCGCGCCGAAATTAATCAGCATGGTGCCTTTCGGATTTGTAATCGGAATTTCAAAGGCAGCCGCATCAGCGATTGCACGCTCCACCATAAAGATACGGCTTCTGCGCAGCATGCCTCTTGACGCGATCGTATGATACGCGCGCTTTTCGATTTCTGACATATCGGTGGGAACTGAAAAATACAGTGCCGGTCCGTATCCGATCCGGCTCTGTGTCCGTTCGAGAAGTGTATGAAGAACTGCTTCCATCATGGAGACATCACTAATACGCCCGTTGGACATCGGAGTATAGACTTCGATGTTTTCGGGCGTTTTGCCGAACAGTTCATACGCGTCATTTCCAATCGCATAGACGGATTCCGCGTCGCGGATTGCAATCATATTGCGTTCCTTCTGAATCTGTTCGCTGCTATGATCATATATTTTCACCGTACTGGTGCCGATATCGATTCCAAAGCTGTGATGAAGTGCCATCCTTCATCGTACCCCTCTCTTCGTAAATGCTCTCGAAACACATATCCCCTATTATTATGTGATCGAGCAGGCGGATCCCAAGCATTTCACCTGCTTCCCTGACACGCTCGGTTACAAACAGATCCTCCGGACTCGGTGTCGCGTCGCCGCTCGGATGATTATGTACCAGAACGATCTGAACCGCATGCCAGGCAAGTGCAGCCAGAAAGATTTCCCGCGGTGAAATCAGAGAAAGATTCACGGTTCCTCTTGTTATGATTTCATCGCCAAGCAGGTTGTTTTTTGTATCAAACATCATGCAGAGCACAATTTCCTGCTCTTCATGACGAAGGCTTTCCATATAATAATCTGCAATGGACTGCGGATCATTGAATTTCAGACGTTTTCCGGCCGGGGTCCGGGCAATGCGCCGCGCCATTTCGGCAATACAGCGGATCTGAACCGCTTTTACGCTGCCGATGCCGGAAATGCTGCGCAGATCTTCCACTGAACGGCGGATCATGCCAACCAGTCCGTTATAGGCTCCCTCCGCAGAGAGAATTTCCTGTGCAAGTTCAACAGATGTTTTTCCTTTCGTTCCCGTACGCAGAATAACTGCCAGCAATTCCGCGTCAGTCAGGACCGCCGGGCCGTTCTGCAGGCATTTTTCATATGGCCTTTCCTCAGCCGGCAGTTCCATGATCGTTTTAACATTCTTTTCCATCTTATCCGTCCTCTTTTCGTTTACATGAAAATCGCAGCATCTTGCGATGCCGTACCAGTGATAAGAGCGGATATTCAAAAAACGATCAAAAGAATTGTATCACAGTTTCCGTTTTATGTATAGGAACAAAGCGTAAAGATTCTAAAAAATATCATACAAACTTTTTAAAATTTGATGCGACAGCCTCGGCAATTTTTATACCGTCTATCGCAGCGGAAGTAATGCCGCCGGCGTATCCTGCGCCCTCTCCGCACGGATAAATCCCGCGGATATTACTCTCAAATCCTTCATCCCTGTCGATTCTGACAGGCGAAGACGTGCGGCTTTCCACGCCGGATAACAGCGTGTCAGGATGCGCATAGCCCGGCAGTCTGCGGTCAAACAGAAGCATTCCCTCTGCTATGTCAGAAGCGATATGCGCCGGGAAAATATCACAGACATTCGCAAAGGTCCATTTCCCTTTTATGGCCGGAAGCCATCCGGAGAATGCTCCGGAGTCCGGATGATCTGCACCGGGACCGCATGAGATGCCGTCCGGATTCTGACCGAATCTGATATCAGTTATACCTGCCGCAGAACAAAAAGCAGAAAACCGCTGGACCGGAACAGCGCCGGCGCCGGCCCGATATGCGTTCTGTTCCAGTTTCCGGACGAATGCGAGTCCTGAAAGCGCTTCCGGAAGATCTGAAAAGGAATCACCCGGCATGGCAGAACGCATCTGCAGATAATCTTCCGGGGAAACAGTGACGACGACCGCGCTGTTTGCATTCCGGCCGTCTCTTTTGTGATAGCTCATCCCGTTAACCGCCAGCATTCCCGCTTCAGAAGACGCATTGACAACATAGCCCCCCGGACACATGCAGAAGGTGTATACCGCTCTGCCGGAAGGAAGCTGCGCAGTCAGTTTATAATCTGCCGCGCCTACATGTTCGGGATGTTCTGATCCGTACTGCTGCAGATTGATCAGTGCCTGCGGATGCTCCGCGCGCACCCCGACTGCAATCGGCTTCATCCGCATGGACAGACCTTTCTGATAAAGCATTTTATAGGTATCGCGCGCGGAATGCCCGATGGCCAGAATAATAACTTCCGCCGGAATTGTGGTTCCGTCTTCCAGTCTTACGCCGGCAGCGCATCCGCTCTCTGTCAGAATCTCCGTCACCTTACTGCGGAACCGTACTTCTCCGCCCATGGAAATGATCTGCCTGCGCAGAGTTTCAACAATCGAAACCAGCTGGTCTGTACCCAGATGCGGTTTTGCATCGTACATAATTTCATCCGGTGCGCCTGCCTGCTGAAACATGCGAAGAACCAGACGGCTGCGTCCGGCGGGATCTTTTACACCGGTATTCAGCTTTCCGTCAGAGAACGTACCGGCTCCGCCTTCACCGAACTGTACATTGGAATCCGGCTGCAGAATTCCGGTATCCCAGAACGTCTGAACCGTCTTTTTTCGAAGGGATGCTTCCTCGCCGCGCTCCAAAACAAGCGGCCTGTATCCGTGTTCTGCGAGAATGTGCGCACAGAACAGACCCGCGGGGCCGCTCCCGATAATCACAGGCGGGTGCCGCAGTGTATTGCTGCCCGGTTCCGGAAAACGGTAAACGGGCAGCTCGGTTTGCGTAATATTTTTATGTCGAGTACTTCGGAGTATCTTCTTTTCCCCGGCCACATTCAGTTCGACTGTATAGGTGTAATAAAGGACCGGCTTGCTGCGTGCGTCAACAGAGCGCCGGATGATCTGAAAATGCCGGACATCCTGCGGTCTGACCCGAAGCATACGGCAGGCCTTCCTGCGAACAGCATCTTCCGTATGCGGAATCTTAAGTTTCAGCTGTGTAATTCTGAGCATCTGCACCGGACCTCCCTGTAAAGTTCCCTGTAAAGTGGCTGAGATGTTTTTCTGGTGGAGAAACCACGCCAGTTCACGGCGCGGATCCGGCTGCCGCACTGCTGCCGGCTACATATCCGCTGGACCACGCCCACTGCAGATTATATCCGCCGCATGCGCCGTCCGCGTCAACGGCTTCCCCTGTAAAATATAATCCGGGAACAATCTTCGACTGAAGATGATCATCCAGTCCGGAAGTGGCAATGCCGCCGGATGATACCTGCGCGTAGCGTCCGGAGGCGGCGTCTGTTACAGTTAACGGTATGGCTTTAATGCCTTTAACAGCTTCTTCGATCTTTGCCTTTTTACTGATAAATACAGGGATCAGCGGTTCCGGGAGAAGTCCTGTAAACAGCTGTCGGACTGTCTTCCACGGATTTGTCCGCGCCTGCATTTCCATGCGGTTCAGAAGTTCCTGTTCATCAAGATGCGGTACAAGATCCAGAATGACCTGAACCGGTTTCTGGTTTTCGCGGGCAGCCCGCACGGCAAAGCGGCTGATCTGGAAGACAGGAATGCCTGATATCCCGTAATCACCCAGCTGCACATTTCCTTCTTCACGCATGATTTCGCATCCGTCTATTATAAGTGTAACGGCGCCCTGTACACGGATACCGGCCCATTTTTGTGCGTAATTCCCGCGGACATGCAGCGGCACAAGCGCTGGCATAAACGGCAGATACGGCTGTCCCGTCTGCTCTGCAATCTTCAGGGCGGTATCAGAGGACCCGCGCACTGCCGAAGCCGGACTTCCGCATGCCACAATCACGGCATCGGATGAATAGTTCCAGGTGTTTGTCTGTGTGATAAATCCCTGATCCGTCTGCCGGACTGCCAGCACAAACTCCCGTGTTTTCATGCGAACGCCCAGATGTTCAGCTTCCAGAAGCAGCAGTTTCAGAACGGTTTCCGCCTGTTCTGTGCAGGGGTAGATCCAGCCGTCGCGGTTTTTTGGATAAAGTCCCAGTCCTGTAAAAAACGCGATCGTCCGGTCTGCGTTGAACTGCCGGACAATCTCCCAGAGAAACTGCGGATCCGTTCCCCTGTAACAGGAAGGATTCTGTGTCAGATTTGTCAGATTGCACTTCCCGTTGCCGCTCGCGAGCAGTTTTCGCCCGGGTTTATCATTCCCTTCAAGCACTGTGACATGTGCACCGCCTTTTGCCGCCCAGATCGCTGCCATAAGACCCGATGCACCGGCACCGATGATGAGGATTTCTTTCTGCGGCATAAGCTTCTCCTTTAAATCAGTCATAATTCCTGCAAAGTTCCTGCAAAAGGACGGACTTCTTTACTGAATCAGTCCTTTTTCTCTGCATACGGTCTTCATATAAGAAACTACCTGTTCCGGGTCGTAGTTGTACACCGGGAGGCTGATCCACGTGACATCCTGTTCGCGGCGGAACCATGTGAGCTGCCTTTTTGCGAAGTGACGCGTGTTCAGTTTTATTGTGCGGATTACATCCTCGCGCGTACAATTCCCTTTGAAATACGGAAACCATTCACGGTATCCGAGTCCTTTCATGGAAGTGTAATGCTCAGTGAGTCCTCTGTCATATAGCTGTCGGACCTCTTCTTCCAGCCCTGCCTCGATCATCAGGTCAACGCGGCGTTCAATTCTCTCATATATTTTCGCCCTGTCATCCGTGAGGACGAAATAGACGTAGTTGAAAGGAGAATCCTTCCGGTGCTGTTCGATGTTGTGCTCGGAAATGGGTCTGCCTGTCTCATGATAATATTCAAGGGCGCGGATGACGCGCTTCCGGTTATTCGGATGTATGATGGATGCGGAGACAGGATCCACTTTCTGCAGGAGGGCAAATACCGCTTCTGTTCCGCCCGGCTGCAGGACCCGCTCTTCCAGTTCCGTGCGGTAGGAAGAGTGTCCGGTTGTTTCCGTGAAATCTATTTCCCGGAGCAGCGCCTGAATATAGAAGCCGGTTCCGCCTACAATCATTGGAATGTGTCTGCTGTCATAACATTTCTGCATCGCGTCACGTCCCAGTTTCTGAAACTGATATACATCAAATGATTCTTCGGGTTCCAGAATATCGACCAGATAATGCGTGATACCGTCCATCTCTTCCGGCGTGATTTTCGCCGAACCAATATTCATTCCCCGGTATACCTGCATGGAATCGGCGGAAATAACCGCCCCGTTTACTTCTTTTGCAAGACGGATGGAATATGCTGTTTTTCCGACTGCTGTCGGGCCGGTCAGGATAATACATGGTAGTTTATTCATACGATCCGCTTAAACTTTCTGTCCAGTTCATAATGAGACATTGAGACAATGGTTGGTCTGCCATGCGGGCAGTTATATGGATTTTCCAGTTCAAGAAGTTCATTGATCAGTGCATCTGCCTCCTGCACAGACATGTTGTGATTGCCTTTGACGGCGGCTTTGCATGACATGGAAGCAAGTTTCTCCAGGATCAGCTCTTCCGGCTGGTTTCCAAGCGCACTCAGGCTGTCAAGAATATCCGTAAACAACTGATCTGCCGAAACACTGTACAGATTATCCGGAACTGCAGTGATCCTGAAATCAGAACCGCCGAAGGGTTCAATGATAAAACCGAGTGACCGGAAGGTGTCCAGATGCGTTTCCAGAAGCGATGCCTCTGCAGCGGTCAGTGTCAGTACTCTGACAGGCGTGATCATCTGCGAATGAATGGTCTTTTCACGGTGCGCTTTCATCAGGCGCTCATACAGCACTTTTTCATGTGCCGCGTGCTGATCGACAATATACAGGGCATCCTGAAACTCGATCAGCCAGTAGGTTCCGAACACCTGTCCGATCATGCGATGAAGCTGCCTGGCTGATTTTTCCAGCAGCTTTTCCGGAAATAATTCCGTCTGCTCCGGTTTTGTGACCTGCAGGTTCTGAGCGTTCTGTTCCGACGCGGTCTTCTGTGGTTCACCGACGTTCTGCATTATCTTCTGCGGCTCTTTGCTATACTGCGCGGTCTTCTGCGGCTCACTGACATGCAGCGCCTTCTGACTGTCCTGCTCTTTAAGAGGGGCAGGGTTCTTTCCGGCAGGGCTTCTGCCGTAAACCGCAGGTGTGTCACGCAGGACATCTGCGCCGGTGTTTTTCAGGGAAGCAGTTTTGGGCGTATTCAGCAGATCCCGGGCCGCGCGGCGCGCCCGTTCGAAGGGTTCCGGTGCAGATTTTCCGTCCTGCAGCGGTGCCGCCGGGCTGAATGTGTTTCTGCTGTTTTCTTTCTGAAGTGAAATCTGCGGGATGCGCTCTCTGGTAAATAAAGCATTCTGCACCGCAAGGGTCAGCTGGCGGCTGATCTGTTCCGGGTCCGAAATCCGGACTTCCATTTTTGCCGGATGCACATTGACATCAACCAGCGTCGGATCGATTTCCAGATACAGCAGCGTAAAAGGATAGCGATGCTGCATCATAAACCCGTGATAACCATCTTCAATCGCCCTTGCGATCAGACTGCTTTTTACATATCGCCCGTTGACAAAATAGTTTTCAAAATTGCGGTTGCCTCTTGCAATTTCCGGATTGCCGAGAAATCCTGTGATCCGCATGCGGTCACTTTCATCTGTGACCGGAATCAGCTGTTTTGCCATATCTCTTCCGTAAATCTGATAGACAATATCCTTTAAATTGCCGTTTCCGGTCGTGAAGAGGCGGTTTTTTCCGTTGATCAGGAGTTTAAATGAAATATTCGGATGTGACAGAGCCAGCTCTTCGACAACAGACGCAATACGATTACCTTCCGCGCCGGCTGATTTCAGAAATTTAGCTCTTGCAGGCGTGTTGAAAAACAGGTTCCGAACCAGAAATGTCGTGCCCTGCGGCGCGCCGATCTCTTCGTACTCCTTCTCATCTCCGCCTTCCATACAGCAGCGGATCCCGGTAAGCGCTTCCGGTGTCCGCGTGATCAGTTCAACGCGTGCAACTGAGGCAATACTTGCAAGTGCCTCACCGCGGAATCCCAGCGATGAAATCTGCACAAGGTCATCCAGCTTCCGGATCTTGCTCGTCGCGTGCCGTGTAAAGGCAAGACGCACCTGCTCCGCCGGTATACCGGAACCATTATCCGTGATCCGAATCAGTGATGCGCCGCCGTCCCGAATCTCAACCGTAATCGCACCGGCAGACGCATCAATCGCATTTTCAACCAGCTCCTTGACAACCGAAGCCGGGCGTTCCACTACCTCACCGGCAGCAATCTGGTCGATTGTGTTTTTGTCGAGAATCTGTATTTCTCTCATAGCATTTCCTCAGTACGCAGCCGGCTGTGCCGTGCAATACTCATTCCTGAGAGAAGCATCAGGCCGCCGGCCGGTTTTAAAGAATTTCGTTCTGCATCTGATACAGCAGATTCAGCGCATCAATCGGCGTCATACGCATCAGATCCAGATCTTTAAGCTGCTCCAGTACTTTTTCCCGGGTGCGCTCTTTTTTCGTTTTCTTATGTGCGCTGTTCATCCCGGAAGCCGGAGACGCGGCGTCACGGACAGTATCGAATAACGAAAGCTGTACACCGCCGGGATCTGTATGAATCGCTTTTTCCGGACGAATGATATCACTTTCCTGCAGCTGCGCGGAAATTTCCTCTGCCCGTTCCAGAACGGCTGCGGGCACACCTGCGAGACGTGCCACCTGAATTCCATAGCTTCGGTCAGCGCCTCCGCGCACGATTTTCCGGAGAAAAATAATATCGTCTCCGCGCTCTTTTACGGCGATACAGTAGTTCTGCACGCCGGGGATTGCGCCCTCCAGCTCGGTCAGCTCATGGTAATGGGTGGCAAAGAGCGTACGCGCGCCGATTTTTTTCATGTCTGCAATATATTCTACGACAGCCCACGCGATGGAAAGACCGTCGAATGTACTCGTGCCGCGTCCGATTTCATCGAGAATCAGCAGACTGTCAGCTGTCGCGTTGCGCAGGATATTTGCAACCTCATTCATTTCAACCATAAAGGTGCTTTTTCCGCTCGCGAGGTCATCTGACGCGCCGACACGGGTGAAAATCCTGTCTGCCACGCCGATTTTCGCGGAGGCGGCAGGAACAAAAGAACCGATTTGTGCCATCAGTACAATCAGCGCACACTGACGCATATATGTAGACTTACCGGCCATATTTGGTCCCGTAATAATCGCGACACGCTGCTCTTTTTCGTCCAGAAGCGTATCATTCGGGATGAAGAGATCATCCGCAAGCATCTGTTCCACGACAGGATGTCTTCCCTCCCGGATTTCCAGAAGGCCGTCTGTACGCATCATGGGGCGCGTGTAGTGATTGCGCTCGGCAACATAAGAAAAGGAAGCCAGAACATCCAGTGCGGCTGCCGCAGCAGCGGTCTTCTGAATCCGGATGACTTCACCGGCGATTTTTTCTCTGATTTCCGAGAACAATTCATATTCCAGTCCGCTGAGCCGTTCTTCGGCGCCGAGAATCGTCTCTTCCATCTCTTTCAGTTTCGGCATGGTATAGCGTTCTGCATTGGTCAGTGTCTGGCGCCGCACGTAATCTTCGGGAACTTTATCCTTGAAGGAATTGGTTATTTCAATACAATAGCCGAATACTTTGTTGAAACGGATCCTGAGCGTCCGGATCCCCGTGCGCTCCCGCTCGGCTTCTTCCAGATCTGCCATCCACTGCTTGCCTTCCCGCCCTGCCCTGCGGTACTGATCAACCATTTCGTTGTATCCGTCACGGATAATGCCGCCTTCCTTCATAGCAAGCGGCGGTTCGTCAATAATCGCGTCCTGAACCAGAGCGCAGAGATCCTCGAGGGGATCCAGATCAGCCAGAAGGTCTTCCAGTAGCGGATCGTCCAGCTGTTCTGTCACAGCGCGGATATGGGGCAGCATTTCAAGTGATGTGCGGAATGCGACAAGATCCCGCGGATTGGCGGACTGGTAAACAATTCTGCTGATCAGTCGTTCCAGATCGTAAACCGGCTGCAAATATTCCCGCAGTTCATCCCGGTACATCGGCGCCGAACACAGTGTTTCAACAGCGGCGTGCCGCCGCACAATTTCGTTTTGATCAACCAGGGGCTGTTCCACCCAGGTCCTGAGCATCCGGGCACCCATGGCGGTTTTTGTTTTATCCAGAACCCAGAGCAGCGATCCGCGTTTCTGTTTCTCACGCAGTGTTTCTGTCAGCTCAAGGTTTCGCCTGGTAGCAGAATCCAGAAGCATAAAGCGGTCTGCGTAATATGGCGTGATCTCTGTGATCTGCCGCATATCAGATTTCTGTGTCTCATAGAGATAAGTAAACAGTGCGCCGCCCGCAATGACGCCGCATGGGAAATCTGTGATACCGAGTCCTTTGAGCGATCCGA
Source organism: Lachnospiraceae bacterium FE2018 (assembly GCA_000702845.1). Lineage (GTDB taxonomy): Bacteria > Bacillota > Clostridia > Lachnospirales > Lachnospiraceae > CADBRN01. The sequence goes on from JNKK01000004.1 coordinate 98,152, forward strand.
CGTGAAAATGCTTCTTTAAGATTTTCTCACACGCATCCTGATCAAAATACCATTCTTCCGGCGTGGAAATCGTAATATGCAGACGGTGCTTCAGATCGTCAATATCGATACCGGAGACAAAAAATGACTGATTGCAGAGAATTTCCGACGGCATAAACTTCAGAATTTCATCGGACAGTGCAGCGCGGTCGTCTATTTCGGTAACAAGACAGGTGCCTGTGGAAATATCGGCAATTGCCAGTCCGTAGACATCTGTCATTGAAACAATGCTCATGATGTAATTATGACGCGCCTCATCGAGGCCCTCGGAATTTAACATTGTTCCGGGCGTCACGACACGGATCACTTCCCGCTTCACCATACCTTTTGCGAGCTTCGGATCCTCAACCTGCTCACAGATCGCGACCTTATATCCTTTTTCAACCAGACGTGCCAGATAGGTGTCCACCGCATGATACGGGACGCCGCACATCGGCGCGCGTTCCGGCAGACCGCACTGTTTTCCGGTGAGAGTCAGCTCCAGTTCCCGGGCGGTGACCTCTGCATCTTCGAAAAACATTTCATAAAAATCACCCAGACGGTAAAAAAGAATGCAGTCCGGGTAAGCTTCTTTTGTCTGCAGATAATGCTGCATCATTGGTGAAAGTGGCACTTTTTATTCTCCTCGTATCAATGGATTCATCAGACCGGTTCAGATCTGGTTCCTAAATAATAAAATCCTCTGCATTCATTGAGATACACATCAACGATCTGTCCGACCAGAGACGGATCTCCCGGAAAATGCACGACTGCATTGGTATCCAGCCGTCCGGTAACAAGCGAGCGATCCTGCTCATTCTGCTGTTCGACGAGAACCGGCATTGTCTGTCCGGTAAAGCGTGCTGTCTGCTCCCGGCCGATCTCCTGCACTTCGGCCAGAAGTCTGCCGAAACGATCTTTGATCACATCATCCGGTATCTGATTCTCCATAACGGCAGCAGGTGTACCGGTCCGTTTCGAGTATATAAAAGTAAAGGCACTGTCGTATCGCACACGTCTTACGACATCGAGTGTTTCCTGAAAATCTTCTTCCGTTTCTCCGGGAAAACCGACAATGATATCCGTTGTCAGGGAAATATCCGGAATTGCGGCGCGGATCCGGTCGACCAGAGCCAGATACTGCTCTTTTGTATATCTGCGGTTCATCTGACGCAGAATTTCTGTGCTGCCGGACTGTAGCGGCAGATGAAGGTGTCTGCAGATCTTCGGGTGCGCCGCCATGACGCGGATCAGCTCATCGGAAAGATCCTTCGGATGCGATGTCATAAACCGGATCCGGTCCAGGCCTTCAATACCGGCAATCGTCTCCAGCAGTTCTGCAAAAGACACTTTCGGGTCGAGATTCTTTCCGTAGGAATTGACATTCTGTCCCAGCAGCATGATCTCCCGCACGCTATCTGACACAAGTGTCTCGATTTCCCGGATGATATCGCGCGGATTGCGGCTTCTCTCCCTTCCCCGTACATAGGGAACAATACAGTAGGAACAGAAATTATTGCAGCCGAACATGATGTTAACACCGGATTTAAAGAAATATTTCCGTTCTACAGGAAGATCTTCCACAATCTGATCGGTATCTTCCCAGACATCAATCAGCATCTCATCCTGATTCATTGCGCGCACAATCAGTTCCGCCAGTTTAAAGATATTGTGCGTCCCGAACACAAGATCGACGAATGTGTAACGGTCGCGCAGCGTCTGCAGTACCTCCGGTTCCTGCATCATACATCCGCAGAGCGCGATGAATTTGGAGTGGTTTTTCTTCTTCAGCGTCTGAAGATAGCCAAGACGTCCGTAGACTTTCTGATTCGCGTTTTCCCGCACCGTACAGGTGTTGTACAGCACAAAATCCGCCGTTTCATCTTCGCCCGGCACAAATCCGATATAGTGAAGAATTCCTCTGAGCTTTTCCGAGTCTCTCGCATTCATCTGACATCCAAAGGTCTGTACGTAGAAAGAGAGGGGGCGTCCTGCCTCCTCTGCCTTTTCCTGAACAAGATCTCTGGCAACTTCCATATAATGAAATTGTCTGGCCGGCTCCTGTGCCGGAATCTGCTCTGTCATTTTCATAGATTTCCGTCTCTCCTGAATCGTCTGGATTCGGTGAAAAGCCACTGTACCCGGATATCATCTTCATCCTGCGGAATCTGGTCAAACACCTGAAAATCGTAGGCCACTGCCACTGTCATATGCGTGCGTTCTTCTTTCAGAAAATGATCATAATATCCTCCGCCGTAACCGATTCGTGCACAGGAGGTATCAAAGGCGAGCCCCGGTACAATGACAAGCGCATTTGCCGACGCGGCGCGTTCTGTATTCTGCTTCGGCTCCGGGATTCCGTTGTTGTTTGTTACGAGCTGGCGCATTGAATCAATGTAATAGAAATGCATCCCGTCCGGATCGATGCGCGGAACAGCAACCTGCTTACCCTCTGCGATTGCCTGTGCAATAAAAGTCCTCGTCTGCACCTCATTGTTCACATCTACATAGCAGTAGACGGAAGATGCAATGAGATATGCGTTCATCTCCCGGATTTTCCGGAAAATAATTTCGCTGTCACGGGCAAGATCCGACGGTGCCGCCTGGCCGCGCCGTTCCTTAACCATTTTTCTGATCTGTTCTTTGGTCAATGTGTTCATCGTTTTATTTCCTGCTTTGTGTAATTCTTTTTCAGGTTCTGCCGGCCTGTTATATTAATTGTTCAAATGTCTCTTGTGATCGAAAGCGATTCAAGAATCTGTTCCTGTTTTTTCTCCATCTGCGGTGCTTCTTCCGGCGTCATATGATCATATCCCAGCAGATGCAGCATGCTGTGGGCAACGAGAAATGCGAATTCGCGGAGAACCGGGTGACCGTATGACTCTGCCTGCGCAAAGACATGCGGCACGGCAATTACAATATCACCCAGCATGAGAAGTCCCGTATCCGGATCAAAACAGTCATCTGTTTCCTCGAGAAATGCATAGTCTGCCGGATGTTCAAACGGCACCAGCGGAAATGACAGAACATCCGTCGGGCGGTCAATTCCCCGGTGCGTCCGGTTCAGGACGCGGATCTCATCGTCGTCAACCAGCGTCAGAGAGATCTCGGCGTCATACGGACAGTTTTCCTGTTCGAGCGCACATGCAGCAACCTTTTTGGCTATCTGCCGCGGGTCAAACGGGAATTTCTGATTCTGCAGATCTTCCAGATACAATTCCATAGCTACTCCGTTCTGCGGCGGACCGTGCGGCTGCGCGTACGTCCGCTCTCTTTTATACGGCTGTTCTTTTTCTCGAATGCCTCATACGCTTCAACGATCTTCTGCACCAGCGGATGCCGCACGACATCACGGCTGGTCAGTTCACAGAAAGCGATTCCTTCGATCTTTTTCAGAACCCGCATGGCGATATCCAGTCCCGATGTAACGCCGGGCGCAAGATCTTTCTGTGTCTGATCGCCGGTAACGATTACCTTGGATCCGAAACCGATTCGTGTCAGAAACATTTTCATCTGTGCAGGCGTCGTATTCTGCGCCTCATCCAGAATGATATAGGCGTTATCCAGTGTACGGCCGCGCATATACGCGAGCGGCGCCACTTCGATTAACCCTTTTTCCATGTTTTTCTGGAATCCTTCCGCGCCCATAATCTGATACAGCGCATCGTAGAGCGGACGCAGATAAGGGTCAACTTTGCTCTGCAGATCACCCGGAAGAAAACCGAGTTTTTCACCCGCCTCGATCGCAGGACGCGTCAGAATGATCCGGCTTACCTCATCACTGCGAAAAGCAGTGATTGCCATTGCCATCGCCAGATATGTTTTTCCTGTTCCGGCAGGACCGATTCCGAATGTAATCATATTATCATGAATCGCATCGACGTATGCCTTCTGGCCGTTTGTCTTTGGCTTAACCGGTCTTCCGCTGATGGTGTGACAGATGATATCGCTGTCCAGTTCCGTCAGTGATCCGGTGTTGTTTTCCATCGCCAGTGAAATGGCATAGTTCACATTCTGCTCGGTAATGTCATTTCCGCGCCGGGAGAGTTCAATCAATTCAGACAGACAATCCGAAACACTTTTCACACCGGAAGCCGGACCGACGATCCGGACCACGCCGTCGCGCTGAACAAGCGTTGTTCCGAAGGCACGTTCCAGTTTTTTGATATTCTGATCGAACTGACCGAATACATTGCCGGCATGCTCTGCCGGAATATCAATCTGCTGTTCTATAATTTCTGCTGCCATATCTGTCATTTATCCCCAGGTTTATTTACGGGTCGCGAAGGAAAATAATCGAGAACTGCAGTTCTGATTCTCCTTCAAGATAATAATCGATTCCGCATTGATCCGCAAGCTGCGCAATACTGATGCCATGACTTTCTATACACGGGTGCATCAGTTCCGGATATCTGCAGCTTTCTTTCGGCCAGGAACACTGCCTGCAGACCGTGCATACATTTCCTGTCAGTGTATAATAAGCTTTTCCGGCACGCTTCATGATGGCTTCGATGCGTCCTGTTACCTGTTCGTGTGCAGTGGAAACAGGCTGCTGTTCGCCTCCCATAGTGCCTGACAGGTTACGCGGAAGATCCGTCCGGATGGTCGAAAAAATCATGCCGTCTTCATAAGACAGACAGCGCGCGGTGCATTTTTCGACGGATTCGACAGCAGGCGGACAGGACCAGGAAGTTTTATAATGACGGCAGCTTCGCTTGCAGAACATGCGAAGTCCGTCGTGAAAGACAATATCCTGCGGTCTGAAAAAAGCGTACTGATAAACGGGAATGGATGTCAGTTCCGTCTCAATAAAATGAATAACAGGCGTTGCAATTGCCATATGGAAACCACCATTATTTGTGATAGGGTTCACCGTTAATAATCCGGAACCCTCTGTAAATCTGTTCAAGTAAAATGATCCGCATCAGCTGATGCGGAAATGTCATATCAGAAAAACTGATTTTCATATTTGCGCGGCGAAGAACCGAATCCGACAGACCAAGAGATCCGCCGATTACGAAGACAAGGTGACTGTTTCCGGAAGCGCCGAGCTTCTCAATTTCCCGTGCGAAAGCAGGAGAATCAAACCTTCTGCCTCCGATCTCGAGCGCAGCCACAAAAGCACGCTCCGGAATTCCCGCCAGCAGCCTCTGCCCTTCTTTTTCTCTGATCGCCACCTCTTCCGCAGGCGCTGCTCCGTCAGGTGTCTTTTCATCAGCCACCTGAAGTGTCTCAAGCCTGCAGTAACGGCCCAGGCGCTTTTCATATTCGGCGATCCCGGCCCGCATCCATGATTCCTTCACCTTGCCGACACAGGCAATCGTGATTTTAATCATGACTCCCTCCATCATTCCTTAAGGGGGTTATCATGATAATCCTTGTCGCATTCGCAAAAAAATCCGGCAGAACGGATATTTAGAAGCCGTCAATGCGCCGGTGATGAGTGGTTGTCTTTCACGAATCACCGGCACATCTACGGATTCTTAATATATGGTCTGAGGATTTTTGCGTGCGGCATGGATTATCATATGATCAGGCACGTCTTATTAATCGCTGATTTACTTTGAAAGAAACTCATGAATTCCCTTTGCAGCAGCTTTTCCCGCGCCCATCGCGAGGATAACCGTAGCAGCGCCTGTAACAGCGTCGCCGCCTGCAAATACGGCATTCTTGGATGTCTCGCCGGTTTCTTCATTTGCGATGATGCATTTCTTGCGGTTGACATCAAGGCCGACGGTAGTAGAAGAAATCAGCGGGTTCGGGCTGGTTCCGAGTGACATGATAACGGTATCAACATCAATCTCAAATTCAGAACCTTCAACCGGGACCGGACGTCTTCTTCCGGACTCATCCGGCTCGCCAAGCTCCATGCGGATGCAGCGGATTCCCTTAACCCAGCCGTCATCATTGACGAGGATTTCGACCGGATTGCAGAGGAGATCAAAGATGATTCCCTCTTCTTTTGCGTGATGAACTTCTTCGACTCGTGCCGGAAGTTCTTCCTCTGAACGACGGTAGACAACATGAACCTCAGCGCCCAGACGCAGTGCGGTTCTTGCAGCATCCATAGCGACGTTGCCGCCGCCTACGACAGCGACTTTCCTGCCGCGGAAGATCGGTGTCATGTAGTCGTCGCGGTATGCCTTCATCAGATTGCTTCTTGTCAGGTATTCATTTGCGGAGAAGACACCCATTGCATTTTCGCCCGGGATATGCATGAACATCGGAAGTCCTGCGCCGGAACCGATAAAGACTGCCTCAAATCCTTCCTGCTCCATCAGCTCGTCAATTGTGACAGATTTGCCGATGATTACGTCTGTCTCGATCTGTACGCCGAGTGATTTAACGTTTTCAATTTCCTTGTCGACAACTGCGCTCTTCGGCAGACGGAACTCCGGAATGCCGTAGGAAAGAACGCCGCCGGCTTTGTGAAGCGCCTCAAAGATTGTGACATCATAGCCAAGACGGGCAAGATCTCCTGCACAGGTCAGACCTGCAGGGCCTGCGCCGATGACAGCAACCTTATGACCGTTCTTCTGTTCTGCTGTTTTCGGCTTAATGCCATTCTCACGTGCCCAGTCAGCAACGAAGCGCTCCATCTTTCCGATGGATACCGGTTCGCCTTTGATGCCGCGGATGCAGACACCTTCACACTGAGATTCCTGCGGGCAAACACGTCCGCAGACTGCTGGAAGCGCGCTGGATTCGCTGATGGTGTTGTAGGCAGCTTCGATCTCGCCGGCCTTCAGCTCCTGGATGAACTTCGGAATATTGATGCTGACAGGACATCCCTGCACGCAGCGCGGATTCTTGCAGTTGATGCAGCGGGTGGCTTCTTCCATTGCCTCTTCTTTGTTGTATCCGTAGCAGACTTCTTCAAAATTGGTTGCACGTACTTTCGGATCCTGTTCTCTGACAGGTACTTTTTTCAATACATCAGCCATTATTTGTCACCTCCGCAATTTCCGCATCCGCCGTGGTGCGTGTCACCTTCCTGCGCTTTGAGCATGGCGCGGCCTTCTTCAGTCTTGTACATTGTCATACGCTTCATAGCCTGATCAAAATCGACTTTATGTCCGTCAAACTCCGGACCGTCAACACAGGCAAATTTCACTTCGTCTCCGACGGTCAGACGGCAGGCGCCGCACATGCCGGTTCCGTCTACCATGACCGGATTCATGGATACGATGGTCGGCAGGTTGTACTTCTCTGTGAGCTTACAGACAAACTTCATCATGATCATCGGTCCGATCGCAACACAGTGATTGTATTCTTTGCCTTCTTTTTCAATCAGATCTTCCAGACATTTGGTTACCATTCCCTCGCGTCCGTAGGAACCGTCGTCTGTCGTAATGTAGAGGTTGCAGACAGCGCTGAATTCATCTTCCAGAATGACAAGATCTTTGTTCTTTGCGCCGATGATTGCATCTGCAGTGATTCCATGCTCATGCAGCCATTTAACCTGCGGATAGACCGGAGCAGTTCCGACACCGCCGGCGATGAAGATAATCTTCTTCTGTTTCAGCTCTTCCGGATCCATCTCAAGTAAATCAGACGGACGTCCGAGCGGTCCTACAAAATCAAGGAAAGCATCGCCTTCTTTGAGGTTTGTCATCTGTGTTGTGGATGCGCCGACCGGCTGGAAGACAATTGTTACAGTTCCTTTTTCGCGGTCATAGTCACAGATTGTCAGCGGGATACGCTCTCCCTCTTCGTCTGTGCGAACAATAATAAACTGGCCCGGCTCGCAGCGCTTTGCCACACGCGGTGCATGGACCACCATGCGGTAGATATTTGCAGCGAGCTTGTCTGCATACAAAATTGGAAACATAGTCTGATCTGGCTCCTTTCATGAATCCTTAGTTGGTTGTTGCTGTTTCGCTGTTGTCTTCTTCAGGTGATGGTTCCGCAGTCGGCTCCGGTTCCGCGGTCGGTTCCGGCGTCGGTTCAGAAGTCGGTACCGGCGTTTCCGTCGGCTTCGGAGTCTTCGTCGGCTTCGGTGTTTTTGTCGGTTCCGGGGTAGACGTCGGGGTCGGTTCCGGGGTCGGCGTAAACACATACTGCGGTCTCTGCTGATTCGGCGTCGGGGTCGGCGTCGGTCTCAGCTTTGTATATACATAAGTTGCTGATGCAACATCACCTTCTTTGCCGTTGTCATCCACGAGAACTGCATAGAAAATATGGTCACCCTCACGCATGTCAACCGGTTTATCATAGCGTATGCTGTTTTTTGTTGCTCTTACATCAAAAGAATAATAAGCCGTATATCCAAAGGGCACTTCCACAGTGATCTTTGGAATTTCAGTAGACGAATAAGTTCCTGATTTTGGTGTGATGACAGGCGCGGAAGCTTTATTCAGCTGAATTGAATACGTGCCGGAAAATTCATTTCCCGGGATCTTCTGCGGACTGATATAGCGCGCGCGGAGATTTGTTTCGCCTTCCTTCAGCTCGATCGCCGAAGCATACTTTAAAGAAGCTTCCGTCGGTTCAGATCCGTCGAGCGTATAATAAACGGATCCATTCCCTTCTGCTTTCAGTTCCAGTTTTTTGCTTTCGTGATAAATACCAGGCTGATCAGACGGAACCACATCATAAGTAACATAGTCCCTGAACCGTTCCCTGATTCCGGCATCCTGTATGTTCTGCAGCAGTGTCTGAAGATCATCATACTTCTGACCTGCGGCAAACAGCGGAACCAGCGCATCATATGCTTTGACAAAGGACGGATTCTTTGTTATGACACTGAGATATGCCTGTTCGGCATTTTCCGTATCATTGTTTTTTTCATAAATCATGCCGAGCAGCAGACCGGCGTCAGGATTGTCAGGCTGAAGCCGGAGGGCGTTCTGTACATAATCAAGCGATTCGGCAAGTCTTCCTTCTTCATAAGCTTCCATTGCCAGGCGGTACTGGTATTCAAATGAAGTGTTCTTACGCTGTCTGGCAATGACAGCAATTACCAGAGCTGCCATAACCACAGCAATCAGTGCAAAGACAGACAGCATCATACGCGTTTTGCGGATTTTCTGCTTTTCAGCTGCTTCCCGCGCGCGTCGCATCGCTTCCTGACGTTCTGCTTCGCGTATTCTTCTTTCTTCTTCTCTCTGACGCAGTTCCTGCTCCTGGGCACGACTCCCGATTGTCTCATAATCAGGAACCAGCTGAACCGATTCACCACACACCGGACAGAAGAATTCTCCGTCCGGTATATCCGCGCCGCAGCGCGTACACTTTCTCATAGACGCCTCCTGTGTATCCTTAACGGAGCGTTAAACATCGTGGCAGTCATTTCGCGTCAATCTGTTTTTATTCATCCAGAATCTGAAGGAACTCATCCATGGTCATCAGAATTTTACGAGGTTTTGTTCCCTCTTCTTCCCCTACGACACCTGCATCACAGAGCTGATCCATGATACGCGCGGCACGGTTAAATCCGATTTTGAAAGCGCGCTGCAGCATGCCGATCGATGCTTTGTTTTTCTCAATGATCAGCTTTCCGGCTTCAGTAAAATAAATGTCGCGGTCATCCGTGCTGCCGCCGCCTGCGGAATCAGAAGATGATGCGGAAAGTGTGATCTTTTTTTCGGCCTCCTGATCATAGACAGAAGGTTCGTTCTGCTCTTTCAGATAGGTTACCAGATCATTGATCTCATCATCTGAAACAAACGCACCCTGTACGCGGGCCGGTTTCTGATAACCCTGCGGGTAGAACAGCATATCGCCCTTTCCGAGAAGCTTTTCAGCACCGTTCATGTCAATGATGGTTCTGGAATCAACACCGGAGGAAACTGCCAGTGCAATTCGGGAAGGCATGTTCGCCTTGATCAGTCCCGTGATGACATTGACAGACGGGCGCTGCGTTGCAATCACAAGATGAATGCCGGCAGCGCGTGCAAGCTGTGACAGTCTGACAATTGCATCCTCTACTTCCTTCTGCGCAACCATCATCAGATCAGCAAGCTCATCGACGATTACAACGATTCGCGGCATTTTCGTGAGTGTTTCTCCGCCTTCTCCTGCTGCCTGCATCTGTTTGAGCTTTTCGTTATATCCGTTCAGATCCCGGACACCCATTGCCGCAAACTTGTCGTAGCGGCTCATCATTTCACTGACTGCCCAGTTCAGGGCTCCGGCCGCTTTCTTCGGATCATCCACGACCGGAATCATCAGGTGCGGAATCCCGTTGTAAACGGACAATTCAACTTTCTTCGGATCGATCATGATGAATTTCAGATCGTCCGGAGAAATCTTGTAAAGCAGACTGACAATCAGTGTATTAATGCACACTGATTTACCGGAACCTGTGGCACCTGCTATCAGCAGATGCGGCATTTTTGCAATATCAGTAACAACCGGTTTTCCGGCAATGTCCATACCTACTGCAAAGACAAGCTCCGCCCGGCTGTTCTGATACGGTTTGGATTCCAGAAGGTCGCGCAGCGTAACCGTGCTGTTAACCTTGTTCGGCACCTCAATACCGATTGCCGATTTTCCGGGAATCGGCGCTTCAATTCTGATATCTGCAGCTGCCAGATTTAATTTTATATCATCCTGAAGACTCAGAATCCGGCTCACTTTTACACCCATCTCCGGATGCAGCTCATAACGTGTAACGGAAGGTCCGCAGCTGATATCGGTAATCTGCACTTCCACACCGAAATTATGCAGCGTCTGCTGCAGCTTGGAAGCAGTTTCATTCAACTGCGCAGTTGTCTCGCCGCTTCTCCCGCCGGTTCCTTTTTTCAGAAGATCCAGCGTCGGGAACTGATATTCCGCATGCATTTCAGTATCATCGGGTATGATCAGTTCTTCCGGTTCTGGGTCAGGTGCCGCAGTTCGGCTCCGCGTCGTTCTCGCAGATGTTGTTTTTCTGCGGGTCTGCATTCTGCCTTTTTCTGCAGCCGCGGATTCGTCCAGATAGGATGCTGCCAGTTCAGCGCCGGAACCTGCGGCTTTTCGCCGGCCGCGGGCGGAAGGAGCGGATGCAGGAATAAAACTGTCATCGAAATCATCCGCCGGATCTATCAGATTTTCCGGCATATCAACAGCATCTTCCGAACCGGACAGTCCGAGAATATGATCAAGATTGGCAAGCTCCTGCTCAACGCGAAGATCTTCTTCGGTCTTAGGGCGCGGCGCACGCACAACAACAGGTTCATCACTGTCACTGGCCCCGCTGATTCTTCTCGTCTGGATCAGTTCCGGAGCAGGTCCGAGATCTTCCTCTTCTTCATCTTCATAATCGCGTACAACGGTGCGCTTCTTTTCTCTGCGTTTCAGCGTAATCGGAGAAGCCTTGCGTCTGGATGCAGAACGTCTGACCGTTCTGACATCCTCTTCAGGATCCTCTGAATCAGCTTCATCCACATAATCAATCGTTTCTTCCGCTTCTTCTGCTTCTTCCTCTTCTTCCGCTGCGCGGCGTCTCCTGCGCTCCGCGGCTTTCTGATAGGCAGAAGAACTGCGCTGCCGCATCATATTCAGAAGCGGCTCCTGTGTCATAATAATCGCAAAAATAATCAGTGCCGCCACGACCAGAATAAATGCACCGATCGTCCCGAACAATCTGCCAAACAGTTTCACGATCAGACCGCCGAACAGGCCGCCGGCGGATCTGTCATAAGCACTGTCAAGATACAGATCGCGGAATCTGGCATTTTTGTCATAACCGTTCATCAGAAGCTGAAGCAGCGCACAGACAAAGATATAAAGTCCGGATGCACCGATCAGTTTGCGGATGAAAACCGGATTATCCCGGTTGGATAATGCAAAAATGAAACCGACGAATAATAAAACCGGAAAAATATATGCAGGCAGACCAAACAGGCCAAAGAAAAATGAAGAAAGCGCCCTGCCGACCACACCGCCCAGTCCGAAATTACTCAGAAGCAGAACAATAGACAGTGCCAGAATAATCAGCAGGAGTACTTCCTGTTTCAGCCTGACATCCTGCTCTGCAGGTTTTTTACGTGTGGACGTTTTTCGGCGTGTGGACGTTGTCTTACTCCCCGATGACCCGGCTGTCCGCTTTGCCGTTGTACGTTTTTTCTGTGTTGCCAAGTGGTTTCTCCCCTCTAACGCGCAAGCATCTGCATCAGCAGTGCCAGCATGCCGAGCATCACATTACACCCGGCAAAAATCTTATTGTTTTCTTTTGAAATCAGTTTCTGTGCCCTGCGAATCATCAGCATGCCTGCACCGAATGACGCGGCAAAACCGAAAATGCATCCCGGTATTCCGGTGGAAACTTCTGCCGTAAAGATACTGCCGATTCTTCCGGGCAGCAGGATTAGCAGAAGACAGAACATGCTGAGCAGACAGGAAAACTTAACGGTCAGTTTTCTTGATACGCCGCAGAGGAATCCCGCGGATGAAACCGCGGCAATTTTCGAAAGTCCCGGTATAAAGGCGAATCCTGAAAACACACCCATAATTACCGCTTCCGGGTATTTCATCTGCCGGGGTCCTTTTTCCGGCACATTCATAAAAGAAGATACCAGAAGAATTACCGCCGTGATAAAAAACATCATTCCGGTAATCAGATTGTTCTGGAAGACGGCAGAAGCTGCATTTGCAAGAATCAGCCCGAGCAGAATCAGCGGAATCAGCGCAGTCAGGAGCATTACAAGAAAATTTCTGTAATTCCCCGTGAGAATCCGGACGTAATCCGTTTGCGCGCCGCGCGAACCCAGATACAGTTTCAGATTGGATATAAGATCCCGTATGATGCCTGTGAGCGAATAAAACAATCTGATCAGATCATTCATAAATGAAAAAACCAGTACCAGAAAGATTCCCAGCATCATAGCTTTGAAAAGTCTGTGATCCAGCGGCACCGAAAGTAAATGTGCTCCGATCACAAGCGTTCCCGCACTGCTGACCGGAAAAAATGCCGTCAGCCCGGTCAGAAACCCCAGCAGCAACGTTTTGAGAAATATCATACCGTTTTACTCCGATGCTGATTCATCCAGATTTGTATACACATTCTGCACATCATCATTGTCCTCCAGAAGATCCAGTGTTTTCTGGAGTCCCGCAAGCATCTTCTCATCGGTCAGCGCAGTTCTGGTCTGCGGAATCATCTGCACGTCAGCTTCTTCCATTTCAACCCCTTCTTTTTCGAGTGCTTCGCGCACAGCCGAAAAAGCATCCGGAGCAGTCAGAATTTCATAGTAGTCTTCTTCTTCGTTAAAATCATCAGCACCGGCATCCAGTGCCATCATCATCAGATCATCAGGATCCAGATCGCAGGACTCTTTTAATACAATGATCTGCCCCTTTTCATCGAACATAAAAGAGACACATCCCGGCGTACCGATGCTTCCGTTTCCTTTCGTAAAAGCGCTCCGGACATCAGCAGCTGTTCTGTTCTTATTATCCGTCAGGGTTTCAACTATGACCGCGATTCCTCCGGGACCATAGCCTTCATATGTAATCCGCTCGTAATTATCGGCATTGGTGTCGCCGGCAGCCTTTTTAATACCGCGCTCAATGGTATCATTCGGCATGTTGTTTGCCTTTGCTTTTGCGATAACATCACGCAGTTTGCTGTTGTTGGCCGGATCCGGGCCGCCTTCCTTAACCGCAATTACGATTTCACGTCCGATAATCGTAAAAATTTTGCCCTTCTTCGCATCATTTTTTTCTTTCTTGTGCTTGATATTGGCAAATTTGGAATGTCCTGACATGTCTGTTACTCTCCTTCATAATTATACTTTATCAAATAAAAATTTTAACATTCAGCCCGTATTAAGTCAATGTATGTCACAGAAAGCGGGGTAAATATTCGATCAGATCAGATGCCGTTGCACTTCTTGCCGAACCGGCTTCTTCCGCTGCGCGTCCGGCCAGACCGTGAACCAGATCACCCAGTGCGGCGGCACAGATTTCAGCTTCATCCGAAACCGTATGAAGTGCCGCGATGATACCGGAAAGCACATCACCGCTTCCCGCAGTTGCCAGCGCACTGGTCCCGGAATGCATCAGGTAAGAAGTGCCGTCAGGACAGGCGATCACGGTTCTTGCATCCTTCATGACGCAAATTACACCATTCTCCCGCGCAAACTGCTCCGCGGCATCAAACGGGTTTTTTCGGATCTCATCGACAGAACGACCTGTCAGCCGGCTCATCTCGACCAGATGCGGTGTGACAACGATTCTGCACACCTCAGCTGTCCGTATCATGCTATTCTTCAGTGCGGGATCCTTTGCAATCAGATTCAGTGCGTCGGCATCCAGCACCAGTGGGACTCTGCAGTTATCCAGAATCCAGGTCAGCAGCGCGTGCGCGTCTTCGTCAGTCCCGAGTCCGGGGCCTGCCAGAATACCGTCTGCCCACCGCAGGGCCGCCTGATAATTCTCCGGATCGAAATATCCCGCATCATATGTGCTGATCAGAGCTTCGGGGAATGCCGCGGCGAGTGGTGTCCTGTTTGCTGACTCTGTCAGAATCCGCACCATCCCCGCGCCTGCGCCAAGCGCCGCGCGGCCGGCGAGATATGCCGCCCCGTATATATTTCTTGATCCCGCGGCAACAAACAGTTTTCCGCAGGTTCCTTTGTTTCCGAAAGGATCGCGTTCCGGCAGATGCTTAAGATCATCCTGTTCCAGCAGGTACCTGTTGGAAAAAGCGGATCCCTCCGCATCCGGCTCCGGGATGCCGATCGCGGCGACACGCACATCACCGGCAAAGGCCGCGCCGGGCGCAAGATATAATCCGGGTTTTCCGTAAGCAAATGTAACCGTGCGTTCTGCGCGCACAGCGGTTCCGCAGATGCTTCCGTTGTCAGCATGGATACCGGAAGGAATATCCACTGCTACTACACGCACGTTACGGTCGGCATTCAGTGCATTTATGATCTCTCCGGCACGTCCTGAAATTTCTCGTGACAGTCCGACGCCGAATATAGCATCGACAACGACAGAATATTTTCCGGCTTCGTAATCCGATACAAAACCGGGACGGTACCAGCCAAGCAGTTCCATCTGATGCCGCATGCCCTCACTGTATTTTTCAGGACTGCCCAGGAGCAGTACATCCGGAGTAAATCCCTTTTCGCAGAGCATGCGCGCCACGGCGATTCCGTCACCGCCGTTGTTGCCGGTTCCGGCGATCACCAGAACACGGTCCAACGGCATGCGCGAATGCTGCATGGTGTGCAGTACCGAAAGTGCCGCGCGCTCCATCAGAACCGGTGAGGGCATACCGCGGGAAATCGCCAGCTGATCCGCTTCTTTCGATTCTTTTGCTGTCAGTAACCGGATCATTCTGTCTCCTCATTTTTTATTGCTGCAAGATTGTAGGAAAGACGCATCAGACTGTCTGACAGATGCACATTCTCAACTACAACATCCTTTGGAAGAATCAGATTCAGGTCCGTATGCGCAAAATTCCAGATTGCGCGAATCCCGTTATCGGTGAGTGTTTTTGCAACTTCAATTGATGCTTCCTTTGGGATCGTCAGTGCCGCAATTTCTACTGCATGCTCCGCGAGAAACTGCGGCATTTCATCCAGCATGCGGATCGGAATTCCGCGTACAAGACGTCCTTTCAGTGCCGGGTCAACATCAAACATTCCGATGATTCTGAAACCGTTTTTTTCAAATCCGTAGTTGCCCAGTGCCTGCCCGAGATGACCTGCACCCACAACAATCATGTTATGTACCTGGTCAAGACCGAGTATTTTCCCGATCTCCTCCCTGAGCACATATGCGTTGTAGCCGTACCCCTGTTGTCCGAATCCGCCAAAATTGTTCAGATCCTGCCGGATCTGAGATGCTGTTACCTTCATCCGCTCGCTGAGTTCACCGGAAGAAATCCGTTCGATTCCTGAATCCAGCAGTTCGCCAAGATATCGGTAATAACGCGGCAGACGGCTGATTACTGCCTTCGAAATCCCCTTTTCCTTCACGAAATAATCCTCCATAAACATAACGATGCGTTCCGGAACAGACTATAAGTCCTGCCGGAACGCGTCTTTAACTTACATTTATTATAGCAATTTCCTGAAGCATTGTCAAAAGATTGTCGATTATTTTTTGACAATTTTTTTATTTTTAACAATCTTTTAAAAATTAACAATCTTTTAAAGCTTAACAAAGTTATGTCGTTATGTTCTGCAGTGCTTCCACCAGTTTCTCGAATTTCATAAAATGCGAGGCTTTTACAAGGATGGTATCATCTCTGTGAATCAGCCCGGGCAGTGCATCCATCAGATCATCTGTCGAATCAAAATGACGCGTTTCCGCCGGCGCACCGCCTTTCTTAAGCGCATCAATCAGATGAACGCTCAGAGGACCCGCACAGTAATATGCATCGATTCCGAAATCTGCTGCTGCGCTTCCGACTTCTTCATGCAGCGCTTTTTCATTCACGCCAAGCTCACCCATATCACCGAGCAGCGCGACTTTTCTTCCGGCTGCATGCTTCAGAACGTTAAGGGATGCCTTCATTGACATGGGATTTGCATTATAACAGTCGTCAATCACGGTGCAGAATCCTGTCTCTATGATCCGGAACCGTCCCGCAATTGTCTCGCTGGATGCAATTCCGCGTCTGATTTCTTCAAGGGTCAGGCCATAGATCAGGCCGACAGCTGCTGCAGCCATGGCATTGTATACGGCATGAATGCCGGGAACCTGTATTTCCGCATGAAAGTCTCCCTGCGGTGTGTGAATCCTGCAGCTGCTTCCGGTAATACCGTGGGAAACAATCTGGTCTGCCGTAATCTGCGGGACGGCAGAATCCCCGCCGTTTAAATACAGCTCTGCATTATCCTGAAGTCCGAACCGCACGGTCTCTTCGGCGCGGTTTACCAGCGCCAGCTTATCATCTTCCCCGTTCAGTACGATGTGTCCGTCCGGACGCAGAAAATCAAATATTTCTGTTTTGGCGCGCAGCACACCATCCCGGTCGCCCAGCTGTTCCAGATGGCAGGTCCCGATGTTTGTGATGACACAGGTATCGGGACGCGCGACATCCGCAAGGCGGTGCATCTCACCGAAATCACTGATGCCCATTTCAAGTACCGCGATTTCATCTTCTTCCCGCAGCCGGAAAACAGTGAGGGGAAGTCCGAGTTCATTATTAAAATTTCCTTCGGTTTTTAATACTCTGTACTTCTGTTCCAGAACGGATGCGATCATTTCCTTCGTACTGGTTTTTCCGACACTTCCGGTGACACCGACAACAGGTATCTGAAGCTGCTGCAGATAGAATCTGGCAATCATTTTTACCGCCTGCAGGGAGGACGGAACCTGAATATAGGCAGCGGTCTTTTCGCCTGCAGTCAGCTGCAGTTCCTCCGGATCCCGCTCGCCCAGAACTGCCGCGGCACCATCCCGTATAACCTGTCCGATAAAATCGTGACCGTCAACCCGGGCTCCGGGAATCGCCACAAAAAGGCAGCCGCAAGTGACTTTGCGGCTGTCGGTCGTAATAGCTGTAATTTCTGTGTTAATTGTATGTCTGGCTGCTTCTGCAGCTGTCAGGCTTCCGCCGCATGCCTGCGCGACCGCCTGAATGGTCATGTTTTTCATGATAGATCTCCAGTAATTATTCGAACGACTTTTCAATCAGCAGTTCACAGAGTCTCGGATAAGAAATTCCGAGCGCGGCAGCTTCCTGCGGCACCAGACTGGTCGGCGTCATGCCCGGAAGCGTATTTGCCTCAAGCGCGAACAGCTTCTCATTGCGGTCCATCAGGAAATCAAACCGGCAGTAACCTGTGATTCCCAGAGCTTCGGCACCGCGGACCGCCAGGTCCTGCATCTCCTTCGTCTTTGCTTCCGGCAGTTCGGCCGGACATGTCTCTACAACCGCGCCGGCTGAATACTTATTGTTGTAATCATAAAATCCGTGGATGGGCGCGATTTCAATGATCGGATATGCTTCTCCGCCAATGACTGCGACAGAAAATTCGCGGCCTCCGATATAAGGTTCAATCACTGCCTCCGGCTCCAGTGAAAAGGATTCTTTCAGTGCGTCGAGGTACTCCGGCTCACTGAATACAATGGAGGTACCGACGCTGGAACCGCCGCAGCAGGGTTTGACTACCACTGGATACTCCATGCCGAATGCTTCCGGCAGCGGAATCTGATCAAACGTTCCCTTGACCAGAGAAACACCGCCCGGCGTCGGGATTCCTGCCGCACGGAGACACTGTTTCGTCATGGTCTTATCCATGGCCAGGGCACTGCTCAGATATCCTGTTCCGGTATACTTGATGCCGAACAGGTCAAACGCGGCCTGTAATCTTCCGTCTTCTCCATTTGCACCGTGGAGCGCAAGAAAGGCAACGTCAGCTTTGCTGCAGAGCTCAATCACGTTCGGTCCGAAAAACTCCCTGCGGGAATCTATCGCTTCCTCCAGTTTTTCACTGTATTTGTGAATGTGTTCAACTGCAGCGGAAACATCATATTCTTCCGGAAACGGATCGTCCCAGTTCACAGTCTCCTCGCCAAAAAACACATCTGTGAGAATTGCTCTGTGACCGCGCTCGCGGAGCGCTCTGCAGACACCGGTTCCGGAGATGATCGATACATCGCGTTCCGAACTGGTTCCGCCGGCCAGCACGACAATATTCATCTGTTTTTTGATCATGTTAACCTCCGCAAATGAATTATCCCATTGTGACTTCCTGTGTCGGCTCCGGACCTTTCACCTGCTGCTCACTATAATAGATAACAACCGGATCGCCAATCTCAATCGCATTAAATACCTGCTCACATGCATCCCGCGGTGTATTAATACAGCCGTGAGAACCGTCATATTTGTAGACATCTCCGCCGTAATTCGAGCGCCAGGACGCGTCATGGACGCCGCAGTCTCCGTTAAACGGCAGCCAGAATTCGACTTTTACCGGGAACAGCTGAAACTGTGCATCTTTCTTTTTTGCATCAACAGCCCAGACACTTCCGGAAGGCGTTGAAAAACCGTTGGATTCCGTGCCGGATGTAATGTCAGTTTCAACGACAAGCACACCGTCCTTGTAGCACCACATCTTCTGGTCTTCGATACAGATTTCAATATAGGTCTGACCGATGTCGTTCATGGAGCGGTCTGTGCCCTTGTATCTGTAAATCGGTTCGATTGTTGTCTGTTCGCCGGCATAAATCGCCGAAATAAGCTGTTGTGTCGTCGATTCCCTGCCGATCAGCCAGCCGTAGTCACCGCCGCCTTCCAGCTCAATCGTAGTTCCCTTTGAAGTCTTAAACTCATGTGACAGGCCGAACGTATCGGTCTCTCGCGCCATGTTAACGACCCACTCTGCCGGCTTCGTCTCATCCAGCGAGAAGTTGCCCTCTTCATCCTGCACGATCCAGCCGTGAATCGTCGTACCGTCAACTGTCATCTGGCGGTCGACAAAATCATATGTGATTTTCGCAGACAGCATCTTGTTCAGCCGCTCTACTTCCTTGACAAGCTTCTCATCCTGTGCCCTGACAGAAGAATGCTCATACAGATTCAAAGCCTCAAAATCAACATCCGAATCGCCGTTCTGGACAGCTGCCATAACAGCCTGTTTTGCGGCATCACGCTTCAGAAGGTTGCCCTCGGACCCGTCAATGATTTCGAAGGATGTTCCGTTGTCCTGGATCTTGGCATCCGTCGGCGCAAAGACATTGGAGACTTCAAAAGCCTTCATATTATCAAGAATCTGGTCAACAGAATTCTCGTCATAGGTAAAGCCGGCGTCCACATTCAGATGGCGGGTCTGATTGAACTGGAAAATCCATGTCTTGATGTCCTGCTCATTCAGAAGCTTCTCCAGTGAGCCGTCATCCGCGTACTGCATATAAAGCTGTTCACCGTTGATTGTCTCGATCTGTCCGTTGCGTTCATGAACCGTCAGGACATATTCACGGATCTTGTCCTGGAAGGCATAACGCACTTCATCAACCGTACTGTCACCGCAGTCAAGACCGTTGATAATCGTACCCGGCAGAAAATGCTTTTTGAAATGCTGCATGCCAAAATAATACAATCCGCCGACCGCGCCGATCAGCACAATCAGCAGAATAATCACCGCGATCAGATTACGGGATCTTCTCTTTCCACTCATAGTATTCTCACTTCCTGAAATATTATAGGTTCTCATGAAACCTGTAGTATCGTATGGTAAACCGCCATGCCTGCACCATCATAGCACAGAACGACATAATTGTAAAATGTTCATTAACGATGCGCGGACATTGCATGCTTCGCTGTGTTCCCGCATCACCAGCTGCAGCGGCCGGATGCGCCGCAAGGAAGAATCAGTCCGGTCGAACGGACAGGAAGACCGATTTCGTCTGCAGCAACAGTACCCCGCCGCTTCTCCAGCGCTGCTGAAATCATATACGTCAGGACAGAGGGTGCAAGTCCTGTCGTATAGGAATTAATCAGGAAAAACAGCGGCTGATCGGATAACAGCTGAACTGCCAGCTGAATAAACGGGTAAATGGATTCCTCCAGCTTCCAGATTTCTCCTTTCGGTCCGCGCCCGTAGGAAGGCGGATCCATGATGATGGCATCATAGTGATTGCCGCGGCGTATTTCCCGCTCGATAAACTTTTTGCAGTCATCAACCAGCCAGCGGACCGGGCGGTCTGCCAGTCCGGAAACCGCAGCATTTTCCTTTGCCCAGCGCACCATGCCTTTCGATGCGTCCACATGTGTGACGGATGCGCCCGCCGCGAGTGCCGCCAGTGTAGCGCCGCCGGTGTAGGCAAACAGATTCAGCACGCGGACGGGGCGTCCCGCATTCCGGATCAGTCCGGAAAACCAGTCCCAGTTGACAGCCTGTTCAGGAAACAGACCTGTATGTTTAAATGCAAACGGCTGAAGCCGGAATGTCAGTCTGCCGGCTTTTTCATCTGCCCCCGGTGCGTCCGTACCTTTTAACTGATAGGAGATTTCCCACTGTTCCGGCAGATCGTGAAATTCCCATCTTCCGCCGCCCTTTGCGCTGCGGAAGTAGTGTCCGTGGTTTTTCCGCCAGCCGGGTTCCTGTTTCGGTGTATTCCAGATCACCTGCGGATCCGGCCGGACAAGCCGGTACGGTCCCCACTGTTCCAGCTTTTCCCCGGATGATGTATCCAGCACTTCATATTCTTTCCATCTGTCTGCAATCCACATATGCGTGTATCTATACTCCTGAATGATTATTTACCGTTCAACAAAAACCCCGGAACGTATTTCGTTTCCGGGGATTTTCGAGCAGATAACGGGAATCGAACCCGCCTCTCCAGCTTGGGAAGCTGGCGTTCTACCGATGAACTATATCTGCAATGCAAAGTCATTATACTCCTTCCCTCACGTTTTTGCCAGAGGAAATTTTTCACGTCTGCCGGAGGGATTATTTTACGTTTGTTTTTATGCTTATTCAAAAGGAAATCTATACGGCAGCTGCAGTTCGTCACGCAGCATAATCAGCTCTTTCTGCACTGCCGCTCCTACCGGAACCCCCTTGTCCCTGCGGTCCAGCCACGCGAGATATTCCTTCTCGCCTGCCGTGTAGATCCGGTCCCTGCCAGGCGCCTTTTCCGATGCCCGCAGTGCCCGGCAGATTTCACCAGCGGTTTTCCGGAACAGATCACGCCCCATAAACGCATCCGGATCAATGACAAAGAAGAAATGTCCGAGATGATACATCTGCGGCGATCCGTCCGGACCGACGCCGGTCAGTGCCTTCATATACTGCCCGCCCGCCAGCGCGGCTGAAAGGATCTCGACAACGGCCGCGTAGCCATATCCCTTGTAACCGGCCATTTCATCATCGATTCCGCCCAGCGGCGCGAGCGCGGCCGTACCGTTCACGAGCGCCTGCAGAATTTCTTCGCTGTCCGTCATCGCGGACCCGTCCCGTCCGACAACCATACCGGCCGGTGTATCTTTTCCCTCGCGTGCATAATATTCAATTTTTCCGCGCTGAACGATAGAGGTCGCACAGTCTATGCAAAACGGAAAGTCCTCGTCAGTCGGCAGTGAAAACGTCAGCGGATTGGTTCCCAGCATATTTTCCACGCCGAATGTCGGCGCGATCGACGGACGCGCATTTGTTCCTGTAATACCGATAAGTCCTTCGTCCGCAGCCATTCCGGTCCAGTAGCCGGCAATCCCGTAATGTGTGGAATTGCGGATCGCTCCGCCGGCCATGCCATATTGCTTTGCTTTCTCTATAAGACGCTTCATCATCCTGTGGCTGGCGACCATTCCCATGCCGTTGTGGGCATCCATGACGACAGTCGTCGGTGTTTCTCTCAGAATTTCCGTTTCTGTTACAGGAAGCAGCGTACCTTTCCGGATTCTGTCCAGATAGATCGGTTTAAACCGGTTGCACCCATGACTCTCGATCCCGCGCCGGTCTGATTCCAGCAGAACATCCGCACAGATGGCGGCATCTTCTTCCGGTACACCGTACGCGCGAAATACATCGATCATAAAATGATTGATCAGTTCCCATGGAACATATGGCCTTGTTTCCATTTCTCTCTCCTGTTTTCGTATGATTTAAGCGCCAGTGAAGCATTCCGTTCCGACAAAACAACAATTATAACAATTTCAGAAGGTTTTCCGTAAAACCATGATGTTTTCTGATGCACTAAATATACATGAACTGCCGAAAGTACACAAGCAGGTATTGACATTCCTGTGTTGAGATTATTATAGTTAAGTAGTAACAAGATTATCAACTTTTGCGAGGTATAAGTGAATGTATGTAGAAAAGGATTGTAAGCGCGGTTATACCGAATATATCAATTCTGATGTAAACAACGGCGAAGGCAGCTATATGGATGTCGGCTATCTCATTATGGAAGACGGAGACACCTACGAATTCCATGAAGAGAAAAAAGAGTTGGCATGGATCATGTTCGAAGGAAATGCAACAGTTGAATTTGACGGCAAGAGCGTCGATATGGAACGTCCGAATCCGTTCGACTACAGCACATGGTGTCTGCATCTGGCTCCGGGCGGCTCCTGCAAGCTGACTGCTCACGGCCACAGCGAGTTCTATGTACAGATGACACATAATGACAAGACGTTCGAGAACCATCTCTACACACCGGACGAGACCGATACATGGCGCCGCGGTGCAGACGGAGAATGTGCAGGCTGCACAAAGCGCGACGTCCGCACAAGCTTTGACTATGAAATCAACCCGAATTCCAACATGGTTCTCGGCGAAGTGATCAATCTGCCGGGTAAGTGGTCTTCTTATCCGCCTCATTCTCATCCGCAGCCGGAAGTATATTTCTATCACTTCGAGAAACCGGTTGAAGGATTCGGCGCAAGCTGGTGTGACGGCGAAGTTGTGGAAGTTCACAACAACGGCATGTCCATCATCACAAAGGGCGTTCATCCGGTTGTAATGGCACCTGGATTTGCATGTGCTTATGCATGGGGCATCCGTCATCTTCCGGGCGATCCGTGGGAGAAGACCCGTATTGACGATCCGGCATACACCTATCTGTATGATCCGAACGCTGAGTTCTGGAAAGGTGAATGATTCATCTGCAGATAATCAAAACCGCACACAAACGGGCTGCCTGTTGGCAGCCCGTTTTTCGTCCGTAATCTGGTTTATTGTGCTTCCGGCAGATTTCCCTTCCGGATATTCTCCTGCAAAATGCGGTCAGTCACTTCATACAATTCTTCCGACCCCTCCCGCGTCTTTGTCTGCCGCCGGTAAACCTTATCTGCAGTCACTGCATGCTCTTTCCAGTCACCGCCCTCATTGCTGTTGTTCAGGAGCAGCGGCTGAAGATTGTCCATCGCGTGGGCAAATTTAGCTTCCGGCGTCCGGTTCTCTTCAAACTCGTCAAACAGCTCCGTCAACAGTGCCTTCTGATCATCCGGCAGAATGGAAAAGATACGTTCTTTTGCCGCATCCTCCCGCGCCTTCTGCGTCGCCAGTCCTTCCGTATCATACGCATAGGTGTCTCCTGCGTCAATCTCAACCACATCGTGAATCAGGCACATCAGCATACAGCGCGCAATGTCCACCGGCTCATTGGCATATTCACGCAGTACGTAGGCCATGATCGCCATATGCCAGGCATGTTCCGCGTCATTTTCCTTGCGCCCGTGACCGGAAAGGCTTGTCTGACGAAATATATTTTTTTCCTGATCGATTTCCAGCGCGAATTCCAGCTGCCGCCGGAGCCGCTCATTGGATGTATATCGTTCCATTCGCTGCCTGCCCCTTCCAATCTGTTTCTTCACGAATTCTTTTTCTGTGCCTTTGCCCTTCTGCAGATCAGCGCAGCACATATCGCCGCCAGCAGTACGAACATCACTACAGCAGCGAAATGAATCCGGAATGTGAGCGCACCCCGTTTGTCAAACAGCACAAAACTGTGGTCCATGATATTCCAGCCGGTCCGGATGACGCCGTTCCCATCCGCAAAATACCGGTCTGCCTTCATAATGAACCATCCGGTGTCCATTGCTCCGTTTACATTGAAATGGTAAAGATTTCTGTCAATTACACGGAGCTGATTCTCGACTGCACCGTCCGGTGTGAAATACATTCTTCCCAGCCACGTATCACGCCAGCCTTCATACAGTCTGCCGTCTTCAGGTTCAAAGTAATAATGCGTCCGGTCGATCGTCACATAGCCTCTGGCCGGCGTTCCGTCCGGATGGAGGTACCAGGTTCCTTCCGGCAGTTCCAGCCAGCCGGTCATCATGCCTTCTTCAGTAAAATAAAATGATTTCCCGTCAATCTTCTGCCAGCCTTCCGCACAGATTCCGTCTTCTCCAAAATAGTACTTCGCCGCGTCGATCTCCTGCCAGCCGGTCACCATTACAGCATTGCTGTCGAACCAGTAACGCTTCGCTTCTATTTTCTGCCACCCTTTGACGGCTGCCCCGCCGGCCGTTCCGGAGAAATAATAAGTCTTTCCTTTGATTGTCTTCCATCCGCTGAACGTTCCGGTTTTGGTCAGATAATATTTCTTACCGCCGTATTTATGAAACCCGAGTTCCCGCCGGCCGTCTTTGCCGAAGTAGCAGGTTATGCCGCCGACGTCCTGAATTCCTGTCTGCATAACACCGGCATCGTTGAAGTAGTATTCATTTTCCGCATTCCCGGAGTTCAATTCCGAATCGCCGGATTCGTCCTTTTGATCTGCAGATTCGTCTGTCTGATCTTCGGTTTCTGTTTCCGGATCCGGTATGCTGACCAGTCCGGTCTGCATGCTTCCGTCTTCCGCAAAATAGTGCCAGCCATCCTCCAGCATAAGAAATCCGGTCTGCATCAGATAATTTGCTTCACTGAAATAATATGTCTTTCCGTCTATTTCCTGCAGGCCGGACAGAGGTTCTCTGTTCTCATCGTAAAAACGGGATCCTTCTTCAGTCACCTTCCAGTCATTGACCGGCAGGTCGGGAACATTATAAACAACGGCGGTTGCCGGATCCCAGAAAAAGCGCCCCGCAAACGGCTGCGAGATCCCGGTAATACCGCCCTGCCAGCCTGCGTCGCAGCGGACCAGTGTCGAACCATCCCACTCCGTGCAGATAAACATATGTGTCCCGCCGCTGTTCTTATTGACTTTCACGATGGATCCGCGTTTCAGTTCGCCGATTCCCTCAGAGCGGATAAACCCGTGACCGGTCAGATAGCCGTCATATCCGTTGTCCAGCGTGATGCCGCCTCTGGGCTGGTCTGTAAATCCGCAGGTCCACAGAACGGCCGCCGCAAGTCTGTCACAGGCGATAATCCCGTCTGCGCAGGGAGGCAGTGACGTGGAATTCCCGTACTGAAATCCGTGATCATGGGCAAATTGCATCACCTGCGCTGCGCGGTCAGCAATCATGTCAGCTGTGATCTCTTCCGCCGACTGCGCGGTTCCCATTTCAATCCCCATGAAAGAATCTGCCTGCACCTGTGTACCGCCGAACAGAATCATCAGCAGAATACAGCAGACATACAGCGGCGTGTGCATCCCCCGGAGGAATTTACTGTATAGGGATTCCAGGGGATTTCCGATACAGTTAAAAACCCCGCTGCAAGCAGCGGGGCGCGAATCATTATTCCTGACCGGCTCCATCCGAATTCCCCTGTCTGAGTGTGTATTTTTCGGTTCCTTTGCCCGTATCCATTTCGATCAGTACCGGCGAATCATCTATTCGCTGAAAGATCCACACAACCGGAACCGTTTCTCCAATCAGAACCACCTTATTACACTGGACATAATCATTGATGCGTTCCTTCTGGAAAAACAGCTGTTCCAGTTCCGTATCGTTCTGATATGCTTTGACGTCCATGAAATCGGCCGGAACCGCCGGAACACCGCTCTGATTTTTATACTCAGTATAAATATATACAACCTCTGTATTGATGTTTCCCATTACATAGGTGCCGATTTCACCATCAATATATTTTAACGTATTAATCGGTTTGTTGTTGCTGCATCCGGAAAAAACCATCGCCAGGACACAAAACAATAAAATGCATCGTCTCAAAATATTCACCTCTTGTATCATTCTTTTCATCAGACAGAAACCGATATTCTTTCTTCTTTTTCAAATGAATCGCTCATTAGCCCGGAATACAGATTTGATCTCTTTGTAATTGCCAAACACAGTCAGTCTGTCGCCCGGCATGAAAACTGTGCCGGCTGTGGCCGCTTCAACTTTATATCCGTCACGCTCCACCAGCATTACCATGATATTGTGTTCAGATCGTAAACCGCTCTCTGAAAGCGGTTTACCCTGCAGAAAAGCCGGAACTTCTCTTAAAATCACATTTGCAATTGCAGCATGTCCGATGTAATCCATCAAAAAAATCGTATTGATACTGTCGTCATGAACGATTCTTCCGGCAAACTTTGACAAAGCCCGGTCGATCTTTTTGCGGACAAAACGCACGCGGCACAGAATGAGCAGCAGACATGCGATAGCGAGCGGAAACAGATTTTTAAAAACGATATCATTAACCTGTGTCCATTTCAGGGACATAAACAGATTGACCAGGGCAGATACGATCGTCACATTGAAGACATACCCGAACAGCATTGTCGCCTGGGAGAGCTTTCGTCTCGCCTTCGTTGAGATCAGCATCTCACTCTCACGGGTCGTAAATCCGGCGCCGGTAAGCATCGATAAAACCTGAAAACGGGCTTTGTCATCCGGAAGTCCTGTCGCGCGAAAGAGCATCGCGAACAGTTCGAGAATAAACCAGTATACTAAGATGACAACTGCAAACAGCGTACTGGCGAGGAAGAAATTCATAATATAAGTCTCCGAGTTGTATTACGTATCGTGTCTCCTCATTCTATCACAAAAATCTGATTGACACTATATGTCAAATACTTCATCTGCATAACGAACCGTATCCATGGCTTCCTTCGCATATTTGTCAGCGCCGATGGAATCGGCGTAATCCTGCGTCATAACAGCGCCGCCGACGACAACTTTTGCGCCGGAGTGTTTCTCGCGCAGCAGCCGGATCGTCTCCTCCATGCTGACAACGGTCGTGGTCATCAGCGCAGACAGACCGATCAGACGGATCTCTTCGTCCAGCGCAGTCCGCACGATTTCTTCTGCTGATACATCTTTGCCGAGATCGAGTACCTCATAGCCATAGTTTTCCAGCAGTACTTTTACAATGTTTTTTCCGATATCATGGATATCGCCTTTTACGGTGGCAAGAATTACGCGGCCCTTGATCTTCTGCGGCGCATTGTTCATGGCCAGTTTGACCTTTTCAAAAGCGGCGCCGGCAGCTTCCGCGCTCATCAGCAGCTGCGGAAGAAACAGCGTGCCTTTTTCAAATCCCTGTCCGACCTGGTCCAACGCCGGGATCAGCTCGCTGTTGACGAGATCCAGCGGATCGGCTCCTTCTGCCAGCCGGCGTTCTGCTTCGGCCGCAGCGCGCTCTCCGCGTCCGTTCAAAATACATTCCGCAAGAAATGATGCTGCCAAATTATCCGACTCATCCTGCGATGTGTTTTGCGATGTATTCTGTGATGCGCCGTGTGACGGGCTCTGCTGCATGCTGTCTGCCTTGTTCTGCGGTACGTTTTTAGGCGCGAGCCCGAATGCATATTCCTTTTTTTCAGCATAGGCTCCGATGTAATTCCCGCACTGCGGATCCAGACCGGACAGCGCGAGAAACGCGCGGTACGACGCCATCATCGCCGTGCTGTTCGGATTGATAATTGCACAGGAAAGCCCGTTCTGCATCGCCATCGTAAAAAACATGGTATTGATGATTTCGCGCTGCGGCAGTCCGAAGGAAATATTTGAGACACCCAGTATTGTATGACCGTGAAGCTCATCTCTGACACGGCGGACCGTCTCCAACGTTGTCTGTGCAGAAGATGTATCTGTCGATATGGTCATGGCAAGACCGTCAATTATAACATCCTCCGCCGGAATCCCGTGCTCTGCCGCCGCCGCATAGATTCTGCGCGCAATGGCGATCCGGCCTTCTGCCGTGTCCGGAATCCCGTGCTCATCGAGTGTCAGTCCTACAACGACCCCTCCGTATTTCGCCACAAGCGGCAATACCGCGTCCAGACTCTCCTGCTTGCCGTTTACAGAATTGATCATCGGTTTTCCGTTATAGCAACGCAGCCCCCGTTCCAGTGCTTCTGTATCAGACGTATCAATCTGAAGCGGCAGCGGAAGAACACTCTGTAATTTGGTTATGACCTGCTCCATCATGGCCGGTTCATCAATTTCCGGCAGACCCACATTTACATCCAGAATATCTGCGCCAGCTTTTTCCTGCTCAAACGCCTGGCTTATGATATAATCCAGATCATTCTCCCGGAGCGCCTGCTTAAACCGTTTCTTTCCGGTCGGATTGATACGTTCGCCGATCACGACGGGACAGGTGCCGATTTCGACCGCCCGGGACCAGGAAGTCACAAGGGTTTTGTGTTTCTTCGTCTGCTCTTTAAACGGCAGATTTCGCGTTGCATCAATCGTTTTTCTGATATATTCGGGTGTGGTCCCGCAGCATCCGCCGATCACCTGAACACCGCATCCTGCAATTTCCCGCATCGCCTCTGCAAATTCATCTGCTGTGAGGTCATATACAGTCTTTCCGTTTTCCATGCGCGGCAGTCCGGCATTCGGATTGCAGATTACCGGAACGGATGCAGCCTCGGCCAGACGCTTTGCAATCGGAAGCATCTGCTTCGGTCCGAGACTGCAGTTCAGACCGAGCGCGTCAACACGCAGCCCCTCCAGCATGGCAACGACACCTTCGACCGTGCCTCCGGTTAATAGTTTGCCGCTCTCATCATAGACGGTTGTGACACAGACAGGGAGATCGCAGTTTTCTTTCGCTGCAAGTACGGCTGCCTTTGCCTCCAGTGTATCGCTCATTGTCTCGATTAAAACAAGATCGGCACCCGCCCGCGCACCTGTCCGGATGACTTCTCCGAAAACAGACACGGCCTCTTCGAACGCCAGATCTCCCATCGGCTTCAGAAGCCGGCCGGTCGGACCGATATCAAGGGCAATAAAACCATCTTCGCGGTTCGCCAGCGTTCTGCCAGCCTTTACATGCTGCACGGCAGACTCCACAATTGCCCGCAGTTCTTCCGGATCCGTATAATGCAGGCGGTTTGCGCCAAATGTATTGGTATTGACGATATCACTTCCCGTAGCAAAATACCCGCGTGCAAGATCAATGATGTCATCCGGCCGTGTCAGATTCCAGCGCTCCGGTAATTCCCCTCCCTTCAGACCCTTTGCCTGAAGGACAGAACCGGTTCCGCCGTCACAGTATAAACGCTCTTTGCCGAGCCGCTCTAAAAATGTCTTCATGTATTGCTCCGAATTCTTAATCTATTTTTCTGTCGGACTGCATCAATTTTATTTCATATCAGAACCTTCTGAATCTGCAGGTTTCTGATTTTCCGCAGGATTCACACCCGGAAACCGCACATTCATCATCCTGGTCACTGAGTCCGATCAGCGCCGTCACCGATTTTGACGGCATCATCAGCAGACTTTCTGTCAGCGTCACACCAATGGTCTTCTGCACACGCAGGATCTGCATAATTTCACGCTGATGATCCAGAGCGAAATCACCGTATCCGGGAGAAAAACGCGGACGCGGATACAATCCTTTCTGAGAAAACTCTGCCCGGATCATCTCTGTTACCTCATCGCACCAATTCTCAATCAGTGCGGTTCCTGCCGCCAGGAAAATCAGGCTTCTGCTCACTTTTCCCGCGGCTGCCGCCCGCGCCGCATGCCGGTCCGGGGCAAATCCGATGGTTGCCGCCATCATACAGACAGCGCTGCATCCGGCAAGATTCTTCGCGAGTGCCCGGCTGTGAATGCGCATTCCTTCAATTTCAAGTACATTCTCTCCTGCCGTATGTACCGGGAAGGCCCGGTGCACCTGCCTGGTTTCCACTTCCGGCACAAGGAAAGCCAGACAGTCCTCGACGGCCTGCCTGACTTCCGGATCCGGCATACTCTTTCCATAGCCCAGATATCTGTATATTTCCTGTCTGTCGACTGTCAGCATGCAAATGCTCCTTATAACCGGTCAGCACAGAACCTCAGATAACAGATTCATGATTTCTGCGGAAACAGTCGGTTTATTCATCGTATAGACATGAATATGACGAATTCCGTTTGCAACCAGATCAACAATCTGTTCCGTCGCGTATACAATCCCTGCCTGCCGCATAGCCGCGGGATTTTCCCCGAAATGATCAACGATGTTGCGGAACCGCTGCGGAACATCCGTGCCGGACATTGCGACACTGCGCGCAAGCTGCTTCGCATTCGTGATCGGCATGATGCCCGGAATGACCGGAACCGTGATGCCCTGCTCCCGGATCCGGTACAGGAAATTGTAGAGAATGTTGTTATCGAAAAACATCTGTGTCGTCAGGAAATCCAGTCCTGCATCGACCTTTTCTTTCAGATAGCGGATGTCATCTGCCTTGTGCGTGCATTCGACATGTCCTTCCGGATAACAGGCGCCGCCGATGCAGAAATCGCCCAGTTCTTTCAGATCACGAATCAGTTCCACAGCATGTTTATAATCCTCAGACACCTTGCCGTCCTGCGGAATATCGCCGCGCAGCGCAAGAATATTCTCGATCCCGAGGCTCTTGTAGCGGTCAACCATGTCCTTTACAAACGCGCGGGAAGATGACACACAGGTCAGATGTGCCAGCACCGGCACATCATACTCATTCTGAATCTCAGCGGCGATATTTGCGGTAAACGTGCCGGTTCCGCCGCCTGCGCCGTATGTCACACTCATAAAATCAGGCTTCAGAGCCGCGATTTTTTTTGCCGCTGCCGCAGTTGTCTCGTCCCATAATACAGACATCAAAACCGGCGGTACATTTACCGATGCCGATTTTCCCTGTCTTCCCCTGCATTCCCTGTCCGATTCCAATCGGCTTTGGGATCCTGTCGATCAGTCCCTCCTCCCGCAGACGCCAGAGCGCGCCGACGAGATTCGCGTAACAGGCACTGCAGGAATCAACGGCGTCCACTGCATAGGACACCTCAAGAAGCTTATGTTCCCGCGGCAGTTCCTCTTCAAAAAATGACGGATTGTTAAAGGCTGTGTCACCGGCACCGCTCTGCAGCGTGATAATATCCGCGGCATCCAGGTCGGTCGTACCGATGCCGAGGGACTCTGCCAGACGAATGTACGGAATCTCATCCGGGGTGTAGCCCATGAGATAACATGCATAACTGTCTGTGAGAACCGGATCCGTGGCAGCCATAATACAGTTACGCACAACCGGATTTCCGCCTTCCTCAAAATCCATATCGCCGCAGATGTGATCCACCACGATAAAATCCTGACGGACTGCCGTCTGCAGATGTGCGATCGGCTTATGAAGACCCATCGTGTGAAACCTGGATTTCTCCCTGTTCGGGAGCAGTCCCTTCAGATTCTTAAGCGCGCAGGTCACCTTCGTCTGACAATGCCCCTTCATAACCGGCACATTAATCAGAAAATCAATTTCATCTGTTATGTTCGTAAGATTCAGTTTCATACCGGCACAATCTGTCGTATGCCATTTTTCTTTCTGCGTATCGACAAACCGGACATTATACTGTTCACAGATCCCGCGGTAACCGCAGATCTCATACGCCTCCGAAGTCCTGTCACCTACCCAGGAGCCCTCGGCAACCACAATCTGCTCAAAACCGTTACGCTGCAGATATTCGATAATCCCCGCAACAATTTCAGGATGCGTCGTCGCGCCGAACTCTGCCGGTGAAGGCACTACCAGATTCGGCTTGATTCCAATCCGCTTCTTCCGGTCGCCGATCATCTGCGCCAGACCGGTTTCTTCCAGCAGGCGTACCGTATTTGCCTTGAAATCCGTACCGTAAATTTTCCAGATCTGATTTCTTTTCATAATGAACCCCGGGTCAGGAACCTGACGTGTAAAGTGAATGGTGTCCGGCACTTCATCCGAGTACCAGACACCATTTTAAAGGTTTTGCCGTTATTTATCAATGATGATCGCGATATCCTCGCGCGCGCCTGTCTTCTTATTCGTAAAGACTGCGTCAACATAGCTCCAGTTGCTCATCATCTTGAATGTTTTTTTGTTTTTGATCTTCTTGGTTGTTGATTCGTTTCTGTACCAGACGCCTTCAAATTTCCAGCCCTTTTTCGCTTTGATTTTTAATTTGAATTTGGTTGTTGAACCGGGTTTAAAGGTGTAGGTGTCGGTGTTCGTAAACTTGGATGCAAAGTTTTTGTCGTTCAGCGAGAATGTCTTTGCAGGATTTGAATATTTATAAACATTCAGGTTGATCGTAAACTTCTTGATTTTTGTCTTTCCCTCGTAAAGAACACCTGTGATCTTTGTCGAGCCTGTCTTCTTCAAATCAAAATGAATGACACTCGGGTTTTTCGCGGACCATGAAACCTGCGCAACGCCCGTATTGGAAGATTTCAGTTTTTTCACCTTCGTATTATAGGTCGTTTTTTCAAAAATAATATAGTCAGGCGTATTCTTTTCCTTCTGCTGATGATAAATCAGCTTCATGTCGATATTGCCGTCGTTAACAACGGTCGGTGCGGCAGATACGATCATACTGCCGGCAAATAAGCTGATCAGCAGAACAGCTGCAGCCACTAAAAGATGGATTCTTTTTTTCATAATAATGGTATCCTCCTTCATGAACGTCAGAATTCTCATAATTAATTATACCAATTGTTGCGCAAAATGAAAACCCGCAGAATTATCCTATTTCAATATTACAGCCATTTCTTCTTTCTGAAATAAGTGATGTTGATGATAACAATCAGAATACTGATAATAATGACAACCGGATAAGCCCATCGGAACGCCAGCTCGGGCATATATAGAAAATTCATGCCGTACCAGCCCGCGATCAGTGTCAGAGGAAGGAAAATCGTGGTCACAACTGTCAGTACTGTCATAATCCTGTTCTGCCGCAGTTCAAGGTGTGTTTTATAAAGCTCGGGAATCTGCGTGGCGTGATCACTTACTGCCACGGCAGCATCCCGCAGACGCTCGATTCTGCTTGTATACAGTCTGAAATATCTGAGATTTTCATTTATAAAAAAGTTGTTCTCATTCTCCTCCAGTTCCTGACTGAAATCCAGTAGCTGTTCATAATGAACACGTAAATTGCGGATCGCGTTGCGCAGTTCATAGATCTGATCGAAGGTGATGCCGCCGTTATCTTCCAGTATTTCTGTCTCCATGACATCCAGCTTCTTATCATAGTTCTGCAGCAGAACCCGGTCTTCCCGCACAATCTGCTCCAGAAAGTCATACAAAAAACGCTCGAGACTCGGAAATCTCCATTTCTTTGTCCGTATGATTTCACGGATCAGACGATTCGCCTCATCTCCGTCATCAATAAATACAATCCCCTTTTCGTCCAGTGCAAATGCAAACCCTCTGTTTTTAGTCATCTCCGCACGGTCCGGTATTGAGAATGTTCCTGTAAGAGAATCGTAGTTCACTTCTGCTTTCGTTGTGTCAGGTTCAGACAAGTCCAGGTCAATATCGATTCCCATCTCGAACAATTCCTTGCTGCAGTTCCATTCCTCTGAAGAAATAACTGCAACATACTGCCCGCTTCCGACAGTAATCTGCTGCAGCGTGGTTTCCTGCAGGGTTTCACTGATTTTGTAATACATCCTGGAACCTCACTGTTTATTCATCAAAGCGTTAATCCCATTCCTGATAGGCGGAACCGGTTTCTTCTGAGAGATCCAGCACCGTCATGGTATATCCGACGCCGGGTCCCTGATAGGTAAGCGCCGGCTCTTCTAACTCGATATAGGATTCTTTTCCCTTGGAACAGCCGCCAAAGCGGATTACATCATTCTCGCCTTTTTGCAATTCCGCTTTTAAATACAGATTTCCTTTTGCCGGCAGCTCAATTCCTTTCTCCGGAATGGGTTTCCAGAGACTGTTGCTGCTGCTGTATGCTGTAAACCGGAATGGATATTGATATCCTTCTGTATTCTTAACCGGGATATAATGATACAGGTTCCATTCTCTGTCCACCGGGCTGATCAGCGTTTTTCCGTCATATTTTCCGGCCTTTGAAATGCAGAGTGTGATTTCAAGTGTATCCCCGTTATAAGTTCCGCCGGGCGTCAGGCATTTCACACGATACTTTGCGCGGAAATTCACTGCCGGAAGCTCTAAGGAATTTGTCTTTTTTGACCGGTATGTTTTCCCGCCGGATTTTTTGATCAGTCTCGCTTTATAATGATAAGTAACACCGGTTTTTACTTTTTTATCCATATACTCAACAAATCCGTTTTTCATCCTGACCGTCGCGATCTTCTTATACTTTTTTTCACCTTCTGCCTTCCGGTAAATAACAGCCACTGCATTTTTCGTACTTGCGGCATAATAGTCTTCCGATAAATAAAGATGAAGTTTTTTCCTTGAATTGGTGTAGTTTTCCCCGTAACCGCCATTGCTCAGCGACGGGCGGCCAAGTCCGCGGCAGGCATAGCTTAAATCATCTGTCTGATACGTGCATGCGATCTGCTTTCCCTTTTGATTGAACGCCTTCACGACGTATGCATAATAGGTGAATTTCTTTACCTTCTTATCGGTCCAGGAAGTTTTTGTCTTTCCTTTCAGTGCAGCGACTTTTTTATAGTCCTGAAGTTTCGGATAGATCGGATCATCCTCTGTAAATGTCACTTCGGACCGGTAAACCTTATATCTGACCGCCCCTTTTTTAGCCGGCCATGAAACTTTAACGGACGTCAAAGACGGTTTCAAAGTCACATCAAATCTTTTTGCTTTTGCTGATACTGTCGACGGAGAAAGAAAAGCCAGTCCTATGATCAGGAACATCATCATAATCACAGAACCTCTCAGTACTGTCTTCCGTCCATGCAGTTTTTCGCACATAGATAAGTATAATTTTTTCATGATACACCCCCGTATATTCCTGTTTGTCTCTTAATAATATAGTATCATAAAAGCAGATGCAGGCCGCATCTGATCTGTTTTATATTACCGTTTATCTTTATCGATAAACTCCAGTGTAATGACTGTCAGGACAGCAAACACAATAATAAATCCAAGCAGCCGGAACCAGTACCCGATGATATTCAGTGCAGTTCTTTCATAATCCGGGCTGTATCCTGCTTCGGCAGCTTTTTTCTCAAGCATGTCTTTGACATTTTTCTTTCCCGCAATGTCAATCAGATCTCCCAGGCGGATTGTGTAAGGATAGGATGTGTTCAGAATTTTCTGAACTCCCGGCGATTCTGCTGCGAGATCGGCAATGTCACCGACGGTGGCATCTCCCGCAACTTTCTGTGCGCGCATATCCTCATCTACTACCAGATCAAGTACCTGCCCCAGCGTTACTTCTCCGCTGATCTCACTGTCTTCCATTCTGTCAATCAGGTTTGCGACCGTATTAGACGGACGGTTGTTCCGGTCTGCCTGTGCTGATATGACGTCCATACCTGAAGCGGATATTGTCAGAGCTGATAATGGCTCCGCCCACGCCGGCAGGCTGAACATGCCGCCCGAAAAGATCAGCTGGAAGATCAGGATGAACGGCATAACTGTCATCGCTGTTGTCGTGGACCTGCAAAGCGCCGAAAGCCAGAGTGCCATCAGATCCGCAGCATAAGTAATCAGAAAGACCGTAACGCAGAATTCAATGATAAATACGTTTGTTACAACTCCCTTTGAATTATAATTCACACCGGTCATCTGTGTCACATAGACTGTGATTACGGTCTGGGCGATACAGATGAATGCCTGATACAGCATATGTGCCGCGACGTAAGATGAAATATGCATGCCCGCGCGATGTTCCCGCTTGATTACATCCCGCTCACGGCAGATCACCTGAATTGCGTTAAAACATCCGTTCCAGATGCAGACGCAGGCAATTGCGAACGCACCCATTAATGTGCCTTCCATGGTAACAAACATTCTTCCGCGCAGTACCATTCCGAGCATGCCTGAAATCAGAGCCGCCATCGGCAGAACCTTCCAGTCATTCTGATACAGGAACATGCGCAGCATTTTACCCAGATAAATCGGAATTTGTGCCATGCGTCCGCGGTGTCTTCTCCTGAAATCACGCGGTGTATTCTTTTCCTGTTGCTCAGCCATTCTGTACCTCCGCATATTTCATTACAAATTCATCCGCAAGTCCGTCGCCGCCTTCCTCCACGCTGTTGATGCGCTTAACAATCTGTTCCATGCGCGAACAGTCAAAGAATTCCCGCGCGCCATCAACACTTCCATAGAACACCAGACGTCCGGTCTGCGCAGAATCCTTTGCCAGAACAATCACATCATCAAAGAGATCAATTACGCGGTCCGGCGTATGTGTTATCACAATAACAATCCTTCCGGTATCCGCAATTTTACGCAGTTGTTCAAACAATTCCCGCGCCATCACACCGTCAAGTCCGGAGTCCGGCTCATCCAGAATCAGAAGGGAAGGATTTGAGATGAATTCAAGCGAGATCGACAGCCGTTTTTTCTGTCCGCCTGACAGTTTTTCCACCAGATTGTTCTGTACCGGTCTCAGCCCGAACAGATCCATCACTTCTTCGACACGTTTCCGGCGGTCTGCCGCAGATACCCATTGCGGCAGCCGTAGCTTTGCCGCGTCCAGCATGGTGTATAAAACAGTATCTTTACCGCGCATCATCTCAGTCTGCGGCACGACACCTACATCATACTGCATCTGTTTGTACTGCTTATACATATTTCGGCTGTTTAATGTGACTTCTGCATCCGCTTTTTCATAGCCGTTTACGGCATTCAGAAAAGTAGTCTTGCCAGCACCGGATCCCCCGAGCAGAAGGACCATATGTCCCTTCGGGATATTCATATGAATATCCCGAAGCAGAATCTTTTTCTGAAAGAATTCCATTGTACTTCGCTCTTTGAGGTTTATGGTAAGACCGTCTTCAATGCTGCTGACACTCCCTCCAAAATCCAGTTTCGCAAGTTCCGCATTCATGTCCGCCACTTTCCAGGATGGCTGATACTTTTTGCAAAATCCCCAGAGCAGCGCCGGGAGCCACTGCGCTACGACCCATAAAACAATCCATCGCTTTCTGGTTTGATACACTTCACATAAACCGGAATAAACCTGAATAAAGTAAATGAAAATAATCAGTGTGAGCGTCAGTCCAATCACCCCGAAAAACATGACCGTCAGATCCAGGCGTTCCACATTAAAACGCCTGAGGATCGGGGGTGTGCTGCTGATGATTTCCGAGAGCCACTGAAGCACGGTTACAACAGACAGTACGCGTCCTTCCGGCTCCCGTCCCGCGCAGCGTGAAAGCTGGTACTCCCGCGCGCCCGGAATCAGTGCCCACCATCCTTTCAGCCCGGATTTTTCCAGTATCTTCCAGCAGCCGGCCATATAGAGCAGCATGAACAGACTCATTACTATGCCGCTGCTGCCAAATACAATCTGAAGAATAAAACCAACCGGATGAAACTGCATCTGTATTTTTTGTCCTCCTCCCTGCAACAAAGATGATCTGTTATCTATTTATTATAATACGAAATATCCGGGTTGAATACAGTAAACATTGGCTTCAATTTGATTGTGATTTCTTGAAATGACAGACAATTGCATGATATAATCAGATAAATTTAACCTTTATGAAAGGGTATGAGGAGGGAAAATATGAGTATTATTAAAAAATGGAATTCTCTGAGTCTGATTGTAAGAATTCTGATCGGTCTTGCAATCGGTGCCATACTGGGCTTTATCGTCCCGCAGGCATTTTTCATCGGCGTCCTGGGACAGCTGTTCGTAGGTGCGCTGAAGTCAATCGCGCCGATCCTGGTCTTCGTTCTGGTTGCATCTTCCATTGCGAATGCGAAGGGCGGCAATGCTTCGAAGTTCCGCACGGTTATCATTCTTTATCTCTTCAGCACGCTTTGTGCGGCGATTCTTTCGGTATTTACCAGTTTTGCATCACCGGTCACGGTTCCGCTGACCGGTCTTGACGCGGTGGAAGGCTATGCTGCGCCGCAGAGTATGGGCGAAATTGTACTGAATCTGCTGAACAGCATTGTAACCAATCCGGTTGACGCACTGGCGAAAGCCAACTACATCGGTATTCTGTTCTGGGCTGTTGTGTTCGGCATCGCACTGAAGTTTGCAAAACCTGCGACCAAGAATATGCTGGAAGATTTTGCGGATGCTGTCTCAAAGGTTATTAAATGGGTCATTGCCTGTGCTCCGTTCGGTATCCTCGGTCTGGCATACACCTCGGTTTCTACAAGCGGCATGGCGATTTTTGCGACCTACGGTCATCTGGTTGCGCTTCTGGTCGTCACGATGCTGATCGTTGCGCTCGTCGTCAATCCGCTGATTGTCGGAATTCTGCTCCGGCATAACCCGTTTCCGCTTATTTTCTACTGCCTGCGAAACAGCGGTGTGACCGCGTTTTTCACCCGCAGCTCTGCTGCCAATATCCCGGTCAATATGGAGCTGTGCAAGAATCTCGGTCTGGATGAGGATCTGTATTCCGTTTCAATTCCGCTCGGATCCACAATCAACATGGACGGCGCGGCAGTAACCATTACGGTATTCTCTCTCGCAGCAGCATTTACGACAGGCGTTCACGTGACAATCCCGATGGCAATCTTCCTGAGCATTGTTGCGACATTCTCCGCATGCGGAACCTCCGGTGTGGCGGGCGGTTCTCTCCTTCTGGTGCCGCTTGGCTGCTCTCTCTTCGGAATTTCAAATGATATCGCGATGCAGCTGGTCGGTGTCGGCTTTATCATCAGCGTCATTCAGGATTCTCTGGAAACAGCGCTGAACTCTTCCGGCGACGCGATCTTCACTGCAACAGCTGAGTTTTATGAGTGGAAGAAACAGGGGAAAGAACTACCACTGTAACAGATGTTTGCGCATACGAGGTGAACTGACATGAAAAGCATCAAGAGTGTATATAAAATCGGTAACGGACCTTCCAGTTCCCATACAGTCGGACCTTATCATGCCGCGTACAAGTTCCGTAAGCGCTGGCCGGACGCGGACGCATTCCGCGTCACGCTGTACGGTTCCCTGGCTTTTACCGGCGAGGGACATGGCACCGGCAACGCAATCAAAACAGGACTTCCCGGAGCGGAAATCATTTTCAACCGGGACATTCCGGAGGATGAACTGCCGCATCCGAACACCATGTTATTTGAGGCATTCAAAGGTGGGAAGCTGCTCGGGAGCAACCGGATCTTCAGTATCGGCGGCGGCTCGATCCGTATTGAAAATGAACCGTCCGACGAAGATATTGAACTCTATCCGCAAAACAATCTTTCAGATATTATTCACATGTGCCATCAGCGGAACGTCGGACTTGCGCAGTATATTTACCGCATGGAAGATGTCTCAATCCGGGATTATCTGAAAAAGATCTGGTCTGCCATGATCGATTCGATTCAGCGCGGTCTGTCGGCCGAAGGAATACTGCCCGGCGGGCTCGGCATTGAGCGGAAAGCGAAAATGCTCTACGAGAAACGCTGCTACAATGAAAGCGCGGATGTCGCGATGAACCGTGTGATTGCCGCTTATGCGTATGCAGTCAGCGAAGAAAATGCAGATGAGCATATCGTCGTCACAGCTCCGACCTGCGGCTCCTGCGGCGTACTTCCGGCTGTGATGTACTACATGTACAATGACCGCGGATTCCCCGAAGAAGAGATTCTGGACGCACTGGCTGTCGCGGCACTTTTCGGAAATGTAATCCGCACAAACGCCAGCATTTCCGGCGCGGAATGCGGTTGCCAGGCCGAAATCGGCAGCGCCTGCTCGATGGCTTCGGCAGCGCTCGCGACGCTCTACGGGCTGAACATCGACCAGGTCGAATATGCCGCTGAAATCGCGATGGAACACAATCTCGGGCTGACATGCGATCCGGTCAAGGGACTGGTGCAGATTCCGTGTATTGAGCGCAACGCCGTCGCTGCCATGCGCGCGATCAGTTCTGTTAACCTGTCGCGCTTCCTGTATTCCACACGCAAAATCTCATTTGACGAAGTCGTCGCCACAATGTACCAGACTGGTCTCGATATGAATGAAAAATACCGTGAAACATCTCACGGCGGACTCGCGACGATTTACAGCTGAAGAATGCTTTTATAACAGGCACAATAATGCCCCGGCCGAATGGCCGGGGCGTTTCTCACGTCATAATTACTGCACTGTCACTTTACATTTCGCAAACTTACCATTCTGTGCATATGCATAGATTTTCGCGGTTCCTTTTCCGACTGCCTTAATCTTTCCTTTTTTCACTGTGGCAACATTCGGATTCGAGGATTCCCATCTGATGCTTCTGTGAACTTTTACTTTGAGCTTACCAATGTATGCTTTGGCTTTCAGCTTTTTACTTGTTCCTTTTTTTAACGTCAGCTTCTTCTTCGAGATGGTTACTTTTTTATGATTGCCGTATTTTCCGCCTGCTGTCGCAATGTGCAGTGTTTTTGAAACGGATACGGCATTGCCGTCTTTGACAGCAAGTACAATAAATTTATAGTATTTCCCTTTTCCCAGTTTTTTGAATGTGATTTTTGTTTTTCCCGTCTCGGCAAGTTTAAGATATTTATTTTTCCGCCCGCATTTGTTTCCGAAGATCATATAGGATGCTCCGGGAATCTTATTCCAGGTAATTGTGATGCTGTGCTTCGTTGTCTTCTTTTGCCGCGCCTGCAGCAGATGAAATACGGTTCCCGACGGACATTCATCGGATGTAGAATTCCTGATTGCCTCTTCTGCGGATTTCTGTCCGGAATTCTTCTTGCCGGAGTTGTCCGGAACGATTTTCTCGCGATATCCGCAGACCGTACACTGTCCGTTTACCATCTTGTGCGGCGCCCATGATGTCTCGGCCGGCAGTTTACAGTACAGGCATTTTTTAATGCGATGTCCTGTTTCATTGATTTCGTATTCTTTATGACTGTGGGTACAGGGCTCAATTCTTGCATAGTGTGAAAACTGACATTCATGCGCACGTGCACTCTCGAGTACCGGATTATCTTTCAGAACAGAATCATTTGACCCGGCCTTTACACAGGCAAGATCATAGACCGTTAAATCCCCTTTGTTTGCAAGATTGGCTCCAATCGCCGGCACACTGCCGGTACCGCCTTTTGCGGTGACAATTCCCCCTGCAATCACGACAGTTCCGCCGCGCCCGCCACGGCCTGCACCGATTCCGGCCGCGTATGTGCCGCCGGTCGCGGTGACTTCTCCGCCGTTAATTGTAACCGGTCCAACATCCTTGGATCCCTCATCTGTACCGATTCCGGCGGAATGGACATCATTCGAACCATCACCCTGGGCAATCAGTTTCCCGGCGTCAGTGCGCTGCCCCCAGATCGTGAGATCCGCATGATCCTTTGCCCTGACAAGAATCCCTTTATTTGCGTACATCGAGGCGCCGTCACACAGAATCAGGTTTACCTTACCCTTAACGGTCATGCTTCTGCTAAACGTGACATCTCTGTCGACGACATACCAGCCATCTTCCATTACAGTTGTTTCTTCCGTAACCGGTGTATAATCCGTACATTCACGCATGGATCCGTCCGGCGTCATATATCTGACAGGCGCCTGATCAGCGTTTACATGCAGTGGTGCCATGCTCAGGAACATCATGACACTCAGCAGGGTTGCCAGACTTCGTACTGCTGCTTTCATAAAGGTACCTCATTTTTAAAAGTTCGACAGCCCGAAGGGCAGATCATTTTTTAGCTCTTGTCGGGAAGAATCCGCCGCTCTCAAACTTAACAGTGACTTTTTCCAGAAGTTCGCGAATCGGCAGATGCTGCGGACAGGCTTTCTCACACTGTCCGCATTTAATACAGTCGCTCGCTTTTCCGTGACCTGCATGAACCAGATTGAAATAATATCCCACCTGGCTGGAGAAGCTCCCGGTCGTCCGCATAATACTGTTATACAGAGCAAAATACTGCGGAATCGCAATGTTTTTCGGACAGTCATGCGTACAGTAGGCACAGGCTGTACAGGGAACTGCCGTGTTGGCATTGATGATCTCTGTCACTTTCCGGATGATCTCCTCTTCTTCCGCATTCAGCGGAACGAAGGAAGAAAACGTATCGCAGTTGTCCTGCACCTGTTCCATAGAATTCATACCGGACAACACACGGGCAACGCCCGGCTGGCTCGCCGCGTACCGGAATGCCCAGCTTGCGGCAGAAGCATCCGGAGCATATGCTTTCATCAGCTGTTCTGCCTCTTCCGGAATGTTTACCAGCGTTCCGCCTTTGCAGGGCTCCATTACGGTTACGGGTTTTCCGAAACGATTCGCAACGGCCAGACATTCCCGCCCCCGCACATTCGGCTG
Organism: Lachnospiraceae bacterium FE2018; assembly: GCA_000702845.1. Classification (GTDB taxonomy): domain Bacteria; phylum Bacillota; class Clostridia; order Lachnospirales; family Lachnospiraceae; genus CADBRN01. The sequence goes on from JNKK01000004.1 coordinate 140,994, forward strand.
ATCCATATCCACATAGTTGATCTGCAGCTGGACAAAGTCCAGACAGTCGCCGTATTCCTCCAGGATTTTTTCCAGCAGTTCCGGCGTATCATGGAATGACATTCCGGTGTGCAGGATCTTTCCCGCTTCCTTTTTCTTCTTCACGAAGTGGAACACATCATACTGCCGGCATTTCTCATACACATTCAGCCCCATGTTGTGCATCAGATAATAGTCAAAATAATCCACGCCGCAGTTTGTAAGCTGCTCCTCAAAAATCGCCTCCAGATCCTCCGCGTCCTTGAAATCGCGGAGCGGCATTTTCGTCGCAAGCTCAAATTCTTCCCGTTTGTGACGTTCGACAAGCGTTCTTCTGACAGCCTTTTCACATTCATATCCATGATACGTGTATGCTGTGTCAAAATAGCGGAATCCCCTTGCCAGGAACGCGTCAAACAGGGACTCGATTTTATCATAATCAAATGTCTCAGGTCTTCCCTTCTCCAGAATCGGAAGACGCATGCACCCAAATCCAAACATCTGCTCTTTCATAATTACATTCCCCTTGTATAAACCTGTTAATCACTGCTCCGCTTTGCCCGGATCAGAATCAGACATCTGCTGAAGAGATCCGGACGGTCAGAACATTCAGACCGAGAAGATTCTGATACTGAATGTCATCTGCTATTGCATAGACAAGACGGATCCCTGCATTCCGCATTTTATCCTCCGGTTCCAGAACACCCAGTCTGTCTGAAGGATTAAACGGCACACAGTCATCCCTGATTCGCAGAAGAATCCCGTCATCCCGGCAGATCACCCGGATATCCGCCGAGTGATTCTTCTTTCTGTCTTTCCGGAAGCCGTGTGATACAACATTTCCGGCCATTTCTTCCAGTGCCAGTCCTGAAAAAAACGTCTCCCGTCTGTCCATCCCGTGCTGCCGGCAAAACTTGATTACAGCTTCCGAAACCGCCTCTACTTCCGTCATATTGCGCACTGTGATATCCAGACGATTCTCTGATGCGGCACCGAATGTATCCGGCAGTGCCAGCAGATCATCCATGTTGCGCGGAAACCGTTTCTTTTCCCAGTAAGAAAATGCCACAATCACGACCAGGCAGATAAAACCGTTCAGGATATTTGCCAGATACAGACCGTTCATTTTCATCAGCGGAATCAGGAACAGACTGGTTAAGGACACGCCCGCAAACCCGTCAACAACAGGCAGAACAATTGACATCAGGTGTTTCTGCGCAGACTGTGAGAAGCTCGCGAAACTCAGACTGATGACAGAAAGCGGCATACACAATGGCAGCATCCGGAAACCCATGACCGTCATATGATAAACCGGATCGGAAGGATCCCGGTAAAACATCCGCGTTAAAGGAACGGCAAAGAGAATCAGAAGTACCGAAACACAGCACATCAGCGGAACTCCTTTACGAACCACAACCCGCATGGTATCCACCACCGATCTCCTGTCTTCTTCACCGATGCTGATGCTGTAAAGCATCCGCTCTACCGCAATCATTCCGAACGGAATCGCCCAGATAATGCTCAGGAAGGCATTGGACGCGGCAAAGGAAGAAAGTCCGCCTGAACCCACATATTTTATAATCAGCGCATTTACGAGAATGCATCTGAACATTTCAACAAACCGCGAAAGTGCACCGGCATATCCACGGCGGATAATCAGCAGCGCATCGTTCCGGCGGCATGCTTTCAGTGAAAATTTCAGATTCGCTTTTCTTGAAAGATAATAAACCGCCTGTACGCCGAAAAATGCCCATTCGCTGATCGACGTAGATAATCCGAGCCCGAATGTTCCCCACGGAATAATTACGACAAATAAATAATTCATCACAATATTCATGGAAAAACACAGAATACCTGCTGCCGTTGTACGCCGGCTCTGATTCTCCAGAGACAGAAATGCAAACAGCTGCTGTCCGAGCACCAGCGCCGGTATTCCGACCGCCTGGCCGAGCAGGTACCGGTTAAACGCGGCGCACTCTGCAGCATCTTTCACCATGATTGCTGTCGCGCCTGTGGCGACGGCAAGCGCGATGATGACTGATGTCAGCACCGAGATACCGGCGGCGGTCAGAAGATCAACCGTAAATATACTGTGTGTTCTCTCCGGCTTTTTGACCAGATATTTTCCATACATCAGCTGTGATCCGCTTACCAGCATGAAGCTGATCGCATAAAGAAAATGTGTCATCGGCACAAAAAGGCCGATCGCACTCATCGCATCCTGGCCAATCATGTTGCTGCCAAACAGACCGTCAATAATATTATTAACGGCATTGATCACGATCAGAAGAATCTGATATGGCAGCAGCCGGAAAAACAGGCCGGAAATAAGCTTAAAATCCGCTGAAGCAACAGTTTCATCAGGTGTTCTTTTTGTTTCCATCATGTACCTCTGAAAAACCGGGATATTCTGCAGCAGAAATCTGTTACTGAACACCCCGGCTGAAAAACCATCTGCAAATCCATCAACATTTTAACATGATTGGAGTTATCTCACAAAGGAAAACAGATCAGTCCTTCTGCGGAACATAGAATTTTCCGCGAAGTTCTGTCGTACGGATGGAATTAACAAATGCATGTTCATCGACTTCCTTCACGGCCTGAATCACCTGCTTGCTTTCCCTGCCGGATATAACAGAGTAGACCACAAAGCGTTCCTGATGTCCGTAGGAACCCTCTCCCTGTATGATCGTCGCACCGTGATGGCACGCCTCGTCAATCGCCCGGCAGATCTCCTCCGGCTGATTCGTAACAATGAACAGCGTCTGCTGCTGATAACTGCGGTACAGGAGATGCAGAATCTGTGTAGAAACAAACTGAAAAATAATGGAGTACAGGGCTTTTTCCCATCCGAACAGCAGGCCGGCTGTCAACAGGATTACAACGTTGATGCCCAGGACCAGGTTAAAAGAATCTGCTCCGCTTTTCTGAGAGAAAAAGATTGCCAGAAAGTCCGTTCCGCCAGAGGTCGCATCGACCAGAAGACACATACTGATCGCAACGCCGTTCAGAATCCCGCCGAACACACTGATCAGCAGATAATCGTATGTCAGGGAAAGGGAAGGAATCAAGTCCACGAAAAAGCCGCTCAAAACAATCATCACAAGAGAAAGAAGCGTAAACTTCTTTCCGATGTAGCGCCACCCGATGTAAACAGGGATCGCGTTCAGAAGAATGTTGATCAGCGAATACGGCACTTCGATTGCAAAAAACATCAGAAATATGCGCTGAACCAGAATGGTAATACCGGTTGCGCCGCCCGGATAAAGGCCGCCCGCGCGCACAAATGTCTTGATGTTGACTGCCATCAGAAGTGCTGCCAGTATCACAACAATCAGTCTTTTGATATCTTTTCTTGCGTTAAACTTCATTGCACAACTTCTTTCTATTTATGACCCTGCAAAAAATCAACGTTTTTCTTCTCAATATTGGAAAATGATGCCGTAATCTGATCCATGTTGTCTGTCACGGGGCTGTACCAGTCATACTGGAAAAACCAGCGTCTGATTTCGTCTTTTTTAAAGTTATAACCGTGCCGCGCATAAATCTCGTTGATTGCAAGCTGGATCTGGTCTGAGGAGAGTCCGGCCAGATCGGCATCTGTAAGGAGTCGTGTACTGCTTTCCGGGAGAATCTGTCCGTCGTTAACGGATGCGGATCCCGCCGCGGAGGAATCTGACGAAACTCCGGATGATGTGTCTTTCTCACCCGAAAAACCGCACTGCGTGTTCACGTTATACAGACCGTAACAAGGCAGTTCTGACGGAATGGATGACCATGCGCGCGGCATGGCAAGCCAGTCCAGGAACTCCTGCGGCATACCGGCTGTCGGGGCACCCGGCAGATAAAGCAGGAACGTCCCGCCGCCTTCCAGTCCGTACGCGTCAGTGTAATGATACCGCACACCTTCTTGAATTGACGAAGTATCTACCGGGTTTTCATAGGTCAGGTCGGCAAGTTTCATGGAATATTCATACGTGCCTGTTTTCTGCACGTCTGTAAAACGGCCGGTGAAATTACAGACCTCGACGGTACCGTTCGGATAATCCGCACCGATATCTCCCATGTTTGAATCGTGAAAACTGCCGTAAAAACTTCCGTCTGCATTCATCTTCATATCTGTAGACCAGCCGCCGGCTCCGCTGGAAAACCAGAATTCCGAAGGAAGATCCGCGAATATTGCAGAAGGATCCTGCGCGTCCGTACCGCCGGCAGAACCGTCTGTGTTATCACTGGCTTTGCCGCCGGCTGCGGCTGCGCCCTGAGAAAGCAGGTACTGCTCCGCATCGGCATAGGACATCGACAAGGCGCCGTCCCGGTCGAACGCTGCGCGCATCACATCATCAGGCGCACTGCTGAACATCACGATTTCCGTCAGGCCGGCATGCAGCGCATCCAGTTCTTTCTGATATTCTGCTTCAGAGACACTGCTTCCATCCAGATAGTAATCTTTGTAGGTTCGGTTGTAATCTTCCGGCTCCGGCCCCTGTTTCAGACACAGATGACTGCTGCGCGTCAGTTTTCCGTTCTCTTCTTTAAAGAAAGAAATCTCATCTGTCCAGTTTTCATCACCAAAACTGGCATATGCATAAAGTGTTTTCCCGGTGTTTTCCCGGAAAAGACAATAATAAAAACCACCGCCGGCCTGAATGTCCCAGGTATCACTGTAGAGATTCTCCAGCCGTCCGTTCCGCCAGGTATCGATCAGCAGACGCGTGACATAAATTTTATCGCCGGTGCCCGGATTCTGCTGTCCGGCCACATAAATCAGTTCCGGCAGTTCATCTCCGGTAATATCCGTAACTGCAATCGGCTGGCGGATCCAGTTCGACTCCTGCCCGTAATCCTTTACAGAACGCATCTGCCAGTCGTACGCAAGAATCATATCCTTTTCAGCCTGCAGCGTCTTCAGATAAGCGGCATACATCTCTGCCGGTCCGTCCTGTCCGCTTTTCGCCGCAGAATCTGCTGCAATTCCGGAACCCACGCCGGCATCCGTTCTCTGCTCCATGACTTCGCCGGCATCTGTTTCCTGCTTCGATCCTGACTGCTCTTCTATCTTTGCACCAGTCTGTGCGCCGTCTTCTGAATTCCCCGCAGAAACGGCACCCGCATCCGCAGAACTGCTGCCCCCTGTCGGAGAAGTCTGATCTGCACTGTCCCCGCAGCCTGTCATCATAAGCAGAATCATAATCAGAATCACAGCGTAAAGCTTTCTCATACGTTTTTCACCCCTCTTCCAGGATTCTTTCTCTCATCATATTCCTGAATTGAGAATCCATCAAGTATTTACCGCCTGAAATCTGGATGTACACAAAAAACTTTTTGCAATCCTGTTAAATCATGTTAATAATGCCCTGCCCGCCTTGTACCTGTGTTAAAATATTTCTCAACAAATCCATTGCGCACCGATTACAAACAGATCTGTTTTACACTTCAGAAAAACGTATCATAGGAAAACGTATCATATAAGGAGAAGCAGCATGAAAAAAATACTGGCTTTGTTAATTTGTTTTATCCTTTTACTTTCTGCAGGAGGGGTGAATTCTGTCTTTGCGGTTGCACCGCCGGACCAGAGTTCTTCCGGTTCTGCAGAAGAAGCTGAAGCAAAGGCGGCGCTTGAGGCCGCTGAGCAGGCGGCCCTTGCCGCGGCAGATCAGCTGGCGGAAGCTGAAGCGGCGTTTGAAGCTGCAAAAACTGCTGCCGAACAGGCGGCAGAACAGCTCACTGAAAAAAGTGAAGCATATGACACTGCCGCTGCTTCTGCTGCGGAAGCAGCTTCTGCACTGGAACAGGCGGCTGCAGCCAGAGAACAGACGGCGGCAGATCTTCAGTCTGCCCGTGAAGCTTATGACGCGGTAAAAGATCTTACCCCGGATGAAATGCCGGAAGTGATTGCCGCAAAAGAAGAACTGGAAGCCGCGCAGGCAGCAGCTGCCGAGGCTCAGGCCGTTCAGGCGGAAGCAAACAGCGCCGCCGAGGCGGCAAGGGCTGCTTATGAAGAAGCAAATGCCGCACATGAAGCTGCTTTAAGAGCATTTTTTAATGCACAGGAAGCTGTTAGAAATGCAAGGACAAACGCCACACAAAAAAACAGAGCCCTTTCCGCCGCAGTTGCTGAACGCAGCAATGCGCAGGCGGCTGTAACGGCTGCGCAGGAATCCCTGAACGCAGCAGAAGCAGATCTGGCTGCCGCACAAGATTCCCTCACTGCAGCGCAGGCTGAGAAAACGGAGGCCGAGGCTGACCTCGCAGACAAAACATCTGCCCGGGACCAGGCGCAGGAGGCACTTACTGCCGCCGCAGATAATAAAAATACTGCAGCGCAGGAAAAAAATGACGCTGAAGCTGCGCTCGCTTATTATCAGACTGAAATGGCCGGCCTTCTGGATTCGTATCATTTTTTCTGCTGGCTCGCGCAGCAGGACAGTCAGAGTCAGACTGTAAGGGACAGTGCCGCGGCAGCAGCAAGACTGATCCACAATGAGGTAACTGCTGCAGACCGCTCTGCGGCCGCGCAGATCATGAACAACGGATCTGTTTCTTCTCACTTCAGCAACAAGACCTATGACGAAATCATCGGAAGCACTTCCATCGGCGCCAACGGAGACGCCACATCGTGGGAGAATTTTAAATACGCCCTGGACCTTCTGGAACGCGGAAACACCGGTTACCGGGCGCAGGAATCCCTTCCGGCTCTTACGGTCTCCAGTGTGATGATGGCCATGGGAGAAATCAATGCAAACTGGCAGAGAACGCTTTCCGGAATTGCACATTCTTCTGCCTTTCTCGCGCTTGAAAATCTTGCGTCAAGAGGATTGGGCAGTTCCGGCGGCACACCTCCGTTCATGCAATATGATCCGTACAGCGGCTGGTACACGCAGGAAAAACGAGTCTATGACTGGGGTGTCGCCCAGGGCTTAAGCACAGATACCGACGACTGGACCGACGACCAGATTGCTGCCTGCGCCGAAGCACTCAGCCTTAAGCTGGATAAAATTCAAACAGGCCACTATCTCACACTGACGGACCGGAACGGCGGAACAACGTGTCTGACCTCCGGCTTTGGCTATGTGAACTGGAGTGAATATGAAGAATCTATTTACGATGAAGAGTCTATTTACTGGGCATATGAACGCTACAGTCAGATGTTTGGATTCGACAGCTCCTATGCAAATGGAACGGATGGCATTCCGGTAAGTTCGTATCAGGCACTGGCAACCGCCTATGAAGAAAGTATATCTGCGAGAGAAACGGAACTGCAGGCAGATGTCGATGAGAAAACACAACGCGTCGCCGAAGCAGAAGCCGCGTATCTGCAGGCACAGAATGCTCTGACAGAAGCTGAAGCCGCACTGGAAACTGCCGCGGGAGAGCTGGAAGCAAAAACACAGGCGCTGGAAGAAGCTGCCGCAGCTGTGCCTGCAGCGGAAGCAGCCCGGGATGCTGCTGCCGAAGCACTCAACACTGCCAACAGCACATTGGCAGAAAAAAATGCCGCGGTAACATCTGCACAGCAGGCCTTAACCGAGGCACAGGAAGCTTTGCGTGCAGCCCAGGAGGATCTTAACGAAAAAACAGAGGCAAACAGAGTTGCAGGCGAAGCCCTGAATGCCGCCCGACAGGTAAGTGACCAGGCGGAACAGGCTCTCCGCACAGCGAACCAGGCATCCAGAGATGCACAGGCTGTTGTTGTGGAGAAGCAAAACGCACTGAATCAGGCCATTGAAAATGCACCGGTTGTTGTAAATGAACGTAAACAGGCGTTTGATGCCGCGGAAGCGGCAGATAATCTGGCCTCTGCTGCCCTGTCTGACGCACAGGCGGCAAAAGACGCGGCTGAAACCGCGCTCGCGACTGCGCTCAGCGAAAAAACAACAGCCGAAACCAATTACCAGAATGCACAGCAGCTTCTTGAAACCCGCACCGGTGAAAAAGAGACCGCCGTACAGAAAAAGACAGAAGCCGAAACTGCCCTTGCTGCCGCGCAGCAGGCGTACAATGACATCATAAATGCGAATCAGCCGGATCCGGATGATCCATCCGGTACAGGACAGGAAGAACAGCCGGATTCAGGAAGTACACCCGGCAGTTCCGGTAATTCTAACGGCAATCCGGGCACCGGTACTGCACAGGCAATTGCAAGGAAAGAAGCGTCAGATCCGCTGTCTCTGAAAAATATGGAAAAACAGCTTCTGAATGACACAAACAGTGACAAGGACGGCAGCGATTCCGTATTTGGTGTTCTTCAGGCGAAAGCATCAAAAGTATCTGCAAAGCAGATCAAAGTTTCCTGGAAAGCCGTTCCGGGCTGCAGATATCTGATTTACGGAAATGCATGCGGCAGGAAGAACAAGATGGTGAAACTTGCTGAAACCACAAAAACATCTGCCGCGATCGGAACCATCGGAAACAGTAAGCTGAAAAAAGGAACTTACTACAAGATCCGTATATTTGCAGTTAAGAAGGCAGGCGGGTACGATCAGGTCGTATCCATATCCAAAACAATTCATGCGGCAACAAAAGGCGGAAAAATCACAAATCCGAAAAAGATCAGACTTAACAAGAAAAAAGTCACTCTTAAGAAAGGCAAAAGCTTTACCATCAAAGGAAAACAGTTAAACGCAGGCAGCGGCCTGAAATGTAAAAAACACAGAGCGGTTTCTTATGAGTCCTCCGATCCCGGCGTGGCAGAAGTCTCTAAAAAAGGGAAAATCAAGGCGAAGAATAAGGGAACTGCCGTCATCTATGTATATGCGCAGAACGGTATCTGCAGCACCATTAAAGTTAAAATCAAATGATACTTCTTCAAAATCTGCAGATCCGGACAAAGTATCTGCGAACAAAAGAACAGCCCCGCTTAGGGGCTGGGGTATTCAAAGTTTAGTAGGGTCTGCCTTTAGTAGGGTTTGTTAGTGGGGTTCATTAGTAGGGTCTGTTAGTAGGGGGAACATAAATCTCAAGGGCAAGGAATTCTTTCGCTTTCCTTGCCCTTGTTCTGCTCTTTTCTTATGATTGTTCTGCAATGAAATTCAACAGAAAGGAGCTATATGAATAGCATCACAGATATTTTAGACCTGGTAGACCTCGATATTGAAATAACTGATATTCAGATCAATGGTCGCCAAAAGATTCTTACACTTCAGACACCACCTGCTGTACACTTCTGTCCTCTCTGCAACTTCAGAATGCATTCCAGAGGATTA